>JBHGBM010000034.1:0-52895 GCA_041946965.1 Bryobacteraceae bacterium
CGAACTGCCGACCTGTCGCTTAGGAGGCGACCGCTCTATCCATCTGAGCTACGTGCCCGAACCGTATTTATTGTACCGTGATCTTGGTGGCGTATCTGCTCCTGCTGCGCGCTCACGAGGCCCAGCGCGGAAAACCCTTGCGGCCGATGTCCGTACGGTAGTGCATGCCCGCAAATTGAATCTTGTGTACGGCAGCGTACGCAGCCTCGGCCGCTTCGGGCAGCGTGGCGCCCCCCGCTGTGATCCCAAGCACGCGGCCTCCCGCGGTTTCCACGCCGCCATCGCCCATGCGGGTTCCGGCGTGAAACACGACCGCGCCCGAGGCTTCGGCGTCTTCGATGCCCGCGATCGGCTTGCCGGGCTCGTAGGCGCCGGGGTATCCGGCCGAAGCCGCGACCACGCACAGCGAGGGGCCGGGCTCCCACTCCAGCCGCGCGCCTCGAAGTTCGCCGCGCGCCGCGGCCAGCAGGACCTCGGCAAAGTCCGACTTCATCCGGTGCATCAAGGGCTGCGTTTCGGGATCGCCCAACCGGACATTGAACTCCAGCACTTTGGGCCCATCGGCGGTCATCATCAGGCCCGCGTAGAGAAACCCGGTGAAGCCGGTGGCTTCTACCGTCGGACGAATTACGCGGTCGAGGATGAATGCGGTCTGCCCGGCGGTGAGAATGCGCGAGTCGCAGTAAGCTCCCATGCCGCCTGTGTTGGGGCCGGTATCGTGATCGTAGACGGCTTTGTGATCCTGCGTGGGTTCGAGCGGCAGCACGTTGCCGCCGTCCGAGAGCGCAATGAAACTGACCTCTTCGCCGGTCAGACATTCCTCGATGACCAGCGGCGGCTTCAGCGCCGCCAGCGCGGTCTCGGCCGCGGCTCGGTCATGCGCCACCACCACCCCTTTTCCCGCCGCCAGGCCATCGGCTTTCAGAACCACCGGGAAGCCGAAACGGTCGAGCGCCGCGCGGGCCTCGGCGGGGTTGCAGACGGTCATGTATGCGGCTGTGGGAATGTTTCTTTGCATGAAAAAGTTCTTTGCAAAAACCTTGCTGCCTTCCAGCCGCGCCACCGCGGCGTCCGGCCCGATAATCAGCTTCCCCGCGGCGCGAAACGCGTCTACCACGCCGGCCACCAGCGGCGCTTCCGGCCCCACCACCGTCAGGCCGGCGCCAACCGAGTCGGCGATAGCGAGATAGTCGCTGCCCGGTACGCAGGTGCCGATGCGCGCGATTCCGGGGTTTCCGGGTGCCGCGTAGACGTGTTCGACCGACGGGCTCTGCGCCAGCCGCCAGGCCAGCGCATGCTCGCGCCCGCCGCTTCCGATGATCAATATTTTCATTTCGATACAATGATATCAATGCAGGAGCGGTATGACGCCGTTGTCGTCGGCGCCGGCCACGCCGGGTGCGAGGCGGCCCGCGCATGCGCGCGGATGGGCTTGAAAACGGCGCTGGTCACGATGAACCTCGACCTCATTGCCCAGATGTCCTGCAACCCCGCAATCGGCGGCATCGCCAAGGGCCACCTCGTGCGCGAGATCGATGCCTTGGGCGGCATCATGGGCGAGTTGGCCGATGCCGTCTGCATTCAGTTCCGTCTTCTGAATACCAGCCGCGGCCCGGCGGTTCGCTCACCCCGCGCCCAGGCCGATAAAAAGACCTACCGGGCGCGGATGCGGGAATGGCTGGAACGAGAGCCGAACCTGATGATCAAGCAGGCGGAAGTGGCCGCGCTGGTCATCGAGCACGGATGCGCAGCCGGCGTGGACCTGCGCGACGGCCGCCGGCTGGTGGCGCGGGCGGTCATCGTGACTGCCGGGACCTTCCTCAATGGCTTGGCGCACGTCGGCGAGATGACCTATCGTTGTGGGCGAAACGGAGAACCGCCGTCGGATCTGCTCGGCGATCAGTTGCGTGGACTGGGTCTCCGCTGGAAGCGCCTGAAGACCGGAACTCCGCCACGGCTGGACGGGCGCACCATCGACTGGAGCCGCTTCCAGGAACAGCCCGGCGACGTCGAGCCGACCCCGTTCTCGTTTCTGACAGAGAAGATCGATCGCCCCCAGATCCTGTGCCACATCGGCTACACCACCGATGCCACCCGGCAAATAATACGTGACAACATCCACCGCTCGCCGCTCTACAGCGGCAAGATCGAAGGGATCGGACCGCGCTACTGCCCGTCGTTCGAGGACAAGGTCGTCAAATTCCCGGACAAGGTGCGTCACCAGATTTTTCTGGAGCCCGAGGGGGCCGATACCCACGAGATTTACGTCAACGGCATGTCCACAAGCATGCCCGTGGATGTGCAGGCGGCGATGATCGCCTCGGTGCCCGGATTGGAGCGGGCTGAGATGATTCGCCCCGGCTACGCCATCGAGTACGATGCTATCGACCCGCAGCAACTCAGCCACGCTCTCGAAGTGAAGTCGCTCCCTGGGCTCTTCCTGGCAGGGCAGATCAACGGAACTTCGGGGTACGAAGAAGCGGCCTGCCAGGGACTCATGGCGGGCATCAACGCCGGCGCGAGGCTCGGCGGTCTGCCGGAGGTTGTCCTGGGCCGCAGCGAGGCATACACCGGCATTCTGATCGACGACCTCGTGACCAAGGGCGTCGACGAGCCGTACCGCATGTTCACCTCGCGGGCGGAGCACCGGCTGCACCTGCGGGTTGACAACGCGGATGAGCGGCTCACGCCGGTTGCCATGCGGCTTGGTCTGGCATCTTCTGAGCGTGTACGGCTGTTCGAAGCGAAGCGTGCCCAGATGGAGAGGTTGACGTCGGTTTTGAAAAAGAACCGTCTGGGAGCCTGGCTGAAGCGACCCGAGGCGACGCTCGAAGAGATCCGGGGTTGGGTGCGGCGGTTTCTCGGGCAGGAGCCGGTGCGGGGGGTGCTCGAAACCGTCGAGACCACTATTAAGTACGGCGGCTACATCGCGCAGCAGGAGCGGCATATTGAGCGGCTGGCTGCATCTGAGCGGCGGCGCATACCGGGCGACTTCGAATTCTGCGATATTCCGGGAATTTCGCGGGAAATTCGGGAAAAGCTCGAGCGTGTGCGGCCGGTCACCCTCGGGCAGGCGGCCCGTATTCCCGGGGTGACGCCCGCTGCCATTGCCATTCTCGACGTGTACCTGAGTATGTCCCGATGAGTGAGTTCACCGATGCCCTTGAGCAGGCGTGCGGGGGCCTGCCGCCGGAACACGCCGAGGCGCTTGAGGCGCATTACAGGCTTCTGACGCGCTGGAACCGGGTCATCAACCTGACGCGTGTGGAAGACCTGCGCGAGGCCGTGGAGCGGCACTACGGGGAATCGCTATTCCTGGCGGCGCATTTGCCCGCGGGGGTGCTGCGCGTGGCGGATGTAGGATCTGGAGCCGGATTCCCCGGCTTACCTATCGCCGTAGTGCGGCCGGAATGCGCAGTCACGTTGATTGAATCGCACCAGCGGAAGGCGGTGTTCTTGCGGGAAGCCTCTCGAGGGATGAAGAATGTGCGGGTTTTGGCCGTGCGGGCGGAGGCGGTGAGGGAGGAGTTCGATTGGGCCGTGACTCGGGCTGTTAAGATGGAGCCCATGGCCGGCATTCTCAGCAGAATGGCGGCCCATATTGGGGTCTTGGGGGGCGGAGAGGTGGGCCGGGCGGGGGGCGTAGAGTGGCAGGAGCCAATCCGGCTTCCCTGGGGCGAAGCGAGATTCCTCTGGATGGGCAGGCGCTTGTAGGGAATGTTTCACGTGAAACATCGAACCTATGTTTCACGTGAAACATTCCTGCTATGATGTGCGCTTGGGTCGAATTCTCGCAATTGCCAACCAAAAAGGCGGAGTTGGCAAGACCACTACCGCCGTCAATCTAGCCGCCGCGCTTGCGGCGAACGATCTCAGGGTTCTCGTCATTGACTCCGACCCGCAGGGCAACGCGACCACCGGTCTTGGTGTGACCAAAGACCCCACGAAGCCCAGCCTTTACCACGTGCTGCTTGGCGGCGCCGACATTTCCGACGCCATCGCCCCGACAGATTTTGAAGGGCTCGAATTAATCCCTGCCGATAAGAACCTGGTAGGCGCCAACCTGGAGTTGGTTGACCTGGAAAGCCGGGAGCAACGTCTGCGTGGACGGCTCGACGGCCTTCGGGAGCGCTATGCTTACATCCTCATCGACTGTCCGCCCGCGCTTGATCTGCTCACTGTAAATGCCCTGCTGGCCGCCGATGCCGTGCTGGTGCCGATTCAGTGTGAGTTCTTTGCGCTCGAGGGCATTTCCGAGCTGATGGACACGGTGGACCGCATTCGCACCTCGTTCAATCATCCGCTCGAGATCGCCGGAATCCTCCTCACCATGTTCGACGACCGCACCAACCTCACCCGGCAGGTGGCGGCGGACCTCAAGGAATTTTTCGGCGATCAGGTCTTCACTACCGTGATTCCCCGCAGCGTTCGCCTGGCCGAGGCGCCGAGCTTCGGCAAGCCGATTCTGACTTACGACCCCCGGTCGCGCGGAGCGGAAGCCTATATTCGACTTGCGAAGGAACTCCTGGACCATGAACAAAGCACCCGAAAACCCGCGCAGAGCGCTGGGTAGAGGCCTGGGCGCCCTGATTCCCACACGCCCGGCGCCGGTGACGCCCCCCGCCGCTCCGGCAGAAGCGGCGGAAACCGTGGCGCAGGTGGCGATCGAGCTGATTGAGCCGAACCCGTTGCAGCCCCGCCGCGTTTTTCACGCCGAAAAACTTCAGGAACTGGCGCAATCTATCCGCGCCAACGGCATCATTCAACCCCTGGTGGTTCGCCGCATAGACGGCCGTTACCAACTGGTGGCCGGTGAACGGCGCTGGCGGGCGGCAAAGCTGGCCGGGTTGGAGCGAGTGCCGGCCATTATTCAGGAATTCGCCGACGACCGGCTGCTCGAAATCACCCTGATTGAGAACATCCAGCGCGAAGACCTCAACCCGATTGAGGCCGCGCAAGCGTTTGCGCGCCTCGCCAGCGAACTGAAGCTCAGCCACGACGAGGTCGGCCGCCGTACGGGCAAAGACCGCACCACGATCACGAACCTGCTGCGGCTGCTGCAACTGCCGTCGGACCTCCAGGAGTTGGTCGCCGAGCGGCGCCTCTCCGCGGGGCATGCGCGCTGCCTGCTCTCGCTTCCCTCGACCGACTTGCAGCGGGAGGTCGCCGAGAAAGCCGTTGCCCAGGGGCTTTCGGTGCGGCAGGTGGAACGGCTGACCCAGCGTATGATGGAATCCCGCCAACCCAAGCACGCCGATGAAGTCCAGCAGGATCCCAACGTCAAGGCCGCCATCGCGGAGATGGAGCGTGCCCTGGGGGCGCGGGTTCGCATTGTGGAGAAGGCAAACAACAAGGGGCGGATCGAGATCGAATTTCACTCGCAGGACGACCTGGACCGCATCTACTCGGTCATCGTCGGCGAAGTAAATTGACTATTGTAGTATTTCTAAGATCTTCGCCAGTTCCCTGCGGATTTCGGGTAACGGATCGGTGGCGAAAAGGTCCTGCTGCGCGGGTTTCTCCTTGGGCGCCGGCTTGCGGCTCTCCTGCTGCAAAGCCTGCCTGGCTCCCTCAATCGTGAAACGCTTCGTGTAAAGGAGGTCCTTGATGCGCAGCAGCAGCTCGAGGTCCTTGCGGCGGTAAAGACGATGCCCGGCGCCTGATTTCTTGGGCGCGAGGCCGGGAAATTCGGTTTCCCAATAGCGCAAGACATGGGTTTCCACGCCGAGCAGGCCGCTCACCTCGCCTATGCGATAGAACAGCTTCTCGGGGATCTCCGGCACATTCGGGTCGCTGGCGGCATCCCCCATGGTCATCCGCCATCCTAGCTCACTCGGTGCGGATTGTCACCAGATGCTGCCCCCTGGGGAGGCGTATGGTTTGCCTGGCCGTGAACTCCGGTACGGCGGCGGCGCCATCAATTTCCACGGCGGCCGGTTTCCGGTCGAAGGTGGCGAAGGCGCGGGTTGCGCTCTGGTAGGAAATTTCTATGTTCCGCCCCGCATAGCGCGCCGCCAGAACCTCGCCATTAAAATCCTGGAGGAAAGCCGCGCCGGTTGGGGGCTGCGACTGAAGGGTGTGGGGACCTTTCGGCAACCAGGCTACTCCGCCGCCGGCCAGCGGCCAGGGACGGCCGTCCACCAGCGCCGGACCCTGCCACGCCAACCCCACGCCGTTGGGCGAATCCACGGCCAGGCCCCCGGCCACCTGCTCCAGTCGCGTGACGGCAGCGGCGGCGGAGGGCAGCAGGCTTAAGTCGGGTTGCAGAATCGAATTCTCGCCGTACAACGCGACGCGGGGGAAGGCCCCAGCGGCGACATGCACCAACTGGAGCAACTCCACGCCGGTTTGCTGCTTGGTGGGGTAGACGTCCTGATAGCGCTCGGCGATGTTGATATCGATGGCGAGGCGGTCGTGCCGCGGCGTGAGGGCGCGATAGCGCCGGGCGATCTCGGCATAACGCTCCGGCCCCAGGTGCCAGACCGTGGCGGGATCTTCGACCAAGAAGGTAAAGGAGTAGCGGTCCAGCAGCGGCATGAGGCGAGCGGCATCGGCGCCGATGGCGTCCCGCATGTTGGAGTCGAAACGGTCGTCCACGTGGGTGAGAACCAGGTCGAGATGCGGCCGTTCGCGCCGGATTGCGTCGATTTCGCGCAGCCAGTCCTGCTGGATGCGCCAGGCCAGTTCCGCCCGGTAGTCCAGAAACGCGCGGCGGGAGGTCTCGTCAGTGCGCGTGTTGAAAATCTCGAGCGGATCGAATCCGCGCTGCGCGCGGAATGCCGCGCGCACGCGCTCGTTGAACGGGGTGAAGCGCGAGGGATTCCCGATCCCCTCGAGCGACTCGAAATACAACTCGGCGAGGTTCACGCCATCCCAGTCGAAGCGGGCGACCAGGTCACGGATGCCGGCGGCGGCGGCGCGGGCGCAATCCGGGTCGGCCAGATTCATCAGGCGGCGCCAGTCGAGATGCGCGTCCTGGCCCGCCGCGGTCTTCTCGCGCCATTCCGGGTGCCGCTCCCAGAAGGCATCGCTCACGTGAGGCAGTTCCAGCCAGCAGTAGACCTGAATGCCCTGGCGCCGGCAGGCTTCCATGAGCGCGTGGAGGTAGCGGTCCCGCCCGGGATCGGGATCATAGAAATGCCAGCCCGCCACGTGGAGGGCGGCGATGCCGGCGCGCCGCCAGCGTTGGGCGAAGTAGTCCAGGTCCACGCGCATGCGGTAGGAGGAATCGAAAAACACCCACAGACGGCGCGAGCGGAACGGAGCCTCGAGACCGAGGTCCACGAGCGCATGCAACAGATAAGGGAAACGCTCATACCCGCGCGCGCCGGGCGACAGCGCGGCCCAGAGCACGGCGCCCGCGCCGTGTCTGAAGCCGGCCAGCAACGGCGCGCCGGTCCAGCGTTCGCGGGCGAAGACCCGCGCCGCGGCCGGGATTGCGAAAACGGGCATTTCCAGGGCCCGCTCCCATATGACGGGCAGCTTCGGATTGTGCACGTCCGTGAGACTGCCGGCCCGCACGAATTCCTTGGTCTTGCGAAACCCGAACTGCTCGGCGAGCGACGATTCGCCCTGGAGCACGAGAATCGTGCCGCTCTCCACGCGCGCCTGCCAGGACGGCGTGGCCGCGGCATTAGGTCCGAGGACGACTACGCGGCTCTCGGCGGCCGACGGCCGCTCCTGCATCCCGATCGCCGAGAGCACCCTAGGCCACGCCCCGCCGTCCTCCATCAGGACGCTGAAGTAGGGCAGCGCCAGCGCCAGGCTAATAGCGGAAAGCATAGCCGAACCCCGCCCGGAAGTCGTAGTAGTTGGGCCGCCGCGGATTCCCCTCGTTGCGCGTGTACACACCCCGGAACGCGCCCAGGTTAAAGTGCAGCGCCGGCGGCATGGATGCCCAGCGGAACCGCGCCCCGGGTCCTACCTCGGCGAAGTTGGCCCAATACTCGCGGGCGGAATCGAGGGTCAGGTTCGTGTTGCAAAAGAGTTGCAACTGGAACCCGCCTGTGGAGGTTGTGTAGCCGTAACGGCCCTGGGCGTACCCGAGTATGTCATCGCCGAAGCGGCTGAGAAAGACGCCGTCGAGCGAGGTTTCCGCGAACCAGCCGGGCTCGGAGCCGAGCGGCCGTCCGAATCCACGGAACCAGGCGAGGCCGCCGCGGTAGTCCGGCAGTTTGCGTCCGGTGAGATAGCCGATGGCGGAACCCGCCTCGGCCCAACCGCGCAGGCCGTGCCACGCGGCGGTGGAGAGGCCGAGCGCCGCGATGAAGGCGCTCTCGGAAAGGTATTGCGGGTCGCCGGGACCCAAGGTGCGCCGGGCATCTCCCACAAACCTGAGGCTGGCGTAGGGGCGCACGGGACCGGGCACCCGCACCTCGGCTTTCACCTGGGCGTAAGAAAACAGGTCGCGCCAACGGGAGGAATACACGGGAAAGGCCCAGCCGGAAACCGATACACGCGCAATCGCCGGCCGCAGATTGCCGTAGGCGCGTTGGGCCTGCGAGGCGATGCGCACGTCGGGGCTCTTGCGGGCCAGGGCGAACCAGCGGGCGGCCAGGCTGTCATTGCGCAGCACGTTGTAAGTCCAGCCCAGCTTCAGCATGACGTTAAAGTCGGCCGGGTCGGCTTCGTGGGCACGTTGCAGGTACTTGAGGGCGTCACGCATGTAGCCGGCACGGATGCTGCGGTCGGCCATCTCCCGGGCATCCTCGGCGCGTACGGGTCCGGCGGCCGATTGCGGCAGGCGCAGCACGGCGCGCACGCGATTGGCGAGCTCCTGGTCGCCGCCGCGCAGGACCCGCTCGAGCAGAGGCAGGGCACCGGGGCGGTCGCCGCGCGCCAGCCGAAGAAATCCAAGCTGAGCGGCGGAAAGCAGGTCGCAGGGGTCGCGCTCGGTGATGGCGGCGAATTCCGTCTCCGCTTCTCCCTGCCGGCCCATCTTGAGCAGCAGGTAAGCGAGCTCTCGCCGCAGCTCGGTGTTGGCGGGATCCAACACCAGGCCCGCGCGGAACTCGGCCACATAGGGGTAGCGGGCGGGGAGCATCTCCCGGGCGCGCTCGGCGGCCCGCGGTTCGCCCCCGCGGGAAGCGGCCAATAAGGCGGCGGCCGCCTCGTGGGTGCGGTTGAGGGAGCGCCACACGCGCCCGAGGTCCACCAGTACGTAGCGGCGTTGCGGCATGAGGCGCCAGGCGCGTTCGTAGTGCGCGGCGGCGAGGTCCAGCTCATCGCGGCGTTCGGCGAGCGTGGCCAGCTCGTAGTGGCCGCTGAAGTTATCGGCGTGCCGCCAGCGCTCGATGCCCTCCCGCAGGGGCCGGTCGATATTCTGAAACGCCCGCTCGGCGGTTTGCCGCGACTGCGGATCGCCCTCGCGCCGGAGGCGGTCGAAGATGCGGCGCGCCTCGGCCTGCTGCCGGGTTTCGTGGCACAGGAACGCGTATTCGAGGGCCGCGTGATAATCTCCCGGAGCCAGCCGCATGGCATCGCGGAAATGATCCCGCGCCAGCTCGTTCTCACCGATTTTGAGGTAGGCGTACGCCAGGTCCTTGTGGACGGCAGCGCGCCCGGGGGCGATCGCCAGGGCCTGCTCGAAGGCGGCGATGGAATCCTCGTAACGGAGCTGGCGCAGAGCCTCGTAGGCCTTGCTCAAGGCATCATGGGCAGGGTCCTGCGGCTGCGCCAGCAAGGCGCACACCAGCACCCAGAGGATGGGACGCATTTAGTATAGAGTGCGCCGCGGACGGGAACTATCTCAGTGTCAGATGCTCGACACCAGTTTCTGCCGGTTCTCGTAAATTTTGGCGATCGCGCGTTCGATGTCGTCCATGTCCTGCCGGGTGCCGAGCAGCATGCCCTGATGAAAGCCGACGGTCTCCGGCACCAGGCGGTCGGATTCCGGGCACTGATTGTCCGCGTGGTAACTGGCCAGCTTGGCCTTGGGGTAGATCCGCTGGTAGGCTTTCGACCGGATGGCGTCCTCGACGCAGCCTTCCTTGTTGATGGGCTTGCCTTCGATGACTCCCAGGCCGTCGCTGGCGCGGATGCCTTCCTTGGCCAGCGCGGCGATGAACTTGTCGCGGGAGAGGCCGCCGAACTGCTCCTTCTTGTAACGGAATCCGTAATAGTAAAAAGCGGTCCGCGTGACCTGCGGGTACTCGGCGCGGGGCACAATTCCGGGTATCTGTTTGAGTTTCGAGGTGAGGTACACGGCGTTTTCGCTACGGCGTTTGCACTCGGCGTCGAAGGTCTCCATCTGGGTCATCAGGATGGAGGCCTGATACTCCGCCATACGGCACTTGGTACCGAGAATCACATGGCCCTCTCCGCCGGCCGGGACGATGCTGCCGTAGGGGCGGCCCATATTGTGGAAGGAGTAGCAGCGATCCATGAGATTCGGGTCGTTTCCGAGGACCGCGCCGCCTTCGCCGCAAGTCAGGGCTTTGCCATTCTGGAAACTAAAGCAGCCCAGGTCGCCGATGGTCCCGACCTTTCGGTTGCGCCACTCGCCGCCGTGGGCTTCGCAGGCGTCCTCGATGATCTTGAGGTTGTGCTTCTTGGCGATGGCCCCGATGCGGTCCATGTCGCAGACGCCGCCGATGATGTGCACGGGCAGGATGGCCACGGTGTTCTTCGTAATCCTGGCTTCGATCTTCGCCGGGTCGATCTGCCAGGTTTCCGGGTCGATATCGACGAAAACAGGGAGGGCGTTGGCCAGCAGGATGGGCAGGACGGATGCCACGAAGGTGTACGGCGTCGTGATCACCTCGTCTCCGGCTCCGATGCCGGAGGCGCGAACGGCGGTGATGATGGCGTTGGTCCCGTTGCAGGTCGCCAGGCAGCGCTTCGCGCCCATGAGCCTGGCGAAGCGCCGCTCGGCCTCGTCCACTACCTTGGCGCGCGACCAGACACCGCTGCGGAGGACGGGCAGGACGGCCTTTTCGTCGGAATCCCTGAAAACCGGCCAGCGCGGGAAAGGCGCGGTCCGGACAGGCTGGCCGCCGAGAATCGCGGGAACGGCGGCGCTTCCGGCGGCGTAAACCCGCGGCGGAACGGTGAGGGCCGCGGCGCCGGCGGATGTGGTTGTCAGCAACTGCCGGCGGGTTACTTTCATGGTCTGCATTGTGGTGTTCCTCTCTCTACGAAAACGTGTGTTCGGACCGTTCTCTCACGGGCGCGGCTCGAAGACGGCCGGCGCGAGGGAGCGGTGGTCAAAATCCTATCTTCAAGCTGAGTTGAAGCACGCGGGTGCCGCCGACGCCGGTAATCTGGCCGAAAGTGCTGCGGCCGAGGCGCGTCTCGGGGCCGCCGATTTGCGGGTGGTTGAACAGGCTGAAAAACTCGCTGCGGAACACCAGGTTCGCGGTTTCGCGGAACTTGAGGGGGAACGTGCGGGTCAGGCTGACATCGGTGCCGGACCCGCCGGGGCCTCGCAAAATTCCCCGGCCGGCGCTCCCCCAGGTGCCTTCGGCCGCTTGGGCGACCGCCGACGTGTTGAAGTATTGCGCGATTCTTTCGCCGCGGCTGCGGTTGGCGGGCAGGAACAGGTTTCCGGTAATTACCGCCAGCGGCGTACCCGCGCTGGCCATGGCGTCGTTGGTGCTGGTGAAACTCAGGGGGCCGCCGGTGGTCGCGCTATAGATCCCGCTGAACTGCCAATCATCCACAATCACGCCCAGCGGACGCGAGTTCAGCCGTTTGCCCGGTTTCGGCAGGTTCCAAACGAACGATCCGATGAAACGGTGTGCCCGGTCGTAATCGGACAGGCCGCGCTGCATCCGCCAGTTGTACGGATTCCAGATGCTGCCGGTCGAGGCTTCGTTGTTGGAGGAGCGGTAGTCGATGGCCTTTGCCCAGGTGTACGAGGTCTGGATGCTGAAGCCCTTACTGAAGCGCTTGTTAGCCGAGGCCTGTAACCCGTTGTAAATTGAGTTCAGGTCGTAGAAAATCCCGGAGACACCCGAAAACTCCTGCATGGGGCGGCGCTGGTTGACGGTGCTCCGGTTCTGCGCGAGGGTCAGGTTGTAATTGTAGGTTGGTGGGTTGAGTTGCATATCCCCGTTCAGGTGCGTCCCTTTGCTGCCCACGTAACTGACCTGAAAAACCCATGAAGCGATGCTTCGCTCCAGGGTCACATTCCAGTTCTGCGTATAGGTGAGCTTGAAGCTGGCCGGGTAGACGACCGCCGACGTGGGGAGCTGGAACGGCGTATTCTTGTCGAAATCGCCCGCGAACGGGAACAGGTTCAAGTTTTCGCGGCCGCGGTAGGGGTCGTCGAAGAGCCCTTCTGTAAACGCGGTGGTGAAGCTGAAGGGCGTTTGCACATTCATGTTGTTCAGGGCGTACATCATGGGCACGTCATAGAAGATGCCGTAGCCGAGACGCACGCTGGTCCTGCCGTCTCCCTTAACGTCCCAAGCCAGGCCGACGCGCGGCGCGAACTGTTTCCTGCCCACCTCGACCCCGGCCTTGGGTACCACGTAACCGGTGGATAGGGTGTCGCCGGGATAGTACAATCCCGGCGGCGCATTGGTGTACCGTTTCGATCGCGTCCGCTTGGCGTACTCGCCGGCGCGGAATTGAACCTGGCGATCCTTGAGGTCCGTCATCGGCGTAAACGGCTCCCAGCGCAGGCCGAAATTCAACGTCAGGCGCCGGGTAATGCGGAAGGCGTCGTTCACGTAGACGGCCTGGTAATGGTATCGCCGGGCCTCGATCTCGCCGTTGCTCTGGCTGAACGAACTCATCAACCCGAGGATGTAGTCCGCCTGGTCGTAGCCGGTGTAGCGGCCGTTGAAACTGTAGCTTCCGGAGCCGAGATAAGAGTTGTTCTCGTTGTAGCGGGAGAACATCAGGTCGAGGCCTCCGACCAGGTTGTGGCGGCCCTTGATCCACCGCCAGGAGTGGGTGATGTCGAAGTTGGTGCGGGCGAATATGGCGGGCGGGTTTACGGTGGAGAGACTCAGCCCGCTGGTTCCGTTGATGGAGACGCCGATCTGGTTGGAAGAGGGTTTCACCTTCACGCCGTAATCGGCGATGGTTTTCGGCCAATAGTTCCACCGGTTGCCGTAGGTCCGCGCGACGGTGAAGTGGCTGTCGGCGATCACCGCCGGAGAGACTACCAGCGTATAGCCCAGAGTGGCGTTCTTGCTGAAGGACGACTGGGTATTCGTCACCGAGTGCAGGTTGCCAGGGACGAAGTTGTAGACGGAGGGATCCGAGTTCTGGAGATAGCGGCCCAGCAGGTTGTGCTTGACGTTGGGACGCCAGTCCACCCGCACGACGTATTCCCGGGGGTCTTCCTGGACGGCCGCGCTCCAGCGGGTGAAGCCGTCGGGGCCGGGGAGGGGTGAATCTTTTAGCAGGTTCTGGGCGGCCGGGGAGAATCGCGATTGCGGAATCTGGTTTCCGGCGAACGGCCGGCCGGTGGTGGGGTCGAGAATCGTAATGGGCCGGGAGAGGCGCAGGACGTCGGAGAAATCGCCGCTGCGGTGGGCCGGGATCATGGTCAGCGCGCGGCTTTCCGTGGGGACGGTGCGGATCCAGGTCCGCTGCACGCCGCCGAAGAAAAACAGTTTGTCCTTCTTGACGGGCCCGCCGAAGGTGCCTCCGAGCTGGTTGCGCTTCAGGTTGTCGGACTGGTGCAGGAAGTAACTGCCCGCGTTGAGCTTGTAATTGCGCACGAACCAGAAGCCGGAGCCATGGAATTCGTTGGTGCCGCTCTTGGTGACCACGTTGACCGCCCCGGCCGAACTCTTGCCGACCTCCGCGCCCATGTTGCTGGTTTGCACGGAAAATTCCTCCACGGCATCGGGGAACGGGTAGGGCGAGTTGACGTTGGTCAGGTTGTCCTGGTTGTCGCCGCCGTCGAGAGTGAACTTGGTGGAATTCTGGCGGGACCCGTTGACGGAGAACAACTGCGAGTTGGCGGGAGCCTTGGCGTTGCCGGTGAGCCCGCCGCCCGCGCCGATCACACCCGGAACCAGCAGTCCCAGTTGCAGCACGTTGCGGCCATTCAGGGGCAGTTCGAGCACGCGTTTTCCGTCCACGACGCGCCGGATGGTGCTGCTGCTGGTCTCCACCATGGAGCCCATGGCTTCCACCTGCACGCGGGTGTTCACGTCGCCCACCTCGAGCGTGACATCGATCTTGACGTTATCGTTCACCTGAAGCTGGATGCCGGTCTGCTCGAAAACTTTGAAGCCCGAGTTCTCGACGCGGAGGCGGTAGTTGCCAATGGGGATCAGCGGGAAAGCGTATTGGCCCGCTTCGTTGGTCACCGCCTGGCGGTCCTGGTTGCGTTCGACATGCGTGAGCGTAACCCGGGCGCCCGGAATTACACCGCCCTGCGAGTCGGCGACGCTGCCGTAAATGCCGGCGGTTCCCGACTGCTGCGCGCGGGCTAAGTTGAGAGTCAGGCACACGGCCAGGATGCCGGCCAGTGCAAGGGTGAATGCGAGTCTGCCGCTTATGTCGCCTGCTTCCCTCATTTCTTCTTACCTCCAGCGGGAGTTCGCTGCCCCGCCGCGCCTGTCACGTTCGCCGTCTCCCGCACGGCGGACCTGGGCGCGCCGGTTATATCCACCGGTTTCCCGACTCGCGTCAGGTCGTTGCCCGTAAGCGTGATTGCCTTGCTTTCGGAGCCGCTCACACGGAGGAAATTCGCGGCGGCGGCGCGCGAGCCGCGGATGAATGCGTCCGCCACATTGTGGAACCAGACCACGGGGGAGGCGCCGGCCGCGGCGCCGGGCCTGAAGCCGTCGATGGTCAGATCCGCGACATCATCGAAGATCATGGCGGGACGCAGGTCTTCCTTTTGCCAGCGCAGCGCCACATTGCTCAGCGCGATGCCCTCGCTGTGACGGCAGTAAAGGCCGAATGCCGGCAGTGTGCCGAACATCGCGGCCTCGGGATACTTGTCAATTTGCTCGGGAACCTCGAGCCCTGCCGGCGCCCGGTTGCCGCCTTCCATGGCGATCATGATGTTGGAGAGGGAGACGCGCCGCACCTTGTAGCCGGGGATGCCGGTGATGGACGACGTCAGCGAGGCGTCCCGCGCGACGATGTTGTTGAACGAGACGTTTTCGATCGAGCCCGGCATGGGCGGGTTCATCCCGCGGCCGCGGTTGCCCAGCCGCACGAAGATGGGCGCGCCGACGCCCGCCATCGAGATGTTCGAGATCGCCACGCCGTTGATGTTGGCTCCGTCGACCGCTTCCAGCGAGATTCCCGAAATCGGCCGGCGGCCCTTCTCCCGCGGCAGCATGGTGATGTTGCTGATGGTGACGTCACGGAGATCCCAACTGGATTCGGTGCCGAACTTGAAGTTGTTGCAGTTAGTCCGGGTGACGCAGTTGGTGACCACCAGGTGTTCCACGTTGCGGCGCTGATCCATGCCCATCGACGGGCTCGCCTTGGGGCAGATGGCGTCGTCATAGCAATCCACGTAGCAGTTGGAGATGCGCACGTAACGCGAGGCGTCGGGGTCGATTCCGTCCGCGAAGCCGTTCAGGATGGTTACACCGTCGATGTCGATGAAGTCGGTTCCCCAGAAGCTGATCGAGTAGTTAGGCGAGTTCTGAACGGTGATGCCGCGGATAGTGACGTAGCGGCAATTCTTGATCGAGACCGTTTTGGGGCCTCGCCGCTTCTGCCGGTTGCCATCCACAGTTCCCTGGCCGGTGATCGCGATGTTGTGAGCGTTTTCCGCGACGATCAAGCCATAGTGGAAAAAGGTGGTCTCGTTGTCGGAGACGGACTTGAACGGCAGGGCCTCGTAGGGATCATAGTCGGCGTTGTCGGGACTGCCCAGAATCACGGCCCCGTTATCCAGGTGAAGCGTGACGCGGCTTTTGAGATGGATGGTGCCGCACAAGTAGTTTCCCGCGGGAACGAGAACCGTTCCGCCTCCCTGTTGTCCAGCCGCGTCGATGGCCTTCTGGATGGAGGCGGTATCTTTCGTCGTGCCGTCGCCTCTGGCGCCGAAATCGCGGACGTTGAGGGCGGCGAAGATGGGTAAACAGAAGAAACCCGAGAGGCAGGCGAGCGCCCGTAGGCAGCCGGTCATGGACCAACCCCCCTTCTTGTTAACTGCTGATCTCGACGAATTGTAACCCCGCCGGGGGCAAGGCGCAAGCCAGCCGCGACGGTGGGATGCAGCAGAGTAACATGTCCTCTTCGGGCGAATGCCCTCTATAGGCCGCGCCACCGCTTGCGCGCGCAAGCGGTTCAGTGGACGGGCTGGTAGATGCAGCGGGGGTCTTCGGCCAGGTAGTCGCCGGCCAGGGCGTAAGCGCGGGAGCGGGAACCGCCGCAGATCTTCTGGTATTCGCAGAGGCCGCACTTGCCGCCGCGCTGGCTGGTGTCGCGCAGGCTCCGGAAGAGCGGCGAGTTGCGGTACACGTCGGTGAGGGAATCGCGCAGCACGTTGCCGCCGGATACAGGCAGGAAGCCGCTGGGGAAGATCTCGCCGGTGTGGGAGACGAACACGAAGCCTTTGCCGTCGCTGACTCCGGCGGTGCGGAAGGCGACCGCTTTGGCGCTTTCGCTTTCGCGGCCCCGGCCTTCCTCTTTCATGCGCTGGGCGACGTAGCGGCGGTAGTGCATGGCCTCGGTGGTCTTAATGCCGAAGGGGGCGGTCTTGGAGAGCTCGTACATGAACTCGAAGACCTTTTCGTACTCCTCGGCCAGAAGGTCGTCGCCCTCGGCGGCGCGCCCGGTCACGATGAGGAAGAACAGGCTCCACATCCTGGTGCGGACCTCGGAGGCGATTTCGGCCACCTCGGGGAGCCTGGCCATGTTACGGCGGGTCACGGTGGTCTGAAGCTGGGTATCGAGCCCGATATCGCGGGCGTGGCGCAAGGCGAACATGGCGCGGTCGAAGGTGCCGGGGATGCCGCGGAAGTCGTCGTGGGTGGCCGCGTCGGGACCGTCCAGGCTGATGGCCATACGGCTCACCCCGGCTTCCTTGAAGCGGTCGATGGCTTGGGCCGTAAGCAGGGGCGTGGCGCTGGGGGTCACGTTGGTGCGCAGGCCGATTTTGACGCTATAGCGGATGAGGTCGTAGAGGTCCGGGCGCTTGAGGGGGTCGCCGCCGGTGAACACCATGAGGGGTTCGCCGAAGCTACGAATTTCGTCCAGCAGCCGGCAGCCCTGGGTTGTGTCGAGCTCATGAGGATGGCGCTCAGGTTGGGCCGAGGCGCGGCAATGCACGCAGGCCAGGTCACAAGCTTGGGTCACTTCCCAGATAACAAGCAGGGGAGACTGGTCGAAATTCATCATAGCGTCTCTCTTTAGTGTATCGAATGGCGGTAATTTGCGGCGGGAGTGGGGCAAATCACCCACCCTAAGCCTCCATCCTCTACCGGTTACAATGGGGGATTCCCATGAGCAGGCGCGGGCTTTTCATCACCTTCGAGGGTATGGACGGGTGCGGCAAGACCACCCAGATGCACCGGTTGGCGGCCCGGCTGCGCGCCACGGGCCGGGAGGTGATCGAGACAGCGGAGCCCGGCGGCACGCGTGTGGGGGACCAGATCCGGCGCATCCTGTTGGACGCCCGCAACCAGGACCTGCGCCCGATGGCGGAGCTGTTGCTGTATTTTGCGAGCCGCGCCCAGAACGTGGAGGAACTTATCCAGCCCGCGGTGGCGGGCGGCGCCATCGTGCTTTCGGACCGGTTCACGGACTCGAGTACCGTGTACCAGGGCTGCGGCCGCGGCCTGGGCATGGAAGCGGTGCTGGAGCTGGAGCGGATCGCCTGCCGGGGCGTGAAGCCGGATCTGACGATCCTGATCGACATCGACGTCGAGACCGCGCTGGCCCGCGCCCGGGCGCGCAACACGGCCCAAACCAGCGGCCAGACCCGCATGGACGAGCAGTCGCTCGAGTTCTACCACAAGGTCTACGAAGGCTACCATGCGCTGGCGGCGCGGGAGGCCGGCCGCTACCGGATTATCGAAGGCCGCGCGGACATGGATGCCATCGAGAGCGCCGTGTGGCGCGTGGTGGCGCCGCATGTTTGAGGGTTTCTGGGGCAACCCGCAGGTGACGGCGGCGCTCGACCAGATGCTGCGGCTGGAGCGCATTCCGCAGACGCTGTTGTTTGCGGGGCCGGAAGGGGTGGGCAAGGCCACGCTGGCGCGGCGCATCGGGGCGCGGCTGTTGGGCCACGCGGAGCAGATCGAGCGGGACGATCTGAGCCTGCCGGACAACGCCGCCACCGTGGCCGGGCGCGAAAGGTGGCCGGCCGATAAACGCAACCAGGATCCGCTGTTTTTCGCCAGCCACCCGGATTTCATCACCTACCCGCCGGACGGCCCGCTGCGGCAGATCTCGATCGAGCAGACGCGCCTGTTGAAAGAGCAGGCGCCTTACAAACCGGTGCGGGGGCGGCGCCGCGTATTCCTCATCGACCACGTGGACCGCGCCGGCGAGCAGGCCGCCAACTCGCTGTTGAAGACGCTGGAGGAGCCGCCCGAGCACCTTATCCTGATCATGACGGCGGAAAACGCCTACGACCTGCTGCCGACCATACGCTCGCGCGCGGTGCCGTTCTACTTCGCGCCGCTGGCGGAGGAGGAACTGCTGGCGTTCGCGCGGGCGCGGCGTCTGGACCGAGCGGAGCGGCGCGCGGCGCTGGCGGCAGGCAGCCCGGGGCTCGCCATTTCGCTCGATCTGGACGCTTACGAGAAACGCCGCGCGGCGATGCTTGCGCTGCTGGAGGCGGCGGCGGGCATCACGGGGTTCGCCGCGTGGATGCCGCAGGCGGAGCCCATGGCGCGATCCAAGAGCGAGCGCCTGGAACTTTACCTGAAGGTGCTTTACGACCTGTTGCGGGACGTGCTGGTGCTGCGCGAAAGCGGCGGCCGCATCCGCAACGAGGACGAAAGGGCGCGTCTGGAGAAGATTGCCGGCCGGGCGAGCTTCGAATGGCTGCGGGCGGCGGTGGCGAAGGTGGACGAGGTTGCCGGGCTGGTGCGGCGGAACATTCAGAAGACGATCGCGCTGGATGCCATCGTGCTGGAGCTACGCCGCCACGCGGCGTAGCGTTTCCCAGAACTCGGGGAAGGAGACCGAGGCGGCTTCCGCGTTCCGGATCACGCATTCGCCCTCGGCGTGCAGGGCGGCCACGGCGAACGCCATAGCGATGCGGTGATCGCCGAAGGAGTCGAGCGCGGCGGCGCGGAATTTTTGGCGGCCCGGCACGGCGAAGCCATCGGGCGTTTCGCGCACCGGGACGCCCATGCGGCGCAGGTTTTCGGCCACGGTGGCGATGCGGTCGGTCTCCTTGACGCGCAACTCGCGCGCGTCGCGGACGGTGAGGCCCTCCGCGCTGGCCGCACCGAGTACGGCCAGCACGGGGATTTCATCGATCAGGGCGGCGGTCGAGGCGCCTTCGAGCACGCCCCCCCGGACGGGCGCGTATTCGACGTGCAGGTCGCCGATCAGCTCGCCGTTGACGCATTCCACGCGCGGCACGCGAATGGAGGCGCCCATTCCGGCGAGCACGTCAAGCAGCGCCGCGCGGGTGGGGTTCAAGCCTACGTCGCGGATGGCGAGCGAGGAACCGGGGACCAGCAGGGCGGCGACGATGAAGAACGCAGCCGAGGAGAGGTCGGCCGGCACGAGCAACTCGCGCGCGGCCAGGTGCGGCCGGCCGGTGACGGAAACCCAGCCGCGTCCGGAGCTGACCTCCGCGCCGAATTCGCGCAGGGCGATTTCGGTATGGTCGCGCGAGCGCACGGGCTCGCGCACGGTGGTGGCGCCTTCGGCGAACAGCCCGGCCAGCAGGACGCAGCTTTTTACCTGCGCGCTGGCGACGGGCAGGGTGTAATCGATGGCGCGCAGCCGCCCGCCGCAGATTTCGAGCGGCGGAAACTGCCCGTCGCGGGCGGCGATGGCGGCTCCCATTTCGGTCAGGGGCTTGATGATGCGGGCCATGGGCCGGCGGGAAAGCGATTCGTCGCCCACCATGCGGCTTGGGAACGGCTGACCGGCGAGGATGCCGGAGAGCATGCGCATGGTGGAGCCGGAGTTGCCCGCGTCGATATCGCCCAAGGGCGGGCGGAGTCCATCGGGTCCGCGGCCGTGAACCACCACCTCGGCGCCGCTCCGCTCGACTTCGACGCCCAGCGCGCGGACGGCGCCGAGCGTGGAGGCGCAATCTGCGCCGGTGGCGTAGTTACGTATGCGGCTCGAGCCGTGCGCGATGGCCGCCAGCATGGCGTACCGGTGGGAGATGGACTTATCGCCCGGCAGCGTGATGGCGCCGGTGATAGAGGCGGCGGGGGCGATGCGCGCTTCCATAGGCAGAAGAGGCTATAGCCTATCCTACCGTGTAACGCTCCCATTCCGACTCACCGCCATGGAGACGGCCTCGATCCCGGAGGCGCAGAAGCGGTTGACGGTCATCCCGGTGACGTGATCAGGGAGCCCGGCGCGCAGGGCGGACACGCGGCCCAGGTTGCCGCCGGCTTCGGGCATGGCACAAGGTTCCGGGCGGGGATTTTCCCACGGCGGCACGAAGGGCGCCGATGGTTACAGCTTCCACGATCAGTTCCGAAGGGGTTTCCCGGTCTTCAGCATGTGCCCGATGCGCTCCTGGGTCTTGGGCATGCCGCAGAGGCTGAGAAAGGCCTCGCGCTCGAGATCGAGCAGGTACTGCTCGGAGACGCACGGCTCGCCGCGGAGGCGGCCTCCGCTGAGGACGTAAGCCAGTTTCTCCCCGATCACGGCATCATGCGGGCTGATGAATTCGCCCTCGAGCGCCTTGTCGATGCCGGCTTTGAGCAGCGCGTAGCCGCTTTCGCCGGCCACGGGGATATCGGTGCGCGGCGCGCCCGGCGCCCAGGCGGGAGCGAGCGCGAGCGCCGCCTGTTTGGCGTCGCCGAGGAGCCGCTCGGGGTTCATGGAGATGCCGTCCTGCGGTCGCAGGAGGCGCAGGCTGCGGGCGTCCTCGGCGCTGGTGGAGACCTTGGCGCAGCCGATCAGCTCGAAGGCCTGCTTCAGATCGGGGGCGCGCAGCAGCATCTCTTTGCAGCCGCCGCCGGCGGGAATCACGCCGGCGCCAACCTCGACCAGCCCCATGTAGGTTTCAGCCGAGGCCTGCGCGCGGGCGGCGTGCAGAACGATCTCGCACCCGCGGCCGAGCGTCATGGCGAAGGGCGCGGCGACCACGGGTTTGGGCGCGTACTTGATCATCATGTTGGCCTGCTGGAAGCGGGAAACGGCGGCGTTCAGCTCGTCCCACTCCTGTTCCTGGGCGGCCAGCAGCACCATCATGAGGTCGGCGCCGGCGCTGAAGTTCTCTCCCTGGTTGGCGACGACGAGCGCCTCGAAATTGCGCGCGGTTTCCTCGACGCCGGCGCAGATCATGGAGGTGATGTCGCCGCCGATGATGTTCATTTTGCTGTGGAACTCGAGGCAGAGCGCGCCGCCGCCAAGGTCCACCAGGGACGCGCCGGGGTTGCGCCGCACCACGCCGCGGGCGCGCTTGATATCGCGCAGCACGAGGATGCCGGGGCGCGGCTCGAGTTCCCGGTAGCCGGCGCCTTGCAGATCGAAGTACTCGGTGCGGGGCTCGCCGCCGCGGTCCGCGGGCCGGTAGAAGGAATCCAGGTTGCGCACGCGGTCCGGGACGGCGCGGCCTTCGGCCTCCATGCGGCGGATGGTATCGCGCACCCCGAGCGCGTCCCACAGCTCGAAGGGGCCGAGGGAATGGGCGTAGCCCCAGCGCATGGCGCGGTCGATTTCGACGATACGATCCGAGATCTCCGGAACCAGGGCGGCGCTGTAGAGGAACAGGTCGCTGAACAGCTTCCAGAGGAAGGTCCCGGCGCGGTCTTCGCCCGCCACCAGCATGCGCAGACGCGCGGGCAGGTCTTCCACGTTGCGGGCCGCCTCGGCGGAGGGAAAAAGGGCCTTTGCCGCCGGGTGGTACTCGAGGGTGCGCCAGTCGAGCGCGTGGATGTCCTTGCCGATGCGCTTGTAAAATCCCTGGCCGCGCTTCTCGCCCAGCCAGCCGCGCTCGATCATCTGGTGAAGGAACTGGGGAACCACGAAGCGGGCGCGCCAGGGATCGCCGGGGACGAGCTCCTGAAGGTTGCGCACCACGCCGGCCCAAACGTCGAGGCCGATGATGTCCACCAGCCGGTAACTGGCGCTTTTGGGCAGCCCGATGAGGGGGCCGGTGAGCGCGTCCACCTCCTCGATGGTGTAGCCGCCCTCTTCGGTCAGCCGGTGGATGGCGGCGCCGAAGAAGGCGCCGATGCGGTTGGCGATGAAGTTGGGCGTATCCTTGCAGGGTACGACGCCCTTGCCGAGGCGCAGGTCGCAGAAATGCGCGGCGAATTCCAGCACTTCCGGGGCGGTCTCCGGACCCGGGACAATTTCCACCAGGTGCAAGTAGCGCGGGGGGTTGAAGAAGTGCGTGCCCAGGAAGTGTTGGCGGAACTCCGGCTGGAAACCCTCGAGGATGCGGGCCAGCGGCAGTCCGCTGGTGTTGGTGGAGACCATGGTTCCGGGCGCGCGGACCTCGGCCACGCGGCCGAGAAGGGCGCGCTTGATCTCGAGGTTCTCCGCGACCGCTTCCACGATCCACTGGCAATCGCCGAGGGAGGGGAGGTCGTCCTGGAAGTTGCCGGGGGTGACCAGTTGCATGGCGGCGGGCGTGAAGAAGCCGCCCGGTTTCTGTTTGGCTGCGTTCTCGATCCCGCGCAAGGCCGCCGCGTTGCGGTTGTCGCCGTCCACCACCAGGTCGAGCAGCAGCGCGGGGACGCCGGCGTTGGCGAAATGCGCGGCGATGCGGGAGCCCATGGCGCCGGCGCCGAGCACGGCGACACGTCGCAACGGATTCATCAGTTTGAGGGTACCGTGGAAAGCCGGGAGCGGGCCGGAGGCGCTGTGCGGTTTGGCACGCTGACGGCGATCCCATCAGAACCGCCGCCGGACGGTATCATAGGGGAAGCAAGAGAGAGATACGCCGCATTTCGAACACCATGGACCCGGTAAAGAACGCTCCGCGCCGCAAGCTGCCCCGCTGGGTCCCGCAGGCGTTCGGATACGCGCTGTCCGCCGCCAGCCTGGCGTACGTATTGCACGATTACGACCTGAGCAGGATTCCGCGCGCGATCGGGTCGTTGGAGTGGAGATGGGTGGCGCTGGCGGTGGTTCTGGACCTGGCCGTTTACCTGATGCACGCCTGGCGCTGGAACACGCTGTTGAGCCCGGTGGCGCGTCTGCCTTTCTGGCGCACGGTGCAGTCGATCTACATCGGCCTGTTTGCCAACGAGGTGCTTCCCCTGCGTACCGGCGAGGTCATCCGCTGGTATCTGCTGGCGCACTGGAACAACCTGCACTTGTCGCTGGTGGTGGCCTCCGGGTTCATCGAGCGGATGATCGACGGTTTCTGGATGGTGGGCACGTTCGCCATCACGGCCGGCCTGTTGAAGGAACTGCCCAAGACGTTGACGGATGCGGTGCGCATCCTGACGGCCCTGATGGCGGCGGGCGCGTTGCTGTTCGGTTATGTGCTGATTCACAAGCAGCACGCCCACTCGATCGTGCGGGAGAGCCGCTGGGCGAGCACGCTGCGGCACCTGATTGAAGGGTTGCACTCCATGGGGCGGTTCAAGAGCCTGAGCGTCACGGTGCTGCTGAGTCTGCTGTACGTGGTGATCCAGGTGCTTGCGGTGTGGTGTCTGATGCGGGCGTACCTTCTGGACCTGAATCTGGGGCAAGCGGCGGCGGTCCTGACGGTGGTGCGTCTGGCCACGGTAGTTCCCAACGCGCCGGGCAACCTGGGGCTGTTCCAGGCTTCCACGCTGCTGGCGCTGACGCACCTCGAGGTGGGCCGTCAGGATGCGACGGATTTTTCCTTCGTGATGTTCGCGATCTGGACGCTTCCGCTGCTGTTGGGCGGGGCGCTGGCGGTGGCGCTTTCGGGGCTGAACCTGCAAGAGATCCGGCTGCGCGCGCGGTCCAGGCTGGACGCGACCAAGACGCCCTAGAATATTTCAGGGGAGCGCCGGCGGCCGCTCCGGCTTAGCCGGGTCAGGGCGCTTCGCGGCAGACCACGGCGGTGACGTCGTCCATTTGCGGGTGCCCGTCGCGGAAACCGTCGGCGGCGCCGCAGATGCCGCTCGCCAGTTGGTCTGCGGAGGCTTCCGGGTTGCGGCGGACGTGTTCGAGCACGGCGTCGGTCCCGAAGGGAACGTCCGCGGCGCCGGTGCATTCGAGCACGCCGTCGGTCAGCAGCAGCACCGTATACCGCCGGGGCAGCGGCAGCGGGCCGCTTGCGGCGTATTGCGCGGCGGCCACCACGCCGAGCGGCGGCCCGGTGCTCTCGAGGCTCGCGGCGAGTTCGCCGCCGGCGAACAGGTACCCCGGTACGTGTCCGGCTCCGGCGTACTGCATGGAGCGGCGCTCCAGGTCGAGCCACACGAGCATGACAGTGGCATAGTGGCGTCCGCCCAGGTCCGCCAGCAGCGCGCGGTTGAGACGCGCCAGCAGGGCTCCGGGATCCGGTTCCAATTCCGCGTAGGCGCGGATATAGGCGCGCAGAGCGAACATGATCAGGGCCGCGCTGAAACCGTGCCCGCTCACGTCCCCAATGGAGATCAGCAGGCGGCCGGGCGAGAGCGGGATGAAGTCGAAATAATCACCGCCGGTGGAGTCGGCGGGATTGGCGCAGGCGCCGAGGTCGCAGCCGGGCACGGCGGGCGGGTCCCGATAGAGCCGCTGCTGGATATCGCGCGCGATGCCGAGCTGGAATTCCTGCTCCTGGCGGGCGCGCTGGCCGGTGACATCTTTCAGCACGGAGACGAAGTGCGCGATGGCGCCCGTTTCGTCCCGCATGGGAGTGATGGTCTGCTCGGCCCAGTACAGCTCGCCGTCCTTCTTCCGGTTGATGATGGTTCCGCGGTAGGGCTTGCCGGAAAGCACCTGGCTCCACAGCGCGCCATAGAAGCGATGGTCGTGCAGGCCCGACTTCAGCAGGCTGGGCGTGCGGCCCAGCGCTTCCACGGCGGAGTAGCCCGTGGTGGCCTCAAAGGCGGGGTTCACGTATTCGATGACGCCCCGGCGATTGGTGATGATCACGCTATCGGCGGTCTGCTCGACGGCGCGGCATAACCGCAAGTAGTGGCCGCGCAAATTCTCGAAGTAGTCCAGCAGAACCGGCCCGTCCTCAGCCGGCGGCCTGCCGGCGCCTTGCGCCCGGAGGAGGTCTTGCGCCTCGGTGACATCGCGGAAGACGGCGACCGCACCGCGAATCACCCCGGACTCGTCGCAGAAAGGCTTGCCGCTGACGCTGATCCACAGCCCCTGCTGGCCGGCGCGGCGGATGAACACCAACTCTCCGGTGACTTGCTCGCCGCGGATGGCTCGCGCCAGCGGATACTGTTCCGGCGGGAAAGGTGTGACCTTGTCCGGCAGATAGCAACCATACACGGCGGACCACTGCTCCGGTCCTACATGCTGCGCGGGCTTGCCCAGGATGCGCTCGGCTTCGGCGTTGAAGCACAGAAGATTTCCTGACGCATCGCACACCACCACGCCCGCCGCGATGTTTTGCAGGATGGACTTCAGTATCGCGGCGTCTTCCAGCAAAGGAATTCTCAGCCCGGGCGTGCTCATAGGCGCAAAGGAGCTCACCGCTTCAGTATGCGGGGACGGAACCCATCCGGGATGTTAATTCGCGCCCCGGCGCAGCGTAATCACCAGCCAAACACTGGAAGCCAGGAGCGCGGGCGAGGATCAGAATCCCGGCATGGCTCGCTCGAACCGGACCGAGGCGGGGGTGCGGCCGAAGATGGCAGCGGCAATGTGTCCCAAGGCGTTCACGGTCATCAGGGCCGTGAGCACCCAGGCGGCCGCGTGGAGCGCGAGAGCGAACGCGAGGCCCAGCCAGGCCGTGCCGAAATTGCGCCGAATCCGGGGGATTATATAATGCCCTGTTGGAGGTGGAACGATGAAGAAGCAGGGGGCTCTCTCGCGCCGGGAGTTGTTCGCGAAGACCGGCGTGGCCGCGGCGGCGGGCGTCACGGTGGTGCGTCCGGGAGCGGTGCGCGGCTCGCAGGCGAATTCGAAGATTACGGTGGGGCTGATCGGCTCCGGCGGGCGGGGGTCGTACGATGCTTCCGTCTTCCACGCCGATCCGCGCGCGGAAGTCACGGCGCTGTGCGACCTGTTCGACGACCGCATCGAGACGGCGTCGCAGCGCATCAAGCTGACGAAGAAGCCGGCGGTATACCGGGATTTCGAGAAGCTGCTGGCGTCGGACGTGGACGCGGTGATCATCGCGACGCCACCGTTCGAGCACCCGCGGATGCTGGAGGCGGCGGTTCAGGCGCGCAAACACATTTACTGCGAGAAGCCCATGGGGGTGGACCTGGCGGGCATCAAGAAGGTGATCGCGGCGGGGCGCGCGGCGGATCCGAAGAAATGCATCTCGGTGGGATTCCAGCAGCGCTACGGCCCGGTGTACCTGGAGGCTTACAAGCGCATTCAGGACGGGCAGATCGGCACTCTGGCGAACGCGCGCGGGTTCTGGATCGCCAACGACCCGTTCACGCGGCGGCCATACCCGGATCCCAAGATCGAGAAGCTGCGCAACTGGTTTTGCTACAGAGACTACTCGGGCGACTTCATTGTGGAGCAGGACTGCCACAATTTCGACGTGCTGCACTGGTTTCTTGGCGCGCGCCCGATCCGGGCGGTGGGCATGGGCGGCACCAAGGTGCGCACCACCATGGAGATCATGGACAACCTGACGCTCTCGTTCGAGTTCCCGGGCGGCATGAACGTAAATTTCGAGGCCAACCAGATCACCCCGCGGGGCTTCAGCAAGATCGGCGAGGAGTTCACCGGGACGAAGGGCGTAATCCTGACGTCGCGCGCGCGCATGGAGCACATCAAGGGACCGGATGCGAACCAGCGCGAGGTGATGCCTTCCCCGCGCGATATCACGATGGACGGCATCGAGGGTTTCCTGGGGCGGGTGCAGACGGGCAACGTGGAGAACGTGGCGGAGCGGTCGGCGATCAGCACGCTGTTTGCGATCCTGGGGCGCACGGCCATTTACGAGAAGCGGGAGGCGACCTGGAAGGGCGAATTCGGCGATATATAATCGCCTCATGTTGAAACTCGCCCTGCTGATTGCGTGCGCCGCCGCAGCGGCATCCGCGCAAAGCGGCAAAGTGCGCGTTATCGCTTTTGGCGCGCATCCCGACGACTGTGACAGCCGCGCGGGCGGCACGGCGGCGAAGTTTGCCGCCATGGGCCACGCGGTGAAATTCGTGTCCGTAACCAACGGCGATGCCGGGCACCAGAGCCAGGGCGGCGGAGCGCTGGCGAAGCGCCGCCGCGCCGAGGCGGAGGAGGCCGGGCGGCGCCTCGGGATCACTTACGAGGTGCTTGACAACCACGACGGCGAGCTGATGCCGTCGCTCGAGGTGCGCCAGCAGATCATCCGCCGCATCAGGCAGTGGAGGGCGGATGTGGTGCTCGCGCCGCGCACCAACGACTACCATCCCGACCATCGCTACACGGGCGTAGTGGTGCAGGACGCCGCGTACATGGTGGTGGTGCCCAACGTGTGCCCCGATACGCCGGCGCTGCGCAAGAACCCGGTGTTTCTCTACTTCGAGGACGGTTTCCAGAAGCCCGCGCCGTTCCGCCCGGATGTGGCCATCGACATCGACGACATGTGGCAGAAGAAGATGGACGCCTTCGACGCGCACGTCTCGCAGATGTACGAATGGCTGCCGTGGGTGGCGGGGAATTTCGACACAGTGCCGAAGGACCGCGTGGCGCGCCGCACCTGGCTGGAACAGACGCGCGGCGGCCGGGCTCCCGGTCCCGCGGTGCGCGCGGCGCTGGAGAAGTGGTACGGGGCCGAACACGCGGGGCGGGTGCGGCACGCGGAAGCTTTCGAGCTGTGCGAGTACGGCTCGCGGCCGAAGGAAGACGATCTGCGGCGGCTGTTCCCGATGATGCGGCAGCCGGAGTGAGGCTGCCTCTACGGCAGGCAGGAGTCCTGGAGCAGATCGTGTACCGTGTAGGGACAGGCCGGTGGGAACGCACTCACCGGCCGCGCCGTGTCGATTGCCGCGTACTTCACCGCCAGCGGATACGCCTCGGCGACCAACTCGGGCAGGGAGCCTCGCAGGCTTGGACTATCGCGCAGGAGAAGTTGAATCCCGTCGCGCTGCCCGGCGATGGTTCGCTCCCAGCTTGAACCGCGTTTTTCCGGCTGGCACGGCCACTTCAACAGGTGTTGCAGGGGCCGGACAACCCGGCCCGCAAGGCGCGGCGTTCCCGCCTGGCCATGCCGTCGATCTCCTCCGCGATTTGTTCGAGGCCGGCGCCGCCGACGCGGCCGGAACGCAGCAATTCCGCGTTCTGCCGCGCCCACTCGGAGAAATCCTTCTCGTAGAGGTCCGCGGCTTTCATATCTCAAGCGTACCCTCAGGGCCACCGCCCGCGCGGGGCGGTTGGCGATGTTACGCTTGCCATGATGCCAGACGCATCACGAGTGCGCGCCGTTATCGATACCGATCCCGGCATCGACGATGCCCTTGCGCTGCTGTACGGGTTCGGCTCGCCGGAGCTTTCGATCGAAGCGATCACGGTGGTGGCGGGAAACGTGCCGGTGGAGACGGGGGCGCGCAACGTGTTCCGGGTGTGCAAGGTGGCGGGGATTGCGCCGCCCCGCGTGGCGGCGGGTGCGGCCGCGCCGCTGGCCCGGCCGCTCGAGACGGCGGCGCACGTGCATGGCTCCGGGGGCCTCGGGGGGTGGCGCGAGGAGGCGCCGGGAACCGTGGATGAGAGGCCCGCGTGGCGGGTGATTACGGAGACGGCGCGGCGGTATCCGGGCGAGGTTGTGCTGATCACGCTGGGGCCGCTGACCAATGCCGCGCTGGCGGCGGAGCGGGATCCCGGCGGGTTCGCAGGGCTGCGGGAGATTGTGTGCATGGGTGGAACGGTGTTCGCTCCCGGCAACGTGACCGCGGCGGCCGAGTACAATTTCCACGCGGACCCCGAAGCCGCAGCGCGCGTGGCGGGGAGCGGCGTTCCGCTGCGGCTGATCGGGCTGGATGCGACGCGGCGAGCGCGGCTGAGCGCGGCACGGCTCGACAGGCGGCTGGGAAAGCGCGGCGACGTGCGGGCGCGTTTCCTGCGGGCGGCCGCGGGCCACCTGTTCGGGTTCATGGCGGAGCATACCGGATGGAAGGGCTTGTACCTGCACGATCCGCTGGCGGTGGCGGCGGCGCTCGATCCAACGCTGGTCGAGACGCGTGCGATGCGGATCGCGGTGGAAACCAGAGGCGAGCTGACCGCCGGGATGGTGGTGGCGGACCGGCGCGAGTGGGTGCGCGGAGAAGGAAACGCGCGCGTGGCGGTCAGGGCCGACGCCGCGCGCTTCCTGCGGATGTTTCTGGAACGCGCCTGTCTATGACGCGGAGCTCCAGGACTTGCCGGCCAGCTTGCGCTCCGGCTCGCGGCGGAACACGAACCAGCCGCCGATGGCGGAGGCAATTGCGCCGAGCGTGAGATAGACCGCGGTCCGAAACTCGCCCGGACCGCTGAACACGTAGCCCGCGATGAAATAGCCGCGGAACATCATCACCAACACGGCCAAAGTCCAAACGAAGAATACGACCCGCGCCATGCCCTTGACGGCAAGCACCACGCAGACCAGCGCGACCACTCCCAACGCAAGCAGCGCATAGGTAAGGGCAGCGCCCTTCCAGGGCAGCATGTCCAGCCGCAA
This sequence comes from Bryobacteraceae bacterium, assembly GCA_041946965.1. Classification (GTDB taxonomy): domain Bacteria; phylum Acidobacteriota; class Terriglobia; order Bryobacterales; family Bryobacteraceae; genus JBHGBM01. The sequence continues at coordinate 29,768 of JBHGBM010000034.1, forward strand.
ATTGTGGTTGCCGCTCAGCAGGGTCACGCAGGACAGAGCCAGCAGGAACAGCCCCAGCAGGCCGTGGTACACGTAGCTAAAGACTCGCATAAGAAGCCGCGCCAATTGCACTTACGTGGAACCTCCGTACGGAAGTGAACCGCCATTGTAGCGCGGATTCAGGCGCTCCACTCAGGCGGCTCCCCGGTGAGGGCTTCGAGCCAGCCCTGCTGCGGAACGGCGTCCATGGGGAGGCTGCCGCGCCACAGCGAAAACTGAAATTGCAGATTGCCGCCGGGGGGTACGCCGAGGGCGGCGAGCGAGACCCGGACCTCGAGGACGCGTTTGAAGGCGCACTCGACCGGGCGGAGGCTGGCTCCGGGCGACGCCGCGAGCTTCACTTCGGCGGCGTGCGCGCGGCCGTGGTCAAACCGGATGACGATGGAACTGGTGTGCGGCGGGTCGCCGGCGCGGACGGTGAGGCGCGCTTCGAGGCCCGAGACGTTGGCGTCCTCGCCTCCGTGAAAGTCCAGCCGCAGGTAGAAATTCTCGCGATCGGATCCGTAACACAGCTCTTGCAGGAGCGCCTTGCCGGCGTGCATGGCGCCGGAGCGCTCGTCCGCGCGGTACATGCCGGCGCCCAGCCATTCGAAATACGAGCCGATTTCGCCGTCGATGGCGGGGGTGATCTGGCCGGTGGGAGGCAGATGATATTCGCCGCCCAGCACGCGCAGGATGGGGCGGGAAAGCTCTTCGGGCGGCGCTTTGCCCAGGGCGCGGTAGATGTTGGCGAGGTGGCCGCGGTAAAGCTGGTCGAACTCCGCGCGGTTGGCGGAATCGTGCTCGGGGCCGTACCACCAGCACCAGTCGCTGCCTTCGGCGATGAGCAGTTCCTCGTAGGCGAGGCGGCGCTGCTCCTCGCCCGCTTCGGGGGTCTCGTCGTAAGTCTGGCGGGCGCGCAGCAGGTGGCGCCAGGCCTGGTTGTCCTCCTCGGCGCCGATCCAGACGTCGAAGTTGGCGTTGATCCAGGAGCCGGGAAAGATGTGGCCGATCGGCTCGGGCTCGAGCCTGGAGAGCGCGCTGGAGATAGTGGCGGCGGTCATCCGCGGGTCTTCGGAGATGCGGCGGTAGAGGGCGCGCAGGAACGGCCGTCCGTTCTCGTGGTAATACTCCCAGGCGTTCTCGCCATCCAGGATGATAGGCACCAGGGCGTCGCGGCCGGCAGCGAGAATGCCCTGGCAGTTGTCGCAGATGCGCTTGAGGAAATCGGCCGCGGCTTCCTCGGCGCCCATGCGGGAATAGACGAAGCCGATCAGGTCGCTCAGGCAATGGTCGCGGAACAGCACGCGGATCTCGCGGTCCCGCTGCCGCCAGACATAGGGCCGGTAGAGCGCGTCCACGCCGATGTTGCGGCCGAGAGTGCGCGCCAGCACGCCGCTGTCGGTGGCGGCCCAGCGGAAGCCGGTTTCGGCGGCGATGGCGAGCACCGCGTCGGAGACGGAGCCTTCGGAGGGCCAAAGGCCGGAGGGGGCGGCTCCGAACTGCCGGCCGATGTAGCGCCGGCTCAACTCCAGTTGCCTGCGCGCATCCTCCGGGTAGCAGAAAGGCGGCGGAAGCGTCACCCCGGGGTGCGCGACGGAGGCGATGTTGGAATCGCACAACAGCGGAAGGATCGGATGGTAGAACGGCGTGGTGGAGATTTCGATCTGGCCGGAAGCCGCGGCGCGCTTGTATGCGGGGATGACCAGTCCGAGGATTTGCCGCTGTTTTTCTCCGATGAGCCGCTGGTCGGCGAGACTGTAACCGCGCCCGCGCGCGGCCAGGGCGCGCACTTCGGGATCGCGCTGCAAGAACTCCTCGTCGAACCAGGAGAGCTGCGAGAGCACCTGAAGATCGCGGAACTCCTGCGTTTCGAAAAGATCCGCCGCGTGGGCGCCGCCCTTCTGCGCCTGCCAGGCTTCGAACAACTCGCCGTAGCGCGGGTAACGGTGAATCATGGTGGGCGGGTGCGCGTAGAAGGAATGCCTGAGCAGGAAGGCGCGCTCGGCCGCGTCCAGGCTTTCGGCGGGCTTGAGGGCGGTCAGCAAGTACGGGTCCGCGGCGGCGCCGGAGGCGTACTCCTCGACCTGCACCATCATGGAGGGGACGAGGTTGAAGGTCTGGCGCACGGCGGGGAATTCGTCGAGCAGCCGCACCATGCCGTAGTAGTCCTTAAGGGCGTGCAGGCGCGTCCAGGGGAGCCTGTACTCGCCCGAGATCAGGTCCTTATAGAACGGCTGGTGCATGTGCCACAGGAAGCAGAGGTAGATGTGGGGCATTAGCGTGCGAAGGAGCTGCGCACCGGCGGCGGCGGCTCGGTTCCTTTAAGAGCCTGCCACAGGATGGCGTTGAGGGCGTAATCGTCAATGCGGTCGGCCTCGCTGAAATCCAGCCGCGCGGAGGCGGCCGCTCCGGGCGAGGCGGCGGCGTTGCGCTGGTCAAGGGGGACCCGAGGCTTTTCCGCGATGTAGGGCGCGGTGTCCGCGCTCATGGTGAAACACGCAGTCATGGGCCGCGCGGCGGCGTCGAACTGGGTCATGGGACGCAGCCCGAGAATCAGCTCGATGCTGCGCAGGACCGAAGCGGTGTTGTACATGCTGCTGTCGACCGAGCCGCGCTTGACGTAAGGGGAGACGACGAAGGCGGGCGAGCGGTGCGAATCGACGTGATCGGCGCCGTTTTGGGCGTCGTCCTCGATCACGAAGATGGCAATTTTGGGCCAGAAGCGGCTGCGGGAGACCGCCTCGACGATCATGCCCAGCGCGTAGTCGTTATCGGCCACGGCGGAGATGGGGGAGATCCTGCCGGGGGCGGCGCCGGAGGTGTGGTCGTTGCCCAGCCGCATGAGGGTCAGGCGCGGCGCCTGCCCGGTGCGCTCCCATTCGGCGAACTCTTCCAGGAAGATTCTGGCGCGGTCGACATCGGGGTATTCGAGGTCGAAGCCGCGGTAGCGCCGGTTGGTGAGAGGCGCGAGGATGGGATCGAGCACCGTCTGCACCTGTGCGTCTCCGGTTGCCGCGCGCGGACCGTTGGCGACCCAGTAGCCGAAGTTGCGCATGGTGATGCCGGCGGCGTGGGCGTTGGTCCACAGGTATCCGGCGGGCGGAGTGGAAGCGGGCTCCTGCCCCGCATAATCGTAGAGCTTCCTTCGACCCGCGTAGCTGTTGGGCCAGAGCTTCTGCACGTAATCCGGCGCGATGGCGGCGGTGGACCAGTTATGGCCGTCGGCGCTGACGTCGGAGTTCACGTAGAAGTTGTCCAGCAGGACAAACTCGCGCGCCAGCTTGTGGTGGTTGGGGGTGATGCGCTCGCCGAACAGGACCAGGGAGGGGTCGCCGTTGCCCTGTTTCATGTCGCCCAGGACCTGGTCGTAGGTGCGATTTTCTTTCACGATGTAGATGACGTGCTCGATGGAGGGGGGGAAGCCGCCGCCCTTGTCGAGGGCGGCGTCGCGGTAGGGGGAGTTGGCGAAGACCCGCTTGCTGTACTGCTGAAGCTCGGCGTCGCCGAAGGGGGAGATGAAGGAGGCGGAGCCGGTCTGGATGCGGGCGACGTACTCGGGGTCCTTGAGGCCCAGGTGAACCGGCTCGGGGGCGCGCAGCGGGTTGGGGCCGTTGGGGTTGGCGCGGGAGCCGCCGCCGCGCCCGTTGAGGACTACGAGCCGGCCATCGGCGAGCGCGCGGGCAGCGGTGGGGTACCAGCCGGTGGGCACGAAGCCGAGCACGTAGCTGCGATCCTGCGAAATATCGACCACCGCCACGGCGTTGGCGTCGGAGCAGACGGTGTAGAGGCGGTTGCCGTCCGGCGCGAGCGCCAGCGCGCTGGGGGTCATGCCGAGCGGCTGACGCGGAGTGAGGCCGACGTTGACGGCCTCCACCACTTTCATCTCCTTGGACGCGGTAATGCCGATGGTATAGACGCGGTTGGTGTTGGCCGCGGCGACGAAGATGCGGGCGGCCCAGCCGGTCTCGCCCTCGACGGGCTGGTTGGCGCCGGCCTTCCACACCATGTCGGTGGGATGGGGCGCGAGGCGCAGGGTGGCGAGCGGGTTGCCGGTGTTGGCTTCGTAGTGGCCGAGGGAGCCATCGGCCCAGCTTGTGACGAAGAACGATTTGCCGTCCGGGTGGAACAGGATGCGGTAGGGGCGGCGTCCGGTTTTGAAGCGCTCGATCACCATGCCGGACTGGGTGTTGATCACGACCACGGAATCGCGGTAGAGGTCCGCGGCGAACAGCAGCCGGCCGTCGGGGGCGAGGGCCACGTCGCCGATGAAGTCGCGCACGGTGCGCTTCTCATCCGGGACGACGGTGAAAGTGCGGGCGGGGCGCAGGGCGCCGGCGGCGAAGGTGAACTCGAAGACGGCGGCGCGCGAGCCGCCGCCGACGTAGACGCGGTCGCCCTTGGGGGAGAAGGCGAGGCCGAGCCAGCCGTCCGCCACGGGAGTGCGGCCGAGCTCGCGGCCCGTAGCGGTTTCCAGCACGCTGATGGAGGGCGGACGGTAACCGGCGTTGAGCGCCAGCAGGTAGCGGCCATCGGGGGAGAGCGCCGCGGACATGGGAAAGGTATCGAGGGGGACCTGGGCGCCGGCGGGTTCGAGCACCCACCCGGAGTTGAGCAGGAAGCGGCCTCCGGGGAGCGGTCCCACCTGCTCGCGCGGCCCGGGCTGGGAACACACCAGCGCGGCCGCCAGAATCAACAGGGCGAAGGTTGGAAATCTCATTCGGTGTACTTTTGGGCGATGGGGAAGCGCCGTCCCGGGCCGAAAGCCTTGGTGGTGACCTTCAAGACGGGGGCGGCCTGTTGCCGCTTGTACTCGGCGTGGTCCACCATATTGATCACTTTGGCGACCAGGGCGAGGGGCAGGGCGTGGCGCGCGGCGATTTCCTGCGGCGACTGGTACTCCTCGACGTAGGAGCGCAGGATCTTGTCGAGCGTCTCGTAGGGCGGCAGCGAGTCGGTATCTTTCTGATCGGGACGCAACTCGGCCGAGGGCGGCTTTTCGAAAACGCTTTCCGGGATGGCCCCAGGGTGGCGGCGGTTGGCGACGCGGGAGATATCGTAAACCAGGGTTTTGGGCACGTCGCCGATGACCGCCAGGCCGCCCGACATGTCGCCGTACAGGGTGCAGTAGCCCACCGCGAGCTCGCTCTTGTTGCCGGTGGTGAGCACCATAGCGCCCCACTTGTTGGAGAGCGCCATGAGAGTGACGGCGCGCAAGCGGGCCTGGAGGTTCTCCTCGGTGATGTCGCGGGGGGCGCCGGCGAAGAGCGGATCGAGCGCGGCCAGCATGCTCTCATACTGGCGGGTGATGGAGACCAGCTCGAAGCGGATGCCGAGGTTGCGGGCGAGCGCTTCGGCGTCCCTGATGCTGCCCTCGGAAGAATACGGTCCGGGCATGCCGACGCCGGTGACATTCTCAGCGCCGAGCGCGTCGACCGCGATGGCGGCGGTGATGGAGGAATCGATGCCGCCGCTCAGGCCGACGAGGACCCGCTTGAAGCCGCATTTCCGGATGTAATCGCGGGCGCCGAGCACCAGCGCGTCGTAAGCCGCCTCGCACTCGCCGGCGGCGCTTTCGCGCAGGTCGCCCGCGCGGGTTTCGGTGTCGAACAGGACCAGGTCTTCGGCGAAGGAAGCGGCGGCGGAGGCCAGACGGCCCTCGGCGTCCATGGCGAAGCTGGAACCATCGAAGATGAGCTGATCATTGCCTCCCACCTGGTTCACGTAGACGACGGGGAGGCCGTGATGGCGCGCGGTGGTTTGGAAGACCTCGCGCCGCAACGCGCGCTTGCCCATGTGGTAGGGAGAGGCGTTGATGCTGATGAGCAGGCCGGCGCCGGCGTGAGCGAGTTCCTGGACCGGGTCGCGGCGGTAGAGTGGCCGTTCCCAGAACTGCTTGTCGTTCCAGGCGTCCTCGCAGATGGTGAGGGCGATGCGGACGCCGCCAAACTCGAAGGTGGATTGGCTTTCGGCGGGAACGAAGTAGCGCGCCTCATCGAAGACGTCATAGGTGGGCAGCAGCATCTTGGTCTGGCGGAACACCACCCGGCCGCCGTGGAGGACGGCGGCGCTATTGGTAGCGTGTTTGCCCAGAGCGGATTCGGAGCGGCCCACGTAGCCGCAGATGAGGGCGAGCGGAAGGCCGGCGGCGGCGGCGGCCAGGCGCTCGACGTTCTGTTCGGATTTCTCCCGGAAAGAGGCCTTCTCGACCAGGTCGCGCGGCGGATACCCGGTGATGGAGAGTTCGGGGAAAACCACGAGGGCGGCGCCGCGGGCGGCGGCGTCGCGGGCTGCCCGGAGCATGCGGTCGAGGTTTCCCGGCAGGTCCCCGACGGTGGTATTGATCTGCGCCAGCGCGATCCGCATCAGAAACTACTATTGTATTAGCCCGGAGTTCCACCCGTCTGCCACAGAGCATACGGCGCGTTCCCTGTGTTCCACCCCTGGCGCCGGATTTTTTCCTGGGAAACATGGGGCGGCTTTCCGGTGTCAAAGCCGTTGGAGGAGCGGAATGCTCGAAGCCCTCGAACTCACCAAGCGATACCCCGGGGTGACCGCGGTGGACCATGTGAGTTTCGCGATGCGCCCCTATGAGGTGCTGGGGTACCTGGGGCCGAACGGCTCCGGCAAGAGCACCACGGTCCACATGCTCACGGGGCTTGTAGAGCCCACCAGCGGGCAGGTGCTGTTCCATGGCCGTCCTATCAAAGATGACCTTATCGGGTACAAGCGCCGCCTGGGCTACGTGCCCGAGGAGCCGCGGCTCTATCCCTACCTCAGCGGCAAGGAGTACCTGCAACTGGTGGCCCGGCTGCGGCAGCTTCCGCAGCGCCGCGCCGAGGAGAAGATCGACGAGATGCTGCGGCTGTTCTCGCTCCGGGAATCGCGTTTCTCGCTCATCGGCTCCTACTCGAAGGGCATGCGGCAGAAGGTGCTGATCGCCGCCGCGCTGCTGCACAACCCGGACGTGATCATCTTCGACGAGCCGCTTTCGGGACTGGACGTCACCACCGGGCTGGTGTTCCGCAGCCTGGTGAAGCGCCTTTCGGCGCAGGGGAAGACGATCCTGTACAGCTCGCACGTGCTGGAGGTGGTGGAGAAGGTCTGCTCGCACGCGCTGATCCTGCGCCAGGGCCGGGCGGTGGCCCACGATTCGGTGGAGCACCTGCGCTACCTGATGTCGCTGCCCTCGCTGGAGGACATCTTCTCGCAGCTCGTGGTGGCCGAGGACACCGAGCAGATCGCGCGCGGCATCGCCGAGGCCGTTTCGGCGTAGGAGGCGGGCATGGGGCGGCAATTCACGGAGCTGGTCCGGCACTTCTTCCAGCGCTTCTTCGACAACGAGATCGTCTCGCCCGCCGGCGACATTCGCGTGACGGTGGGGAACATTCTGGCGCTGCTGGCGACGCCGGGAGCCATTCTGCCCGTGTTCCTGCTGATGAAGTACTCCGACATCCTGCGCGTGCGCCCGGAGTTGCGGGACGTGTTCACCTATCCGGAGAAGCTGCTGTTCATCACGTGGTCGTTCGTGGTGATGGGCGTGGTCACGGTGCTGGAGTGGGACACGTTGTTTCCGGACCGCCACGATTACGCCGTGCTGACCCCGCTGCCGATCCGCTTCCGCACGGTGTTGGCGGCCAAAGTGACGGCGCTTGGGGCGCTACTGGCGATCTTCTCCGTGGACCTGAACGTGGTCTCGACGCTGATCTATCCCTTCCTCGCGGCGCCCTCGATGCGCAATGCGAAGGGGTTGGCGGACGTGGCGCATTACGCCGGCGCGCACGCGGCGGCGGTATTCGGAGCGGCGGCATTCGTGTTCCTGTTGCTGATCGGGGTGCAGGGTTTGACCATGAACGCGCTGCCGCGCCGCTGGTTCCGGAGGGTTTCACGGTGGACGCAGGTGCTCTGCCTGGTGGCGCTGGCGCTGGCGTTTCTCTCCTTCCCCCGCATGGGGGACATGCTGCACCCGTGGAAGCCGGCGAGCGAAGCCTGGCTGCGCTTCTTTCCACCGGCGTGGTTTGTGGGCCTGTATGAGGTGCTGGTGGGGAGCACCCGCCCGCAGATGTTTCTGATGGCGCGATGGGCGGTGTGGGGCCTGTGCGGCGCGGCCGCGGCGGCGGGGATTCTGTACCTGGCCGCTTACGCGCGCCATTACCGGAGATCGCTCGAAGCGGCGGTGGAAGAGGCCGGAAATCCGTCCCTCGTTCAGCGCGCCTTCGAACGGGCGGTAAACGCGCTGGTGGTGCGGCGCCCGCTCGAGCAGGCCGTGTTCCATTTCGCCGCACAGACGCTGGCGCGCAGCCGCAAACACCGCCTGTACTTCTCGGCCTACGCCGGGGTGGGCGCCGCCCTGGTGATCAACGGGCTGGCCGCCATCTTCGCGCGCCGGGGCTACGGGGCGGCGGCGGAACCGCGGGCGGACTTCCTGGCGGTGCCGCTGGTGCTGGCGTTTTTCACCCTTTCCGGAATGCGCGTGGTCTACGCGGTGCCCGCGGAGGTTGCGGCCAACTGGATCTTTCGCGTCTCCGAACCGGCCCGCTGCGCCGAGTGTCTGGAAGGCGCGCGCAAGTTCCTGCTGCTGTGCGGCGCCGGTCCGGTGCTGCTGCTGACGCTGCCGCCCTGCTGGGTGCTCTGGGGCTGGAGAACCGGCCTGGTGCACACGGTCTTCTGCGCCACCATGGCGGCGCTGCTGGCCGAGCTGCTGCTGCTGAAGTTCGCGAAGATCCCGTTCACCTGCGCGTACGCCCCGGGCAAGAGCAACATGACCGGAACGTGGGTGGGCTATTGCGTGGCGTTCAGTACCTACGCGTATACCATGACGGCGATCGAAGCCTCGCTGCTCAAGCATCCGGAGGCGTTCGCGGTGTTCTACACGATCCTGGCCGGAGCGGCGTTCGCGCTGCGGGTGATAAGGAAAGCACTGCTGGACGGGATGGCGCCGGCCTTCGACGACCGCGCCGATCCGGCGGTCATGGTGTTGAACTTAAGCGGGCACGCCACACTCGAATAGGGCGGCCTTTCCATCGCAGGCGCGCTTCGGCCAGCGCCACCATCGCGGCCATCACGGCGAGCAGGAGCAACGTCGCTTGGGGAATGTCCAGGCGCTTCTTCCAGCCTTCCATGAGCCAGCCGTACACGATCATGACGTGGACCCAGTAGACCAGGAGGGAGGTCTTGCCGAGCGTCTGGACCCAGCTCCAGCCGGAGCCGGCGGCGTGTTCGGTCCAGACATAGGCGCCAGCCATGGCTACCAGGACCATGCCCACGCGCATGAGCACGAGCGCCGGGCTGTCGGTCCAGAAATCCGATTGGGGATAGAGCGAATACGGCAGGTTGGAAAAGTATTGGGCCCCGAAGATCAGCCCGAAGCCGGCGAGCACGGACCATTGCAGGGCGCGCTCGAGCCGTTCCGGCGCGAGCCGCCGGATCACCGTGCCCCAGGCCACGCCGAAAGCCAGGTAGGCGGCCCAGGGGAAGAAGGGGAACATGGCGCGATTGGGCTTCAGGTAATCGCGGATGGGGGTGGGGACGCCTTTCCAGTCGAGGTTGGCGATCAGCGGCGAGGCCGCGGCGATAACGAGTCCCATGACGGCGGCGGCGCGGATGCGCGAGCGTCCGCCGAGCAGGCCGCAGGGCGCCATCGCCGTCATGGCCAGTCCCATGCAGTTGAGAATGTCCACCTTCAGCAGCACGCTCCACGGCGGATTCGGCATGGAAAAGAGAGTGTTGGAAATGCGGAACAGGTAGGCGATCAGGAACAGGTATCCGGCGCGGCGCAGCAGCGTACGCAAGCGGACCGGGGCGGCTTCGGCGCGCCGTTCCAGGCGTTCCATCTGAAAGGCAAAGGTCATGCCCGCCAGGAACAGGAACAGCACGGCGCCCATGCCGCCCACGAACTGCGAGAGGACGTAGGCGCCGCCCGCGCGCAGATCCAGGCGGGTGTAGGCGTTGTAGACGTGGCACTCGATCATGATCACGACCGCGAGGCCGCGAGTCCAGTCCAGAAAGGGAAGGCGTGCGGCCCCCGAGGGGGGCTTAGGATCGGAGGGCGTTGGATGCCGGGCGGAATCCGCCGAACAGGTCGCGGTCATTACTCTCGCCGCGCTCCGTTCTGGCCGAATTCGGAGCGCCCGTCTTCTGATGATAGTATGCCAGCAGGGCGCCGGCGTCGAAATCGATGGCCGTCGCGTATTGCCGCAGGTAGTTGGTGTTGTACACTCCGCCGGGCAGCTTCTGGAACTCGCCGTTCTCGATCGCGCGCAGCGACCGTATGCTGATCTTGGTGAGCTGGGCGATTTGCTCAAGCGTGATTCCGCGATTCCGCCTGATGGTAGCCAGGCCCAAGATGCTGTGATCGTCGTCCATCATCGCTCCGCCGCTGTTCGGGGACGGGTCCAGTGTATAATTTCTAACGTCCTAGAACTACTAGTACTACAATCCCCGAGTGATTACAAGTCTCAAAATACGCTGGTAATTAACGTTACATTATGCCACATTGTACGGTTGCTACACTCAACAAGAGTGGCCGTTTCGCGCAGAAATTTCCCTAAATTTGCGGCGGGCGCGGCGGCGGCCCTGCTACATGGCTCCGCCGAGGCCCTCCCTGCCAGCCCTAAGCTGCTCATTTTCCTCATCCTGGAGCAGTTTCGGACGGATTACCTGACAACTTTAGAGCCGCACCTCACCGGGGGCGGGTTCCGGCGGCTGATGGAGGGCGGGGCTTTCTATCCGGATTGCCGGATGCTGGCCTCGACCTTCGACGCGCCGGCCATCGCCACGCTGGCGACGGGGGCTTATCCGGAAGTACACGGAATTGTGGCTGATCGCTGGTATGACGCGGCCGGGTCGCGCATAGCGCAGGCCGCCGGTCCGCAGTTGCTGGCGGGCACGCTGGCGGAGACGCTACGGCGGCCGCGCGGGTTCGTGTTCGCCAGCAGCGAACCTGAGGCGGGGCTGATAGCGGGGCGCTCGGGCGTGCCGGTGGTGGCCACCGACGGGCGCGGCCAGGTGGTGGGACGCCAAAATCCTCCGGAGTGGCTGGAGGAATTCAACCGCCAGCACCCGGTCGAGAACGTGCGGGACGCGGCGTGGATGGCGCTGGGCGCGGGTCCGGGGGCTCCGCCTCTGCGTACGCTATCGTACAATGCCTCCCGGCCCAGGGATTTTTACGCGCTGTACAACGCCTCGCCGTTCGCGCAGAGCTTTCAACTCGGGTTCGTGCGCGATTGGGTGGCGCGCGAGCGCATGGGCCAGGGAAGCACCACGGACGTGCTGATGGCGGCGCTGGCTCCCATGGCGCGGCTCGGTTACGAGACCGGCGCGGATTCGCCGCTGATGGAACAGATGGTGTTGCAGCTCGATCTCGAGATCGACCTGACGCTGGAGTTCCTGGGCAAGACGGTGGGGGCGGGCAATTTCACGTTCGTCGCGGCGGGCGCGCACGGGGCGCCTCCGGCTCCGGCGGAGCGGCGGAGCATGGCGGTGGCGGGCGAGAGCGTGGCGCGGGCGGTGGAAGCGGGGCTGGCGAGCCGTTTCGATGCGCGCGGCACGTATGTGGCCCGTTACGTCTATCCGTTCCTCTACCTGAAGCCGGAGGTGCGGCGTTTCGACCTGCGCGAGGTGCGGCTGGCCGCGGGGCAGGCGGCGATGAAGCTGCCGCAGGTGGCGGGCTTCTACACCGCCGACGGACTGTGCTCATTTTCCGGGGAATGGGAGCGCCGCTTCCGCAACAGCTTTCACGCGGAGCGATCGGGCGACGTGATGCTGGCGTACCGGCCGGGGTACGTGGAGGATTTCGGGGCGGGGCGCGGCGTCTCCTACGGATCGCTGTATAACTACGATGCGCGGGTTCCGCTGCTGCTGTACGGGCCGCAGTTCCGGGCGCGCACATTCGAGAGCCGGGTAGAGACCATCGACATCGCGCCGACGCTGGCGCGCGCTCTGGGGGTGACGCCGCCCTCTTCGAGCACGGGCCGCGTGCTGGGGGAAGCGTTCGCGGAGGGCGCCGGAAGGAAGCGATGAGGGGCAGGCCGCGACCAGGCTAAATGTGAAATTCCAGGATGTCGCGGTCCTGGACCGGGTGATCGCGCTCGACGGCCATGCCGTCGCGCTCGGCTGAGGGGTGGAAGAGGCGGGCGTACTTCAGGTTTTCGGCGAAATCCTTGTGCACCAGGCGCGCCACGTCGATCACGGTCTGGCCGCGCCGCACCACGTAGGGCGCGCCGAGGTCGGCTTTCCTGCCGGGCACCTTAGTATAGACCCGCACCAGTTCGAGCATTTCGAACAGCAGCGGCCCCAAGGCGTCGAGGTTGCGTCCGGTGAGCGCGGAGACGGCCATGCAGCGGTAACGGCCGCCGTAGAGGTCTTCGAGCGCGGTGAAGTTGTCTTCCGCGCCGGGCAGATCGATCTTGTTGGCGAGCAGGAGGCGGGGCGGGGGGAACTTGTACTGTAGCGCGGCCTGGTCGAGGAATTCCATCTCGTCGAGCACCGTGGCGTCGTTCACGTCCACGACGGCGATGCCGAGGTGGGCCGCGCGAATCACCTGCGGCAGCCACGGCTCCATGAATTCGGGAGAGAGCGGGGGGAGGTCGACGATCTGGATGTTGACGTCCTCGTACGGCATCATGCCGGGGCGGGGCACGCGGGTGGTAAAGGGATAATCGGCCACTTCCGGGCGGGCGTGGGTGATGCGCGAGAGCAATTGCGACTTGCCCGCGTTGGGCGGGCCCACCAGCGCCACCTGCGCCGCGCCCTCCTTGGGAACGACGTAGAACGGGGTGGCGTGCGCGCCCTTTTTGGCGGTTTCCTTGCGCGCCTGGGAGAGCCGGCGGCGGATGTCGGCCTGCATCTTCTCGGTGCCCTTGTGCTTGGGCAGGGTGGCCATCATGCGCTCGAGCGCGGCGATTTTTTCCGCCGGGGTGGCGGCGGATTTGTAATCTCTTTCGGCGGCCAGGTAATCGGGAGTCAGATTGGCCGGCATGGCATGAGTATACTGAACCCAGGAGGAACGTTCATGGCGACGTACAAGGTGATCGAACTGGTGGGCACCTCTCCGGTGAGCTATGCGGAAGCGACCAAGAGCGCCATCGCCGAAGCCGGCAAGACGGTGCGGCACATGGCGTGGTTCGAAGTGGCGGAGATGCGCGGGCGGATCGCGGACAGCGCCGTACAGGAGTTTCAGGTGACGCTCAAGGTGGGTTTCCGGGTGGAGGAGTAGGAAGGCCCCGGGGAGGGAGCCACAAACGTGAAACGGATTGCGGTACTGGGCGCCGGCAACATGGGCGCGGCGCTGGTTGGCGGGATTCTCAAGAGCGGCGTGGCGGACCGCGAGCACCTGTGGGCCACGGTGGCCGGGGCGGAGCACGCTCGAGAGGCGGCCGCCCGGTTCGGCATCCGCGTCACGGCGGGCGGCAACCGCGAGGCCGCGGAGAGTGCGGACCTGGTGGTGCTGGCGGTGAAGCCCGGGACGCTGCCCACGGTGCTGGGCGAGATCCGCGACGCGCTCGGCCCCGGCCAGATCCTGCTCTCGCTGGCGGCGGTTTTTCCCATCGCGCTGATCGAGAAGCTGGTGGGCCTGAAGATGCCGGTGTTCCGCGCGATGCCGAACATCCCGGTGGTGGTGGAGGAAGGCGCGACGGCGGTGGCGGCGAACGCCGCGGCGACGCGCGAGCAGCGCGAGTTCATCGAGTGCATCTTCCGCGCCATCGGGGCGGTGGTTTTCGTGGAAGAGGAACTGATGCACGTAGTGACGGCGCTTTCAGGGAGCGGACCGGCGTACGTCTACATGGTGATTGAGGCGCTGATCGCGGGCGGTCTCAAGATGGGGCTCTCGCGGGAGATTTCGACGCGGCTGGCCGAGCAGACCGTGCTGGGCGCGGCGAAACTAGTGCGCGAAACCGGCCTGCACCCGGCCATCCTGCGGGACCAGGTGATCACGCCGGGCGGCGTCACGATCTCCGCCATCCATGAACTGGAGCGGCACGGGCTGCGGGCCATGTTGATCTCCGCGATAGAGACGGCCACGCACCACTCGGAGAACAGGACGCGGGCGCTGCTGGGAAAGTTTTCGAGCTAACCGGCATACCCGCATACGCCGGTGCGGGGGGCGTTGACGATCGACGACCTCGGAGACGAAAAGGTGAAAGGCGGGAAGGCCGTGTCGGCGCCCGGGACGGCGCGCAGGTTTTCAGGTGACGGCTCATGGACGCGCGGGGGAAGCCCTTGAGGAAATACCGGTAGGGCAGCACGTCATTCCTCCGGGGTTTCTTCGGGGGGTTCGAACGAGTCCAGTGATTCGGGGTTGCGGGCGAAGCGCTTCAGCGCCGGGATGATGGCGGCGGGAGAGAACCCCGCCCGCAGGAGTTTGCGATAGGCGGCGGCAAGCTCCTTTTCGTCCTGAAACTGCGCGGTCCGCAGGCGCCGGCGGATGTAGTCTTCTATCAGCCGGTCTTCGTCCACGTGCTCGTAGACCTTGCGCACGGCGCGCTCGGCGAGGGAGGGCGCCACGCGCCGGCCTCTCAGGTCCTGGAGCACGCGGCGGGCGCCGAACTGGCGGTTGGCGAGCCTGGCCGCGGCGTAGCCTTCGGCGAAGTTACGGTCGTCGAGATATCCGTAATCTTTAAGACGGGAGATGACGGCATCCACGTCGGAGGCGCGTGCGGCCCTCTGGCGGAGTTTCAGTCTTAATTCGGCGGCGGGGTAGGCGCGGGCGGCCAGCGCTTTCACGGCGTAGTCGAACAGCGCGTCGGCATCCAAGCGGCGCATTGTATAAAAGCCTACCATGGTGTAACTTGATTACAGGGCTCGCGAAAGTGCCCACGATATACTGAACCTGGGCGAACGCTGAGAGGAGACAACCATGGAAGGGAAAGGTTCAATTTCCGCATTTCTCGCAGGGTTGGGCATCGGCGTCGGGATCGGCATGCTGTTTGCGCCGAGAACCGGAGCCGAAACGCGGCAGCAGATCAAGACCAAGGCGGGTGAAGGCAAGGAGTACCTGAAGCAGCGCGGTTCGGAGCTGAAGGACCAGGCCAGCGAGTTGATCGAGAAGGGCCGGGAAGCGCTCAGCAGGCAGCGCGACAACCTGGCGGACGCGATGGAAGCGGGCAAGCAGGCCTACCGCGAGACGGTATCCGGCCAGACGCCGCCCGCGCCGCCGGAAGGCGCGAACCTGTAACGAAAGAGGCGCCGCGGCATGGATGTGACGACGTTCCAGTGGGTGATCGCCGCCGCCGTTGTGCTGGCGTGTCTTGCGTTTCTGGTGCAGGCCGGCATGGTGATGGCGATGTACCGGATCGCCAGGCGGTTGGAGGAGCGGATAGTCCCGCTGACCGAGAACACCGGTCCCATCCTGCAAAACGCCCGCCAGATGCTGGAAGAGAACCGGCCGCGGGTGAACGAAATCACCATCCAAGCCGTGGAGATCGCGAAGACGGCGCGCCAGCAGGCGGTCAAGATCTCGGCCCTGGTGGACGAGACTTCGGCCCGCGCGCGCGTCCGCATCGCGCAAGTCGATGAAAAGTTCGATGAGACCGTGGCCCAGGTGGAGCAGGTGGGGGGGGCGGTGAAGGGCGCGGTGCTGCGGCCGGTCCGCGAAGCCAACGCCATCCTGGCGGGCCTGAGGGCGGCCCTAGGCGTCTACGTGCACGGCGCGCACAGGTCTTCGGTGGACACCGCCACCCAAGACGAAGAAATGTTTATTTAGGGGGAAAAGGACGGGCGGGATGCCCGTCCCCGTCTTTCCTACGCGGCCTTCTGGATCTTACCGGAACGGATGCACGAGGTGCAGACCCGCAGCCGTTTGGTGGCCCCGTTGATGACCGCCCGCACGTTCTGCAAGTTGATGTTCCAGCGGCGTTTGGTCAGATTGTGCGCGTGGCTGATCCGGTGGCCGAACTGGGGCCCGCGGCCACACACTTCACATACTCGTGCCATGATCGTGAAATCTCCTCGATGCAGTAATCCATTTTAGCAACCGGGTGGCGCTTTGGCAAACCGCGTGCGTTCCCGGTTCCGCTTCTGGCGCAGTCTGGCGGCCATCCTGCTGGGCAACGCGGTTTATTACGCGCTGTATGAGTGGCTGCCGCCCCGGGCGCGTCACCAGCCCTACCACATCGATTGGGGGCTGGCGGTGGATTTCTGGTTCTGCGTGGCTTTTTACGGCCTGCTCAACCTGATCCGGCCCCCTCGCGAACGTTGAATTCGAGCTTCCAGCGGCGGCCGTCGCGGGCCACGCACCAGAGTTGCAGCATGCCGGTTTCGGTCACCACGGTTTCGAGGGTGACGGGGACCGTGCCGGCGGTGTCTTCGCTGGCGGGCAGGTCCACGAGCATGGGGGAGAGTTCTTCGAGCTGGTCGCCGAAATCCTCGATCAGGTCGCCGGGCTTGTCGTTCTTGCGAACGGCGGAAGCGAGGAAGCGGAACTCGGCGGGTTCGCCCACCACCAGCCCGAACTCGCGGCCGGGGATGGGCTGCTGGGCGCCTTCCTCCATGCCGAACGGGACGACGGTCAGGGCTTTAAGCGGCGCCTGGAAGCCGGGCACGGAGGGCATGGCGCTCTCGATGCCGATGTAATAGGTGCGGGGGACGCCGCCGCGGATGCGCACGCCGCGTCCCTGCCGCGCCAATCCGTAATACGCGGCGCCGCGCGAGACCGCGTGCATGAGGTCTTCGCCGGCCAGGGGCCGCACGGGGTCCATGCCCTCGTCCGCCAGCCAGGAGTTCAGGGCCGCAAGCAGGCGATCGCGGGCCAGTCCGGCGTTCAGCACGCCGCCGTTGAAGAGCACGTGGGTGGGGCAGGCCAATCCGCTGGGGCCGCGGCGTACGGAGCCGTGCTCCACGGTGGCGGCCTGCTGCCGCAGGAAGCGCGCCAGGTGGCGGGTGATGGCCGCATCCGCCGCGTAGGGCAGGCCCATTTCCTGCAAGCCCACGCGGCGCTGCCGCAGCGGCATTTCGGTGCTGGGCGTCTCGGGAAAAAATCCGTCCTTGAGGATGCGGTCGATCTCTTCGCGCCGGAGTGCGGCCTTGATGGTTCCGCCGACCAGGCCGGCGCCCTTGCCGAGGATCGTGACAGGCGCTTCGGGGGCGGTGGAATCCGGGGCCAGCAGCCTCTCCTTCGCGGTGCGGCAGTTGGCCCACAGCGCCTGAAGCTGGAAGGTATCGATCTTCGTTCCCCTGGCGGCGAGGCGTTCGGCAACCAGGCGGGCGAGCGCGAGGTCCATGTTGTCGCCGCCCAGAAGGATGTGCTCGCCCACGGCGACGCGGTCGAGCGCGAGTTCGCCCTCGCGCTCGGTCACGGCGATGAGGGTGAAATCGGTGGTGCCGCCGCCGATGTCGGCGACCAGGATGAGGTCGCCCACGCGGACGCGTTCGCGCCAATCGGGGTGACGCTCGATCCAGGCGTAGAAGGCGGCCTGCGGCTCCTCCAGAAGCGTGACGTTGCGGCAGCCCGCCTGTTCGGCGGCGGTTTGGGTGAGCTCGCGGGCCACGGCGTCGAAGGATGCCGGCACGGTCACAAAGACCTGTTGGGCGGTGAAGGGCGCCTCGGGCATTTTGGCGTCCCAGGCGTGGCGGAGGTGCTCGAGGTAGCGGCGGGCGGCCTCGACGGGCGAGAGTTTCCGCACGCCGTCCGGCGCGCCGAAGGGCAGGATGGGGGCGGTGCGGTCCACCCCGGTATGGGAGAGCCAGGATTTGGCCGAGGAGACCAGTCTTCCCGCGCTTTCGACGCCGCGTTTGCGCGCCAGCTCGCCGGTGACGAAAGGCGGCGCGGGATCCCAGGGCAGGGCGGTCGAACCTTCGGGAAAATCCTTCGGCCCGGGGACATAGAGGAAGGAGGGCAGCAGGCCGGGGTCCCGCACCTCGTTCGGGTTCACCAGTTGCGGGATGCCGAGCGAGGTGACGTTGGCGGGCGCGAAGGGATCGGAGTCCGGGCGGATTTCGGCGTAGGCCAGGGCGGAGTTGGTGGTGCCGAGGTCGATGCCGATGACGTAGCCGGGGGGCATCCGTTACTCGATTTCGATTTCGGCGGGCGCCACGATGGCGGCGTCCTGCCTGGGGTTGAGCGCGGGCAGGTCCACCTTGGCCGCGCGCCAGCCTTTGTGGCGCAGCGTGCCGCCCTCGGGCGGCTTGGCGGGGACGTTGCCGATGAACTTGACCAGCGCGGGATCGGCGGCGGGGGCGCGGGCGAAGGTGCCTTCCACGCCGTCGATGACGGGTTCGAGTTTCACGTAGCGGGTGAGAGACTCCCGGCACTGGTCGTGCAGGGTGCGGACGGCGGCGCCCACCTGGTCGTCGGAATAGGGCGAGATGTCTTCCATGATGAAGTCGATCAGGCGGGAATCGCGCTGGAGGATGGCGAGCATCTGGAGCGCGCCGTCGGAAGGCTTCACCGGAGGCGGCGGGGGGGCGGCGGGCCTGGCGTCGCGGCGGGCGAGTCCCAGATCGGCGAGCACGGCGCCGGAGAGCGCTCCGCGGAAGAGGATGTTGAAGAAGGAACGGAAAGCGAGCAGAATTCTATGCAAACCTGTACTCCAATACCCTAGGATAGCCGACTACGCAGCTACTCCCGAATGCGGATGAGGGTGGACTGTTTAAGTTTTTCCACTTCGCGGCGGGCGATTTCGGCCCAGGAGCTGGTGCTGTCGAGCCGGAGGTAGTTTTTCCAGTGGCGCAGGGCGCCCATGGTGTCGCCGTCGCGCTCGCGCAGCAGCGCCATGTTGAAGTGGGCGTCGGCGTAGGCGGGATTGATCTCGAGGGCGCGGCGGTAGTAGTTCTCGGCCTCGGCGGGTCTTCCCAGCTCGTCGTAGAGGTTGCCGAGGTTGAACTGAGCCAAGGCGTACTGCGGGTCCACGGCGGCGGCGCGAAGGTAGTATTGTTCGGCGCTGCGGAATCTTCCGCGGCGGTAATCGATGGTGCCGAGGTTAACTAGGGCGCCGGCGGCGGCGGGATTCAGCTCCACGGCCTTTTCGTAGGCCTGGATGGCCTGCTCGATGGGGGCGCCCTCCTCCTCGATGGCGAGGCCGCGCTGGAACCACTCTTCGGCCTCGCGCTCGAGGTGCCGTTCGGGCGGGCGCGGCTCGAGCGTTTTCACGCCGGTGGCGCCGCCCTCGAAATTGAAAAGAAGCTGGCCGCTGATGGCCTCCATGCGCTCGCCGGCGATTTGCACGGCGATCCGGCGGCCTTCGGGAACCAGCTTAACCTCAGCCAGCGAGACCTCGCCCAGGCGTTCGCGGAGGGATTCGAGAGCGCGGCCGATTTTTTTGGCGGGGATGCGGTTCTGGCGCAGGGTCTGGAGGGTGCGCAGCCCGATCAGGTCGGAAAAGGTAAAAGGCTCGCCCGCGGTCACCAAACCCCGCCGCTCCCAACTGCGCAGCCGCTGTTCGGAGATGCCGAGCATCCGGCGCACGTCGGCGCGGGTGTATTCCTGCTTGGCGCGCCGCTCCCGCACGCGAGAATTTTAACACGCGCGGAGTTAGACTTTTACTTTCGCCGCCGGGCGAGAGGAGCCGCCTATGACAAAGCAGATGACGATGGGGGTGATCGTAGGGAACCGCGGATTTTTCCCCGACCACCTCGCCAAATCCGGCCGGGAGGAGATGATCCAGGCCGTGGAAGGCGCCGGCATGAAAGCCGTGGTGCTGGGGCCGCAGGACACGAAATACGGGTCCGTGGAATCGCTGGAGGACGCGAGAAAGTGCGCCGCGCTATTTCGCGAGCACCGCGATGAGATCGACGGCGTGATCGTCACGCTGCCCAACTTCGGCGACGAGCGCGCCGTCGCCAACACGCTGCGCCAGGCCGACTTGAGGGTGCCGGTGCTGATTCAGGCGACGCCGGACAGCGCCGGGCAGATGACCGTCGAGTACCGCCGCGACAGCTTTTGCGGCAAGATGTCGGTCTGCAACAACCTCACCCAGTACGGCATTCCGTACTCGCTGACCTCGCTGCACACCGAGGCGCCCGGCTCGGAGGAGTTCACCAGCGACCTGGCGTGGTTCGCGGGGGTGTGCCGCGTGGCGCGGGGACTGCGGCGGCTGCGGGTGGGGGCGCTCGGGGCGCGCCCGGCGGCGTTCAACACGGTGCGCTACAGCGAGAAGATTCTGGAGTCGCAGGGCATCAGCATCGAGACGCTGGACCTTTCCGAACTGTTCGGACGCATCGAGAAGCTGAAGGACGGCGACGCGGGCGTGCAGGCCAAGCTGACGGCGATTCAGGCGTACGTGTCCACGGCCGGGGTGCCCGCCGCGGCGCTGCTGAAGATGGCGAAGATGGCGGCGGTGATCGAGCGCTGGATGGCGGATAACGAGCTGGCGATCAGCGCCGTGCAGTGCTGGACGTCGATGGAGGAATACTTCGGAGTGGTGCCGTGCAGCGTGATGAGCATGATGAGCAACGGTCTCATGCCCAGCGCGTGCGAGGTGGACATCTGCGGCGCCGTGGCCATGTACGCGCTCCAGCTTGCCTCGGGCACGCCGAGCGCGCTGCTGGACTGGAACAACAACTACGGCGAGGATCCGGACAAGGCGGTGTGTTTTCATTGCAGCAACCTGCCGAAGCATTTCTTCCAGGAAGCCCGCATGGACTTTCAGGCGATCATCGCGGGTTCGGTGGGGCAGGAGAACGCGTACGGCACGTGCGTGGGCCGCGTGAAGCCCGGGCCGATGACGTTCTGCCGGCTCTCGACCAACGACCGGCGCGGGATCATCTCCGGCTACGTGGGCGAGGGGCGGTTTACCAACGACCCGCTGGACACCTTCGGCGGCTACGGGGTGGTGGAGATTCCGCGCATGCAGGAACTGCTGCGGTTCATCTGCGAGAACGGCTTCGAGCACCACGTGGCGGCGAACCTGGCGCAGGTGGGCGACATGGTGTACGAAGCCGGGCGGCGGTACCTGGGCTGGGCGCTGCACAAGCACGTATAAACATGCTCTGGTAAACCCACGTTGAGGCCGCCACGGGGTTGAAGACGCGCAGGTTTAGGAAGCGCTCGCGGCGGGGCGGGCGGCCTGGTGACGGTAAAAGCGCGCGCCGCAGCTCCGGCAGCGGTACGGAACGCAGGAGAACAGGCCGTAGAGCGCGTCGCGCACGCCGCGCGGTTCCGAAAGACGCACGTCGCGGATGCCGCAGCTCAGGCAGCGCGGGTCGCCGCGACTGCGGTCGCGGATGGAGTTGATCCGGATCAACAGGTTCAGGAACCACAGTAGGCCCAGGAAGGCACCCGCGACCAGCCCCATGATCAGCAGGATCTCGCTCTCCAGCTTCATGCGCTTCGGCGTCATCATACCAGATCGCGGAAACAGGTATCATGATGCGATGCCGCTTCTGCTGCTCTTGCTCGCGTGGGCCGCCGGCGATCCCGTTTACCTGGTTTCGCAAAAGGCGGCCAGTTCCATTGCTTACTACACGCCGGCGGGTCAACTGCTGGCCACCGTCCCCACCGGCCGGCATCCGCACGAGGTGGCGCTCTCTCCGGACCGGCGTTATCTTTACGTGACCGACAACGGCACCATGCGCATCGAGGACACCGGCGCGGGAGGCAACACGCTCTCGATCATCGACATCGCGGCCCGCAAGCGGGTGGGGGAGATTTCCCTGGGCGAGTTCCGCCGGCCGCACGGCATTGACGTGGATCCGGCCACCGGCCGGCTGGTGGTCAGCACCGAGCTGCCGGACCAGCTTCTGCTTGTCGATCCCGCCGCGCGCAAGGTGCTGCGCCGCTACGCGACCGGGGGCAAGACCGCCCACATGGTGACGCTGGGGCCGGGCGCGCGGTTCGCCTACGTCAGCAACAGCAATTCGGGCGACGTCTCGGCGGTCAATCTGGCCACCGGCGAGGTGAAGCGGATTCCCACCGGACCCCGGCCCGAAGGCAGCGCGCTTTCGCGCGACGGCCGGGAGGTGTACGTCGGCAACCGCGACGGGAACACGGTGTCGGTGATCGACACGGCGACGAACCAGGTCACGGCGCAGATCCCCATCGGCAAAGGCTCGGTGCGCATGGCCGCAGCGCCGGACGGCCGCCACATCGTGTGCGGCCTCTATCACGAGAACGCCGTCGAAATCGTGGACGTGCGCGCGCGCAAGTCCGTGGCCAAGGCGCCGCTGCCGCATCCGGTGGTCTCGCTGACGCTTTCCCGCGACGGCTCGCTGGCGTTCGCCTCCGCCGAACCGCAGGATACGGTGTTCGTCATCTCGATCGCGCAGCGGCGCGTCGTGCGGACCATCCGCACCGCCGCCGGGGCGCACCCCGATCCGGTCATCGAGGTTGGATTGCAGTGAGGACGGCGTTGCTGGCGCTGGCCGGGGCGGCGGCGCTCGCCGCGCAGCAATATCGCGCCTTCTGGGCGGATGCGTTTCATCCCGGCGCCAAGACGCCCGCTCAGATCGAGCAACTTGTCGATGACCTCACCACCGCGAAGGCCAACGCCGTGATCGCGCAGATGCGCCCGCGCGGCAACTGGCTGTATCCGCACCCGGTGGAGCCGTTCTACAGCGACAGCCAATACGCGCCGGGTTTCGACGCGCTTCAGTACCTGATCGAGCGCGCGCACGCCCGCGGCATCGAGGTGCACGCGTGGGCCAACGTCACCAGCGTGGGCACTTCCACCGATCCGCGCCATCTCACCGCGGCGCACGGCCCGGCGGCGGAGGAGGAGGAGATGTGGATGACGGTGAGCTCGGCGGGCAGGATTTCGCCGAGTTCCATCGACCTCGGCCATCCCGGCGCTCTGCGCCACACCGCGGACGTGATCCTCGACGCGGCCCGCTACGGTCTGGACGGCATCCACATGGATTACGTGCGTTACCCCGAGGACGCCGATTACGGCTGGAATCCCGTCGCCGTGGAACGTTTTCAGCGCCTGTGGAACCGAGCCGGGAAGCCCGACCCGCGCGATCCCGCATGGGCCGAGTTCCGCCGCACCCAGGTGACGCAATTCGTGCGGCAGCTTTACCTGCGCGCGTTCGCCATCCGGCCGTCGATCCGGATCAGCGCGGCGTCGGTCACGTGGGGCAGCGGTCCGGCCGATGACGCGGGATACCGCAGGCTGGACGCTTACAGCCGCGTGTTTCAGGACTGGCGCGGGTGGCTGGAGGAAGGCATTCTCGATTTCGC
>JBHGBM010000035.1:0-82082 GCA_041946965.1 Bryobacteraceae bacterium
GCCGCAAGCGGCTGCTTCAGTTCGACATCGGCGAGCAGTTCGGCAAGCGTCATCGGGCGAATCGAACCAGAATGCGTTCTCCGGGCGACAGCGCCGCGCCGGGCGGGGGTTGCTGTGCGCGGGCCACTCCCGTGCCATTCACCAACACTCGCAATCCACGTGCCGAAGCCTCGGCCAAAACGGCGCGCATCGTCATGCCCTGGAAGTTCGGCACTTTCGGGCCGGCGATCGCGGCTGCCGTGGCGAGGGCCGGCGCGGGGGTTTCCTGGAGTTCCTCCGGGTCGGCCAGGTCCGCGATGGACAGATCGTTCAGGTCTTCCGTTTCCTCGGTCTTGGGGGGCTCCTTTTGGGGCTGATCCGGCAGGTCCTTGGGGATGTCGAGCACCCGCAGGGCTTCCTGCGCCACGGCCTTGAACACCGGCGCGGAGGCTACCCCGCCGTAGCCCGCGGTGCCGCGCGTGCCGTTGACCGTGACGGCGATCACAATCGCCGGATTGGGCACGGGCGCGAACCCGATGAAGCTGCCGTTGTACAGGTGCGTGTAGCGGTGCGTGGCGTAGTCGTAAATGACCGCGGTGCCGGTTTTGCCGCCGCTCGAATACCCGTCCAGCCGCGCCCGCCTCCCGGTGCCGTGGGGCAGCACCACCACGCCCTCCATCATCCGCCGCATGGTGATGGCGGTTTCCGGCTTAATAACCCGCCGCGGGGGCTCCGTCTGAATGGGCTTGCCGCCCTTGGTGAGGACGATCCTGGGGCGCACCAGCAGGCCGCCGTTGGCGATCACCGCGCAGGCCTGCGCGAGTTGCAGCGCCGTAGTGGCGACTTCGTGCCCCATGGACACCGAACCGAGCGAGGTGGGTCCCCAGCGCTTCAGCGGGCGCACGATGCCGGGCGATTCCGCCGGAAGCGTCACGCCTGTCCGCGACCCGAAGCCGAAGCGGCGCACATATTCATACAGCCGGTCCTGGCCCACCCGCATGCCCACCTGGATCGCGCCTATGTTCGAAGACCGCACCAGCACGTCGGACATCGGGATGGAACCATAACCGTGCCCGCTGGCTTCGTGCACCGTGCGGCCGAACAGCGTGAGCGCGCCGTTACCGCAATTGATGATGGTCTGAGGACGCAGGTTGGTGGTTTCGAGCGCCGCCGCCAGCGTGATCACCTTGAATACGGAGCCGGGCTCGAAGGGCACCGAGACGGGGTTGTTGAAACGGCAGGCCGGGTCGTCGCCGGGGGCGGGAGGCCGGTTGGGATCGAAGCTCGGGTAGCTCGCCATGGCGTAGATCTCGCCATTGTGCGGGTTCATGACCACCACGCTGCCGGTCCTGGCGTGGTGCTCCCCGACCGCGCGGGCGATCTCCTTCTCGGCCACGAACTGGATCCGCTGGTCGATGCTGAGCGTGACCGCGGCGCCGGCGTGCGCCGCGCTGTCGGTCTGGGAGTCGATGCCGCGCCGCTTCACGTCGGTGAGCAGGCGCTCGGAGCCGGGAACGCCTTCGAGGTCCTCGTTGAGCGCGGCCTCGATGCCGCCATTGCCCTGTTCCTCGTGATCCACCGAGCCGAGCACGTTGGCGGCGAGCTTGCCGTTCGGGTAGTGGCGCTGGCTCTCGGGCTGAAGCGTAATCCAGTTCAAATGCAGGCTGCGCAGGCGCTGGGCCTGCTCGTAGGGGATCTTGCGCTTGATCCAGATAAAGCCGCGGCCCAAATCGCTGGCCAGCTTGAGGCGGCCGTAAAGGGCGGTGTGGTCGAGTTCCAGGATGGGCGAAAGGATGCCGGCCGCGACCTGCACATCGGGCACCAGGCGCGGATTCACCGAGACCGACTCGAGCGTCACGCTCATGGCCAGCGGCTGGCCGTTGCGGTCGAAGATGGAACCGCGCGGGGCGGGGATCTCGACCAGCCGTTCCTGCTGCTGGCGCGCGGCCCTCAGATAGCTGCCGTGGCGCACCACCTGGAGCAGCACCAGCTTGGCAAAGATGAGGACACCCCACAGCAGGACGATACCGGCAAGCCAGGAGAGGCGGCGGCTGGCGCGCGCGCTGGCATCGGGAGGCAGGGTACCCTCCTACTTTTTCACATTCAGGGCGAGGGAGCCGTCGGCGTTGGGATCGAGGTGGATCACCTGGCTCGGCGCGGGCGCGGTCAACTGGCGGTCGCGGGCCAGTTCTTCCAGCCGGTCGGGGCTCAACAGGCGGGCTTCCTCGAGATCGAGAACGCGGCGCTCCTCAAGCAGGCGCTGCTCCTCCTGCTTGAGTTCCTGATAGCGATAGCCGGCCATGGTGGCGGCCACGTTGGGCATCATGATTCCGGCCAGCATCACGACCATGGCGGTCGCCATGCCGATGGCCGTCCAGCACTCGCCGCGGGACTGCGGATCGGCCTCGCGCACGACGCCGGAGTTGTCGATTTTCTTGCAGTAGAAAAAGACGTCCTCGTTGGGCAGCGCGCGGAGCCGGTAAGGATCGGGCTCCACCCGCAGGGCGGGACCAGGGGCGGCTGCGGCCGCCTCGGCATGTTTCCACAATGCTGCCAGCGTTGCCATTTCTTCAGTGCCTCTCTAAACCATCTCCACCGCCCGCAGCTTGGCGCTGCGCGAGGGCGGGTTCTCTCGTACTTCCTCTTCGCCCGGCTCCAGAGGGCGCCTGGTAAGCAGCACGGCGCGCCCCTCGCGGGCGAGCGTTCGAAACTTTTCCTTGACCTTGCGGTCCTCCAGCGACATGAAGGAGATCACCACCATGCGCCCGCCGGACTTCAACAGCCCGGGCCCCGTCTCCAGCAGCGCGTCCAGTTCGCCCGGCTCGTCGTTCACGGCCATGCGCAGCGCCATGAACGTGCGCGTGGCGGGATGCAGGCGGCCCGTCCGGGGCACGGCCTTTTCCACTACACCGGCCAGGTGCAGTGTGCTCCGAATCGGCCGTGCCCGAACGATTGCTCTGGCTATCTTGCGCGCCCTCCTTTCTTCGCCGAGCTGAAAGATCAGGTCGGCGAGTGCCTTCTCGGCCGTGTGATTGACAAGATCCTGCGCCGTGGCTCCCCGGCTGGCGTCCATGCGCATGTCCAGGGGTCCGTCCGCTTGCAGCGAAAAGCCTCGCGCCGGCTCCGTGAGCTGGTAGCGGCTCACACCCAGGTCCGCCAGCAGCCCGTCGGCCTTCTCCACCCCGGCCGCCGCCAGGGCCCGCGCCAGTTGCGAAAACGCCCCGTGGTGAAAGCGGATCCGGAGAGAGAACTCCGCCGTGTTCCGGCGGGCAAGCTCCAGCGATTCCGCGTCCCGGTCGTTGGCGATCACCATGCCCGTGATGAGCCGCCGCGCAATCTCGCGCGTGTGCCCGCCCAGGCCGGCCGTGGCATCCACATAGACGCCTTCCGGCCTCACCGCCAGGTGCTCCAGTGATTCGGCCAGCATGACGGGATAGTGCATATGGCATCACAGCAACCCCGCGCGCTCGGCTGCGTCCAGGTCGCTCTCGGAGGTCTCGGCCGCCTGCCGCTTCCGCTGCTCGTAAACGGCTTCACTCAAAATCTCGATGCGGCCGCGGTCGGCATACACCTTCACGGCCTGGTTCTCAATGCCCAGCTCGCGGCGCAGCTCCGGGGAAAGCTGCACCCGGCCCTGGCTGTCCATCGCGGTTTCCGAACCCAGATCCTGGGCGACAAAAATCAAATTACGCGCCGCCTTCGGATTCTCTTTGTAACGTTCAAAGAATTTCAGGTTCTCCAACCAGATCGACTTGGGGTATATTCGACCTGTGCGGCGATCCAGGCTGGTGGCGAACAGAGGTTCGGAGAACCGCTTCAGATGTTCCTGAAAGACGACCGGTAACTTGATGCGGCCTTTTTCATCGACACGTGCCGGGTACATCCCGAGAGGCGGATTCACCGGCAGTGTCGGCTGATTCTCGTCGGCCACTTTCAAGCCCCTTTTAAACCACTTTTGTCCACTACCCTACCGATTGTGGCATGGGACCTTTCTGGATGCAAGAGAAAAGTGCGGGGAACGTCTTTGTTATCTTGAGTTAGCGGTACACTCTAGTTCCGTATGGATATTTCGCCGCCCCAACATATAGGGTAGCCATTGATCCTGTAGCGAACAAAATACAAAACGGTCCAATTTGGCTTACTCTTGGCGCAGGGCCTCGAGGGGGTCAATTCGTACGGCGCGGCGTGCCGGAATCCAGCTTGCGAGCGCGGCCACCCCAGCCAGGACTAACGGCACCGAGGC
This sequence comes from Bryobacteraceae bacterium, assembly GCA_041946965.1. Lineage (GTDB taxonomy): Bacteria > Acidobacteriota > Terriglobia > Bryobacterales > Bryobacteraceae > JBHGBM01. The sequence goes on from JBHGBM010000035.1 coordinate 4,223, forward strand.
GAAAGTGACTGGATCACCGGGGCCGATCGAGTAGAGGAGAGCGGCCAGAGTCCGGGTCAGCCGCAGCGCCACACCGCTGCCGATGAGGATTCCGGCCACTGCGGTAGTCATGGCCTGCCGCACCACTTCGGAAACCACGCGGCCGCCGGAGGCGCCCAGGGCCATGCGGATTCCGATCTCGTGGGTCTGCTCGGCCACGTTGTAGGAGACCACGGCATACACCCCCACGGCCGCGAGCAGCAGCGCCACTGCGGCAAAAGCGCCCAGTAGCGCTGTCTGGAACCGGTGGGCGGCGAGCGATTCGGCCAGAATCTGGTCCATGGTTCGGAGAGCGGCCACGGGTTGGCCCGGGTTCAGCGCGCGAATCTCGGCGACCACGGCGCGGGCCAGCGTCTCCGGATCCTGCGCCGTTCGCACGGCGAACGCCATGGCGGGGCTGGGAAGCTGCCGGTGAGGGCAGTAGATGGTTGCCAGCGGTTCGGCGCGCACGCTTTCCGCCCTCACGTCCCCGGCCACACCCACGATTTCCGCCGAAACGGGGTGGCGGAAATCCATGGAAAGGCGGCGGCCTATGGGGTTCTGGCCGGGAAAGATCTGGCGCGCCAGACTCTGGCTGACCACCACCACCCGCGGCGCATCGCCGCGGTCAAGCTGGGTGAAGCCGCGGCCGTGCCGTAGTGGAATGCCGGCCGCCTCGAAGTATCCGGGGTCCGCCGCGCGCACCAGGGCGACGGGACGGGTAGCGGGCGGCGGCTGTCCTTCCACCCAGAAAGTGGCGCCGGAGCCGAACCCGGTCACCGGCAGGAAACTTACTGTCCCGGCCGCGCGCACCCCGGGCAGGGCGCGGATGCGTTCGAGGGCCTGCTCGAAAAACGCCACGCGGGCCGGTCCCGCGGCCTGGGGACCGGAGAGCAGCACCCGCATGGTCAGCAGGTTGGACGGATCGAGACCCGGATCCACCGCGCGCAGGCGCAGGAAGCTGCGGCCCAGCAGCACGGCGCCCGCCACCAGGACCACGGCGAGCGAGATCTCGCAAACCGCTAGCAGGTTCCGCAAGCGGCCGTGCAGCGGCCCAGCGGAAGACCCGCGCGCGCCCTCTCTCAGTCCGGCGGAGACATCCGCTCCGGCGGCGGCGAGCGCGGGGGCCAGCCCGAACAGCAGCGCGGTGGCCAGCGAGAGCCCCAAGGCGAAGCCCAACACCGGGAGGTTCAGCCCCACGCCCTCCAATCGCGGCACTTCCTTGGGAGCTAGCGCGGCCAGAAAACGGATGCCCACGAAGGCCAGCAGCAGCCCGGCAAGCCCTCCGGCCAGGCCCAACAGGATGCTCTCGCCCGCCAACTGCCGCGCCAGGCGGCCCCGGCCCGCGCCCAGGGCGGCGCGCACGGCGATTTCGCGGCGACGGGCGGCGGCGCGCGCCAGCAGCAGGTTGGCGACGTTCGCGCAGGCCATCAGGACCAGCAGCAGCACCGCGCCGAACAGCATGAGCAGCGCGGGGCGGACTTCGCCGGTAATCTCGCGCGCGAGCGGCAGCACCGCCACGCTCCAGCCGGCGTTGAGGCGCGGGTAGGCGCGCTCCAGTTCCCGGGCCAGCGACTCCATGGCGAGGCCTGCCTGCTCCGCCGTGACGCCGGGTTTCAAGCGTGCGATCACGGTGCAGTCGCGCCGGTTGCTCTCCCGGTAGAGGGAGGCGTTGTCGAGCGCCAGTGGGGTCCACAGGTCGACCTCGCGGTTCACAATGTGAAATTCCGGTTTCAAAACTCCCGCAATCGTCCAGGGCTGGTCGTTGAGGCGCAGGGTTTTGCCGACCACCTTGGTGTCGGAACCGAAACGGCGGCGCCACAAACGATGGCTCAGCAGGACCAGGCGCGCGCGCTCGTCGCCGGGAGCGAACGGCCGCCCGAGCAGCGGCGCGGCGCCCAGCAGCGCGAACAGGTTGGGAGTGACGCGCTCTGCCTGGAGCTCTTCCGGATCGCCGCCATCGAGGTTCGCCTGGTAATTCTGGATGGCGGCCATCCCGGAGAACACGTGGTTGCGCCGGGACCACTCGAGGTAATTGGCGGGAGAGACGAAGTTGCGGTCGCGCTGCCGTGGGAGGCTTTTCTCCCACACGGCCACCAGTTGGCCGGGATCGCGGAAAGGCAGCGGGCGCAACAGGACCGAGTAAACCGCGCTGAAGATGACCGTTCCCGCGCCGCCGCCCAAGGCCAGGGCCAACACCGCAGCGGCGGTAAAGCCCGGGGACTTAATGAAAAGCCGCAGGGCGAAGCGCATCGCTGCTCAAGCCAGGTGTTTGCGCAGGAACGGCAACCCGCGCTTGCCCCAGAAGGCGTGCTCGTCGTTAAAGGTTTCCTGTTCGGTGAGTTCGGGGACTCCGAAAGCCTGGTACACCTTTTTCACCCGGGCGAAACTCGCGCGGCTGTCCTCGATGGGAAAGATGCGGTCGCGCTCGCCGGATTCGATGAACAGGGGGCGCGGCGCGATCAGGCCGGCCACGTCGTACATCTCGGCCCAGTTGAGAATGCCGGGCACGTAGTTGTCGATGCAGTGGGACATCGCCATGACGCTCGCGCGGAAGGTGTTCAGATAGCCGCTGATGAGCGCGGCGCGGATGCGCGGCTCGAGGGCGGCGGAAAACGTGGTGCAAGTGCCGCCGCCGGAAATGCCCATGCAGCCCACGCGTTTGGCGTCCAGTTCCTTGCGCGTTTCGATCCAGTCGATGGTGCGCATCACGTCCCAGACGCGCCAGCCGATCATGGTCTGGCCGAACAGCAGCGCGGAGCCGGCCACGGGCTGGCAGGCGGAGGTGGTCAAGCCTTTCTTCTTCGTGATGGCGTCGCGGCGGCAGCCGAAGCCCATGGGCTCGATGGCCACGGCGGCGAGCCCGTGCTCGACGGTCTGGAGGGCGAAATCGTGCTGGTAGCCCTCCTTGTTGGTGCGGTCGCGGCCCTCGTTATCGATGCCCACGATGTCATCCACGCCGCGGCCGTGCCCCGGCACGCAGACCATGGTGGGATGAGGACCGGGGGCGGCGGCGGGAGTGAGCAGGTACCCGAGCACGAGGCAACCGGGGCGGCTCTGAAACACGAACTTCTCGCGCCGGTAGCCGGGGAACTCGCGGATTTCGAGCGTTTGCGGTTCGAGCGGGCCGCGCCGGGCCGGGAAGCCGCCGAGCAGTTCGGCGATTTTCGGGCGCAGGCGCTTCTGCCACGCAACGGCTTCGGCGCGGTTGGCTGCGCGAAACGTCATGCGCAGCGGGGCCGAGGCGTAAAGGCGCATGGTGAGGGCCACCGGGTCGAAGGCGGCGGCATCCACCTTGGATTCGAAACCGTCGAGGGCGCCGGTGTATTTGGGGGCGGGGGCGGCCTGGGCGGCGAGGGCGAGTCTGCCGAGTTCGCGTCGTGTCATCAGAGATTCACGCTCAGAGTTTCTTCGAAAACGGAGGGTGGAAGCTGGATGCCGCTCACGCGCAGGCGCTCCAGGATGCGGGGCTTCACGCCGGTGCAGCGGAAGCGGCCCTGCACTTTGCCGGAGTCGGTGACGCCAATGCGCTCGAAGACGAAGATTTCCTGCATGTCCACGCGGTCTTCGCGCACCCCGAGCACTTCGGAGATGCTCACGATCTTGCGCGATCCGTCTTGCAGGCGGGCCACCTGCACCACCAGCTTGATGGCGGAGGCGAGCTGCTGGAGGATGACGCGGGTGGGCATTTCGAGGTCGGCCATCATCACCATGGTCTCGAGGCGGGAGAAGGCGTCGCGGGGCGTGTTGGCGTGCACGGTGCTCATGGAGCCTTCCACGCCGGTGTTCATGGCCTGAAGCATGTCGAGCGCTTCGGCGCCGCGGCACTCGCCCACGATGATGCGGTCCGGGCGCATGCGGAGCGCGGTGCGCAGCAGTTGCCGCTGGTTGATGCCGCCTTCCTTGTTCAGGTTGGGCGGGCGGGTTTCAAACTTCACCACGTGGCGCTGTTGAAGCTGAAGCTCGGCGGTGTCCTCGATGGTGATGATGCGCTCCTCTTCGGGGATGAAGCGGGAGAGCGCGTTGAGCATGGTGGTCTTGCCCGAGCCGGTTCCGCCGGAGATCAGGATGGTGGCCTTGGACTGCACGGCCGCCGCCAGGAACTTGAGCATGGAGGGCATGATGGTCTTGAATTGCAGCATCTCCTCCTGCGTGATGACGTGGCGGCCGAAACGGCGTATGGAGAGGCAGGGGCCGTCGAGCGCCAGCGGCGGGATGATGGCGTTGACGCGGGAGCCGTCCGGCAGGCGGGCGTCGACGATGGGCTGCGCCTCGTCGATGCGGCGGCCCACCTGGGAGACGATCTTTTCGATGATGTGCAGCAGGTGGCCGTCGTCCTTGAAGCGGACCTGGGTCTCGGAGAGCTTGCCGTTGCGCTCGATGTATACCTTGTTGAAGCGGTTGACCAGGATATCGGAGATGGTCGGCTCTTTGAGCAGAGTTTCCAGCGGGCCAAGCCCGAAGACCTCGTCGAGAACTTCCTCGATGATCTTGTTCTGCTCGGCGGCGGTCATGGGGACGCGCTCTTCGTCGAGCAGGCGCTCCACCACGCGGCCGATTTCGGCGCGCACGCGGTCCTTGGGCAGCGAAGAGACGCGATCGAGGTTGAGGACGCCGATCAGCTTCTTATGAATCTGCGACTTCAGCTCGAAATAGCGGTCGGCGCTGCGGGCGGCCATCGGCGACGCCGGACCGCCGCGGAAAGGTGGCCGGAAATTGGTTCCCAAAGGAGTTGCTCCCAGACTATTACTTGCGCTAACAATTATATCCCGGAGGCTTGCGATGAAGAAAATGACGCTGGGGCTGATCCTGCTGGCGCTGGCGGCGGCGCCGGCCGTGGCGGGCGAACTCGATTCGTTCGCCAAACACTGGAGGACGGGAGCGGAGTTCAGCATGGCGGTGGCCGAGGCCATGCCGGCGGAGAGCTACAACTTCGCGCCGAACCCCGAGGAGATGGGTTTCGGCATGCTTATGATCCACTACGCGCAGTACAACAACATGGGCTTTGCCAACGCCAGCGGCCTGAAGGCGCCGCAGACGCCGGAGAAGATCACGGCGGCCTACAAGGCCAAGGGACCCTTCGACAAGGCGACGGTGATTCAGTTCCTGAAAGACTCGTTCGCGTTCTGCGACAAGGCGATGAGCGAGATCACCCAGGCGAAGCTCGACCAGGTGGCAGGCCCGGAGAAGCGCCAGGCCGAAGGACGGGAATGGCTGTGGCGCGTCTACACCCACATGATTCACCACCGCGGCCAGGCGGAGGTGTACCTGCGGGTGAAAGACATCAAGCCGCCGCAGTACAGATTCTAGGGCTATTAGCCGCAGATGAACGCAGATAAGAATCTGTGTTCATCTGCGTGCAGTCCCTGGCCCAAAAACGGGTCTTAGAAGTTCAGCTTCATCCCCAACTGCACCTTCCGTGAATAGCTCGAGACCGTATTCCGGATCCGGCCGAAGGTGGTGGAAGTGTAAGTGAGCGTGGGCAGGCCGAAACTTGGCGTATTGGTCAGGTTGAGCGTGTCGGCGCGGAGCTCCAGATTCCAGCGTTCGGTGAAGCGGATACGCTTGAGGAAAGTCGCGTCGATATTAAACCAGGTGGGGCCGCTGGCGGCGTTGCGGCCGCTCGATCCCAACTCGCCGGCGGCGGGGATGGAGTATTTGGAGCGCTCGTCGCCGTTGAGGAACCACTTCATCCCGCCTTCCTCATAAACGCGCCCGAAACCGCGGCAACCGGTGCAGTTGGCCGGGCTTTGCACCACGTTGCTGAAGGTATACGAGCCTGAGTAAACGGTCATGGGACGCCCGCTGGTCCAGCGCATGAAGCCGGCCACTTCCCAGCCTCCGATCAGTTTGTCGAGCATCGGCCCGGCGTTGTTCGCCCACCGGCGGCCCCGGCCGAAGGGGAACTCCAGCACCCAGTTGGATTGAAACGCGTGGGTGCGGTCGAAATCCGAACGGGCGTAGTTCAACCCGCGGTTGTTGATGTCGAAGGGTGTGGAGCCCGCCGACTGGGCGTTGCCCGTGCCGTACACGGTGAAGGCCGGGTCGAAAGAGCGGGTATCGAGCGACTTCGCCCACGTGTAACTCGCCTGGTAGGAGAAACCGCTCGAGAAGCGCTTCTCCACCTGGATCTCCAGCGCGTGGTAAGTGGAGAAATCGTTGGAGTCGATGACCCGCGTTCCACCGCTGAACTGCGGGAACGGGATGAGCGCGAACGGTCCGGCGCCGGAGAGGTCGGTCACCGAGCGGCCGCCCTGAATACGCGTGGCGAGGGCGCCCGCGATGGCCGCGACGGAATTCTGGTTGAGGTCGGAGGCGTACAGGCGGCGGATCATCTGCGAGCCGGTTTCACTCGCGCCGCGGCGCGAGTCGGCCACCGTGAGCCGGTTGATCAGGTCGCTCTCGCCGCCCGCTTTCACGGTGTTGAAGGCGGAGATGAAGCCGTTGCGGAAGATCTCCGCCTGGTTGGCGTTGTAAGCGCCGAACAGGTGATAGGCGCGGCGCCCGATGTAGCTGACGTTCAGCACGGTGCGCGGCAGGATCTCCCGCTGGAGGTCGAGCGCCCACTGGTGGGTGGCCGGGACCTTCATGGAAGGATCGACGACGGTAATGCTGCTGGAGGAGAAAGCCGGCGGCAACGTCAGGTCGCCGGGCGAGACCGCGGGCGGCGTGAGCACCGGCATGTTACGCAGGCGGCCTCCGCGCTGGCCGAAATCGGTATTGACGGTGCCCCAGGTGGAACCCGGCAGGTTCTGGAAGACGGCCGAGGAGAGCACGAAGGTGTTCAAGCGGTCGAAGGCCAGGCGGTAGTTGCCCCGCAGAGAGGTCTTGCCTTTGCCGGTGGGATCCCATGCCAGGCCGATCGAGGGGCCGAGGTTCTTCCAGGCGCTGTCAAACAGGTTGCCCTTGACCCAACGCACGGTGTTGCCCGGGGCGGCGCCGGCCACCATGGGGCGATCCGGGTGCGTCACGCGGCCGTCGGCGTCGGTGGGGGTGAGCTTGATTTCCCAGCGGAGCCCGAGGTCGATGGTGAGGTTCTTGCGTATCTTCCAGGAATCCTGCGCGTAGAAGTCGTACTCGGGATAGCGGGCGTCGAAGTGGTAAAGTTCGCTCACGAACTTGCCGCCGCCATCGACAAAGGCGCGGGTAATGCTGCCGACGCGGCCGAGCAGAAAATTGATGTGGGTCTGGAAGGCGGGGCGGTCGTAGGTGGTGTTCACGTCCGCGGGGATGCCGAAGGTAGCGGGATCCACGGTGTTGACGCTGGTGGAGAAATTCACCTCCTGGCCCACGTTGTAGCCGGCCACGGAACCGCGCGTGTCCACGTGCTGCTGAAGACGCAGGTTGGCGCCGAATTTGAGGGCATGCGAGCCGCGGAACCAGCTCAGGTTATCGACGAACTGAAGGGTCTTCAGAGTGCGCTTGTTGCCCATGGCGTAGTTCGCGTTGATCTCCACCGGGCCGTAAAGCGAGATCTTGTCGATGCCCTGCCCCACGGTCGGGAAATCGTAAGTGAACTGGTTGTGCCCCACCACGAGCTCATTGGTGACGCTGGGGCTGGGGTTGATGCGCCAGTTGAAGGCCAGGTTGCGCGGCGTGCGGGAGGTATTTACGACGCAGGGCATGCCGGGGAACATGGGCGAGCCACCGTTGGTGCGGTCGCAAAGGGTGTCCTGGACGCCGAAAGCGATACGGGCGAAGACGGTGTTCTTGTCGTTGATGATCTGGTCGATTTTGAAGGTGACGTCGTGCTGATTTTCCTTTTGCGCCGCGGCGAAGGTATAGAGCGCCGTGTTCAGGCCGTCGCCGCCCATGAAACTGTTGGGCAGCGGGGTTTCGCCGACCAGTTTCTGGATGGTGGGATCGAAACCGAGCCGGTCGGGGTCGCTGGTCACCAAGTTGTAGGCGCCGATGCTGATTCCAGGCAGCACGTTTCCGGAAGGGTCCACCGAGGCGCCGGAGACGCCGGCGGGGCGGTTGCGGCCGCCTTTCACATAGCGGAGGATGCCGCGGCGCGCCTCCGCCGTGTACACGGTGCGGCTGATGGAGGCCGTCTCCAGGGCTTTCAGGAACTGCAAATTAGTGAAAAAGAAGGTCTTGTTCTTGATCACCGGCCCGCCCAGGCTGCCGCCGTAGATATGCTGGACGAACTGGCGCTTGCCGATGGAGTCCACGTTATACTCCCACTCGTTGGCGTTGATGCGCGGGGTACGGTAGAACCAGAACCCGGTGCCGTGGAAGTCGTTGGTGCCGGAGCGGGTGATCATGGCCACCTGGCCGCCGCTGTTGCGGCCGTACTCGGCGGTGGTGTTGCTGGTGAGGACGCGGAACTCCTCGATGGAATCGGGGTTGGTGCGCAGGGGCGAGGAGTTGCTGCCGCCGGCGCTGGTGTCGTTCACGTCCACGCCATCGAGCGTGTAGTTCCAGGCGCGGTCGCGGGCGCCGTGCACATGGATCAGGCCGCCGGTGTTGCCGCCCTCAACCACGCCGGGCTGGAGCAGCACCAGGCTGAGCGGGTTGCGCCCGCGGGTGCCCACGATGGGAAGGTCGCGGATGACGTCGCCCTGGAACAGGTTGCCCATGTTGCCGGAGGTGGAGGTCTGCACTGCCTCCATGCTGTCGGCCACCGTGACCTGCTCGGTGAGGGCACCGACCTCCAGAGTCACATTCACCGTGGTGGGCTGTCCGATGGAGACCTGGTTGCGGCGGGAAACGAATTTGCGGAAGCCGGCGGCTTCCACCTCGACCGTATACAGGCCGGATTGCAGTGCCTCAAAAACGTACGCTCCGGACTCGGATGTCGCGGCTTTGAAGCTGACGTTGGTCCCCTCGTTGGTCAGCCGGACGGTGGCGCTGGCCACCGCGGCCCCGCTGGGGTCCTGAACCACGCCTACCAGGCGCGAGGTGGTGCCCTGCGCCCAAAGCCCCGTGGAGGCCAGCAGGTACACCAATGGCAGAAGCAAGGCCGTTCGTGTGTGCATATTGGCAGAAATGGTACCACAAAAGTCCCTGACAGCCAGCGTCCCCGCGGTTTGGCTACTTACCTGCACGGCCTGGAAGTGGAATGCTATCCGACCAACAGGCGCTGGAGCGGGTAAGACAGGGCGACCGGGAGAGTTACTCGGTGATCGTGAGCCGGTACCAGCATCGTCTGCACCGGGTGGCGCAGCGGATTCTGCACAACGACGACGACGCCCAGGAGGTGGTGCAGGACTCCCACATCCAGGCGCTGGAGCATATCGACCAGTTCGCCGGGCGTTCTAGCGTGCTCACCTGGCTCACCCGGATCGTGGTGAATGAGTCGTTCACGCGCATACGGCGCCGCCGCAGCCGTCCGGACTGGAATAGCGGCGAGGCTTACGAGTCCGCGATCCTGGTTTCGGGCCGGCGAAGCCCCGAAGAGGAAGCCATGGGCCGCGAGTTGGGAGCGGTGGTCAGGCAAGCGGCGGACGGCTTGCCGGCCGGCTACCGCCTGGTGTTCGTCTTGCGGGAGGTGCAGGAGTTGAGCACGGCGGAAGTGGCCGGCCGCCTGGGCCTCACCGAAAACTGCGTTAAGACGCGCCTGCTGCGCGCCAAGGACGCGTTGCGGCGGCACGTGCGCCCGCACCTGGAAATCCGACGCGCTCCCCACGGCACCGGGCAACGGGCCGCGTAACGGCGTTACGATGACATCCAAATGTCATCCGCCCGCGCCGGCACCCTGACGGTCCTGGCCTGCCATTGCGTCTGGGACCCTTCCCGCGACACGATCTACACGGACCGGCCGGAGTTCGCCCGCGACCGCCCGGTCTACGAAGCCCAGATCTTCTACGCCCGGCGGCACCTGGGCTTCCGGAGTGAACTCGATCCGCTGCTGGTGATCTCCGGCGGCCCCACCCGGGCAGAGCGGGCGTGTTCGGAAAGCCGCTCCTGCCTGGAGTGGGCCGGGCGGCTGGGCATTGCGTTCCCCGCAGAGCGGGTGGCGCTGGAGGAGTACGCGCTCACCTCGATCGAGAACGTGCTGTTGGGCCTCTACGTGTATCATCAGCGGCGGGGGGTGTGGCCCGAGCGCATCGACGCGATCTCCTGGGAATTCAAGCGGGCGCGGTTCCGGCAGGCGTTGGCGGCGATCGGCGGATGGGAACCGCTGGGCCAATCCTGGCCGGCGCTGGAGTACTTTCCGGTGGGCGATCTGCCGGCGGGGGAGCGCGCGGAGGCGATGCGCGCCGAGCAGAGTTACCTCGACTCGCTCGAGCAGGGTCTGGCGGCTTACTACGCCGATCCGCGGACGGCGGCCGCCATCGCGCGGCGGGACGTCCACGGCTCCAGAGCGGGCGCCCGGGAGCGGTACCGCGGTTACCCTCTGCCCTTCTGAAGGGCGGCGGAAAGGTGTCTTGACAATATTCGTTTAAACATATAATATGGGGTAGATGGACAAACCGAAGGGCGGCCGATCGCTGGAAGAGACGGCTTATCTGGACCTGCTGCGCACGACCGACATGCTTTCGCGCGGCGTGGCGCGGGCGCTCAAGAGCGAGGACCTCTCCGCCACCCAGTACAACGTCCTTCGCATTCTCCGCGGCGCGCGCGAGGGACTGGCGTGCGGCGAGATCGCGGACCGCATGATCACCAGGGACCCGGACATCACCCGGCTGCTCGACCGGCTGGAGAAGCGGGGCCTGATTTCCCGCGCCCGGGAAATCAAGGACCGGCGGCTGGTGCTGACGCGGATCACCCAGGAGGGGCTCGAGATCCTGGCGCGGCTGGACTCGCCGGTCGAGGAGATCCATCGCCGGCAGTTGGGCCATCTGGGGCGGGGGCGGTTGAAGGCTCTGTGCGAACTGCTCTCCGCCTGCCGGAGCCGGACGCCATGATTTTTCTTGGGCACGATATTTGTTGCAACATATATCGTCCAAACGAATCAAATACCTTGAAAGGACAACCAGCATGAGCGCAAGGACCGAAACCGCCTGGAACCTCGACCCGGCCCACTCCGTGGCCGAGTTCAAGGTCAGGCACATGATGATTTCAAACGTGAAGGGCCGGTTCACCGGGATCTCCGGAGTTCTCCATCTGGACGAAGCCGCGGTGGAGAACTCGCGCGTGGAGGCGTCGATCGACGCCGCCTCGCTCGGCACGGGGGATGCCAGGCGCGACGCGCACTTGAGGAGCGCGGACTTCTTCGATGTGGAGAAGTTTCCGGCGCTGACGTTCCGGTCGACGGGCGTGACCCGCAAGGCGGGCGGCGAGCTGGCGCTGGCCGGCGAACTGACGATTCACGGCGTGACGCGCGAAGTGACGCTCGCCGTGGAAGGGCCGACGGCGCCGGCGAGAGATCCGTGGGGCATGACCCGCATCGGCGTTTCGGCGCGCACCACAATCCACCGCAAGGACTTCGGCCTGAGCTGGAACGCCACTCTGGAGACGGGGGGCATTCTGGTGGGCGAGGAAGTGGCCATCACGCTGGAGTTGGAGTTTGTGAAGGCCGAGGCGGTGCAGTAATACGGTCCGCCGCTCCCTGGCGGTCGCGGCATGACGCTGGATTCCGAGAGCGGTGTCCCCGGATTTTTTCCCGTGGTAGAACGGTCCCATGGATTTCACGGGCAAGAACGCTGTGGTGACCGGGGGCGCGAACGGAATCGGGCTGGCGATAGCGCGCGTGCTGGCGGGGCGCGGCGCGCGGGTTACGGTGTTCGATCTCGCGGGCGAGGATCCGTCGGGGGCCGTCGCCCCGTTCGGCGCAACCGGCATGGCGGTGGACGTGACGGACCGCGCCGCGCTCGACCGCGCGTTCGCGGCGACCGGCGCTCCCGACGTGCTCATGGTGAATGCCGGCGTGGTGGACCGCGCGCCGTTCGATGAGACTTCTCGGGAAAGTTGGGACCGCACGCTGGCCGTCAACCTGACCGGCGCGTTCCTCACGATTCAATGCGCGGCGGCGCATATGAAGCCGCGGCGCCGCGGCGCCATCGTGGTCACCGCCTCCACCAACTCCTTCGACGGCGAAGCGCTGTACACGGCGTACAACGCCACCAAGGCGGGCTTGCTGGGGCTGGTCCACACCATCGCCAACGAGCTGGGGCCGTACCAGGTGCGGGTGAACGCGGTATGCCCCGGTTTCATTCGCACGCGTCTCAACGAAGAGGCTTTCCGGGAGCCGGAATCGGTAAAGGAATATTTCCGCGGGCTGCCGCTCGGCCGCCACGGCACGCCGGAGGAGGTGGCCCATGCCGCCGCTTTCCTGGCCTGCGACCTGGCGAGCTACATCACCGGCGCCACGCTGCTCGTGGATGGCGGCCAGATGGCGTCCAAGTACAGTACCTGGAGTGAAGACACCGCCGATTTCGTTGACTGCCGCTGGCGGCTGAGGGATTGATTACGGTCCCGTGTAGCCGCGCTGGCGGAGCGCGGGCGCGAAGGCCGTTCCGCGCGCCAGGGGCGCGCGCAGCGGTGCGTCCACGCACACCAGCGCCTCGGCGCCCTCGCCGTAGGGGCCGCGCGCCAGCACCTCCCCGTCGGGTCCCACGGCAAGCGAGCATCCGATGCACTTGCGGCCGGCCCAGGGTCCGCCGCGCAGCCAGCCGACGTTGCTCACACCGATGAGGGTGATCCCGTACAGCCGCGCCAGGGGCTGGTAGGCGGAAAGCCACAGGCTGCCGTAGGGTTCGCGCGCGTTGTCGTGGCCGGCGTCCACGGCCCAGGCGCAGGGCGAGAGCAGCAACTGGCAGCCCATGCGGGCGAGCGCGTGGGCGAACACGAGCGAATCGGGGAAGTTATCGGCGCAGATGTCGAGCCCGATGGTCCCGAGAGGGGTGTGGGCCACTCCGAGCCGGTCGCCCTGCTCGTAGAGGTAGTGGGCGATCTCGAGCTCGTTCAGTTTGCGGTGCTTGAGCAGCAATTCGCCGCCGGGCCCGATCAGCACCGCGGCGTTGTAAATGCGCGGGCCCTCGCACTCGGTCAGACCGGCGGCGACATACACGCCGGCGCGGCGGGCACAGCCGGCCAGGCGGTCGAAGGTGGACCCCGGCACCGGGCAGGCGATTTCGCGAGCGGCCGGATGGGTCCAGCCGGCGTCCAGGCATTCGGGCAGCACGACGGCGTCGCATCCGCGCCGCGCGGCTTCGTCGATGGCGGCGGCGGCGCGCGCCAGGTTGGCTTCGAGGGCGCCGCCCTCCACCAGGATCTGCGCCATGGCGATGTTCGGCATCAGTCGATCCCCAGGTTTTCGAAAATGGCTTGCATGTCGGCGGCCCGGACGACCACTTCGCGGCGCATCAACGCGGGCGCGGGGCGTTCGTCGAAGGCCTGGAACAGGGCGAGTTTGGCGGCGGCGTATTTTTCCTGCGCAACCAGCGCGCGCCCGTGCACGCGTTCCCACTCGCGCACGGCATCGTGCCGCACCAGAACGGAGACGGGCGCCTCCGATTTGCCGTCGGTCCCCGCGTGAAACACGTATTCGGTGGCGCCGCGGAGTTCCCGGCGCCCCTCGAAACAGTACTGGTAGACATAGCCGCTCCGCGCCGCGTAGGTCTTCCGGCGGCACACCCCGGGAGCGCCCGTCAGCGGTCTTTTGCGGCCCCAGCGCTCGAACACGCAGCCTCCTCGGCCTTCTGTTTGGTACCACCCAAACCTGGTCCCTTTCCCGTTGACAAGAATATCAACCAGGAGGAATATGTGGGTAGAGCCAAGGCTGATTGGCTCGGTCGTGACTTAGCCGGCTTGACAGGCCGGCGGGAGGTGACATATAGAACCGGGCGAAGACGGGGCGACCCGCTACCGCTCGGGCGGACATCCGGTTGCGAGCTTCGAGCCGCTGGATTAAGTGCTGGGCCGATGGCCGGCGCCGCGCGTGATGCGCGAGATGATAGCGGCCAACCGAGCATTCGCGTCCGTCCAGTGGGAGGTGCGGTCGCCCTAGTCGTTTCCGCTCGTGTTTTCCCGCCTGGTTTTCCCGTGTACACTGGAAGTGCGCCCCTATGAACTCAGACGAGCCCCGGGAGATCGTCAGCGCACACAGCCCCGATTCCGACGACGCATTCATGTTTTACGGCCTGGCGACCAGGAAGGTCCGCTCTCCGCTGGTGACTTTCCGCCACGTGCTGGAAGACATCGAGTCGCTCAATCGCAAGGGGCTCGAAGGCATTTACGATCTCACTGCAATTTCTTACGCCGCGTACCCGCATCTGGCGGACAAGTACGCGCTCATGGCCTACGGTTCCAGCATCGGCGACGGATACGGTCCCCTGGTGGTGGGTTCGCACCCGATGGAGCCGGGCGAACTCAAGGGCAAGCGCATTGCGGTGCCGGGAAAATTCACTTCGGCTTTCCTGACCATGCAGTTGTTCCAGCCCGATTTCGTCGCGGTGGTCACGCCGTTCGACAGGATTCTGGAGGCGGTGCGCGAGGGCGCCGTGGAGGCCGGGCTCATCATCCACGAAGGGCAACTGACATACGAGCGGGAAGGCTTTCACCGCGTGGTGGACCTGGGCAAGTGGTGGAAGGCCTGCCAGGGGTTGCCGCTGCCGCTGGGCGGCAACGCGCTGCTGCGGGCGCTTCCGGAGCGCATCAAGGCGGAGTGCTGCCGCATGATGCGGGAGAGCATCCGGTACGCGCTGGACAATCGCGAAGAGGCGCTGGCCTATGCCATGCAGTTCGCGCGCGATCTCGACAACCGCATGGCGGACAAGTTCGTGGGCATGTACGTCAACCACTTCACCCTGGATGCCGGCGAGGTGGTGCCGGCGGCGGTGAAGCGCCTGCTCGATCTCGGCCACCAGGCGGGGCTGATCCCGCGCCGGGTGGAAGTCGAGTTCATCCGCTAAGCCGAAGTTCCACCCGGCGCATTTCCTGTGTTCCGGTTTTTTGCGGTTTTCGCGCGTTACATTAGAGGTATGCGCACCTTGCTCATGCTTTGCTGCGCGCTGGCGCCGCTGGCGGCCCAGCAATCCGTCCGTCCCAAGGACGTCCGCGAAACCGCGAGGGAGGGCCCCGGCGCGCTGCCGAAGCTGCGCGAATACCTGAAGAATCCCGACGTGGAGGTCCGCACGGAGGCGGTGAAGCAGATCGTGGAAATGAACAGCCCGCGCGGGCTGGATGCGCTGATTGAAGCGGCGGGAGACAACGACCCCGAGGTGCAGGTCCGCGCCACCGACGGGCTGGTGAACTTCTACCTGCCGGGCTATGTGCGCACGGGATTCGCCGCATCGCTGCGCCGCGTGGGTTCCAGCATCAAGGGCCGCTTCACGGACACCAACGACCAGGTCATCGAGCCCTATGTGCAGGTGCGTGCCGAGGTGATCGCCGCGCTGGGCAAGCTGGCGCGCGGGGGATCGAACATGGACGCGCGGGCCAACGCCGCGCGCGCCATCGGCGTTCTGAGGGGCAAGGCCGCGGTGCCCGATCTGCTGGAGGCCCTGCGCACCAAGGACAGCAACGTGATGTACGAATCGCTCATCGCGCTGCAAAAGATCCGGGACCAATCCGTGGCGCCGAAGATTGCTTACCTGCTGCGCGATCTCGATCCGAAGGTGCAGGTCGCAGTGATCGAGACCACGGGACTGTTACAGAACAAGGAGGCGCTGCCGGGGCTGAAGGACGTGCTCCAGCGAGCTCGCGACAACAAGGTGCGCCGCGCCGCGCTTACGGCCATCGCCATGCTGCCGGACGAGAAGAACCGCGAGCTGTATGCGCGCTACCTGCGCGACCGGGACGACCAGATGCGCGCCGCGGCCGCGGAAGGCTACGCCCGGTTGCGCAACGCGGCCGACCTGCCGGTGCTGGAGAAGGCCTGGGACGAGGAGACCAAGACCCACGCGCGGCTTTCGCTGGCGTTCGCGCTGGTGATGCTGGGCAAGACCGCCACGGCGGAGTTCAGCCCGCTTCAGTACCTGATCAATACGCTCAATTCGAGCGGCTACCGGGGCGAAGCCTATCCGTTCCTGGTGGAACTGGCGCGCGACGCCTCCGTGCGCCGGCAGCTTTACCAGCCCATGCTGGGCGGCACCAAGGACGAGCGCATGTACCTGGCGCGGGTGCTGGCCCGCAGCGGCGACAAGGAAGCGCTCCCCTACCTCGACAAGCTCAGCCGCGACGCCGATTCGGAGGTGGCGCGCGAGGGCCTGGACGCGCTCCGCACGCTGAAAGCGCGCCAGTAGCGGTTAGTGGTAAAACAGTAGGTCGCTATGACCCGTAGAGACCTGCTGGCCGCCATGGCCGCCGCTCCGCTGGCCGCCGCCTCCAAGCCCGGCCTTCCCATCTGCGCCTTTTCCAAGCACTTCCAGTGGACGGACGTGCGCGGCGCCGCCGAACTGTGCGCGGCGCTCGGCTACGACGGGCTCGACCTGACCCTGCGCAAGGGGGGCCACGTGCTTCCCGAGCGCGTAGAGGAGGACCTGCCGAAGGCGGTCGCCATCGCCAAGGGCGCGGGACTGAGCGTCCCGATGGTGACCAGCGACATCGTGGACGCCCGCACGCCTCACGCGGAGACGGTGATCAAGACCCTGGCGAAGCTCGGCATCCGGAATTACCGGTGGGGAGGATTCCGCTGGGCCCCGCAGGGCAGCTTGCCGGAGCAGATCGAGGGGTTCAAGGCGCGCACGAAAGAGCTGGCCGCCATGAACAAGCAGTACGGCGTCTGCGCCATGTACCATACGCACTCGGGCCTGGGCCAGGTGGGGGCGTCGTTCTGGGACCTCTACCTGGTGCTGAAGGATTTCAGCCCGGACGCGGTCTCGGTGAACTACGACGTGGGGCACGCCACGGTGGAGGGCGGGTTTGGGGGCTGGATCGCCAGCACGCGGCTGCTGCTGCCGTATATGCGCGGCATCGCGGTGAAGGACTTCTACTGGGAGAAAAACGCCAAGGGCCAGTGGCGGCCGCGCTGGTGCGCGCTCGGCCAGGGCATGGTGGACTTCAAGCAGTTCCTCGGAATGGTGAAGGCGGCCGGGTTCACCGGACCGCTCCAGCTCCACATGGAATACGACGAGCTGGGGGGCGCCGATTCCGGCAAGACCACGTTCACCATTCCCAAGGAGAAGCTGGTGGCCATCATGAAACGCGACATCGAGACGTTCAAGGCGATGTTGCGGGAGGCCGGAATGGCATGAAGCGGCTGGCGCTCGCGCTGATGCTGGCGGGCGGGCTGGCCGCCCAGAACCGGCCCGAGCGCCTGGAATGGTTCCGCGACCAGGGGTTCGGGCTGTTCATCCACTGGAGCCTGGACAGCCAGCTTGGCTCGGTGATCAGCCACTCGATGGTGGCGGCGGATGACGGGTATCTGCGCCGCTTCATCGAGGTGCTGCCGCGCACCTTCAACCCGCGCAAGTTCCACCCGCAGGACTGGGCCGCGCTGGCGAAACTGGCCGGCGCGCGCTACGTGGTTTTCACCGCCAAGCACCACAGCGGCTTCTGCATGTGGGACACGGCCACCACGGATTTCGGGGTCATGCGCACGCCGTTCCGGCGCGATATTACGGGCGAGCTCGTGGCCGCGTTCCGCGAGCAGGGCGTGGCGCCCGGGCTGTACTTTTCGCCGGACGATTTCTGGTGGCTTTACCGCAACGGCAAGACCATCCAGCGGGGCATCCCGGAGGTGCAGCCCGCGCAGAACCCAGGGCTGATGAAGCACGACCGGGCGCAGGTGCGTGAGCTGCTGACGAAGTACGGCGACATCGACGCGATCTTCTTCGACGGCGAGGCGCAGGGCTTGAAAGAGCTCGCCTGGGAGTTGCAGCCCCACATCGTGGTGACGCGCGGCGCCATCCAGACGCCGGAGCAGTACATCCCCGGGGTGCCGCTCGACGAGGCCTGGGAGTCCTGCATCACCATGGGGACCCAGTGGCAGTACAAGCCGACCAACGAGGTGTACAAGAGCGGCGGCGAGCTGATCGGCATGCTGATCGAGACGCGCGCCAAGGGCGGCAACCTGCTGCTCAACGTGGGTCCCAAGCCCGACGGCGAGCTGGCCATCGAGCAGGAGGAGCGCCTGCGCGAGATGGCGTTGTGGAATTTCATCAACGGCGAATCGGTGCACGCGGTGCGGCCGTGGGTGATCACCAACGAGGGCGACTACTGGTTCACGAAGAAGAAGAACGAGGACACCGTCTACGTCTTCGTGAAAGAGAAGGAGCGCTGGAAGTACGGCGAGTGGAAGGACATCCTGCTGCGTTCGGTGCGGGCGACGGCCGAAACGCAGGTGAGCGTGCTGGGGCAGAACGACAGGGTGCTCGAATACCGCCCCGAGGTCACGCCGAAGACCACGTGGAAGCAGGCGGCGGATGGGCTGCATATCCGCGCCATGCGCGCGCAGCGGATTTACAACGACCGCAAGTGGCCGAACCCTGTGGTGCTCAAGGTCACCCGCGCGCAGCCGGGGCTCGCGCCGCCGCGGGTTTTCACCGGGGCATGGAAGCTGGAAGCCGGCGGCGCCGTGCTGGAGGGCGAGTTGCAGGACCTGGGCAAAGCGGCGGCGGTGGAAGTGGGTTTTGAATACCGCTCCATCCGCGGCCAGGACGTGAACGAGCGCGACCAGCCGTGGACGGCCGCGGCGTGGACGCGGCTCACGGCGCCGGGGCGCTTCCGCGCGCGCGTTCCCTGGCGCGCCGGCGGGCATTACGAGTACCGGGCGGTGATCCGGCACCCGGTCATGACGCTGTATGGGGCGGAGCGCAAGGCGGCGGTGAAGTAGCCCGGCCCGCCGCGCGCCTGCACAAGCCGCATTCGATTTTTCGCCGCCAACCCTCAAGCTGCGCCCTCCTCCTGCCGATGACTGTTATGAATGCCTGTTGCGGAAACATCCCGCGTGCCGGACACCGAGGCGGTCATCCTCGCGCTGGCGCAGGCCGTGGAAATGCGGGATCAGCACACGGCGGGGCATTGCCACAGGCTGGCGCTCTACAGCGTGGCGCTGGGCAGGGCGCTGGGGCTGACCCAGGAGCAGCTCGGGGCGCTCTACCGCGGCGGGTACCTGCACGACCTCGGGAAGGTGGCCCTGCCGGATTCGATCCTTTTCAAGCCCGCTTCGCTGAACGAGCAGGAGTGGGAGACGATGCGGCGGCATCCGGAGGCTGGAGAGGCCATTTGCCGGTTGCTGCCGTCGCTGGCGCCCGTGCTGCCCATCATTCGCAGCCATCACGAACGCTGGGACGGCTCGGGATACCCCGACGGGCTCCGCGGGCGGAGTATCCCGCTGCTGGCGCGCATTCTGCAACTGGCGGACATCTACGACGCTCTCACCAGCCGGCGCCCTTACAAGGACGCCTATTCGCGGGAGGAGGCGTTGGACATCATGCAGGAGGAGACCGACCGCGGGTGGCGGGATCCGGAGCTGATGGATTTGTTTCTCAAGCTGCGGCACGGCGTTCTCGCCGATCTGGGGGAACGTCTCCGGGAAGCGGTCCTGGATGGCGCGGGAATGGAACAGTCGCTGGCGGAATTGCAGGGTCACCTGTCGTAACGCCGCGGGCGAAGCGGGCGCGCGGGTGCTCTCCATGCCGGGGCCGCCGCTCCCTCGCGGTCGCGGCTCGGTAACGTGCTCCAGATCAGTGATATTGCGTGCAGGCCGCGGCGGCTTTCAGGGCTCAGAGAGCAGATCTTCCAGACGGCGCCGCATGCGGGCGGCGAGGCGCGGATCTCTGGCGCCGGTGGAGATGGCGATCTGCACGCCGCCGCGCTCGAGGCGCGCGGGTACGATGAAGTCGCATTCGCCGGGCACGTCGGCCACGTTCACGGGTATGCCGCGTTTTCTGGCTTCGCTGGCGACGCCGCGATTGACCTCGCGGTTGTCGGCGGCGGTGAACGCGAGGCAGGCGCCCTCGAGGTCGGCCGGTTCGAAGGGGCGGCGCCGAAGCTCGACGGGCAGGCTTTCGAACTCGGGCAGCCAGCGCGGCGCGACCACCACCACGCGCGCTCCCGCCTCGAGCAGGCCGCGGGTCTTGCGCAGCGCCACTTTGCCCGCTCCCGCCACCAGCACCCGCCGGCCGCGCAGGTCGAGGTAGATCGGATAGTAGTCCAACTCAGTTTCCAGTATAGAATCGCAAACGATGCCGCTCGAACTGGAATCGAAAAACGCCCTGGTCACGGGGGCCAGCAAGGGAATCGGAAAAGGAATCGCGTTGGAGCTGGCGCGGCGGGGCGCCAACATTGCGGTGAACTATGGGGCCGATGTGGGCGGCGCCGAAGCCGCCGCGGCTGAAATCTGGGTGGACAGCGGCCTCTACAGCACTCCGAACTGGCCCTACTCGGGCCAGGAGTAGACCAGGAAATTCTGCGGCCGGCTGTTCATGACCGCCAGCAGGCCCTTGGGAAATCGCGGGCCCAATGGTGCGGAGACGACCTCGATGCCGTCGGTGGCGTCCGCGCCGCCGCGAATGCAGCGGACCATCTGAGTGTGATCGTGCGGGCCGGCAGGGCCGCCTTCGCGGCGGTACAGATGGTAGTGGGAATTGCCGTCGAGCTGGTCGGTACAGACGATGTAACCTTTGCCGCCGGGACTGGAGTAGATGGCAATGCCTTCATGGTCTCCGGCAAATTCGGTGGTTCCGAACAGCGCCAGTTCGCGCCCGGCCTCGGGGTGGTCCGGGTCGGCGTGCCACTTGTGGATGCCGTTGGTTTCGTCGGCGTAGTAGACGTAGCCCAGCTCGTCGTCCACCGCGACAGCCTCGATCTCCTTTTTCCCGCTGTAGCTGCCGAAGCGGCGCACGGGCGTAGCGCGCACGCGGCCCGCGCCGTCGTCCTCGAGCCGGTACTGCCACAGGTAGCCCTGGGGCGGTCCGGTCTTGGGGCTGATGATGGCGAAGACGGCGCCGTCGCGCGGCCGGCGATAGAGGGCGATGCCCATGGGCTCGGCGCGTTCTCCGGTCTCGCCCGCGAGCACGGGGGCGCCGCCGCCGGACGAAAGGTCCGTGAGCGGACCACCGCCGGGCGGGATGCGGTAGATGCGCAGGCGGTGCTGCAAGCGCTCGGTGAGCACGGCGACGTCGGTAGGCTGGCCACCCACCATGAGGCCGTACTCGATGTCCACGTTATTGGGCCGGTCGAGCGGCGCGATGGTCTGGCGGATCTTGCCGTCGAGACCGTAAACCACCAGGGCGCCGTTGGGCGCCTCCTCCTTGCGGGTGCCGACGATGAGGCTGGCGCCCGGATCGGCGCGATTCACCCAGACGGCAGGGTCGTCGGGGTCGCCCCCGGTCTTTTCGGTCGCCAGCGCGGGACGGATGTCGACCGATGAGTGCCTGGACCGGGAACAGGCGCCGGTCCAAAGCACGAGCGTGAAAACGAACGCGGCTCGCAGCATGGGACTATCCAGACCTGTTTATCAAATGCGGAGGCCGGGAGCAACGGAGGGCGCTCCCGGGTACAATCTGGTTCATGGTGATTCCTCGCAGGATGTTCCTGGCCTCGGGCGCGGGCTGGACGGTGTTGCGCGCCGCGCCCTCGGAGACGGTGCGGCTCGGAGTGATCGGCACGGGCGGCCGCGGCACGCTGGTAATGAACACGTTTCAGAAGGACGCCGCGCTGCGCGTGCGGGCGGTGTGCGACGTGTACGAGCCCAACCTGGAGCGGGCCATCTCGACGGTGAGCAAAACCGGCGCGGCCCCGAAAGCCTACCGCGACTACCGGCAACTGCTCGGCGACAAGGAGATCGATGCGGTGCTCATCGCCACTCCCGAGCACTGGCATCACCGCATGGTGCTCGACGCGCTGTCGGCGGGCAAGGACGTTTACGTGGAGAAGCCCCTGTGCCAGACCCCGGAGCAGGGTGTGGAACTGGTGGAGGCCGAGAAACGTTCGCGGCAGGTGATACAGGTCGGCATGCAGCGGCGCAGCTACGACCTGTACCAGGAAGGACGCAAGGTGGTGGCGGCGGGCACGCTGGGCAACGTGCGCATGGTGCGGTCGTGGTGGCTGAACAATTACCTGGGCGGCTCGCCCTCGACCAAGCTGGACGGCAAGCTCGATTGGGAACAGTGGCAGGGTCCGGCGCCGAAGCGGGCCTTCGACGCGGACCGCTTCCGGCACTGGCGCCACTATGCGGACTACGCGGGCGGCATCGTGGCGGACCAGGGCGCGCACGTCTTCGACGGCATTCACATGCTGATGGGCGCGGGCGCGCCCGTGGCGGTGACGGCGGCGGCCGGGAAGCCGCACCGCCAGGGTTACGACACGCCTGAATCGGTGGTGGCCACGGCCGAATATGCGGAGGACTTCATTGCGGTCTTCACCATCAACTACGCCGCCATGAAGTATCTCTCGCGCAACGATCAACTCAACCACCTGGACGGCGATAAAGCCCGCATGGACATTGGCCGCGAGGAGTTCAAGGTGTACATGCAGGGCGCCGAGGAGAAGCCTGCGCTCGCGGGCAAGTCCGAGCGGGGATTCGGCTACGCCACGGATCTGCACGTGCGGAATTTCCTGGAATGTGTGCGCACGCGGCGCAAGACCACCGCGCCCATTGCGCTCGGCTTCCAGTCGGCTCTGGTGGTGCAGATGGCCAATATCTCGCTCCGGCAGGGGCGGCGCGTGCGCTGGAACCGCACCGCGGGCAGGGTGGAGCTGTGAGGAATCCGCGCGTCCTGGTGGTAGGGGCATCGAGCGGCATCGGGCGCGCCACGGCGCTGTTGTTCGCGCGCGAGGGCGCGCGGGTCATCGCTTCGGCGCGCCGGGCTGAACGGCTGAAAGAACTGGAAGCGGAGATCGTTACCTTTCCGGCCGATGCCGGCGACCCCGCTGCCTGCCAACGGCTCGCGGATTTCGCGCGGGAACGCATGGGCGGCGTGGACGTATTGGTTTACGCCGCGGGAACCAACACGAAGGACCGCTCGCTGGCGCGGCTCACAGTTCCGCTATGGGATGAACTGCTGCGCGTGAACCTGAGCGGGGCATACTACGTGACGCGCGCCGTGCTGCCCGGCATGCGCGCGGCGGGCAACGGACATCTGATTTACGTATCGTCGGTGGCCGCGCATACGCCGGACGCTTCCGGCGCCGCGTACCAGGCCGCCAAGCGCGGCCTGCTCGGGCTGGCGCACGCCGTGCGCGTTGAGGAGAAGGAACACGGCATCCGCACCTGCGTGGTCTGCCCCGGCATGGCGGCCACGGAGATGCTGCTCAAGCGTCCGGTGAAGACGCCGGACGACGTGGTGGCGAAGGCGTTGCGGCCCGAAGACGTTGCGGAGATGATCGTGGCGGTCGCCCGGCTCGATCCGCGCGCGGCCGTGCCGGAGCTGGAGATTGTCCCCGCGCGGCTTTAGACCGGGCAATCCGCGGCTACGGCTTTACCAGTCCATGGCGTACGGCGTAGCGCACCAGCGTGGCGGTCTCATGGATGTCCAGCTTTTCCATGATCTTGCTGCGGTGCGAATCCGCCGTCTTGTAGCTGATGCCCAATTCGACGGCAACTTCCTTGGTGGACTTGCCGTCGGCGATCAGCACCAGGACCTGTTTTTCGCGTTCGGTTAGCGGAACAGGCCCCGCGGCGGCGGCCATTTTGGATTCGTGAACGTCAATTCCCGAGCCCATGAATCCGGCGAATTCGCCGTCCGGGCCGAAGATGGGCACGCCGCTGTCCAGGATCCAGCGGTACTCGCCGTCGGCGCGTTGCAGCCGGTATTGGACTTGAAACTCGCGGCGGGCCTGGACCGCGCTCAGGTAGGTGGACATACACTGTTCCAGGTCGTCCGGATGAACGCCTTCAGCCCAGCCGTTGCCGAGTTCTTCTTCCATGGTGCGGCCGCGAAAATTCAGCCAAAGCCGGTTGAAAAAGGTACAAAGCCCGTCGGCTCCGGCCATCCACATCATGACGGGAGAGGAGTCTACCAGCAGCCGGAAAAGTTCCTGTCCTTCCCGGCGGGCGGTTTCCAGTGATTTCTGTTGCTCCGATTCGAGTTGGGTCACGCGCTCCTGTAGGGCGCGCAGTTGCAGATTCAGTTCTTCTTGTGCTTGGGATGATGCTGCCATCTCGACCGCATCATATTATGTGGCAAGGTGTACATAGAGCGATAGCCGTGTAACAAAGTGTTCGATTCCTCATTGCCGGGCATAGTACTGTCGGGTGAACACCTGATAAGGACGGCAGGGGCGGGGTTCGCTATAGTTGAGTCTTCATGCTGAACAGGCTTCTTAGCGGACCGGGAATCGCCCTGCTAGCCGGGTGGCTAGCAGCCGGGTTGGGCGCCGCCGAACCGCGCGCGGTCACCATTCTCCACACCAATGACCTTCACGCGCGGCTGTTGCCCCTGGAGGACGGCACGGGCGGATTCGCCGAGCTTGCCGCGGTCGTCCGCGAGGAACGGAGGAACTGCTCGTGGTGCGTCCTGGTGAATGCCGGGGACCTGGTGCAGGGCAGCCCGGTTTCGACGATCTACCGGGGGCTTCCGGTGTACCAGATCGGCAACCTGTTCGGTTTCGACGTGGCCACGATTGGAAACCACGATTGGGACTACGGATGGGAGCGGCTGCGGGAGTTCATGAAGATCGCGCGCTATCCCATGGTCGCCGCGAACATCGTGGACGGGGGCGGCGCGCTGATGACCGGGAAGCCCTACGTGGTGAAGACGGTGAACGGGGTGCGGGTGGCTTTCCTCGGCGCTGTGACCGAAGAACTGAAGACGCTGACCACTCCCAAGCTGCGCGGGCCCTGGCGCGCGGAAGACGTGATCGCGCGTGTGCGCCGCTATGCCGGGGAGGCGGCAAAAAGGGCCGAGTTGCTGGTGCTGGTGGCGCACGTGAGCGAACGCGAGGAGCAGGCGCTGCTGGATTCCGATCTCCCCGTGCCGGTGATGGTAACGGGACACGCACACCGCGGCCTGGAGCGCGCGCGCAGCGCCAACGGCCACGTGCTGGCGCGGGTGAAGGCCTATGCGCAGGAGTTGGGGCGGCTGGACCTGAAGTTCGACCCCAGGACGCGGCGGGTGGAATCGTGGCAGTGGAAGCGCATCCGCGTGGAGGCGAACGGCGTGAAACCGGCGCCGGATGTGGCCCGCCAGGTGGCGCGCTGGGAGGCGGAGGTTTCCAAGGTGGTGGATGTTCCCATCGGGGAAGCGCGGCGGCAACTGGATAAACCCGCGGTGAAGGCATTGATCGAGCGCGCCATGCGCGAGCGGATGGGTGCGGATTTCGCCTTCATGAACATGGGCGGCGTGCGCGACATTCTGCCCGCCGGGCGGCTGCTGGCGCGTCACGTATGGAACATCATGCCCTTCGATAACAAGATCGTGATGGGGCGGTTCAATGGCAGCCAACTGCCTGAAACCGTGACGGCGGGCCGCCACATCGATCCGGAGCGGCAGTACACGCTGGCCACCAGCGATTTCACCGCCGCGAACCAGGGCGCGCCGGGCGAGTTGCGCAGCACGGGGCTGGTGTTTCCCGTAGAAGGGCCGCTGCTGCGCGACGCCGTCATCGAGTGGATCAGACGCAAGAAAGTCGCCGATTGAAGTAAACTGTTCAGCATTGAGAAAAGGAGATCATCCCATGAGGTTTCTTCGGATCGCCGGATGGATGGCAATCATCGTCGTGCTGGCCGCGGCCGGTATGCCCGCGTTGGCGCAGTGGGAGGACGACCTCGAGGTCCCGTTCGTGCCCACGCCGGAGAACGTGGTGGCCGAAATGTTGAAAGTGGCCAATGTCCACAAGGGCGACGTGCTGTACGACCTGGGCTCGGGCGACGGGCGCATCGTGATTACCGCGGCCAAGAAGTACGGCATCACGGGCGTGGGTTTCGATCTGAACCCGGAACGCATCAAGGAAGCTGAGGAGAACGCCCGCAAGGCCGGCGTACAGGATCGCGTTTCCTTCCGCTTACAGGATCTCTACGAGGCGGATATCAGCAAGGCGACCGTGCTGACGCTCTACCTGCTGCCGTCGGTGAATCTGAAGCTGAAGCCGAAGCTGTTCAAGGAACTGAAGCCGGGCACACGGATCGTTTCACACGATTTCGACATGGGCGACTGGAAGCCGGAGAAGGTGGTGGATCTGAACGAGCACAAGATTTACTTCTGGACGATTCCGGCGCAGAAGTGACAGGGGCCACCCACTGCTATTCTTTCCAGAACAACTCCGCGTCGGAGCGGCGCACGTAATTGGCGTCGACCGCGGCGGGGTCCTGGACGCGGCCGGCGTCGAGGCGTGATTGCGCGATGCGGGCCAGCGCCGCCGCCAGCGCGTGCGGCACGGGTGTGGTCTTCGAGTGCGCGAAGGGCGTTCCATAGAGCGCCATCCGGAAGCGCTCGATGGTGGGAGAGAGAAACTCGATCTCGCCCGCGGGCAGCGTGCGGAGCCAGTCGCCCAGCGCGGCGACGATCTCGGGCGAGACCAGCCCGCCGGAGGCGCTGTAGACAGCCCCGTAAATCTGGCCGCGGCGCGCATCGAGCAGCGCCGCGTGCAAGGGCGCCGTGCCGAAGGACGCTACGGCCTCCAGGTTCGAGATGGCCGCGACTGGCCTGCCCGCAGCTTCCGCCAATCCCTTGGCGCAAGCGAGACCCACGCGCACGCCTGTGAAACTGCCCGGTCCGGCGGCGGCGGCGAAGCATTCGATTTCGCCGGGACGGACGTGGTGTTTCTCCAGCAGCCGCGCGATGTGGCCATAGATGACCTGCCCGAAGCCTTCGGGCGCGTGCAGCGGCGCCTCTTCGATCAGTTCGCCGCCCTGGGCCAGCGCCAGGCTGCCGAACTCGTGCGTGGTATCGATGGCGAGAATCACTTCTGGAGCTGGTACGGCCGGTCGAGGCTGTACACCTTTCCGTTCGCGTTCATCCCGTACAAGTGCAGCAGCAGCGTGGCGGGATAGGTTCCAGCCAGGCCGGGGGGCACGCGCAGCGTTCCCTTCTGCCCGGTGCCGAGGACCCGGTAGCCCTGGCCTCCGGCGGCGGTTTCGCCGGTCCACAACCACATCATGGACCGCGTGGCGCGGGTCTCGCGCAACACCCTGGCGGCGTAGGGCGCGGGCTTTCCCGCCTGCAAGGGATCGGGCGGCTGTTCGATATCGAAGGGCACCTTGGAGGGCGCCGTCTCGATCTCCTGTTTCAGGATGCGCCGCGACTCGAACTTGTAGGAGCGCAGCATGCCTTCCTTGCGGCCTTCGCGGGAGACGTGCAGGACCCAATCGTGCGAGGCATCGGGCGGCTCGCCGGTGAAGCGCTCGCCCTTGAAGTTTTTCTGTTTGAGACGCTCGCCGCTGATGGGGTTGAACCAGGCGACATCGTAGCCGTGTTTCTCCACCAGCAGCTCCACGGGGCCCGCGGGCTTCTCCACGTAGACGATGTACTCGACGCCTTCCAGCGCCACGGCGCGGCCGCCGTCCACGTCGAAGTACGGTTCCAGTTCCCAGTGGCGCGTGCCGGCGAAGAAGTCGAACCATGCGGTCATCTGGCGCGCGCCGGGCGAATCGAGGTAGCGCGCGTCGGGCGGAAATTTCTGGCCGCCGTACGTGCCCGTGTTGCCGAAGGTGGGATACTGGCCGTCCATGGTGACGTTCCAGAGGCGGCGGCGAAAGGTGTCCGTATCGACGTGGTGCGGGTGGGATTTGCCGGCGCCGCTGTCTTCGTAGGCGAACTCCAGGTTGACGAACGGCGCGGAGTACAACTGGTGCTCGATGGCGCAAAGCTGGTCGTCGGAGGACTGGTAGGCGACGTAGTCCATCCACTCGTCGGCCAGAAGCGGCGCGGAGGTCGCGGTGGTGTGGGTGGTGCGCGGGTGCTGGTACGGGTCCGTGCGCTTGAGCAGCGCGCCGATTTCCTTCAGCAGCGCGCGGCCTTCCCTGTATTCCTCGAACTCCTGCACGCCCTGCCAGGTGACATTCATGGCGGCGTAGCGGGCCACCAGGTAGCGGATGTAGCGCTCGCGCTGGCGCCAGTCGGGAAACATTTCCGCCAGGTGGTTCTGATCGCCGGCCAGGACGAGGTCGGCGATGATGCCTTTCGCATTCATGTAACGGACGCGCTCATCGATGCGCTGGAACCAGGCGGGGTTGGGCTGATCCGGCGAGCTGAAAGCCTCGGCGGCGGTTTCACGCCGCAGGACCAGGCCGCGGATATGGTTGAATTTCTGCTGCGCGCGCGTGTCCACCACCTTCCGGAACAGCACTTCATCGATGGAGGCGAAGCCGTAACTGGTATCGCCCATCCACAGGTGCGGGATGTTGTTCTCGGTGTAGGTCCAGTGATGCACGTTGGCGGGCCGTATGAAGCCGGGGGCCTTGGAGGCGGCGGCGGTGAACTTGCCGTTCTGGCCGTTCAGCCGCGGCAGGTTGCTGGTGACGCGGAAAATCCATTCGCCTTCCCCGGTGGGCGCGAACCGGATGACCATGCGCCGGCCGCCGTCCCAGAACGCCGGTAGAAGAAACGTGCGGAAACGGGGCGAGCGGAACTCCGCGTGAAGCTGCACGGTGAGGTACGGGTTGGGGTGCGCGGCGGCTTCTTCAGGCGTTAGCTCGTAGACGAAGTCGCAGGGCGAGTAGGCCGGCGTGCCGTTGCACGGGGCCTGGGCCGCGAGCGGGGCGGCGAGGCCGAGGGAAAACAGTAAACACAGGATGGTGCGGCTGCCCACCATGGCTCCAGTGTAACGCCTGGGGGCAGCCGGACCGGCTCACAACCTTGGGGTCAGCGCGGCTGGCGGTGGAGCCCTCGTGCGGGACCGGATCTCTATGGAACTTGCAGGTCGAGCCTATAGATCTCGTCCGTGCTGAGGTCTCGCACGGCGAGAGGCGAGCCGCCAGGGGCCAAGCCGATCCACCATCCGAAAGTGGTACTGGGCTGTCGAATGTTGTTAAGGCTGGCAACATTTTCGGCAATGCCGTCCTGAATACCGACACGAGCGATGCCGGGTTCGCGGCCAAGCTTCAAATAATAAACATGCTTGCTGTCGGCGGACCATGACGGATAGCCCAAGTCCGCGTCCACCAGACGCGTCCATTGCTGCGTGCTGAAACTGAAGATCTTGATCGATTTCGCATCGGCGGACATTGCCGCCAAGAACCGGCCATCCGGCGACCAGCGTGGCGAGAACAGACCCTCCGACCCCGGCAGGGTGGAGACTTGGCGTGTGCTGATATCCAGGACATGTATGGCGATGCTCTGCGGTGAATCCTCCAGGGTTGGCATCCTGCCGAACGCCAGGTGGCCGCTAGCGGGCGACCAGGTCGGATCGGCTTGGTTGCGATCCTCATTCAGAAGTTCTTGCGGCTCTCCGCCAGAGGCGGGTATCATGCAGATCTTCCATGGCCTTGTAGGAGCCCGCCGCATATATGCGATGAATCTCCCGTCCGGCGACCACTGCGGCATGGCTGCCCGTGCCGGCGGCGCCGTCAACTGCAATCGGCCGGAGCCGTCCCAGCGGCTGCGCCAAAGCGTGTTCTCCGGGACCGTGCTGTAGACCAACGACTGCCCGTCGGGAGAGACGGCCAGTGTCTCCGGTGAGATGCCGGGGAGCATGCTCTCAAACCGGCGAGTGGCCGGCTCGAACCGGACTAGTTCCGTCCGATTCAGCTTTCCACGAACGAATATGCGTTTGCCGTCGCGGCTGAGGGCCGGACCGCTGAAAATGACAGGACCGGTCGTCAGCCGGACGGGGTCGGAGGCGCGGGCCAGTACTGCCCGCCGGCCTTCCGGCATCGCCCAGACATTGGTTGCGCCGCCCTTGGAAGACTGAAAAATAAAGTACTTGCCATCCGGGGTCCAAGAGCCGCAGCACTCCTGAGAAGCGACGTTCCAGCCGGGCAGAACCGGCTGCGGGCTGGTGCCGTCAGAACGTACTTCCCAAAGCGCATTGGCGCCGGTTTTCCATTGATACACGGTAAAGCGGATGC
Organism: Bryobacteraceae bacterium; assembly: GCA_041946965.1. Taxonomy (GTDB): domain Bacteria; phylum Acidobacteriota; class Terriglobia; order Bryobacterales; family Bryobacteraceae; genus JBHGBM01. Next base: position 34,023 of record JBHGBM010000035.1, read on the forward strand.
GATCTCCCTTGGGTGACCATCGCGGCCACCAGGGAGTTCCTGTGACGGAAATCAGTTTCCGCGTCCGAGTGCCATCCGCATTCGCCAGGTAAAGATCCGAGTTGTCGGCTGCGTAGACGATTTGGGTTCCGTCCGGCGACCACGAGCCTTCGTAAGCAGGCGCGCTTCCAAAGCGCCTTGGCAGTACGCCCACGGCGGGCACGATCCAGAGTTCACCGAGTTCGTTCCGGAAAGTCGCGATCCTCTTCACCAGCAGCGAACCGCCATCCGGCGAAATGTCACTCAGAAAAGGATTCTTGAAAGGCATCCGGAGTTCCGCGGAATGCCCGCCGGCATGGGAGACCACGGATATGCGGTGTTGGTTTGCGCCGGCGTCTTCGTTGTAGTAGACCCGCACCCCGTCCGAAACGATGGGCGGAAACTTCGGCATCCCCGAGTTGGTCAGTTGGCGAACGTCAACAACCGTAGGAGCCGCCCTGGGGCGAAGCCAGAATGCGAGCGCGATCAGCCCGATCAGGAGAGCGGCCCAAACGCCGTGTCGCCGAAAGAGCCGCGCAGAACGCAACTTGGGGACCATGGCCACTCCGGAAGCCGGCGACGGCTCGGGTCGAACCGGGTGTGTTTCCGTTACCGGAGCGATGAAACGATAGCCTTGGCCATGCACAGTCTGGATAAACAGCGAATTGTTGGGATTGTCCGCCAGAATCTTGCGAAGCTCCCGGATGGCCTGTTCGAGGGTGTTCTGCGAGACGTGAACGCCGTCCCAGATCCTGTCCAGGAGTTCCTGCCTGGTTACCAGCCGCCCTCGGTTCTGGACCAGAAACACAAGCGTTTCCAGGGGCTTCGAGGTGACATGGACGCGCTCTTCTCCTTTGCATAAGGAGCGCGCCCCGATGTCCAGCGTGAAAGCGCCGAAGTGAAGCAATCGCTCGGGTTCTTTCCGGCTGTCGGCAAGCAACGGAGGCTCTCCAGAGGCTGGATCAGACAACCTCAGCCTTTCTTCAGGAATTCTCAGACGAAAAGATCTTATATTACCGCGGGCGGTATGACAAGCCTGTAAGTTTGTCTGAATACAGCGAGCTTTCGGCAGCGACTCGACCCGAGGGAGGATGGCGAACATGCGGAGATGGTTGCGAATAGCGTTAATGGCAGCCTCGTGGGGTGTTGCGGCATTCGCCGCTGATGACACCTTGACTAACGATTCGATTCTAGTCCTGATGAAATCGGGCTTGTCAGAGGAGACGATTGTCGGAATCATCAACGCCCAACCGGGCAGGTATTCACTTACGGCCGAGCACATCGTAGCCTTGCAGAAGGCTGGCGCGTCGGAAAAAGTGATTGCGGCCATCGTAAAGAAGTCACAATCGCCCGCTGTGGCGGCGCCCGTCGAGATAAGCAAGGCCGGAGCCGCTCTTCCCGCTGGAGTGTCGGATATCGGTGTGTACTGCAAGAAGGCGGGCGCCTGGAGCGAGTTGCTGCCTGAGGTAGTGAACTGGAAGACCGGGGGGACGCTCAAAAACCTGGCCAGCGCGGGGGTGGTGAAGAAGGATGTCAATGGTCTGGTGAGCGGACCGCACAGCCGCAACTCGGTGAAAACCCCGCTGGAGTTTCTGATCTACACTCCCGAGGGGGTTGCGATTAGCGAGTACCAGTTGATCAGGTTCCGCGAAAAGCCCAATGCGCGCGAGTTCCGGACCGTAACCGGCGGCGTGTTCAATCAATCGGGCGGCGTAACGCGTGACCTGGTGCCATTCGAGGGAAAGCGGCTTGGCAACCGCATGTTCGAAGTGATCTTGCCGAACCTCGGGGCGGGCGAGTATGGATTCCTGCCGCCTGGAGCCATGCCCTCCGGGAGTACGCACGCGTCACTCGGGAAGATTTTCACGTTCCGGTTGCTCGAGTAGGGATGTTGTGACATCACCGCGATAAACCAAGGGGGCAACGTGAGGTCCGAAGTCTGGCTCTGCCATGCGTTTCTGCTTTTGAGTTTCGCCGGCCCCTTGCCGGCTGTCACGCTCACGGCTCAGATGGTGACCCGAGCAGTTGATGGATGTACCCAACCCACCGCCGTCACCAACTTCCTGACAACCGATCCGAAGGTGTTCTTGTGGTTTAGCGTGCGCGACGCCAAAGCCGGCGACGTCGCGTCCGCGGAATGGCTTTATCCGGATGGCAAACGGTACAAGTCCGGTTCATGGAACCCGGTGTCAAGTTCAGGAAGCTGGTGTTACTGGTGGGAGATACCGGTCGCCGGGAATCCGCCGGCATCGAACCCGGGCAGGTGGGCGGTGCGCATCCTTTGGAATAACACGGTGCTTGCCACCCTCTCGTTTTCGATCTCGGAACCGGCGCCCCCGGTAACAGCCACGAAACGGGTGGTCATCATCGATATCGACGGACTTCGGCCGGACGTGTTTGACAAGCTCTATCGGGATGGAAAGCTGCCAGCCTTTGCGCGCTTACTGGGCGATCCCGCCAACGGCGAAGCCTACAAGAAGGCGGTGCGATATGCCAACGCAACGACCGTGTTCCCATCCATTACGTTTGCTGCTCAAGCTTCGCTCTTTACTGGCGTGTACCCCGGCAAGCACGGCATTGTTGGTAATAGCTGGTTCAACCGGAACGCTGACGACGGCGTCAACTACACCGGGGGAGTGCTAGACAGCCCGTGCGTCTATGAGCATGGATTGAATTGTGAAGACGGCCTGGCCAACCGCCATCTACGTTCGCAGACGTTGTACGAGGCTGCCCAACCCGCCATACAAGCCGTCGTTGTGTTCAATCCGTTCTGGAAAGGCGCCCAGCGTCATTTTGTGCCATCGGTGACAGATTGCTGGCGCTTCGTGGAGGGCGAAAGCGACAGCGATGTGGCGGATATGGAAAGTTCTCAGGAGGACTTCGCCAAATATGACCAAGCCATGGTGGATAAAGCATTATCAACGCTGGGCGACGGGCCACCGGATCTGCTTACGGTCTACTTTGCGGGCTTAGACGCGATCGGCCACAGATACGGTTTCGAAGCAGGGAGTGCTTACGTCAACTATCTTACGGACGAGATTGATCGTCAGGTTGATCGGCTGCTTACGAAGTGTTCTGAAAGTACGCGCGATCCGGACTGGCGCAACACGTTATTCATAATCACGTCCGACCACGGACGAAGTCAGGCACTACAGCCGGGCGAGGCAAACGAATATGCCGGCCGTATCAAGAGAGCGATTCCGGGGCTGGATTCCGCGGTGGTGCGCACCAACGGAGGGATGGCACACATCTATATCCGCGACGGGTCGGAATGGCTGGCGCCTTGGAACAAACCACCCCGCTTTTACGAGGACATTCTGCCAGCGGCTGCGGCGCTCGTTGCCGCCGACGATTTGAAAGAGATCGTCTGGAAGGTGCTCGTGCGAACCCCGGAGCAGGGATACTTCCCTGTGGACAGCAGCGGCAACATAATGGCGCCGAGCCGCGACTCGGATTTGGTGGGGAAACGTGAGCTGATCGAGGCGTTGAACCACGAACGCAGCGGCGACATCCTCGTACTCCTCAAGCCGGGACACTATTTTCTGAGTTGGCATGACGCGGAGCACCGGTGGGGTATCGGAGCGAGCCACGGGAGCATTCACGAGGACGATCTTGCGGTCCCCATGATCTTCGCAGGGGGCGGTGTCCGGCCTGGCGAGTCGTCAGAACCCGTGAGCACGGTCAATATCGCCCGCACCGTGGCCCGGTATCTAGGGTTTGAGAACCGCTTGGATGCCGCTGAACCAGCGCTGCCCGTCAGTTTCGGCGAACAGCCCGCACCCCCTGAGCCGGTCCGATTGCTCGCTCTGGAGATCTCGCCGAATTCCTTGGTGGGCGGTGAGTCTGCGACGGGAACCGTGACCCTGAACCGGCAGGCTACCGCGGCCGTCGCCGTGAGTCTTAGCTCGGATAGCGCGGTCGCGGAAGTCCCGGCAACGGTGGTCGTGCCTGCGGGGGGAGATTCGGCGCGATTCACCATCAAGACCAGGAGCGTTCAGGCGGCCCAGACGGTCAGGATCACGGCCAAGTCCGGTGACGTGAGCCGGACTGCCACTTTGACGGTGAATGCGCCGTCGATACCGGCGTTGTCGAAATATCTGCAAATCCTGGTAGCCGGAACCTTCACTGCCGGTGGCCAACGGTATGTTCTGAAGATTCAAATGGTCGGCGGCCCCGATGATGGCCACATGGCAGGGGTAACATGCATCGCCGAGAACCTTATGACGGCAGGTCTCTTCGGCACCTTCGGTTTGGCCTTTCGAGCGGAAAAATTCAACAACAATGCGATCACCTTCACGAGACTGGACCCGTGGGTGTCGGCATTGTACGGAATGGAAATGGTGAATTCAGCAACGATGAAGCTGAGTTTTGGGGGTACAACAGTCGAGTCACCTGTGACGGGCAGCCTCAAGCTCTCGACTGCGAGCAGAACCGTGGAGGGTACGATCGAGGGCAGAATTGCCGATATTATGAATCCGTTCTACTGAGCGCTGTTAGCCAGCATCTGATGAACGGCATCCAGCATCCCGTTCAACGCCGCTTCAACCGCCGCCGAGAGCCCTTCTTCATACCCGAACGATTCGCCGAACATGGTGAACAGCAGCGCCCGCGGGGCGCGGCCGTAGAGCAGGGCCGCGGCCTCCACCAGCGCCGCCGGGTCCACGTGGTGCGTGAACGCACGGCCCGCGGGGGCGGATGCTGCAATCTCGCGGCACTGCCACTGGCCGGGCGGGCCGCCCTCGGCGGCGTCGATGAAGATCACCAGGTCCGCGGCGCTGACCGGCTCGGCCAACTCCGGGGTGAGCTGGTGCACGGCCAGGCCGCCGAGCAGTTCCGCCGCGCGCCGGCCCAAACCGTCGTCGCCGCGCAGCGGGTTGCCGTAGCCGATGATCAGCACGCCGGGCATCAGCGTTTCAACGAGTCGAGCACCTCGCCATCGGGCGCCTGAAGCTCGATCGCGAGCGCCATGCGGCCCGCGGCGTGGGTGGAGCAGCTCAGGCACGGGTCGAAGGCGCGGATCACCGCCTCCACGCGGTTGAGCATGCCCTCCTGGAGCTTGTTGCCGTTGACGAAGTGCTTGGCCACTTGCAGCACGCCGCGGTTCATGGCGGAGTTGTTGTGGCCGGTGGCGATGATGAGATTGGCGTCGCGGATCAGTCCCTGGTCATCGACTTTGTAGTGGTGGATGAGCGTGCCGCGCGGCGCTTCGGAGACCCCGATGCCCTCGTCGTTGTTCTGCCGCGCGAAGGCGCGCACGTGCGGGCTGAGGATGGCCGGGTCGTTCAGCAGCGCCTGCATGCGCTCCACGCAGAACAGGATCTCGATCAGCCGCGCGTAATGGTAGTGGAAGGAGCTGAGCACGGCGCCGCGGCCCAGCTCGCGGAACTCGGCCCATTCCTGGTCGGCGAGGCGCGTGCCGCAGAGGTCCACCAGGTTCAGCCGGGCGAGCGGTCCCACGCGGTAGGTGCCGTCCGGATAGCCCAGCGGCTTGTAGAAGGTGGTCTTGAGGTAGCTCCACGGATTGACGAACTCGGCGATGTTTTCGGCGTAGGCACACGGGTCGGTATCGGCGACCACGCGCCCGTTGGCGTCCATGAAGCGCAGCTTGCCGTGGTAGTGCTCCAGCCCGCCGTGCTCGTTCACCAGGCCCATGAACATGGTGGGGAAGTTGGCGAAGCTGCGGACCTCCTCGCGGAAGCGCTCGATTTCGGTCTTGAACCAGTCCAGCGTGCGCTGCGCGATGGCCAGGGCTTCGGGGATCGCGCCGAGGATGCGGGCGTGGTTCTCCGGGCTGAGTTTCCCGTTGACGCCGCCGGCCACGACCCACGCGGGGTGGATGCGCTTGCCGCCCAGCCATTCGATCACCTGCTGGCCGAACTGCCGCAGCCGGACGCCGTCGCGGGCCAGTTCCGGGCGCGCTTCGATGACGCCGAAGACGTTGCGCTTGGCGGGATCGGCGTCCATGCCGAGCAACAGGTCGGGGGAGGCGAGATAGAAGAAGCTGAGCGCATGGGACTGCACGATCTGCGCCAGGTTGATGAGCTTCCGCAATTTCACCGCGGTTTCCGGAATGCGCACCGCGAGGATGGCATCGCAGGCCTTGGCCGAGGCGATCAGGTGGCTCACGGGGCAGATGCCGCAGATGCGCGCCATCAGGGACGGCATTTCGTAAAACGGGCGGCCCTCGCAGAACTTCTCGAACCCGCGGAACTGGGTTACGTGGAAATAGGCCTCCTGCACCCGGCCCTGTTCATCCAGGTGCAGGCTGATCTTGGAGTGGCCCTCGATGCGGGTGACGGGATCGATGACAATGCGCTTCATAGGCTATCCGAATTTCGCGTGCAGTTGCGGCTTGCGGCCTCCCAGCAGGTCCGTCAAGACGGAGAAAATGAGATCCGCCGAAGGCGGGCAACCCGGCACGTGAACGTCAACGGGGACCACCTCGTGCACCGGGCGGGCGTGGGGCAGCAGTTCCGGGATGACGTCGCGCGGGATCTTGGGGTCGAGCCCGGCGTTCTCGATGTAGGCGCGCTCCAGCACGGCGCTGACGCCGAAGCGGTTGCGCATGGCGGGCACGTTGCCGGTCACCGCGCAATCGCCGAGCGATACCAGGATCTTGGTGCGCTCGCGGACCAGGTGGATGCGATGCAGGTCGTCTTCGCTCGAGACGGCGCCCTCCACCAGGGTCACGTCCACGTTTTCGGGAAACTCCTTGCCGTCCACCAGCGGTCCCCAGACAACGGTAGCGCGGGCGGCGAGATCGATGATGCGCTCGTCGTTGTCGAGCAGCGACATGTGGCAGCCGGAGCAGCCGTCGAGCCACACGGTGGCGAGCCTGATTTTGGCGCTCATCGCCGCCCCTCCCGCATGAGGGTGAGGTAGGGCAGGAACTGCCTGCGCTTGGACATCTCGGCTACGGACTTTCCTTTTTCGGAGAGCGCGCCGGTGGGACACACCTGCACGCACTTGCCGCAGCCGGTGCAGCTTTCCGAAGCGCCCCAGGGTTCGTTGAGGTCGGTCATGACGCGGCAGTCCTCGCCGCGCGACATCACGTCCCAGGTGTGGGCGCCTTCGATCTCGTCGCACACCCTCACGCAGCGGGCGCACAGGATGCAGCGGTTGTGGTCCACCACGAAGCGCTCGTGGGAGGCGTCCACGGGCAGCTTGGGATAGCGGTAGGGGTAATGCACGAAGGTCATGCCGGACTGCTCGGCTAGGCGCTGCAATTCGCAGTGGCCGTTGGAGACGCACACGGAGCAGACGTGATTGCGCTCGGCGAAGAGCAGCTCCAGGATCTGCCGCCGGTAGCGCTCCAGGCGGTCGGAATTGACCGTGACATCCATGCCCTCCTCCACGCGCGTGACGCAGGCGGGGAGCAGCTTGTTGATGCCCTTGATCTCGACCAGGCAGAGCCGGCAGGCGCCCACGTTGGAGAGGCCTTCCACCCAGCAGAGCGTAGGGATGAAAATGCCGTGCTCGCGCGCCACTTCGAGGATGGTCTGGTCCTCGCGCGCGCCGACCTCGCGGCCGTCGATGGTGAGGGTCTTTACGCGGGGCGTTTTGGATTTCATGCGGTCACCCCCTTGTCCTTTTCGATCTTGCAGACACCCGCCTCGCAGCGGCTGCCGGCGATGTGGCTTTCATACTCGTTGCGGAAGTAGCGCAGCGTGCTGACCACGGGATTGGGAGCGGTCTGGCCGAGGCCGCACAAGCTGGTATTCTTCACCAGTTCGCACAGCTCTTCGAGCAGCCGCAGGTCCGCCGGGGTGGCCTCGCCGGCGGTGATCTTTTCGAGCAGGTCGTGCATCTGCGCGGTCCCGGCGCGGCACGGCACGCACTTGCCGCAGGACTCGCTTTTGCAGAAATCCATGAAGTACTTGGCCACGTCCACCATGCAGGAGGTCTCGTCCATCACGATCATGCCGCCGGAGCCCATGATGGAGCCGATCTTGGCCAGCGACTCGTAATCCACGGGCGAATCGAGGTACTGCTCGGGGATGCAGCCGCCCGAGGGACCGCCGGTCTGCACGGCCTTGAACTTCTTGCCGTCCGGGATGCCGCCGCCGATGGTGTAGATGATGTCGCGCAGCGGGATCCCCATGGGGACTTCGATGAGGCCCGTATTGGCCACGCGGCCGGCGAGCGCGAACACCTTGGTGCCCTTGCTCTTCTCGGTGCCGATGCCGGCGAACCACTCTCCGCCGTGGCGCAGGATGGGCGCGATGTTGGCGAAGGTTTCCACGTTGTTGATGAGGGTGGGGCAGTCCCACAGGCCCGCTTCGGCGGGGTACGGGGGCCGGGGCCGCGGCTGGCCGCGTTTGCCTTCCACCGAGGCGATCAGGGCGGTCTCTTCGCCGCAGACGAAGGCGCCTGCGCCCAGCCGTATATCCACGCGGAAGCTGAACGTGGTGCCGCAGATGTTGATGCCGAGCAGTCCCATGCGCTCGGCCTGCCGGATGGCGGTCTTGAGGTGCTTCACCGCGAGCGGATATTCCGCGCGCACGTAGATGTAGCCGTACTGCGCGCCCACCGCGTAGGCGGCGATGGCCATGCCCTCGAGCACGCGGTGCGGATCGCTTTCGAGCACGGCGCGGTCCATGAACGCGCCCGGGTCGCCTTCGTCCGCGTTGCAGATGACGTACTTGCGATCCTCGCCGGCCTTGGCCACGGTAGTCCACTTGAGACCGGTGGGGTAGCCCGCGCCGCCGCGCCCGCGCAGGCCGCTCTTGAGCACCTGGCCGATGACCTCCTTGGGGGTCATCTCGGTGAGCGCGGTGACCAGCGCCTGGTAGCCGTCCTGCGCGATGTAGTCCTCGATGCGTTCGGGGTCGATCTTGCCGGAGTTTTCCAGCACGATCTTCTTCTGGCGGGCGAAGAAGGGCGTCTGGGCGGGGATGCTCCTGGCCGCGGCGCCGCCCGTGTCGAGGCTGGAGACGATCTCGGGGATGTCGTCGGAGGTGACGCCGCTGTAAATGATGCCGTCCGGCTCGACCATCACCAGCGGACCCGCGCTGCACAGGCCCATGCAGCCCACGCCCTTCACCGCGCAGGAGTTCTGCATCCCGGACTCCAGGATTTCCTTGCGGAGGGCTTCCTTTACGGTGTCCGCGCCGCAGGAAAGACAGCCGGCCGCGATGCAGACCCGGACCTCGTGGTGGTACTTGCGGCGCTGTTCCACCTCCGCCGCGGCGATCTTTTGCAGCTCCTCAACGGTCATGTTCCAGGCCTTTCTCGATGCGATTCACCATCGCTTCCGGTTCGATCTTCCCCAGGACGGCGCTATCCAGCACGGCCGCGGGCGCCAGGCCGCAGGAACCCAGGCAGCGCGCCGTGAGCAGGGAGAGCTTGCCGTCCGCCGTGGTCTCGCCCGGTTTGATTCCGTAGCGCGTTTCCACGGCGTTGAGCAGCGCCGGGGCGCCTTTGATGTAGCAGGCCGTGCCGGTGCAGACCACGCAGGTGTGCCGGCCCTTGGGCTTCAGGGTGAAGAAGTGATAGAAAGTCGCCACGCCGTAGACGCGGCTTACCGGTACGCGCAAGGCGCCGGCCACGAAGCGCAGCGCGGTCTCATCCAGGTAGCCGAAGGATTCCTGAACCGTGTGAAGGGTTTCGATGAGCGCATGCGGCTCGCGGCCCAACCGGCGCGCGGTGGCTTCGACCATCTTCCAGCGCTTGTCCTCGGAGGGAAGCTTGGGGTGGTCGTAGTTCGTATGCATGGTTGACTCTCAAATCCTAATGGAAGTATCGCCCTTGAAGGGGCACTTTGGCTTCCAGGGGAAAAGTCAACAAACAGAATTACATGCGGGCGGCAAACCGGGGTGGGATGGGTCTCCTCACCCGGCCCGGGCGAAATGGCACACGGGATGGTGCTGTTTTTCCTCTCGACGTAGAGTTTTGCCACGCAGGGGCGCGAAATCCCTACTGTGAGCCGCTGTCGACGCGGGCCGCGAGCCAATAGCCCGGGCGGGTATGTATCTTGACATCGCGGCGCGCGGGCACCTGGACGTCGATCTCGTGGAAACCGCCCTCTTCCCTGTTGTTGGGCGTGTAGGTGATGAGGTACTGGCTGTGCAGTTCCTCACCGACGCGGGAGATGGCTTCCTCGAGCCCGCGCTGGCGCGTAAACCCGTACTCGGTTCCGCCGGTGCCCTTGGTGAACAGTTCGACCGGATTGTCCTTGAACACCGCTTTCACATCGCGCAATATTTCGATCATGAGGGGCAGGAACTCGGCTCGCCCTCCGCCACCTTCGCCGTAGGTCTGCTGCACGGCCGTAGGGGTGGCCGCCACGTTGGGGGGCAGCGGGCGCGCCGCCGGCGGCAGCGGATTGGGCCGGGCGGGGCGGGCATCCCTGGTCAGCGTGGTGACCAGGCGGGAAATGTTGACGGAATAGACCGTGACGTTGTTGAGCTGTGCGTTTATGAGCGCTTCGCGCGCGCGCCCTTCGCTGCCGTAGTCGCGGGTTTCGCTGATGAGCAGCACGATGCGCCGCCGCTCGCGGGGGCGATTGCGCAGCAGGAACGCGGAGCGGTCGATGGCGTCGGTGAGGCGGCTCACGCTGCTGCCGGGCCGGATCTTCTTGACGGCTTGCGAAATCGCCGTTGCGTCGGAGGTGAAGTCCTGCACCACTTCGAGCCGGTGATCGAATTTCAACACCGCGACCTCGCCGGCTTCGCCGACCACCAGCGGCTGGATGAGGGAGCCGATCTTCTGGATCTGCGGCAGCACGGCCTCCACGTGGTCGTTGGCCTGGATGGCGATCACCAGCGAAATCGGCTGGTAAGCCACGTCCACGTGGATGTTCTGTTCCTTGCCGTTATCGAAGAGGCGGAAATCGGACGGTTGCAGTCCGTTGACGTAATTGCCATCGCGATCGCGCACCACTACGGGTGCGATGACGTAGTCCACCGTGGTCCGGAAGGCAGGCGGCTGTTGCTGCGGTTCCACCGGCGCGGGCGATTCCTGGGCGATCGCGCACACGGAGAGCAGAAAAAATGGTGCAACTCGAAGAAGCCGCATGTTACTCCTGACGTAGCGATTCAGCGCCGCGTTCCGGCGCGTGCCCGGTACGTCCCTGCAACAGGTCAAGCACGTGGGGCACCAGTTCCACGATAGCATCGAGGGACTGGAGCGCGCCGCGCGGCGAGCCGGGCAGGTTCACAATTAGCACACGCCCGCGCACGCCGGCCAGGGCGCGCGAGAGGGCGGCAAAGGGCGTTGCCAGCATGCCCTTGGCGCGCATGAGCTCGCCGAAGCCGGGGATCTCCTTCTCGAGCACGGCGCGCGTGGCCTCCGGGGTGACGTCGCGGGAGCTGACGCCGGTTCCGCCCGTTGTGAAGATGGCGCACACCTCGCCGCCGTCGGCAAGCGCCGAAAGGCGCGCGGCGATGCGGCCGCGGTCGTCGGGGAGGACTTCGGCGACGGCGACGCGCCACCCGAGTTGTTCGAGACGGGCGCGCACGGCCGGGCCGGAGCGATCCTCGCGCACGCCGGCGTTGGCCGAGTCGCTGATGGTGAGCACGGCGGCGGTCATCTCCGTTTGTAGTCCCCGCTCTTTCCACCGGTTTTTTCGAGCAGCCGCAGGTCCTGGATTTCGATTCCCTTGTCGAGCGCCTTGGTCATATCGTAAACGGTGAGCGCGGCCACGGCGGCGGCGGTGAGCGCTTCCATCTCCACGCCGGTTTGGGCGGTGGTGGCGGCGCTGGCGAGGACGCGGACGCCGTGCTTTTCCACGGTGACTTCCACGCCGGCGTGGGTAAGCATGAGGGGATGGCAGAGCGGGATGAGGTCCGCGGTGCGCTTGGCGGCGGCGATGCCGGCGATGCGGGCGATCTCCAGCGGGTTGCCCTTGGGGTTGCGCGGCAGTTGTTCCAGGACCTCGGGCCGGATGCGCACGAAAGCTTCGGCGCGGGCCGTGCGGCGGGTCTCTTTCTTGGCCGAGACGTCCACCATGCGCGGGCTGCCGGCGCGGCTGTAATGCGAGAGTTTCTTCATTTGAGGAGCACCCGGATGAGCTCGCCGCGCGAGTATTCGGGGCGATCGGCGGCGGCGACGAGGTAGCAATTGGCGCGGCTGATGGCGGGCACGTCGCTGGATCCCTGCCAACCGATGGGGGTGACTTCGTCGCCGAAGGCGCTCAGCCGGGCGGGAAGAAAGCGCGTGAGGCCGGGCTTGTGGCGGAAGTCCGCGGCGAGCCGCGACCACGGCATGTGCAGGGAGACCTCTTGCTGTCCCCCGAGCAGTTCCAGCGCGGCGCGCGCGAACAGCTCGAAGGTCACCATGGTGGAGGCGGGGTTGCCGGGCAGGCCGAAAAAGAACTTGCCGCGCGCGCGGCCGAAGACCAGGGGCTGGCCGGGCTGGATGAGCACGCGATCGAAGAAGAACTCCGCGCCGAGCCCGGCGAGCACGGGTTCCACGACGTCGTACTTGCCCGCCGAAACGCCGCCGGAGAGCAGCAGCAGGTCCGCCTCGAGTCCACGCTCGACGAGTTCGCGAGTATGTTCCGGGACATCGCGCGCGATGCCCACAATTTGAGGGATGCCGCCGGCGCGCGCCACCTGCGCCGCGAGCGAATGCACGTTGGAATTGCGAACCTGGAACGCAGCCGGTGATTCGCCGAGTTCTACGATCTCGTCGCCGGTGGCGATGATGGCCACCACGGGTTTTGCGAACACCGAAACGCGCAGCCGGCCCACGGTAGCCAGCATGGCGATGGCGCTGTAGTCGAGGCGCGCGCCGGCGTGGAGCACCGGCTGGCCGCGACGCACCTCGGCGCCCTGCGGATTGATGAACTGGCGGGGCTCGGCGGCGGAATCGATGCGCACGCGGCTGCCTTCCCGCCGGGTATGCTCGACCATAACGACGGCGTCCGCGCCCGGCGGCACCGGTGCGCCGGTCATGATCTCCACGGCCTGCATAGGGCCGACCCCGCCCGCATAACGTTCTCCGGCGCGCACTTCTCCGGCGATTTCGAGCTCGCCGGGCAGGTCCGCGGCGCGCACGGCGAAACCGTCGCGCAGCGACCGCGCCAGCGGCGGGTAGTCGCGGTCGGCGGCAACCTCTTCGGCGAGCACGCGGCCGGCGGCAACGTCGAGGGCGGCCTGTTCCACGGCGGGGATACGTCCGGCGCCGCGAACGGCCTGCTCGACGGCGGCGCGGGCCTCCCAGAAGCCGAGTGTGGGCACCTTTCAATTCTACTTCCGGCCGCGGTTGCCTATCTTACACAGGCTTTCCGGTTCCGCTTGCCCCGGTTGGGCGGCTAACCCAGAATGGTATCAGGCACGCCATGGCGCTTCCGTTTCGAGACCGAAGCGACGCCGGCCGGCAACTGGCGGCCAGGCTCGGCCGCTACGCCAACCGGGCGGACGTGCTGGTGCTGGCGCTGCCGAGGGGCGGAGTGCCGGTTGCGTTCGAAGTGGCCCAGGCGCTGAACGCGCCCCTCGATGTTTTCCTGGTGCGCAAACTGGGCGTGCCGGGGCACGAAGAACTGGCGATGGGAGCGATCGCGAGCGGCGGGGTCACGTTCCTCAACCACGACGTGCTGAAGTCGCTGCACATTCCTCCCAAAGCCGTGGAGCGCGTGATCGCGCGGGAACGCGGTGAACTGGCGCGCCGCGAACAGGAGTACCGGGGCGGCACTCCGGCCCCGGATCTGCGCGGCCGGGTAGCGATTCTGGTGGACGACGGGCTGGCCACAGGCGCCTCGATGCGCGCCGCGATTGCGGCCGTGAGGCAGCAGGCGCCCCGGGCCATTGTGGTGGCGGCGCCGGTCGCGCCCGCCGGAACGTGCCGGGAGTTCCAGCTCCTGGTTGACGAGGTGGAATGCGCGGAAACACCCGCGCCATTCTGTGCGGTCGGCGTGTGGTACGACGATTTCTCGCAGACCACGGACGCCGAGATCCGCGACCTGCTGGACCGCGCCGCGCACGCGCATTTGGGGTGAGAGATCCGCGTTCATCGGCGTTCATTGGCGGCCCGCGGCGGATCCGGGCGGATCGCCACTTTGATGTCGCGCACCCTACCTGAACGGGTTGCGGGTGGCGTGGCGCGCGGTTTGTTAAAGTATGGAATTACAAACCGATTCGCCAGGCCGTCCTCATGAAACTTGTCATCCTTTGCTGCGCCCTACTGACGGCGCTTTACGCGCAACCGGCGCCTCCCCCCGCGGCGCCACCCGCAGAAGAACTGTCGCCCGACGCGGTGGTGGCGACGTACGCCGGCAAGAAGCTCACCTACGGCGAACTGAAAACCTTTATGGGCGTGCTGCCGCCGCAGATGCAGCAGATGGCCATGCGGGATCGGCGCGCCTTCATCACGCAGTTCGCGTTGCTGGCGCAGTTGGCCGAAATGGCCGAGAAGGCGGACCTTGCTGAGCGAAGCCCCACCCGCGAAGCTTTGCAGTTCCAGCGCATGTACATCATGGCCAACGCGCAGATCAACCTGGCCATGACGACGATCACGGTGCCGGAACCGGAAGTGCGAAAGTTTTACGACGTGAACCAGGGCCGTTTCTCGCAGGTGCGCGTGAAGGTCATTTACGTTTCCTTCAGCGCCAATCCGCCCGCGGCCGCCGCGGCCGGAGGCAAGCAGCACCTGGACGAAGTGGCCGCGCGCGCCAAGATCGAAAAGATCCTCGCCGAGATCCGCAAAGGCGCCGATTTCGTCAAGATGGTGAAGCAGCACTCGGAAGATCAGACCTCGGCCGCCAAGGACGGCGACTTCGGAGTCATTCGCCGCAACGACAATGTGCCGGAAGCGATCCGGGCGGCTGTTTTCGCGCTCAAACCGGGCGAAGTGAGCGAACCGGTACGGCAGCCCAACGGCTTCTATCTGTTCCGGGCCGAGGAGATCACCACGCGTCCCTTCGACCAGGTGAAGGACGAGATCTTCAACGAGCTCAAGCAGACCCGTTTCAAGCAATGGCTGGAGGAGACGCAGCAGGGGCTCAACCTGAAATTCGAGAACACCGCCCTTTTGGACGCGCCTCCGGCGGCGGCTCCGGCGCGCAAGTAGTCACGAGGAGCAGCTCGAACTAAGGCCCGAAGGTCACCTGAATCGGGATGACTTGGCCGAGGGGCGCAACATGGACATTCACCACCACTGCCTGCCGGGGCGTCTGCGAAGCGGCGGACTTGATGGTGAGCACAGCTTTGCCGTTCGGTTTCAGGTCAGCCGGCGAGATCTCGGCCTGGAGTCCGGCGGCCTTAGGCGCCTCGATCGACAGTTTCACGTTTCCTTCGAGGGTGTTGGTGACGACCACCTCAGCGGCGCCCGCCTCCGCATTGCGGAACGCCACCGACCGCCGGTCGGCTTTGACCTTGTCCGCGAGGGCTTCGAGCTCGCGGCCTTGCGGCAGCGGGCTGGCGGGCAACTGGTTGGCGGTTCCCTGGCCCGGGTTCATAGTTCCGAAAGGCGTTTCCCGTGAGACCGGCGGCAGGTACCAATACCAGACGCCATCCACGATCTTCCAATGGCTGGGCAGCGGAACCGGCAGGGGTTTATTGATGAATCCCGGCATGTTCACAAACATGGTGCAGACGATGGTGGCTTTGGCCCGCGTAAACTGATCGGTGTAATCGATTCGCGGAACTTCGAATTTGAGGCAGCGGGGTTTGTTGGCCGAATAGAAATCGTCTTTGGACTCCTCGGCCACAAACTGTTCCGCGAGGCGGAACTTGCCGTCGACATGGTGCTGATAGAACTGCTGGATGCGGGCGCGCAGCGCCTCATCGACGGCGGGCGGCGCCTTCTGGAACAGGTCCGCCGGATCCTGGCCCGGGAGCAGCCCGGGCGTCAGCAACAATATCCATCTGGCCAACATCACCGGCTATTTTAGCAGCCCGCCGGACCCCGGCGATCCGCCGCGTGACCCGCGGCGGAAGTTCGTGGGCCGAGTTGTTAGAGTTACAATCCGTCCATACGTTCCAGAGCGTGCTTGTTAGTTACACTTACGGCTGCATCGACAGCCGGAGCGCAAATACGCCCGAGAGTGAAAAGAAGCCGTAAACGAGCTCCTGTGTGATAGAACAGTAAGGGGCTCCAAGGGCGGCAGCATGTCGCGCAGCCGGGTAGATTCCCGAGGAAAGGCAGGCCGTATGAGTGTGGGTAGCATTGTTCAACCGCAGACCGAACGGCTGGAGGAACGGATCAGGACCCGGACGGCGCGGGTTGGAATCGTCGGACTTGGCTATGTAGGGCTGCCGCTCGCCACGGAGTTCGCCGCGGCGGGTTTCGAGGTCACCGGCATCGACGTGCAGGCATCCAAGGTGGCTCGCATCAACGCGGGCGAGTCGTACGTGCAGGATGTCGGCACGCCGGCGCTGGCGGACCTGGTGCGGAGGCGGAAGCTCCGCGCGACCGGGGACTTCTCGGCGATTAAGGAACTCGATACGGTCACCATCTGCGTTCCCACGCCGCTGCGCAAGACCAAGGACCCCGATATGAGCCACATCGTCTCGGCGTGCCAGGAGATTGCCCGCTACATGCACCCGGGCATGCTGGTGACGCTCGAATCGACAACCTATCCCGGCACTACCGACGAACTCCTGCTCCCGATGCTGGCGGGATCCAGGCTGAGCGCCGGCCGGGATTTCTATTTGTGTTTTTCGCCGGAGCGGGTGGATCCGGGTAACAAGAACTATCAGACCAGGAACATTCCCAAGGTGGTGGGCGGCGTAACACCCGAATGCACCCGGATGGGTGCACTGTTTTATGGCCAGGCGCTCGAGCGGGTGGTGCCGGTCAGTTCCACCCAGGTCGCCGAGATGGTGAAACTGCTGGAAAATACCTTTCGCATGATCAACATCGGCCTGGTGAACGAGATGGCGCTGATGTGCGACCGCATGGGCATCAACATATGGGAGATCATCGACGCCGCCGCCACCAAGCCGTTCGGTTTTATGCCTTTCTACCCTGGGCCGGGTCTGGGCGGCCACTGCATTCCCATCGACCCCTTCTACCTGTCCTGGAAGACCAGGCAGGCGGGCATTGAGGCGCGCTTCATCGAACTCGCCGGCTACATCAACGGGCAGATGCCGCACTTCGTGGCGGACAAGGTACAGCACGCGCTGAACGATCACGGCAAGCCGGTGAAGGGATCGCACATCCACGTGCTCGGCGTGGCTTACAAGAAGGACATCGACGATGTCCGCGAGTCGCCGGCGCTCGACATCATGCATTTGCTCTCACGGCGCGGCGCGCGGATCACTTACTCGGATCCTTATGTACCGGTAATAAGATCCGATAATCTTGAATTGCACGCCGCGCAACTCGCTCCCGCGGTGGCCGAAGCCGATTGTGTCTTGATCATCACGGATCACTCGGCGTTCGATTATGCTTACATTGCGCGGACGGCAAAGCTGGCGGTGGATACTCGCAACGCTCTGCGCGGCCACACGGGGGCGCACATCGTCCGGCTATGAAGTAAGTGCGCGCACATGTAGCGGGCGGCAGCTTTGACTTTCCAGGACCACCATGAGATGGTCAAGTGGGGGTGTGCGCAATGTGGAGTTGGCTGCAAGTTGTACGACCAGCGCACGCCCGGCCACCGCGGACCGAATGCGGGGAGCATGGGGTGCGAGTGCCAACGCTTGGACGGAAGCGCCGCCAGCCCGGCATCGTGGTTGGCCTTCTTGGTCAAGTTCTCGGCCCCGCCTTGCACGCCATTCCCGCTGCAAACTTCTCGGGGCCGCCGGCCCGCTCAGCCGCTGATGCCCACTGAACCGCCAATTCCGGTTCTTGTATGCTTCAACCGCTGGCCGGCAATTGAAGTCCGAAGCGGCCCGCGCGAAGATGGCGTATTCCTCGCGGTCTACCTGGATCAGCGACTCCAGATTTTCGGCTGGGCAAGTCTCCTCGGCGCCGCCCATAATCCAGGTGGTACAATATAAACAACCGCGGCGCTATCGTCTAACGGTTAGGACGGAGCCCTCTCAAGGCTCAAATACGGGTTCGATCGTTTCTTACCGTATGACGAGGTTGACCAGCTTGTCCGGGACCACGATGACCTTGACCAACTGCTTGCCGGCGATCTGCTGCCGGACTTTTTCGTCCTCCAGCGCCATGCGTTCGAGTTCCTCTTTCGCGGTCCCGAAGGCCGCGTAAACGCGGGCGCGCAGTTTGCCGTTGACCTGGACCACGATCTCGGCCTCGTCCTCCTTGGCGAGTTCGGGATCGAAGCCCGGCCACGGCTGGCGGAAGACCGGACCGGTGCGGCCGGTTTCCTCCCAGATCTCCTGCGCGAGGTACGGCGCGAAGGGAGCCAGCAGCAGGGCCATCTTCTCGAGGATTTCGGCCAGCGCCGCGCCGCCCAGGTTGGCTTCCTCGGCGTAGAGCACGTTGACCAGCTCCATGAACGCGGCGATCGAGGTGTTGAAGTGCCAGCGGGTTTCGAAGTCCTCGGTGATCTTGCGGATGGTCTGGTGCAGCTTGCGCAGGACCTTGCGGCCGGACTCGCCCGGAGCGCCTTCCGGGGAGGCGCGTCCGGCGTTGCGGGTCGCGAAGCGATACACGCGGCCGAGGAAGCGGTAGATGCCCTCGACGCCCTCCTCGCGCCAATCGACGTCTTTCTCCGGCGGCGCCGCGAAGAGCACGAACATGCGGGCGGTATCGGTGCCATAGCGCTCGGCCACCGCGTCCGCGCCCACCACGTTGCCCTTTGATTTCGACATCTTGGCGCCGGCGGCGATCACCATGCCCTGCGTGAACAGGCGCCTGGCGGGCTCGTCATTGCGGATCAGCCCGATATCGCGCATCATTTTGGTGAAGAACCGCGAGTAGATCAGGTGCAGGATGGCATGCTCCACGCCGCCGATGTACTGATCGATGGGGAACCAGTAAGCGATCTTGGCCGAATCGAAGGGCGCCCGATCGTTGTGCGCGTCGCAATAGCGGTAGAAGTACCAGGACGAGTCGATGAACGTGTCCATGGTATCGGTTTCACGCCGCGCCGCACCGCCGCATTTCGGGCAGTTCGTGTTGACGAAGCCGGGCACGTTCTCAAGCGGCGAACGCCCTGTGCCGGTGATCTCGACGCGGTCCGGCAGAATCACCGGCAGCTCGCTTTCCGGCACGGGCACGATGCCGCACTTGGCGCAATGAATGACCGGGATCGGCGTCCCCCAGTAGCGCTGCCGCGAGATGCCCCAATCCTTCAGCCGGTACGTCACCGCGGCTTTGCCGAAGCCCTCGCGCTCGGCTTTCTCCGACATGCGGCGGCGTCCTTCCTCGCTGGTGAGGCCGGACCACTCGCCGGAATCTTCCATGATGCCGTCATCGGTGAAGGCGGTCCGCATGTCTTCCGGCCGCGCGAGCACGCCGTCGACGGGACGGATCACCGGGCGGATGGCGATGCCGTACTTCTGGCAGAACTCGAAATCGCGCTCATCGTGCGCCGGCACGGCCATGATGGCTCCCGTGCCGTAGCCCATGAGGACGAAGTTGCCGATCCATATGGGAACACGCTCGCCGCTGTAAGGGTTCAGGGCATGGTGTCCGGTGAAGAATCCCTCTTTGACGATGTCGGCGGGGTCGCGGTTGGCGCGCGCGTCCACCATGGCCTTGGCCCGCGCCTTGCCTTCGGCATCGAGCAGCGTTTCGTTGAGCGGATGCTCGGGGGCGAGAATCACGCAGGTGGCGCCGTAGATGGTGTCCACGCGGGTGGTGAAGACCCGTATGGGGCCGCCGCCATCGAGCCGGAAATCCACCTCCGTGCCTTCGGAGCGGCCGATCCAGTTGCGCTGCATGGTGAGCACGCGCTCGGGCCAGCCTTCTTCGAGCTGCGCAATATCGGCGAGCAGCTCATCGGCGTAGGCGGTGATGCGGAGAAACCACTGCTCGAGAGCGCGCTGCTCCACCGGCGTGGTTTCGTGCCGCCAGCAGCAGCCGTTCACCACCTGCTCGTTGGCCAGCACGGTGGCGCACTTGGGGCACCAGTTGACCAGCGCCTTCTTGCGGTAGGCCAGGCCGTGTTCCAGCATCCTGAGGAAGAACCACTGGTTCCAGCGGTAGTAGTCCGGCTCGCAGGTGGCGACCTCGCGGTCCCAGTCGTAGCTGAACCCGAAGCGCCGGTGGGTGTTCTTCATCAGGGCGATGTTGTGCAGCGTCCACTCGCGCGGCTGCCGCTTATTGGCGATGGCGGCGTTTTCGGCGGGCAGGCCGAAGGCGTCCCATCCCATGGGGTGCAGCACGTTGAAGCCGCGCATCCACTTGTAGCGCGCCAGCGCGTCGCCGATGGAATAGTTGCGGATGTGGCCGATGTGCAGGGTGCCGCTGGGGTACGGCAGCATCTCGAGCACGTAAAACTTCGGCAGCGCGGAGTTCTCTTCCGCCTTGTAGAAGTCGGCGTTCTGCCAACGCTCGAACCACTTCAGTTCGATCTGGTTGTGGTCGTACGGCTTTTCGGGCATAGTTTCTTCAGGGTCTCGAGATTGCGGCGGTCGTCGCCGGGGTGGTCCACGGGGGTTTCCAGGATAAACGGTTTGGCGCGCAACCGGGGATGCGCCAGAATGCGCCGGAACCCGGCCTTGCCGATGAAGCCTTCGCCGATGTGCTGGTGGCGGTCGAGCCGCGAGCCGAGGCGGCCCTTGGAATCGTTCACGTGGATCACTTTCACGTTGCCGAGTCCCAGCACGCGCACGGCCTGGCGCAGGGTGCGCTCGAGGCCCGCGGCGGTGGCCACGTCGAACCCCGCGCCGAGCAGGTGGCAGGTGTCCAGACAGTAGCCCAGGCGCAGATCCGTGAGGTCCGCGGCGAGCTCGCGAATCGAGCGCAGGTCTTCGAACCGGCAACCGATCTGCGCCCCGCAGCCCACTGTGTTCTCCAGCAGCACCATCGTCCGGGGCTTGGGGAGTCCTTCGGACGCCTCCTGCAAACCCAGCGCGAATGCCGCGATTCCTTCCTCGAGCGAACGGCCCTGATAACTTCCGGGATGGACCACCAGGTATTCGGCGCCGATGGCCTCGGCCCGTTCCAATTCGCCCCGAAACGCGGCGATGGATCTTGCGCGCACCACCGGGTGGAGCGAGGCCAGGTTGACCAGGTAGTTCACGTGAATCACGAGAGGCTTGAGGCCGAACCGCTCGCGGGCTTCCCGGAGCCGCCGGATATCGTCCTGGCGGAAGACCGACGCACGCCACATGCGCGGGCTCGAAGAGAAGATCTGGAACGTGTTTGCGCCCAGTTCCGCAGCTTTCAGAGCGGCATTCTCCAGCGACCCCGCGATGGAAGTGTGGATTCCAATCCGCAGACTTTTATGGTAGCAGAGTGCGGGCGGCCTACGGCTTTACCCACACCGTGACGGTGTTATCCGGACTGGAAGCGTCGCCCGCGGTGATCACGACGGGCGCCTGTACCGGTTCCTCGGTGGCGAGCCCCGCGGGCACCCTCGCCACCGCCGTGAGCAGGCCGGACCACGCGTAGGGAACGCCGCCTGCGTAGATCAGCTCGGCGGGCTGGCCACCGATGGTCACGCTTACCGGGCTGATAGGCCGGGAGAGGGGCGTCATCTCGATGCGTCCGTCTCTGCCGGCGGGATCCAGGGGACCGCCGCCGGTCCAGTACAGGGTGATCAGCGTTCCGGATCCGGCCGCGGTGTCTTTTCCGTTCGGAACGTATCCCTCGTTGAAGATGAGCCCGGGACCCTTCGGGGCGCCATCCAGCGTGAAGATACCCGGATTGGTGGCGGCGACCGGCACTTCCACCTCGGCCGAGGGCACGCCTTTGTACTCCACCCGCACCTTCGTGGCGCTCTTGCCTTCCAGGTTGAACGGCGCCACGGCGCCGATCTCGCTGGAGTTCACATAAATGAGCGGCGCCTGCGTGCCGTCGAAAAACACCCGCACGTCGCCCAGCGTGGTGGCGACCAGTCCGGAGCTGTCCAACTGCATCCGCGTCGTGGAGGCCAGGTTGATGCCGGCGGTGTAGATGGTCAGCATCTGTCCGGGCGCCACGCCGCCGGGTTGCGCCGTAGCGGCGTGAACGATGCCCTTGTCCTTGATGGCGACCTGCCCGCCGGAGTGCAGCGTGACAGTCACGTTATCCACTTCGGCCGCCGGATGGCCGCTGCCGCTCGCCGAAGCGAAGGTCATCCGGATCTCGATGACCCGCGTGCCGGGCGGAACCGTGCCTTCGGCGGCGCGGAACAGCAGAGCGTCCTTGCCGGCGCGGTCCGCGGCTGTGACGGGACCCACCTGCCCGGTGCCGCCGAGCGCCGCGCCGTTGGCGTCATAGAAAATGACTTTCACCGTGGCCGGGTCGTCGTACCTGCCTTCGCCTCCCACCCACGCGGAGAGCTTGTAGGTGACGCCGCCGGCGTCGATGCGGTCCTTGGCCAGCGTCACGTCGATGTTCTGCTGCGCGTCGGCCGTCTTGCCGTAAGTTCGCGCGAAGAAATAATTCTGGTTGTTGACCCCGCGATCTTCCGGCCCGGGATCCGTGAGGCGAATGTTCCCGGTGGAGTACGACGCCACGCCGAAAGAGTACGGAGCGTTCCATCCCGGCACGGGCTTAGCGGTGTTGTGCGAGGACTCGCCCTTGGTGGCCTCGCCGCCCGGGTTCACGGCGAGGTTGGCCCCCAGGATGGGCTCGAGCGCCAGCACCAGGGAGATATTGTCCGCCGCGGCCACGTTGAACGCCACGGCCGCGCGCGTGAGGTCCAGCACCAGGCGCACCTTGCGCGTGTTCGGAAGCAGGAAGCCGCTGCCGCCGCGCGCCAGCAGGTTGCCGTCACCGAGATCCGCGTGGGCCTTGATTTGCTGCTCGAGCAGAGTTTTTCCGGCGGCGTCGAGGAAGGTGGCGGTGAGCTTGGATTCGGTGCCCGAGCCGGTGTTGCCGCCGTTGGAGAGAAACGCGCTCAGATAGAACCGCACGCGGCCGGCGTCGATCTCCACGGCGCCGGCCGAGAGGTCGATGGTCTGGGTGGCGGTGGATTTCCCGCCGTTCGGGCCTCCGGCGAAGTAGTTCTTCCCGCGCGTCTGCGGGCCGTAAGCGTCCGTGCTGAGCAGCATCGGCGAACCATACTGGACGACGGTAAACGCTCCTTCCTTGGTCCACCCCGGTATGGTGGCAGGAGTGGCTGCGCTCCGGCTGGTTGCGCCGGGACCTGCTTCGGCATCCCCATTGACCACCAGGTTGGTGTTCCACACCTGGCCGTGAACGGGCGCCAACGCGGCGGCGAAGAGCATGAGGTACCTAAAGCGGCGAGTCATCGTGGAGTTTTTCGGTTACGGGTCTGAAATTTGAGCAACAGGCTCTATTCTACCGATTTCGGACGTGATCTCAAGTTACAAATCGCGGGCAACGGTACTATAGTGGTGCGGTATGAAGACACTGGTTCGGTGCGCGGCCATCACCGCCCTGTTGGCCTCGCTCGGCGCGGCCGAGAGTCTGCGCGTCATGAGCTTCAACGTCCGGCTTGCCACCGGAAACGACGGCCCCAACCGCTGGGAACTGCGCAAGGACATTCTGGTGAGGACCATCCAGCAGAAGAGTCCGGACGTGATGGGCACCCAGGAGTTGTTCTACATCCAGGGGCAGTACATCACCGAGAAGCTGCCCGAATACGAGTGGTTCGGCAACAGCCGGCGCGGCAACCGTGAAGACGAACACATGGGCGTGTTCTACAGGCGGAGCAAGCTGCGACTGATCGAAGCGGGCAATTTCTGGCTCTCCGAGACTCCGGAGACGGCGGGCAGCATGGGATGGGGCGCCAACCTGCCGCGCATGGCGACCTGGGCGCTGTTCGAAATGAAGGAGAGCGGGAAGCGCTTCTATTTCTACAACACGCATTTCCACCATACGGGCGACGCCACCCTGGCGCGCACCAACTCGGCCAAGCTCATCGCCGCGCGGATCGCCGCCCTGCCGAAGGATGCGCCGCTGATTCTCACCGGCGATTTCAACTCGGCGGCGCCCGAGGCCGAGGCTTACAAGGTGCTGGCTGCTTCGCTGCGCGATGCGTGGATCACCGCGCAGAAGAAGACCGGTCCGGAAGGCACCAACAGCGGCTTCAGCGGCAATACCAAGGGCCGGCGCATCGATTGGATCATGTACCGCGGGCCGTTTACGGCGCTGGAGGCCGAAACCATCACGTACAACGAAGAGGGGCGCTACCCCTCCGACCACTTTCCGGTGCTGGCCGTTTTCGAGTTATAGCGTTATACTGCCGAAACGAGGTGTGAGATGTCTCGTTCTGGCAGCAGATTTCTCGAGGCAGTGGTGTGCGCCGCCGTGTTCCTTAGCGTTCCGGCCGCGAACGCGCAGTCCTTCACCGCCAGCCTTTTGGGCAACGTGACCGATGCGAGCGGCGCGGCCATCCCCAACGCGGCTATTGTGGCCACCAACGTGGCCACCAATGCGAAGGTGGAGGCGCGCAGCGACGCCACCGGAAAATATCTGGTCTCCACGCTCCAGCCCGGCATCTACACGCTGGAAGCTTCGGCCACCGGCTTCAAGAGATTCGTGCGCAGCGGGATCGAACTGGCGGTGCAGCAGCAGGCCAGGGTCGACATCGCCATGGCGGTCGGCGAAGTCACCGAGAGCGTGACGGTGCAGGAGGCCGTCTCCACCATTGAGACGACCTCCGCCACCATCGGCAAGGTGGTCTCGAACAAGGCCATTCTCAACCTGCCGCTGAACACGCGGAACGTGTACTCGCTGATTTACCTCACGCCCGGCGTGGCGGGTTCGATCGGCAACAACTACAACAGCATGAGTTATTCGATCAACGGCGCCCGCGCATCCATGATGGATACTCTGATCGACGGGGCCACGGCCTCACACCCGACGGTGCAGGGGTACTCGGGCATTTCCGCCTTCCCCAGCGTGGACGCCATCGGCGAGTTCAAGGTGCTGGGAGCGAACTTCCCGGCCGAGTACGGCCGCACCGCGGGGAGCGTGCTGAACGTGGTGTACAAGTCCGGCACCAACGAGTTCCACGGAACGGCCTACGAGTTTCTGCGAAATTCGAAACTGGACGCCAACACGTTCTACAACAACGCCCGCGGCGTGGAGCTTTCCAGCTTCAAGCGGAGCCAGTACGGCGGGACGTTCGGCGGTCCGGTCAAGAAGGACCGGACGTTCTTCATGAGCTCTTACGAAGGCCTGCGCCAGCGGAGTTTCCAGTCGCGGACCACCACCGTGCCCACCGCGCTCGAAAGGTCCGGCAACTTCACGCAGACCTTCGCGGCCAACCGCAACATGGTCCAGATCTTTGACCCGTTCACCACCAAGGCGAACCCCTCGGGGTCGGGCTTCATCCGCGACGCCTTTCCGGGGAACGTCATCCCCGTCTCCCGGCAGAACCCCGTTGGGCAGAACGTCATGAAGTATTACCCCCAGCCGAATACCCAGGGGGCCGCGTTCACCAACGCCAATAACTATTACGCCCAGGGGTCGGCTTCCCTGGATATCGACCAGGTGGACGCGCGCCTCGACCACAATTTCAACTCCAACAACCGCTTCTTCGTACGCTATTCCTACCGCAACCAGGACAACGTGCCCGCGGTTCTGTTTCCGAAGGAAATCGCCATGGCCGAAGACCGCATCAACGAGCGCAACCGCATGCACAACGGCGTGGTCGATTACACCATGACGCCCAATGCCACCACGGTGGTCTCCATCCGCGGGGCCTATGCGCGCAGCCTGTATTACTACGAGAACCAGGGGCTGGGCTTCAGGGCCT
This sequence comes from Bryobacteraceae bacterium, assembly GCA_041946965.1. Taxonomy (GTDB): domain Bacteria; phylum Acidobacteriota; class Terriglobia; order Bryobacterales; family Bryobacteraceae; genus JBHGBM01. Next base: position 59,716 of record JBHGBM010000035.1, read on the forward strand.
CCTCGCTGGGGCTCCCGTCCGCGCTGGACACCGCGGGCGGGTTGATCATGTTCCCGCGCTTTTCGGCTTCGGGCTACTCGACGCTGGGGAACCAGGACAACCGCTACAACGCGTTCATGACCTACACGCTGGCGGGGAGCGTTTCGAAGCTGCGCGGCGCGCACACCGTCAAGGTGGGCTACGACGGCAGGCTCATCCGGGTGAACAACCGCGAGTCGCGGGCCACCTCAGGAACTTTCGATTTTTCGGCGGGGTTCACCCAGGGGCCCAACCCCAACCAGGCGGCGTCGGACCGGGGCAACTCCATCGCCAGCCTGCTGCTGGGCACCGGCAGCGGGTCGCTGATCCAAAACTTCAAGGACGCCTCGACACAGAGTATTTACACGGCGCTCTACGCGCAGGACGACTGGCGCATCACCAACCGGCTCACCTTGAACCTCGGACTGCGTTATGACCTGGATACGCCGCGCACGGAGCGCTACAACCGCATGAACTATTTCGATCCCTTCGCGGCCTCGCCGCTGGCCGCCAAGGTTTCCGCGTTCCCCCAGCTTAAGGGCGGGCTTCAGTTTGTCGGCGTGGACGGCCACCCGCGCACCCAGTACTTCATGGACAAGAACAACCTCGCCCCGCGGCTCGGCTTCGCGTGGCAGGCCGCCAGGGGCACCACCATCCGCGGCGGGTGGGGCAATATCTTCGCCATTTCGCTCCAGCAGGCGCATGGAACCGTGGGCCCGTTCGGTTTCCGCACGCAGACGCCGTGGGTGGGGACCATCGACGGCATCACCCCGAATTACCTGCTCTCCAACCCCTATCCGCTCGGGTTCACCTCCACGCCGGGTTCGGCCCTGGGTCTGCTGACGCAGGCGGGCGCGAACATCCAGGCGCCGGTTCAGGAGACCCTCACGCCATACTCGATGCAGTGGAACCTGAACGTCCAGCGGGACCTGCCCGGCCAGGTGCTGCTGGAAGTCGCCTATGTCGGCACGCGCGGCCTGCAACTCTCGCGCAACGACGAAAGCGGCCTCAGCCTGAACCAGCTCGACCCCAAGTACATGGCGCTCGGTTCGCAGCTCAACCAGACGGTGGACAACCCGTTCTTCGGCATCGTGAACAGCGGCGTGCTGGCGACGGCCAGAATCAGCCGCGCGCAACTGCTGCGGCCCTATCCGCAGTTCACCGACGTGATCCCGCTGTACTCCACCGGCGCCTCGTCCAACTACCACGCGCTCCAGGTGTCTTTCAATAAGCGCTTCTCAGGCGGCGTTCAGTTCGACGGAAGTTATACGTGGGCGAAAGCGATACAGGAGGAACTCAGCCACCAGGACAGTTACAACATGCGCGCATCGCGCTCGCTGGCGAGTTATGACGTCGCCCACCGGTTCGTGGTCAGTTACATTTACGAACTGCCGTTCGGCAAGGGCCGACGCTTCGGGGCGTCCTGGAACCGCGGCATCAACACGGTGCTGGGCGGCTGGCAGGTGAACGGGTTCACCACCATCCAGAGCGGCACGCCGCTGAGTATTTCGGCAAACAACGTGGCGGGTATCGGCAACCCTCGCGGCCTGGCGAACAACAACGGGAAGAGCGGGAAGCTTGGCGGCGATATCCACCAGCGTCTCGGGCGGTACTTCGATACCAGCGTCTTCTCGCAGCCGGCGGCGTTCACCTTCGGCAACACCCAGCCTTCGTCGCCGGATCTGCGCTCGCCGGGCGCCCACAACTGGGACCTCTCGCTGTTTAAGGAGTTCGGCCTGCGCGAGGGGTGGCTGCTGCAATTCCGCGCCGAGGCCTTCAATGCCTTCAACCGCGTGCGCTTCGGCAGCCCCAATACCAGCGTGACGTCGAATCAGTTCGGCGCCATCAGCACCCAATCGAACTCGCCCCGGCAGGTGCAGTTCGGACTGAAGCTCTTGTTCTAGTATGAAGCGACTCTGTCAAGTGTCACGTGCAGCCGGGCTGAGTTAAGCCGATGAACTGGCCGGGGCCGCAGAGCAGGCAGACGGGTGGCGCCGAAGCGTTACAACAGCGGAGGAGGGAATGGCAGGCATGGCGTGCCTCATGCTGCGGCCACAGATCGCGATGTTTGCCGGCCTTCGACCCCTACTGCGATGGCTCCGGGGCCCGAGTTTGGCCACCAGTCTGCGCACCGGCTCGGGACGGTTGGGGATGGTGCCGAAGCCGTGGACTTCCCCGCTGGGTTCGGCGACTGCAACGGCAATGGCGTCCGCGTGGACATCGAGACAACAAAGCGTATCTTAGACATGAGACCAACTCCCTTCGTATGCGGCACTGCGCCGCGGTCTTCACGACCGGCTCACAGCGTAACCCGCGCGACTGCGAATCGGGGTTGGTCGCCCCATTGTGACTGAAAAGGACTTGACAGGTCCGGATATTTGGGATAAACATACCCGAGATTGGGTTCGACAGTCCAGCGGGGTACTGAAAAGTCAGGACCACGGATGCAGAGGTCATCCGTGTGTATCTGTTTTCAGCATCCTGGTGGAGAGGCCTGGAGGTTACTATGCTGCGAACGCTTTTGGGGGCTTTTGCGCTCGTGCTTGTGGGTTGCTCTCCGGCGCTGGCGCAATTTGATCGTGGAACCATTACGGGCACCGTGGCCGATTCGAGCGGCGCGGTCATGCCCAATGCGGAAGTCGTACTGGCCAACATGGATACGGGCGTGGTGAGCCGCACGGTGACCAACAACGTCGGCGTGTACACGCTCTCCAACGTCCCGATCGGCAAGTACGAGCTGAAGATCACGGCGCCGGGCTTCAAGGCATACACGCGCCCGGGCCTCACGCTGACGGTCGGGCAGATCATGCGCCTTGACGTTTCCATGGAACCGGGCCAGGTGCAGGAGACCGTGCTGGTGACCGCCGAGGCCACGCTGCTCAAGACCGACACCGCGCAGATCTCGACCACGGTGCAGAGCAACGCCATTAAGGACCTGCCCCTGTCGTTCGGCGGGGGGCGGGCGATCGAGAGTTTCGCGTACGCGCTGACGCCCGCGGTGGAGGGCAACAACTGGACCTCCTACATCGCCGGAGGCGCGGCGTTCAGCAAAGAGGTGGTGATCGACGGGGTGTCGGCGACGGCGCAGATCCAGGGCCACGTGGGCGAAACCAGTCCGCCGGTGGAAGCCGTGCAGGAGTTTAGCGTCCAGACCAGCGGCATGGCGGCCGAATACGGGCACTCTTCGGGCGGCGTGTTCAATTTCGCGCTCAAGTCCGGCACCAACGAACTCCACGGCAGCGGCTTCTATTACATCCGCAACGAAGCGCTGAACGCCAACTCGTGGATGAACAACTGGCGGCTCAGCCAGTCTCCGGGCGACCGCCGCTACCGCCGCGCCCGCGACCGGCAGTTCCTCGGCGGCCTGAGCGCCGGCGGTCCGGTTTACATTCCCGAAATTTACAACGGGCGTAACCGGACCTTCTTCTTCGCCGCGTTCGAGAAATACACGACCTCGGACTACCAGTTGAGCCAGAACTACAGCTCGACCGTGCCCGTACCGGAATTCCTCAACGGCAATTTCAGCGCATTGCTGGGCGGCGCCCTGGGTTCCGACGCTCTGGGGCGCAGCGCGCTGAGCGGACAGATCTTCGACCCGGCCACCATGCGGCAGGTGGGCAGCGCCTGGGTCTCCGACCCGTTTGCGGGAAACATCATCCCGCAGAGCCGCTTCAGCAACATTTCGAAAAAGATCGTCGAGATCTATCGCACCAATTACCAGCCGATGATCGCCGGCCGGCTGACCAACAACTCGGCGATGACCGCCGGCAACGCGCCTTGGTTCCACCAGACGCAGTTCACCACCAAGGGCGATCATGCGTTCTCCGACCGCAACAAGCTGAGCGCGTCGTTCACCTGGAGCCAGCGGCCGCGCATCCTGACGGACCAGGGCGGCGTGTGGGACCCGAACGACAGCGAGGGCGCGGGCGGCCCCTTCGCCAAGGCGCGTTTCCAGAAGGTGACGGGGAGGCAGTTCCGCCTCAACGACAACTGGACGGCCACGCCGCGGCTGATCAACACATTCACCTTTGCGCTCAACCGCTACCGCAACCCGAGCACCTCCAAACAGTATGGAAAGGGCTGGAACAAGACCCTGGGGCTGGAGAGTTCCACCAGCGCCAGCCTTTTTCCCGAGATTTCTTTCGGCAACGCGGTGAACGGCATCGGCATGACCGCCATCGGCTACAACGCCAGCGGCTGGTACGTGGGGAACACCTACATCGTCGGCGACAACGTGGTTTGGGTGAAGAACCGCCACACGTTCAAGTTCGGCGGGCAGATCTGGAAGCAGCAGATCAACAGCCACTCCGGCCTGGACACGATCAAGTTCGGGTTCTCGAACGCCACCACGGGCGTGCCGGGCGCTTCCTGGGCCAACCGCGTCGGGTTCGGCTTTGCCAGTTTCCTTCTGGGCGCCGTGGATAGCGCCAGCAAGGCGGTGCCGTTCGACCTTTATGGCCGCCGCGGCTACGTGGAGACGTTCTTCCAGGACGACATCAAGCTGACCGGTCGGCTGACCGTCAACCTGGGGCTCCGCTGGGAGCAGGCGCAGCCTTTCCACGAGAAATACGGCCACTGGTCCAACTTCAACCTGGACATCGTGAACACCAAGTACAACCAGAAGGGCGCACTGGAGTTTCTCTCCGGCGGCGGCGATTCCTTCGAGCGGCGGAAAGACTGGAAGGAGTTCGCGCCGCGGGTGGGCGCCGCTTACCGCGTGACGGACAACATCGTGCTGCGCGGCGGGTGGGGCATCTTCTACACCCCCATCGGGATCAACTACTGGAGCGGCGTGCCCTACGGGTTCGCGCCGGGTTATCGCGGAACCAACGAAATGACGGCCTCCAACAACCGGCCGCGCTTTTATTGGGACAGCGGTTATCCCGACCAGTACAAACCCCCCGTCAAAGACGCCGACGCGCTGCCCTGGGGTGTGACTACCATCTGGCCTGACAGCCTGTTCCAGGGCTACACCCACCAGTACAACGTGAGCTTTGAATACGAGTTCACCGGGAACCTGGTGGGCGAAGTCACGTACATGGGCAACCGGGGCCGCAGGCTGCACCACGGGGGACTGTTCCGCAATCAGCCGCTGAAAGCAGATTACGAGAACCAGTCCGTCAATCCGACGGCCTGGATCTCCGACGCCGCCAGCGCTGCTGCCGCGGGCGTGAAACTCCCCTACACGGGCTTCAGCGGGTACGCCGGGATGGCCCTTCAACCCTACCCGCACGTGGCGGCTGTGACCTGGGGACCCATCTACACCGTGGGCACCAACCTCGGCTCCTCCAGCTATGACTCCTTCCAGTTGCAGTTGACCAAGCGGCTCTCCAACGGACTTGCCGGGCAGGCTTCCTACACGTTCTCCAAGGCCAAAGGAAACCTGGACACCGCCTTCGACGAGACCTGGGACGCGACCGGGGGCGTTCAGGACATGCGCGACCTGGCGCGGGAGGCCGACACAGTGCTCTCCTTCGACCAGACCCACATCCTGAAGGGCTTCGTGCAGTACCAGCTTCCGTTCGGACGCGGCCGCAAGTTCCTGGACCGCGCGCCGGGCTGGGTGAACTTCCTGGCCGGCGGCTGGGACCTGACGTGGATCTACAAGTACAACACCGGAAAGCCGCTGGGCATTTCGCCCAACGCCTGGTATCCCGGCTGGGACGGCGCAGTTTACGCCGATTGGAACCAGGGCGTCGATCTCGGGCGCAAGTTCGATACCGGGCGCTTCAACCCCGGCTTGCAGAACGATCCGGTGAACCAGTACTTCGATCAATCCGCGTTCTCCAACCCCAAGAACCACAAGCTCGGCACCGGCAAGCGGCGCTACGATCCACTGCGCGGCTTCGGCTGGTCGAACGAGGACATCGGACTGCTCAAGTACTGGCACATCCGCGAGCGCGCCAGCGTACAATTCCGCGCGGAAATCCTGAACCTCTTCAACCGGCACCACTACAACGACCCGAACACCGGCCTCGCCAACACGGCCAACTTCGGCTATGTGACCGGCATGACCGGCAGCCCGCGCAACATTCAGTTGGGGCTGCGGCTCGGCTGGTAGCGTGCTCGCGTTTCTCTTCCTGATGGCGGCCGCAGGGGCGGCCGCCCCCTTTGCGCCGGACAGGATGGACACCATCCTCTACGGCGCCGCCTACTACCCGGAATACACGCCCACCGACCGTCTGGAGAAGGACGTCGCCCTGATGCAGAAGGCCGGCGTAAGCGTGGTGCGGGTGGGGGAATCCACCTGGAGCAGTTGGGAGCCGCGCGACGGCGAGTTTCAGTTTGCGTGGATGGAGCGCGCCCTCGACCACCTGCGCAAAGCCGGCATCCGCGTCATCCTCGGCACCCCGACCTACTCCATTCCCACGTGGCTGTACAGGAAGCATCCGGAAATCGCGGTGACCCACAACGGGACCGCTCCCCCCCTGGGCAACCCTTACTCACCGACGTACCCTCCTGCGATGACGCCGGGGTACTACGGCCCGCGGCAGAATTACGACTTCCTGAATCCCTACTTCCGGCGATACGCCGAGCGCGTGATCCGGCGGATCATGGCGCGCTTCAAGGACCATCCGGCGATCATCGGGTACCAGATCGACAACGAAACGTTCCCGAACGGCGTATCGACGCCCTACGCCCAGGCTGCTTTTCTCGAGCGACTGAAGCGGAAGTACGAGACGCCGGAAAGGATCAACCGCCTGTGGGGCCTGGCCTATTGGGGGCAACTTGTGCCCGCATGGGAGGACCTCCCGCCGCGCCAGGGCATTCTTAACCCCGGCTACAAGCTGGAATGGGAGAACTTCCAGCATGACATCGTGACGGAGTACCTCGCCTGGCAGGCGAAGATCGTGCGCGAGTACAAGCGCCCGGAGCAGTTCGTCACGCACGATTTCAGCGGCGGCGTGCACACCAACCTGGACCAGTGGGCCATCGCGCGCGAGTTGGACGTGGTTGGGGAGAACCCGTACTTCGAAACCCAGGGCCGGCTGAACGGGCGCTCCATCTGGTTCACCGGCGACGTGGGCCGCTCGCTGAAACACACCAACTACCTGGTGACGGAGACCAACGCGCAGACCATCGGATGGGATTCGCGCACGCAGTTCCCGCCGTATCCCGGGCAGTTGCGCCAGGCGGTCTACACTCACCTGGCGGCCGGCGCGAACATGGTGGCGTACTGGCATTGGGCCTCGCTGCATTACGGCCAGGAGACTTATTGGAAAGGCATCCTCTCGCACGACGGCGAGCCGAACCGCGCTTACGCGGAGATGTCGCGCGTGGCCGCGGAACTGAAGAAACTCGGGCCGCAACTCGTCAATCTGAAAAAACAGAATCGCGTGGCCATCCTGTTCAGCGCGGACTCGGCCAATGCCATCTCCTACATGCCATACAGCGACCGCAACAACTACATGACCGTGCTCGGGCAGATGTACGGCGCACTGTATGACCTGAACGTGGAGCCGGATTTCGTCCCCGCGGGCGGCGATCTTGCCCCGTACAAAGTGGTGCTGGCACCGCCGCTTTACAGCGCTTCGGACCGCATGCTGGAGCAGGTTTCCGCCTATGTCCGCGGCGGCGGCCACATGGTAATGGCGTTCAAGAGCGGCTTCACCAACGAGCACTCCACGGTGCGCGATGCGATGGCGCCGGGTCCGCTCGGCGAGGCGTGCGGCTTTCACTACCAGGAGTTCACCAGCCTCGCCGAGCCCGTTCCGCTGACCCCAGACCCTTACGGCGCCGCGGGGGACAACCAGGCCGCGGTTTGGGCGGAGTTCCTGGTGTCCGATGGGGCCGAGACGGTCTTGTCGCTAAACCATCCGCACTGGCGCTTTCCCGCCCTCACGCGCAACCGCTACGGCAAGGGCACCCTGACTTACGAGGCGACCGTGCTTACGGACGTGTTGCAGCGGGCCGTGATCCGCGAGGCGCTCGAACGCGCGGGCCTCACCGGGCCGGATCAGCAATTGCCCGCCGCCATCAAGGTGCGCCATGGGCGCAGCGGAAAGGGCCGCACGCTGCACTATTACTTCAACTTTTCCGATGCCAGCTCGGAGTTGCGCTACCCGTACGCCAATGGCGCGGAGTTGCTGACGGGCGCCGAGATCGCGCGCGGGCAGACCGTGCGGCTGGCGCCGTGGGAGGTTGCCATCGTCGCCGAGCGGTGACCGTCCTGGCTGCGCTATAATAAGAAGCGTATAGGAATTGATCCGCAGACCCCTCTTCCCTCACCGGCAGTCGGCTCGCTGATACTCCTTCTGAATCTCTGAATGAAAACTTTCACCGAACTTCCCCTGCCTGCGTGGTTGCAGGCCAATCTCAAAACACACGGATTTACCGAACCCACCCCTATCCAGGCCATGGCGATTGAACCGGCGCTGGCCGGCCAGGACCTGGTTGCCACGGCGCAAACCGGCACCGGAAAGACCCTGGCGTTCGTCGTGCCGATGATCCAGGCGCTGGCGAAAGACGGATCCCGGCCCGGCGTGCGGGCCGTGATCCTCAGCCCCACGCGGGAACTCGCCATGCAGATCCACGAGACGTTCACGAAGATGGCCGAGCGCAGCGGCATCCGCGCCGCCCTGGTAGTGGGCGGGCTGAGCGAGAGCGTGCAGCTCGCATCCATTCGCCGCGGCGCGCAGGTGATCATCGCCACCGCGGGCCGTCTCTACGATTTTCTGGGCCGCGGCCTGGTGAACCTGGGCGGCGTGCGCATACTGGTGCTGGACGAGGCCGACCGCATGCTCGACATGGGCTTCCTGCCCACCATCAAGAGGATCATCGCCACGCTGCCGCGCGACCGCCAGATGCTGCTGTTCTCCGCCACCATCGAGAGTTCCGTGCGTCACCTGGTGGACGAACACGTGCCCAACGGCATCCGCATCGCGGCGGGCTCCGCGACCAGGCCTGCCGAGCGGGTGGATCTGCACTATTACGAAGTGGAGCAGGAAGGAAAGCTGCCGCTTCTGGAAAGCATGCTCGAGACCGAAGACGGCTCGTTCCTGGTCTTCGCGCGCACGCGGCACGGCGCCGAGCGCCTGGCGCGCAAACTGGCGCAGGCCGGCGTCAAGACCGCGGCCATTCACGGCGACCGCAGCCAAAACCAGCGCAACCAGGCCCTGCGCGGCTTCCAGGACGGCTACTACCGCGTGCTGGTGGCCACCGACGTGGCGGCGCGCGGCATCCACGTGGATAATATCTCGCACGTGGTGAACTACGACCTGCCGCAGGTTCCCGAGGACTTCATCCACCGCGTGGGCCGCACCGGACGCGCGGGCGCCCGCGGCACGGCCCACACCTTCGGCACGCGCGCGGAGCGCGGCGAGATTGCGCGCATCGAGCGCGCGCTTTCCATTCGCCTCACCCGTCCCAACGGGCACGAAGCGCCGGAAGCCGCGGCCCCGCGCCGCTGGAGAAGCTTCGGCCCGCGCCGCGGCTCAGGCCGCCGGGTGGCATGTGTGATGTAGCCCTATACTGAGAAGAGAGCCCACGCGGCCCACGCCCATGTCCATCCTCACCTTCCTCGGCCTCGGCAGCCGGCCGGAACAGGAACCTTCTTCGGCGCAATCCGACGCGGTGCGCGAGATTGTGAACGCGCTCGATCGCATAGACGACGAGCGGGCGCGCTTCATCGCCTCCTTCGGCTACATTCTCAGCCGGGTCGCCAATGCGGACCGGGAGATCACCGCCGAGGAGACCCGCGTGATGGAGCGCATCATCGAGTCCGAGGGGCAGTTTTCGGCGGAGCAGGCCGCGGTGGTCGTAAAGATGGCCAGGATGCGCAACGAGCTGTTCGGAGGCACCGACAATTTCCTGGTGACCCGCGAGTTCCGCCGGACCGCGACTTACGAGCAGAAGATCGCGCTGCTGGATTGCCTGTTTGCCGTCTCCGCCGCCAGCGAGGACATTTCGATGGTGGAGAACAGCCAGATCCGGCAGATCGCCAGCGAGCTCGGGCTGGAGCACAGCGATTTCATCCGGGTGCGCAGTTGCTGGAAAGACCGCCTATCGGTTTTCAGAAAGCAGTAACGTCCGCGCCTGTGGTATATTGCCACGGAAATGAAATACTTCATCGTTGGTCTGTCCATGTGCATGTCCGCGTTCGCCCAGGCTCCCAGGCCGGACGCAAAGGGCTGTCAAGACCCTGCCATCCTCTCGCGCCTTACCGGCTGCACCATCCTCCGTTGCGACAAGCGGGAGTACAACATTCACAAGATGCCGGTTGGCAAGCCCAACAAGTTCCAGGAGGTGGAGGGCGCGTACGAGCAGGTGCACTACGGGTGTCCGGCCGGCACCTCCGGGATACAGACATTCCGGAATGCCGAGAACGCGCTGAAGGCGAAGAATTACCAGATCGTGTACACGGATAATTACTTCAACACGCGGTTCACACTCACGGCGAAACAGGGGCCGCAGTGGGTCACCGTGTACGCCGACGGCCAGAATTATTCGGTCACCGCCGTGCGGCAAAAGGAGTTGGAGCAGAAGATGCAGGCCAACACCGCGGAGGGCTGGGGCGAGCAGATCAGCCAGACGGGGCGCGCCTCGATCTACGGAATCAACTTCGAAACGGGGAAAGCGATCCTCACGCCGGATTCCGAGGTCGTGTTGAACCAGATCCTGCTTCTTTTGCAGAAGCAGCCCGAGTGGTACATGCTGGTGGCAGGCCACACGGACAACGTGGGCACGGACGCCGTGAATACGCCGCTCTCGCGGCAGCGCGCCGAGGCCGTGGCGGCGTGGCTGGCGGGCAAGGGCATCGACCGCTCGCGCCTGGTCGCCGGCGGTTTCGGATCCAAGAAGCCTCTCGCGGACAACGGCACCGACGAAGGCCGCGCGAAGAACCGGCGGGTGGATCTCATCAAGCTGTACTGACGGCCCGTTTCAGCTTGATTCGCGGTACACCCGGCGCATGACCTCCAGTTTGGCTGCGTCCCTGGCCACGTCCTGTCCCGTGAACATCATCACGCCGGTGGCGGCCGCCGCCGCGCCCAGGCGAAGCACCTTCTCAAACTCTTCGGGCGGGATGCGCCGCGGCTTGTCGTGCGCCTGGACGATGGGCCAGATCTGCGCGCGTGCGCCGATTTTGCCCGAGAGCCACTCGACGTATTGGCCGGCCCACTCCGGCGGGCGCTCCATGCGGCCGTGGTAGACCATCGGCGAGAAGACGCCGGCGATTGCGGCGAGCTCCTCGAGATCCAGGCCGAGGATACGACGCCGCGCGCCGCCGAATTCCTCGTCCGTCCACGGACAGTGAAAGATCCCGAGCAGCGCGCCAGGGCGTTTCGCGCGCAGCGTATTTCTTATCCCGCGCGCCCAATCGAGCAACTGCCGCGTGCGCCACAGCCGCCATTCGCGCTCGTGCCGCCGAAGCAGCCACCGGGCGCGATCGCCCGGGGCCCCTGGGGGGACCCGAACCCCGCTCGCGGCTTCAAACGCCGCCAAACAGGTGGGTGAGAAGCACGTTTCGGGGAGGATGGGGCGCGGTTCCTCGAATTGCGCGTGCCAGTGGAAGTAATCCATCCACACCCCGGCGACGGCAAAGCGGTCGAGCAGATTCGTGAGCTGGCTCATTCGCCAGGCGCGGAATCCGGGATCGGTGGGGCAAGCGCCCAGGAACCACGCCGCCGGCGGGGCTTTCTCGCCGCGTTCGTCGATGGGCCAGGCTTCCGGGTGCTTTTCGACGTAGCCTTTCCCATTCAGCGTGGGGAATTCGGCGAACACGCGCGCGCCTTCCGCTTCGGCCCGCGCCATGAGCTCGGGGGTGATCGACCCGGCGTGCACGAAGACTGCGTTGACTCCGCAGTCTGCAAGCCGGATACCGCGGTCCCAGAAGGGCCTTGGGCTGGAGTAGATGCCGCGGATCTCGAGTTTCTTCCGGCGGGAGTCCGGGACCAATGCGGGCGCGAGCATCAGGAATGCGGCGGTTCGGCGGGTCATACGCTGTCTATCTATTTAACAGAAGGTGAACAGTGGCAGGATGCCGCGGCACAGTTCGAAGCCCACACCCGCTCCGCGCAGTGAAGCATGCGCACAAAAGCGCCTATGTTATACTCGCACAAATCGAAATGTCAAAACGGGGATATCGCTACATGTGCCGGTGTGTCGCCGTTTCAGTCGCGCTGGAATCGGGTACCATCGCGGGGCGTTCGCAGCCGGTGACGCGCCGCCGCATCGCCGCCCTTGTCGCGATCTCCACGGCATTGTGGGTCTACCTGGGGCTCTTTCTGACCGTACGGCACAATTACGGGTCCAACTGGACTGCAATGTACCGGACCGGCAGTGCCGTCGGGATTCCCCGCGCACTGGCCAACGAAGGGATTTACGAGTTCGCCGGAAGCTGCGGATTCGACGGCCAATTCTACCACTACATGACACATGACCCGCTGCTTCGCCGTGGCTTGGACTCGCAGATTGACGCACCCCGCTATCGCTACCGGCGCATTCTGATTCCGGGGCTGGCGGCGGCGCTCGCCTTCGGCCGCGATGAATTCGTTCACGCCGCCTATATCGCCGTGCTCATCGGATTCATTGCCTTGGGTGCGTATTGGCTTGCGTACGTGTGCGCCGAACTTGGGAAAAGCCCCCTTTGGGGGTTCGGATTTGCGCTGGTTCCGGCCACCGTTTTTTCCGCGGAAAGGATGACCGTGGATGCCGGCGCCGTTGCTTTATACGCAGGTTTCGCATACTACTTGCGCAAGGGCTCGAACGCGGGCTTGTTCGCCGTTGCCGCCGCCGCCGCGCTGGTTCGCGAGACCGGCAGCCTGATCGCGATCGCACTTGTGATCGACAGCCTCTTGCGGCGGCAATATCGCCGGGCATCGTTCTTCGCCGCGTCGCTGGTTCCGATTCTCGCTTGGACGGCTTATGTGCATGCGCGGACTGCGCCATATGATCTGCCCCTTACGTTCATCCCGTTCTATTCCCTGTGGCAGGCGGCGCTGCGGCCCGGTGCGCTGGAACACCCGGCTGTGTTCTTGTCCACCGCTTTGAATCTCATTGCGCTGGGCGGCACGTGGATGGGCTTCGTCATGGCTTTCCTGCTCGTGCGCAAGACCGGTCCGGGACCGTTGCAGATTTCCTGCGGGCTGCTGGCCCTGCTCGGTGCTTGTGTGCTGAGCACGCCGGATTGGCATCAGGTCTACGATTACGGGAGGGTTTTCTCACCGCTGGCGCTGTTGCTGGCGCTCGAAGCGGTACGGCTCGGCTGGCGTGCTGCGCTGTTTCCGCTCGCCTCGACTCTACCCCGCACGTTTCTGCAACTGGCGCCGGGAGTACTGGGCGTGTGGCGAGGGCTTACCCGATGAGAAGGACGGGATGGTGGGCGCGACAGGACTCGAACCTGTGACCTCCTGCGTGTGAAGCAGGCGCTCTAGGCAAACCGGAGGTTGTGCGGCTGTCGCTGGTGTGCCTGCTGGCGCGCGGCCACCTGCTCATCGAAGACGTCCCCGGGGTCGGCAAAACCACACTCGCCCAAACGCTGGCGCGCTCGGTGGCCTGCGGCTTCCACCGCCTCCAGTTCACCAGCGACATGCTGCCGAGCGACGTGCTCGGCGTCACCATCTATAACGCCCGCACGGAAGCTTTCGAGTTCAAGCAGGGCCCCATCTTCACCAACTTCCTGCTGGCGGACGAGATCAACCGCACCACCCCGAAAACGCAATCGGCGCTGCTGGAGGCCATGAACGAGGGCCAGGTCAGCATGGACGGCCGGTCCTACACGCTGCCGCAGCCCTTCATGGTAATCGCCACCCAGAACCCGGTGGAGCACCACGGGACCTATCCCCTGCCCGAATCGCAGCTCGACCGTTTCCTCATGCGGGTGCGCATCGGATACCCGGACCCGGAGAGCGAGCGCCAGATCCTGAGGAATTTCGAGCGCCCGGAACTGAGGAGTGGCGCGCCCCCGCTCACGGCCGAAGATATTCTCCGCTTCCAGGCCAGGGTGCACAGCGTGGCGGTGGAAGAGTCGCTGATCGGGTACATGCTCGCCATCGTGGAGAAGACGCGCTCGAACGAGTCGCTGGCGCTGGGGGTCAGCCCGCGCGGCTCGCAGGCGCTCTATCGCGCCGTGCAGGCCATGGCGCTGACGGAGGGCCGCGAATACGCCATCCCGGACGACGTGAAGCGCCTGGCGGCGCCCGTGTTCGCGCATCGCGTGGTGGTGGATACGCGAACCGCGCTGCTGCACCGCCGCCCCGACGCGGGCGAACGCATCATACAGGAAATCCTCACGCAAATTGACGTCCCGCTCTGAATCATCGATATGAGAACTGCAATCATCGGACTGCCCATGACGGGCAAGACCTCGCTGTTCGCCATGCTCACCGGCGCGCACCAGGAGACAAGGGTCGGCTCTGTGGCCGCGCGCACCGGCGTCTCCAAAGTCCCCGACGCTCGGCTGGGAGAGCTGGCCCGCATCTTCGAGCCGCCCAAGGTCACCCACGCCACGGTCGAGTACGTGGACGTGCCCTCCATCTCCAAGGAATCCCTGCGGGACCCGGGCTACGTGGCGAGCCTGCGGGTGGTGGACGCCTTCGCGCACGTCCTGCGGCTGTTCGAGGATGAGACCATCCCGCACGAGAAGGGCTCGCTCGATCCGGTGCGCGACCTGGAAGACGTGGAGATCGAGCTGATTCTGAGCGACCTGATGGTGGTAGAGAAACGGCTCGAGCGCCTGGAGAAAGACCGCAAGAAGATCAAGAGCGCGGACCTCGACCACGAGTACGAAGTCCTGATGCGCGCCAAGGCCGCGCTGGAGACCAACACGCCTCTGCGCAACCTCGACCTCGACCCGGACACCGGGAAGCGCCTGCGCGGATTCCAGTTTCTGTCGCAGAAGCCCATGCTGCTGGTGCTGAACATCGGCGAGAGCGACGTGGTGCGGCTGCACGAAATCGAGCGCCAATACCGCGAAGGTCAACTGGGGAAGCGGCGCGGCACGGAGGTCACCGCGGTTTGCGCCAGGATCGAGGCCGAGCTGGCGGAGTTGCCTCCCGAAGACCAGAAGGAGTACCTGGCCAGCTACGGCCTGACGGAGCCCGGGCTGGACCGCATGATCGCGGCCACGTACTCGCTGCTGGGGTTGATGTCGTTCCTCACCGCCGGAGAGACGGAGGTGCGGGCGTGGACTGTCCCAAAGCAAAGCACCGCGCTGAAGGCCGCCGGCGCCATCCACTCGGACTTCGAGAAGAAGTTTATCCGCGCCGAGGTGGTCAACTGGAAGACGCTGGTGGACCTGGGCGGCTATGCCGGCGCGCGCGAGAAGGGCGTGCTGCGCCTGGAAGGCAAAGAGTACATCGTGCAGGACGGCGACGTGCTGGTCATACGCCACGGCTGAGGCGCCAGGATCCGGCAAGCCCGGCGGCGGCGGCGGCCATGCAAGCGAACACGAACCAGTCGCCCAGGCGCGTGTACGGCGTGGTGGAGCTTTCGAAATCGAAGGCGGTGCGCGCCGCGCCCTGAGTGTAAGGCGGCAGCGCGGCGCGGATGCGGCCCGCGGCATCGATGGCCACGGTGATGCCGTCGTTGGTGGCCCGCAGGATCCAGCGGCGGTTTTCCACGGCGCGCATGCGAACGATGGAAAGGTGCTGGTGGCGCGCGGCGCTCTTGCCGAAGTACCCGTCGTTGGAGAGGTTGAACAGGACCTCCGCGCCGCCCGCCGCGAAGCGCCGCACGAATCCGGGAAACACGGACTCGTAACAGATGAACGTGCCGATGCGATGCGCGCCGGCCCGCGAGACCACCAGGTGGTTGCCGGGGACGAAGTCGCCCGCTTCGGTGGAAACGCTCTGGGTGATGGAGCCGAACGGCCACGGCACATATTCGCCGAAGGGGACCAGGTTCATCTTGTCGTAACGCGTTACGGCGGCGCCTTGGGGCGAGACCAGCACGGCGGAGTTGAGCGGCTTGGCGTCCGGCGTGTAGGCCACAATGCCGAGCAGCAGCCACGTGTTCAGCTCGCGGGCGAGCCCGTTCACCTGGCTTTGAAAGCCGGGGTCCTGAAAATAGTAGAGCGGCGCGGGCGCTTCCGGCCAGGCAACCACCGCGGGCGCGCCGGGCGCGGCGTGCGCGGCTTCGCGCGAAAGCCGCAGAAGGTCGAGCCTGATGCGCCGGGCGAACGCCGGCGTCCACGCCTCGGTTTCGGAAATATTGGGCTGCACCAGCACGGCGCTTACGGCGCCCGGCCGCTCATCGGGTATGCGCGGCAGTACGGCAACCGGCAGGAGCAGGAAGATCCAGGCGAGGTGTGCGCGCGGCCGGCGCAGCAGCGCCAGCGCGAGCACCGCGCTTACCATCAGGAACGCGAACGAAATCCCGTACACGCCCGTGAACGGCGCCAGCCGCAGCGGCAGTCCCATCCCGATGCCCGCGTTGCCCAGCGGCAGCCACGCGAAACCCAGGTAGTTGTGCGACCACTCCACCACCACCCAGAGCGCGGCCAGTGCGGGTGCGGCCCACCAGCCGCGCGTGAGCCATCCGGCCGCCAGCGCGAACACCGCCATGTGCAGCGCCTTGATGAAGCAGAAAAGCAGGAACAGGGCCCACGCCACCGTGCCGCTCACGCCCGCGTAGTTGGCCAGCACGGCCTCGATCCAATAACAGACGCCGAACCAGTAGACCACGCCGCAGATCCAGCCCAGCAGAAGCCGGCGCCGGGGCCGCGGTTCGCGCGCGCAGGCGGCGAGCAGCGGCGCCGCGGCCACGGGCGCGAGCCACGCCACGTTGAAATCGGGAAAGGCGGCGATGAACAGCGCCGCCGAGAGCAGCGCGAGCAGGTAGTTCAAAGCTGGTCCGCCATGTAGGAACTGCGCACCAGGGGCGCGCTCATCACGGCCTTGAATCCGAGCGACAGCGCGAACTCGCGGTACGCCTCGAAACGCTCCGGCGCGAGGAACTCGGCCACGGGCAGGTTGCGGCGCGTGGGTTGCAGATACTGGCCGATGGTCACGATGTCCACGCCGGCTTCGCGCAGGTCGGCGAGCACCGCCCGCACCTCGGCTTCGGTTTCGCCGAGTCCGGCCATCAGTCCGGACTTGGTGACCGCCGCGCGCGCGAAACGCAGCACGGCGAGCGAGCGGCGGTAATCGGCCTTGGGCCGCACGCGGCCGTACAGCCGCGGCACGGTCTCGACGTTATGGTTGAAGACGTGCGGGCCGGCCGCGAGCACGCGGGCCACGGCGCTCTCGTCGCCCTGGAAATCCGGCACCAGCACCTCGACCCTGGCGTTCGGCAGGGCTTCCCGCACGCGCCGCACGGTTTCGGCGAAGTGGGCGGAGCCGCCGTCGGCGAGATCGTCGCGGGTCACGCTGGTGATGACCACGTGGCGGAGTTGGATCCGCGCAGCCATTTGAGCCACGCGGGCGGGCTCCTCCGGATCCGGGCCGGATTGGCGGCCCTGGGGCACGGAGCAGAAGCCGCAGCCCCGCGTGCACACTCCGCCCAGAATCAGGAAGGTGGCCGTGCCGCGGTGAAAGCACTCGTGGATGTTGGGGCAGCGGGCGGACTCGCAGACGGTGTGCAGCCCCAGTTGGCGCAACCCGGATTTCAAACCGTGCAGGGAGTCGAAGTGGCGGTGACGGGCGCGCGCCCATTCCGGCAGCCGTTGGCGCTCCAAGGGCCTATTTTCTCACGAAGGCGTCGAAGCCCGCGTTTTGCAGCTTGGCCTTGGCCTGTCCCAGCGCCGTCGCGTCGGTGTAAGGACCCACCAGGACGCGCAGAAGGTCTTTGGGGCCGGGCGCCATGATCGCCGGCAAGCCCTTCTCTCTGAGGGTGCGGACAACCACCTCGGCTTCGGCCCTTTGCACGGCCATGACTTGCAGGTAGGTGGCGCCCGCCACCGGTTCCACGGGCGCCAGCGGCTCCGCTTCGGCGGGCTTGGGCGGTGCGGCGGCGGGCGGCGCGGCGGCGGCGGTGTCCTGCGCCGGCTGCGTGGTGGGTTGCGGGCCGCTTTCGGCGGGCTGTCCCTCGGCGGGTTTCGCGGCTTCGGCGGCGGCCGGCGGCATGGCTGAGGCCTGTTGCGGCGCGGCAGCGGCGGGCGGCGCGGCGGCGGTTTCAGCCGGCTGCGCCGCCGGAGCCGAGTTCCGCCCCACGATGTAGCCCATCGTGAAGAACACCCCGAACAGGATCACCACCACGAAGAAACCGCTGAGCAACTGCTTGTTGCCCAGCACCATTTCGAATTCGCCCGTCTCGTTGTTTCTCATGTATTGGAGTCCTTCGCCGCGATGCGGTTCAGCGCCCGGTCCAAAGAAGTGATTATATCGAGCGGCAGCGGGAACACGATGGTGGAGTTCTTCTCGGTCCCGATCTCCACCAGCGTCTGGAGATACCGCAACTGGATGGCGGCCGGCTGCCGCTGGATCACCTCCGCGGCCATGGCAAGTTTCTCCGAAGCCGTGTACTCGCCTTCGGCGTGGATGATCTTGGCGCGGCGCTCGCGCTCCGCCTCCGCCTGCCGCGCGATGGCGCGGATCATCTGCTCGGCCAGATCCACCTGTTTCACCTCCACCATGGTCACCTTCACGCCCCACGG
This sequence comes from Bryobacteraceae bacterium, assembly GCA_041946965.1. Taxonomy (GTDB): domain Bacteria; phylum Acidobacteriota; class Terriglobia; order Bryobacterales; family Bryobacteraceae; genus JBHGBM01. Next base: position 78,266 of record JBHGBM010000035.1, read on the forward strand.
CGAGGTGTGCTGGTCGAGGATGGACTGAAGCCGCACGTTCAGCTTCTCGCGCTGGCTGAGCAACTCATCGAGCTCGACCTCCCCGAGCACGCTGCGCAGCGTGGTTTGCGCGAGCTGCGAGGTGGCGTAGAGGAAGTTGGAAACCTCGACGACCGCCAGCTTGGGGTCGATCACGCGGAAGTAGATCACCGCGTTCACCTTCACGGTGACGTTGTCGCGCGTGACCACGTCCTGGCCGGGCACCTCCAGGGTGTCCACGCGCAGCGAGACGCGCACGATGCGGTCGAAGGGCGCGAAAACCAGGATGGGCCCCGGACCCTTGGCGCGCGGCAGCAGGCGCCCCAGGCGGAAGATCACGCCGCGCTCGTATTCCTTCAGGATCTTGATGGACGAAAGTACATAGACGGCCAGCACGATGATGAAAATCGTGGTCCAGTTTATGCTCAGTTGCGATTCCATGGATCATCTCCTTTCAACAGGTTCCACGGTCAACTTCAGTCCCTCGATGGCGACCACGCGCACCGCCGCGCCGGCGGTGACGGAAGCGGTGGCCACCGCGTCCCAGTATTCGCCGCGCACGAAGACCTTGCCTTGAGGCGCGAGCGCGGTGATGGCCGTGCCGGATTCGCCGATCATGCCCTCGCGCCCGGTGGTGACCTTGTTGCGCCGCGCGCGCACCACCAACGAGACCAGCACAAGCGTGATTACCGTGAAGGGCAGCGCGAGCCCCACGGCGGTGCCCCAACGGATGCGCATCTCCGGCAGCGGGCTGTCGATCAGCATGACGGCGCCGAGCACCATGGCGACCGCGCCGCCCACTCCCAGAATGCCGTGCGAGGCGAACTTGGCCTCCAGCACGAACAGCGTGAGGGCGAGGAGCAGCAGCGCCGCACCTAGCCAGTTGATGGGCAGCACCGAGATGGCCGAAAGCCCCAGCAGCACCATGATGGCGCCGATCACGCCCGGAGCGATCAGCCCCGGGGAGCTGAATTCCACGTAGATGCCGAAGGCGCCGAGCACCAGAAACACCAGCGCGATATTAGGATCGCTCAGCGCGGAGATGAGCTTCTGGCGCCAACTCTTCTCGTAGACGGTGACGCCCGCGCCGGCGGTGCGCAAAATGATCTTGCCGCCGTCGAAGCGGGTGACCTCGCGGCCGTCGATCTGGCGCAGCAGGTCCTCATCGTTGCGCGCCACCAGGTCGATGAGGTTCTGACCCAGCGCTTCCTTCTCGGTGAAGGACTTGCTCTCGAAGACCGCCTTCTGAGCCAGTGCGGCGTTGCGCCCGCGTTTCTCCACGATGCTGCGCAACGCGGCGGCGGCGTCCTGCTCGGCCTTCTGCTTCATCACGGGATCCATCGGCGTCCCGATCAGCACCGGGTGCGCCGCTCCCGTGTTGGTTCCAGGCGCCATGGCCGCCACATCGCCGGCCTCCAGGATGAAGAAGCCGGCGGACGCCGCGCGTCCGCCACTGGGTGTCACGTAAGTGATCACCGGAACGGGCGAGGCCACAATCTTTTCGATCACCTGCCGCATCGCGTCCATCAAGCCGCCGGGCGTGTTCAGGCGAATGAGCACCACCGGAGCGTTGCGCTCTCTGGCTTGGTTGATGGCGTGCGCGACGATCTCAACCGTGACGGGATGAACGACGCTGTCGACATCCACCGCGACCACCGGCGGTGGCGCGGCGGCAAGGGGCGCGTACAGCGCCGCGACGAAGATGGCGCATAGCGGCCGCAAGCTAAGAACAGTATACGCCACGCTCTGTTGAGAATCGCACCCGTGAATGCGACCCATAAGAAGTTTCCATGGGGAATCGCGCGGCGGGTGCGGTAAAATTGCAGCTAATCGCACTTATTTCTTTCTTTCCAAGGAGACCAAAGTAATCATGGCCAAGAAGCGCTCTACGGGTACGGAACCGGGGAACTCGGGAACGGGAGTTGCCGCGGCGCGCGTGCGGCGCACGCCGGCAACTCGATCGAAACATCCGGCTGAACCGTCCCCCGCAATCGCGCCTCGTGAGCCGTCGCAAGAAGAAATCGCCCGGCTCGCGTATCACTACTGGGAATCCCGCGGCGGTCAGGACGGCACTCCGGAAGAAGATTGGCTGCGCGCCGAGGAGGAACTGCGGCGCGCGCGGTAACGCGTCAACGGTACTTCCGCAGCACCGCCAGCAGGCGGCCCTGCACCTGCACATCCGCGGCGGGCACGAACACGGGCGCCAGCGCCGCATTGGCCGGTTGCAGCCGCACCGTCCCGTCCGGCTCGCGATAGAAACGCTTGAGGGTGGATTCCGTGCCGGAGACGAGCGCCACCACGATGTCGCCGTCGTGCACTTCGGCAACGCGCTCGAGCAGGATCATGTCGCCATCGCAGATGTGATCTTCGATCATGGAATCGCCGCGCACTTCGAGCGCGTACGTTTCCGGATTGCAGGTGAGCTCGGCCAGGCTGAGCGTGGCGCGCTGCTCGATGGACTCCACGGGCGAACCGGCCGCGATGCGCCCCAACAGCGGAATCTCGATGCCGGGCCTGCGCTGTTCCTGGAGGTAGCGCGGGCTGATTTCGATCGAGCGGCTCTGGTTGAAGCCGCGCTTCAGGTAGTTCTTCGTCTCCAGCGCCGAGATGTGCTTATGCACCGTCGCCAGCGAGGCCAAGTTCAAGCCCCGCGCGATCTCTTCATAGCTCGGGCTATAGCCGTTATCCGCTATGAATCCGGCGATGAAATCGACAACCTGCTTCTGGCGTTTGGTGAGTGCCATCTGGGTGCACGCTCCTTTCTTCTATTGTGGGCGAACAAAAAGTGAAAAGCAAGAGAAAAATATGGCCGTGTCCGGAATCCCGTATCGCCGCGTCCGACCGCGCCCGCGGTTATGATGTGACTTCATGACACGCAAGGGCTTTCTGCAATCCGCCGCGGCCGCCGCTGCCGCGCCGCTGCTCGGCCAGGCGAAGAAGCGCAACCTGGTTTTCATCCTGATTGACGATCTGCGCTTCGACATGATGGGGTGCATGGGCCACCCGTTCCTGAAGACGCCCAACATCGACCGGCTGGCGCGGGGCGGCGTGCTGTTCCGCAACGCCTTCGTGACCACGTCGCTGTGCTCGCCGAGCCGCGCTTCCATTCTCACCGGCCAGTACGTACACGCGCACGGGGTCACGGACAATGTGAGTCCACTGCCCTCGCGCCTGGTGACTTTTCCGCAGATCCTTCAGAAGAACGGCTACAAGACCGCGCTGATCGGCAAGTGGCACATGGGCGGCGATACGGACGCGCCGCGGCCGGGCTTCGACCGCTGGGTCTCCTTCCGCGGGCAGGGCGAGTACACCAACCCGGCGATGAATTTCGACGGCACGCGGCGCCAGCTCAAAGGTTACGTCACGGACATCATCACCGATGAGGCCGTGCGCTTCATCCGCGAGAACGCCGCGCGGCCCTTCATGCTGTACGTGGGGCACAAGGGCGTGCACGCCGACTTCTTCCCCGCCGAGCGGCACAAGAACATGTACTCGGATGTCGCCATTCCGCATCCCAAGTCGATGGCCGATACGGAGGAGAACTACCGCGGCAAGCCGGACTGGGTGCGCCGCCAGCGCAACTCCTGGCACGGCGTCGACGGCATGTACAACCACCGCATCAAATTCGACGATTTTTATCGCGACTACTGCCGGACGCTGATGGCGGTGGACGAGAGTCTCGGCACGATCCTGAACGAGCTGGAGCAGAAGCGCCTGCTCAACGACACGCTCATCGTGTTCATGGGCGACAACGGCTTCCAGTTCGGCGAGCACGGCCTGATCGACAAGCGCACCATGT
>JBHGBM010000036.1:0-49221 GCA_041946965.1 Bryobacteraceae bacterium
CCGATCTCCGCGCCGCTGGTGCCGATGTTGATGTTGGCGATGCCGCAGTCGCTGCCGCGGTGGCTGAGGAAGGTTTCGGCGGAAATCAGGCTGGTGGTGAACATGGCTGAGGAGAGGCCCTGCGGCACGCCGTTGTGCAGGGCAATGGCCTGCTCGAGCGAATCGAACTCGATCAGGTAGAGGATGGGCGCAAAGATCTCTTCCTGGAGGATGGGCATGTCCGGCGGCGCCTTGACCAGCGCGGGCTGGACGTAGCAGCCGCCCAGCTTCCCGCCGCCGTAAATGATCGCACCGCCCTGCGCCCGGATGCGATCGAGACCCTCGGTCATGTCCTGGACCGCGCGCTGGTTCACCAACGGCCCCATCACGGTGGCGGGGTCGAGCGGGTCGCCGATACGCACCTGCGCATAGGCGCGCACCAGCGCCTCGGTCATCCGCGCGGCGATGCCGCGCTGGAGGAAGAGGCGGCGCGTGGTGGTGCAGCGCTGGCCCGCGGTTCCGATGGCGCCGAAGAGCACCGCGCGGAGCGCGAGGTCCAGGTTGGCGTCGTCCATGACGATGATGCCGTTGTTGCCTCCCAGCTCGAGAATGCTGCGGCCCAGCCGACGCGCCACGGTCTCAGCAACGTGGCGGCCCACCTCGGTGGATCCGGTGAAGCTGACCAGCGGCACGCGGCGGTCATTGATCAGCGCCTCCCCCACCTCTCCGCTCTTTCCGATCACCAGGTTGAAGACGCCCTTGAACCCGTGGCGGTCCAGCACACGATTGCAGATGTGCTGCACGGCCACCGCGGTGAGCGGCGTCTCGGAGGAGGGCCGCCACAGGACGCAGTCGCCGCACACGGCGGCGATCATGGCGTTCCACGACCACACCGCGACGGGGAAATTGAAGGCGCTGATGACGCCCACGATCCCGAGCGGGTGCCACTGCTCGTACATGCGGTGGCCGGGACGCTCGCTGTGCATGGTGAGCCCGTAAAGCTGGCGCGAAAGGCCGCAGGCGAAATCGGCGATGTCGATCATCTCCTGCACCTCCCCCAGGCCTTCGGCGAGGATCTTGCCCATCTCGAGGCTGACCAGGGCGCCGAGCGGCTCCTTGAGCGCGCGCAGTTCGTTGCCGATCTCCCGGACCACTTCGCCGCGCCGGGGGGCGGGCGCCATGCGCCACAACTCGAAGGCGAGCGCGGCCCCGGCGGCGACTTCCTCGTAATCCCGGCGCGCGGCCAGCCGCACTTTGGCGATGGCGGATCCGGTGGCGGGACTGATGGATACCAGCTCGCCACCGGCGGGGTTCGCGATCCAATCGCCATGGCAGGCGCCGGAATTGACCGGCTCAATCCCCAGCCGTTCCAGCACTTCCGCGACGTTCATGCCGGGCCTCCGCCTTCATTGTATGCGGGCGGCGCGGAAAAAGGACCAGATCGCCTCGGTCGCTCCGGGGGGCCAGGAATGGCCGGCGCCTTCGCGGATGTAGGCGTCGATCCGCGCGCCCTGGCGGCAGCCGGAGTAGTGGATGAATTCCACCGTGCTCTCGGGCCGGGAGACCTCCGGCCGGCCGCAGCCGTCGAGTTCGGCCCAGCGGCGGACGGTCTGGCGCGCCGAGAGCACCGGGGTTTCGGCCGAGCCCATTTTCTGAATGCCGCCTTCGAAGGGGACCAGCTTGTCCGCGGTGCCGAAGAACATCAGCACCGGGATGGGACGCGCGGGCCGGCACTGTGCGGCGAGTTTCACCGTGAGCGTGCGCACCACCGGCGCGATGGCGGCCACCTTGCCGGCCAGCTCGCAGCCGAGCCGGTGGCTCATGAGGCCGCCGTTCGAAATGCCGGTCACGTAGACGCGCCTTGGGTCCACGCCTTCGGAAGCCACCAGGCGGTCGATGAGGGCAGAGAAGAAGCCCACGTCATCGACGTTGTTGCGGTGGGCGGACCATTCCGGGATGCCGCGCAAGTCGTTCCAGTGGCGCTCGAAGCCGTCGGCGTAGGCCACCAGAAAACCTTCGCGGCGCGCCAGCTCGTTGAAGCCGGTGACGCGCGGCATGCGGGCGGACTCGCCGCCGGCGCCGTGCAGCACGATCACCAGCGGCGCGGGGCGGGGTGCGTTCTCCGGGCGGTAGAGGCGGTAGGTGCGCTTCAAGCCTCCGTGTTCGATGGTGGAAAGGTCCTGCGCGGCGGCGAACGCGGCAAAACAAAATGCGAGCCTGTGCATCCGCACCAGTCTATCCGATGGACACACCCGGGGAAACGGCCTATACTTGGGGCGCGGGCAGGTGGCTGAAATGACGATTCTCAACGCGGGAAACTGCTTGGTGTTGGCTGCCGCGCTGTTCTTCACAGGCTGCGGCAAACAGGCGCGGATGGAGGCGGTGCAACTGGCCAAGGCGCTCAACCAGAAAAAAGCGAATTTCGCCACCGCGAACGCCATCGAAAAGGATTTCGTCGACAGCGCGCGGGCGTGGTGCGGCGGGATCGCGGCCAACGGGGCGGGCAAGGGACCTGAATTGAATCAAAACGCCATCGTGGCCGCCGAGTTGGCAAAATCCGCCGTAGCGGCGAGCAACGAATTGAGCCAGCTACGGCAGGCGGTGAACGCCGCGACGCTTACGGAGGAATTTCCGCGCGGCATTCGCAACGACCTGATCACGCAACTTACGGAACGCCAGCGGCAGCTTCAGAATATGCGCGCGCTGCTGGAGCAGTCGGCGGCGCAGTTTCTGGAGTACGCCAAGAGCAAGGGTTACACAGGCGACACTTATCCGGACGGAATCGGAAAGCTGGACGCGCTGTTGCAGGTCTACAAGGCGCAGGGCGATGTGGTCGGGACCGCGCTCGACGCCTTGAAATCGAAGTACGGGCTCAGCGACGGCGAACTCTGAGGCTGGTTCGTTTCATCGGAGGCCTATTGCAACAAGTACCCCAGGGCGCCGATGACGCAGGACCAGCGCAGGGCTTCGAACCAGACGGCGCGGGGAATCATGGCGCGTTTTTGCGCTTCTTCGATAGCGATGGCGATCAGGATGGCGCCGGTGGCGAGAGCCGCGGGGCGCGCCTGAATCAATCCCTGAAACAGGCTCACTACCGCCACGGCGAGTATGAAAAGCACGAGCCCGTGTGTGCGCAGGACAGCAACCATGCCGCTATTATCGGCCTTGTCCAGCATCCGCGTCCAGATGCTTCACGAACAGGTAGAGTCCCAGGGAACACAGAAAGAGGATGCCGGAGATGACGGCGGCGGGCAGGGCGCCTTCCATGTGGCCAGCCAGATGGGTTTCGAGCGCGGCGAACAAAAGCCAAATCTGGATGATGAGCAGCAGGATCAGCAGGGCCAGAGCGCCGTTGATGGCCGTGAGGCTGCCGCGTTGTGGGTTCACGCGCCCTCCTTCAGAGCGACGGCCACCAAGTCCCGGCCACGGCGCTGCAACTCGACACGGGGGAGCGGACGGCGGGGCGGACCCTGAAGTACGGAGCCGTCGCGGACATCGAAATAGCCCTCGTGGCAGGGGCACTCCAGGCGGTTGCTTTCGCGAGCGTAAAACACCGCGCAGGAAAGGTGGGTACATTTCTGGCTGTAGGCCACGTACGTGTCTTCCGCGATGCGCACCAGGATGCACTGGCCGCCGGCGAAGGGGAACAGCTTGACGCCGCCCACAGGGATTTCTCCGGCGCGCGCCGCCACAACCGGTGGGGGCGCCTCCCGCGGGCTCTTGAACCGGCCGCGGGCCAGAATCCAGAGGTTGCCCACGAACATGCCCAGGCTGGTGAGGGTGAGAAACTTGGTGAACTGCCGGCGGTTGACGTAGTTCTCGCCGGCGTTGAAAACAGAGAACTCCTCCTGCCAGAGCGGGGTGTCAGACCGGCGGAACCAGCGCATCGGCGGCCTCCCAGGTGTAATCGGCTGCGTCGATCGAGACGGAATCCGGGCCGGCGGGCGCCATCATGTAAACCTTAGTGGCGACGCGCTGCCGGCCGAACCAGAAAAGGTTCACGGGCTTTTCGCGGCGGCGGGCGATCACTTCGGGGGTTACGTACGCCAGTGCCTGGCTGGGGCACACGGTGGCGCACATAGGCCGCTTGCCCGTGGAACTGCGGTCGTAGCACATGTCGCACTTCACCATCTGCTCCCAATCGGCCTGGAGCTTGGGGATGCCGAAGGGGCAGGCGAGCACGCAGTTGGAGCAGGCGATACAGCGCGGCTTGAGCGAGGACTGCACCACGCCGTCTTCGCCCTTCTTGATGGCGTCGGCGGGGCACACGTGCGCGCAGGTGGGGTTGTCGCAGTGCCAGCAGACGAAGGCGGCGGTCTGGATGCCCTCGGCGCGGTCGAGAAAATCGAAGTTGATCATGGAGACGCCGCGGTGCGTATCGCACTCCTCGCAAGCCTCGACGCACGACTGGCAACCGATGCAGCGCGAGGGGTCCACGTAGAACTCGCAGCCGAACATCAGCCGGCCCTCCGAATGTTGCAGGCGGAGACCTTGAATTCCGGAATCTTGCTGCGCGGGTCGAGGGTGCGGTGCGTCAGGCGGTTGGCGCTGCGGTGGTGCGGCCAATGATAGGGGATGAAGACCGTGTCGGGCCTGATGGTGCGCGTCACCAGCGCCAGCACGGTGATTTCGCCACGGCGCGTGGCGACCGTGACCCAATCCCGATCTTTGATGCCGTGTTCGGCGGCGAGCTGCGGGTGGATTTCGACGCGCGGTTCCGGGTAGATGTCCACCAACCCGCCGATGCGCCGGGTCTGGGTGCCGGAGAGGTACTGGCTGATGACGCGCCCGGTGGTGAGCAGGACCGGAAACTGCTCATCGAGCGGATCGCCGGAGGGCCGCCACTCGGTGACCTGGAAGCGGCACTTGCCGCCGGGGTGGAAGGAGACGCCGTTGCCGATCAGGATGGGCGTGCCGGGATGTTCGGGATCGGGGCAGGGCCAGAAGACGCCAAGCTGGCGGTCGATTTTCTCGTAGGTGATGCCGTAGTAATCGGCCACTCCGCCGCGGGAGGCCTCGCGCAACTCGTCGAAGATCTCGCGGGAGCTGTTGAATTTGAAGTACTCGCCCTTGCCCAGCCGGCGCGCGAGATCGCAGAGGATTTCGGAATCGGGGCGCGCGTTGGCGGGCGGGTCCACGGCCTTACGGATGTGGATGACGCGGCCCTCGGCCGAGCAGGCGACGCCCTCCTCTTCCTCCTGAAGGCTGCCCGCCAACACGACGTCGGCGTAGTGGCCGGTTTCGGAGAGAAAGAAGTCGATGACTCCGAGAAACTCGAGTCGTTCGAGCGCCTCCCGTGTGAAATCGGCGTCGGGTAACGAAACCAGCGGGTTGAAACAGATGGAGAGCAACGCCTTGATCTCGCCCTCGTGGATGGCGATCATGATCTCCTCGGCGCTCAAGCCGGGCTGCGGAAGGTCTTCAGGGCGGATGCCCCAGACGCGGGCCACGTGCTCGCGGGCGGCGGGATCGGTGAGCGCGCGCTGGCCGGGAAGCTGATCGCACTTCTGGCCGTGCTCGCGCCCGCCCTGGCCGTTGCCCTGGCCGGTGATCATGGTGCAGCCGGCGCCTTCGCGTCCGATCTGGCCGGTGGCCAGGCACAGGTTGATCACCGCCAGGCAGTTCTCGACGCCCTTGGAATGGTGCTCGAGCCCGCGCGCGTGCAGGGCGATGGCGCGTTCGGCTTTGGCGAACCAGTGCGCGGCTTTCTCGATGTTCCCGGCCGGCACGCCGGTCTGGTCTGCGACGAACGCGGGGTTGTAGGGCTCGACCGAGGCGGCGACTTCCTCAAACCCGGTGGTGTGAGCGTCGATGAAGGCGCGGTCTTCCAGGCCGTCGCGCAGCACGACGTGGAGCATCCCCATGAGCAGGTACAAGTCCGTGCCGGGCCGCAGCGGGAGAAAGAGGCCGGCGTTGCGGGCGATGGGGGTGAGGCGCGGATCGGCCACGATGAGCCTGCCGCCGCGGTCGCGGCAGCGCCAGATGTACTCGGTGGTGATGGGGGCGCAGTCGCCGATGTTGGCGCCGATGACGAACAGCACCTCCGCCTTGGGGATCTCGCTCCACGGAATGAGGCTGCGGTCCACCCCGAAGGCGAGCTTGTAGGCGGTTCCGGCGGAGACCATGCACAGGCGGCCGTTGTAATCGATGTGGCGGGTGCCGAGCGCCACGCGCGCGAACTTGCCGAGCAGGTAGGACTTCTCGGTGGAGAGCGAGGCGCCGCCGTAGACCGCTACCGCGTCAGGCCCGTAGCGGTCCTGAATCTCGCGCAGGCGGCGGGCGGTGAATCCGAGGGCCTGGTCCCAGGGACCCGGAACGAAGCCGCGATCGGTGCGCAGCAGCGGGTTCAGCAGGCGGTCGGGATGGCTACCCTGAAGGTAGCGTTTCACGCCCTTGGGGCAGAGCATGCCGCGGTTGAACGGGAATTCCTCCCAGGGTTCGAAGCCGATGACGCGGTTTTCGCGGACTTTCAGTTGAATGCCGCATTGCTGGCCGCAGAAGCAGCAGTGGGTGGGCACGAGCTTTTCGGGCTTGTGGCGGGATTCCTCCTGCCAGCCACCCGCGGGCACGTAGTTCAGGTGCGGCCCGTAGCGCTCGGCAAGCTCCTCGATCGGCTGCGGCGGCTTAGCCATAAAGCTCCTCCTCCTGGATGCGAAGCTGAGCGAAAGCGAGCGTTTTGCGCTTGCACGCGGGGCAGATCTCCTGCCAGTTTCCGGCCGGACCGGGGAGCGTGTAGTCGAAGCTCAGTTGGGGCAGCACGGTCTCGAGGTCGTCCACCTGCATGCGCGAGGCGAAACGCTGGCCGCAGCGCGCGCAAAGGGCGGGCGCGCCCGCTTCGCCCTCCCGCTGGTAGAGCTTGACGCCGAGCTGCGCCGGCCGCTGGAAGATGTGGAAGAACTTGCCGAAGGGGAGATACAGCAGCCCGGCGATGACCGTAATGGCGTGCAGGATAGCGAGGAAACTGTAGGCTTCGCCGCGCAGCCATTTCTGGGAGACCGTGAGCGCCAGGCCGGTCACCGATATGGCGAACAGCAGCACGATGGGCAGGAAATCCATGGCGAACGACTGCACGGTCTGCGCGCCCTTGTCCCGCAGGCGCCGCCACAGCGAGAGGAAGATGCCGCCCAGCACCAGAAACGCGGCCACATTGAGCCCGTGGAAGATGAGGGAAGAGAGCAGCGTGCGCACGCGGAATTCGGCCGCCGGGAAGCCGAACAGCCAGGTGACGTAAATCATCTGATCGTCTGGCCGCGTGGTAAAGGAGATCCAGCCGAAGACCAGCGGGAAGGTGATGAGCACGGCAAGCAGGCAGCCCCAGAAGATGAGCTGGTGCATCCACCAGCGCAGCGCGGAGCGGCGGCGTATGAAGCTCTGCAACGCCAGATGGGTGATGGCCGCGCGGGCCAGGGCGATGGTGTTCGGCAGCGGACGGCGCAGGAAAAGCCGCCAGCCGCGGCGCCAGTACAGGCGCGTGGGGGGCTTCTCGAGCCAGACCGTGTAGTGGTAGACCACACCCCAGAACGCGAAGGTCAGGGCAAAGGTGTAGATGACCAGCGCGGGATCGAAGTTCACCAGCCGCCGGGAGCCGATGACGATGGCCGCCACCAGCAGCGCGGTCCACAGCGTGGCCCACAAGCCGGCGCGGAGGCGGTCAGGCATTGACTTTCACAGCTTTCTCGCGCGGCAGGAAGACGCGCGCGTTCACCATCCACAGCAGACAGGCGGTGGCGGCCAGGAGAACGAACCCCGGCCAAACGACTCCGTTGCGGTCACGAAAGAAGCCCAGCAGGAGGGGCGGAAAGAAACCGCCCAGCCCGCCCATGGCGCCCACCAGCCCCGTGACGGTCCCGGTTTCTGCGGGGAAGTATTGCGGCACCAGCTTGAACACGGCGCCGTTGCCGAGGCCGAGCAGCGCGGCGCAGCCCAGGGCGCCGGCGGTGAACGGCAGCATCGAGTTCCATCCCAACAGGATGGCGAAAGGCACGATGGCGAGGAATACCAGGGAGAGCACCCGTGCGCCGCCGGCGCGGTCGGCCACCCAGCCGCCCACCGGGCGGCAGAGGGTGGCGAGCACCACGAAGCCGGCCGTACGGAAACCGGCGTCGGCGGCGGCCAGCCGGAACTCGTCCTTCAGCAGACTGGGAAGGTAAATGGAAAAGGCGACGAATCCGCCGAAGGTCAGAAAATAAAACGCCGCCAGCGCCCAGCTCAGCCGTTCACGCGCCAGCACGGCAAGCATTTCGGAGATCCCGCGCGGCCGCGCCGCGGCCGGGGCGTTGCGGGCCGCGAGCGAGAAGAGAACCGCCCAGGCGGCCAGCAAAACCGCGGCCGCCCGGAACACGTTCCGCCAGCCGATGGAGACCGCCAGCACCGGCCCGAGAAACACGGCGGCGGACTGCCCGATGTTGCCGAGCCCGTAGACGCCGAGCGCGGCGCCCTGGCGCGCGGGTGGAAACCACCGCGAGACGAATCCCACCCCCACGGCGAACGAGGATCCGGCGAGCCCGAGGAAGAAGCCGGCCGCGAGCAGCGCGCCATAGCTTGCCGCCTCGGGTGCAAGGGCGGCGGGCACGGCGGAGGCGAGCATCAGGAGGGTGAAGATCAGCCGCCCCCCGAAGCGGTCGGCAAGCATCCCGACCGGAATGCGCGCCAGCGAGCCAAGCAGCACCGGGACGGCGACGGCGAGGGCGGACTCGGTGGCGGAGAGGCGGAACATTTCGCGAAAGCGCGGCGCGAAAGCGCTGATCAGGCCCCAAGCCGCGAAACAGATGGTGAAAGAGACGGACCCCAGCGCGAGCGCGCGCACCTGAGGTGAAGTCATAATCCAGGCCAGAATAGCACCGGCGACAGGGACCGTACGGTGAATTCCATCACTACTGCCTTAAAATGGATGGATATGGCGGGGGCCCCCCAGGCGCGCGCGGTTCTCGGGATGATCGCGGCCGCCGTGTGCGCCTGCGCCCAGGTATGGGTGAACGGCAGGGTGGTGGATGAGAACGGCGTGGCCGTGAGCGGGGCCAGGGTGGAGGTGCAGAGCGGCTCCGTGTCCGCCCGCGCCTTTTCGGACAAATCCGGCCTGTTCCGGCTGGAACTGCAAAGCGCCGGCGAGTACCGGGTGAGCGCGCAGCGCGAGGGTTTTTTCCGGTTGGAAAAGGGCGCCGCCAGGCTGGCCGAAGGGGAAAACCAACTCACCGTCACCTTGAACCACCTGCAAGAGTTCGCCGAGACGGTGGACGTGGTGTACTCGGCCCCGGCCATCGACCTGGACGAACCGGTGGAGCGGAGGCAGGTGAACACGGTGGAAGTCCTCTCGGTCCCCTACCCCGCGCCGCACGATTTTCGCAACGCGCTGCCGCTGTTCCAGGGCGTGGTGCAGGATAACCTGGGGCGGGCGCACGTGAACGGCGGCGCCAGCGAGCAGACCAACTACAGCCTGGACGGCTTCAACATTTCCGACCCGGTGACCGGAAGGCTGGAAACGCGGCTGAACATCGACTCGGTGCGCGCGCTCGAACTGGAAACGGCCCGCTTCTCCGCCGACAAGGGCCGGGCCTCGGCGGGCTCGCTCGATATCCGCACGAAGATGGGGGACGACCGTTTCCGGTTCGGCGGCACGAATTTCGTTCCGGGCGTCTCCACCGACGGCGGGCTCCACATCAACAAATGGACTCCGCGGCTGGAGCTTTCAGGCCCCATCGCGCGCAGCCGCGTATGGTTCTACAACGGGTTCGACGCCTTCTACGACCTGGATACCGTGCACGGGCTGCCGGAGGGCGAAAACCGCACGCGGGGCCTCACCGCGAACAACCTCACGCGCTTTCAGGCGAACCTGAGCCCGGCGCACATTTTCAGCGCCACCTTCCTGGTGAACTACATGAACGCGCGCCGGAGCGGCCTTTCCTTTCTCAATCCCTCCGAGACCACCACGAACCGCGACCAGCGTTACTACCTGGCGGCGTTGAAGCACCAGGCGTATTTCGGCGGCGGCGCGCTGGCGGAAATCGGTTTTGCCGACAGCCGCACTGAAACGGCGCAGGTGCCGCAGGGCACGCGCGTTTTCGAGATCTCGCCGTTCGGCAGCCGCGGCAATTATTTCGTGAACCTGCGGCGGCACTCCTACCGGCAGCAGTGGATGGCCAACGTGTTCCTGCCGGCGGCGCACGCGGCCGGCCGGCACCAGGTCAAGCTGGGGATCGACCTGGAGCGCGAGTCGTTTCACCAGCAGGTGTCGCGGCACGATTATCTCGTGCTGCGCACCGACGATTCGGTGGCGCGCGCGGTGAGCTTCGAGGGCAACCCGTTCCAGCAGCGGCGCAATTTCGAAGGCGCGCATTACGTGCTGGACCGGTGGACGCTGCGCGAGGGCCTCTCGGTGGAGGGCGGCATGCGCGTGGACTGGGACCAGGTGGTGCGCGACGTGCTGTGGTCTCCCCGGCTTTCGGCCGCCTGGGCTCCCGGACGCATGAAGGACACCAAGTTCGCCGCCGGCTTCGGCATCTACCACGACGCGCTCAGCCTGGGGCTGCTGACCACGCACCAGGACCAGACCAGCTACTCGACGTTCTTCTATCCGGGCGGGCTGTTGCGCCGCGGCCCCGTGCCGACGTTCTTCTTCCTGGACGAGGGCACGCTGCGCGTGCCGCGATACCGCATCCTGAGCGCGTCGGTGGAGCGCAAACTGCCGCTCGAGCTTTACGGCAAGATGGCGGTGGTCCACAAAGTGGGGCGCGGGGGCCTGACGTTCGCCGACGAAGCCGAAGGCATCTACCGCCTGCGCAACTGGCGGCACGACAGCTACGATTCGCTCGAGGTGAGCGTGCGGCGGACGTTCGCGCGTTTCGAATGGTCCGCGGGGTACATGCGTTCGGCAGCGCGCACCAGCGCGGTGGTGGATTACAACCTGGAGAACCCGATATACGGCCCCCAAGCTCCGGGACCGTTCGCCTGGGACACGCCGCACCGTTTCCTGACCTGGGGGTGGGCTCCGGTGCCGCGCAGGATCGTGCCGAAATGGCTGGAGTTCGCCGTGCGCAACACGGATGCGGCCTACCTGGCCGAGTACCGGACGGGTTTCCCTTTCAGTACGGTGAGTGAAGAGGGGTTCATGGTGGGGCCCCCGAATTCAAGGCGTATGCCCTCGTACTTCAACATCAACTTACATTTCGAACGTAAGTTCCGGGCGTTGCATTATCTGTGGGCCTGGCGTTTCGGATTTAACAATCTCACCAATAACGGCAACCCCAATGTAGTCAACAACAACGCGGACTCCCCGTACTTTCTGACGTATGGAAGGGGACAGCAGCGCGCCTTCAGCGTCCGCCTCAGGCTTCTGGGTAAGAAGTAAGATACGGTTTCTCAGTCTATCGGCAGGTAATAATTAAGCCTGGGGAGGTTTAATTTCATGCGAGTCATTGGTCTGGCCGTCTCGCTGTGCATGGGATCCACCCTGCTGCCGGCGGACACGGCCCAGGAACGGCTACAGGAAGCATCGGCTGTTTTCACGGAGATCATGGGCGCCCCGGCGGCGGTCCGCGGGGAAGGCGGCGGCGGGGGATTCCAGATCGGCGGCTCGGGCGCCGGCGCTTCGGTGGCGGCGGGACCGGTTGGCCGCGCGGCGGAACCCAAAACGGACGCTCGCCTGAGCGCCGAGATCCTTTCGTAGTCGCGTTCCAAGGGGCTGTTTGCGGGCGTGGCGCTGAACGGGGCGACCCTGCGTCCCGATAAGGACGTGAACGCGGAACTCTACGGGGCCGAGTTGGTCACCCGCGATATCGTAACGGGCGGCCGCCCGGTGGATCAGATGTAGGCGATCACGTCAATTTCGACGAGGGAGTTGCCGGGAATTCCGCCCGCCGCGGCTATGGTGGTCCGCACCGGCGGGTTTTCTCCGAAACGGCCGCGGAAAGCCTCATTCATGGCTTTGTAATCTTTCAGGTCGCTCAGGTACACGTTGCACTTGAGCACTTTCTCCATCGAGGAACCGGCGTTTTCCAGTTCTTTCTGGATGTCATCGAGCACCGCCTTGGTGTGGGCGGCGATGTCACCCTGGAAATGTGCCCCCTTGCCGGCCAGGAACAGCAGGTTCCCATAAGAAACCGCGCTGGAAAACAGCGGGGTGGTTTTGGGCTGCGGACCGCGGAAGTGGACCTTCCTGGCAGGCCGGTCCTGGGCCTTGCCGGCGGGGGGCAGGGCGGCGGCCACGACCCCGGCCCGGAGGAAGGAGCGTCGATTTTTGGCAGTCATGTTTTCTCCAGTCACAAGTCCAGCGGAAAAAGGTCAAAGCTTGCAAATATCGCGTTTAGTATAGCTTGCGTGGGATGCATGCGATTGGCGGAGGGTTGGCGGCGGGTAGCGGCGGCTACACTGGAGCCAGCAGGAGGAACGATGACTGTCCGAACCGCAGGCCGGGGCGCCTGTCTGACCGTGGGAGTGCTTCTGGCCGCAAGCGCACTGGGGGCGCCGCCGCTGACCCAGATCCAAGACGTGCTTTACCGGGCCGACGGCAAGCTGTTCAACGGCGTGGCCGTGATCGCATGGCGCAGCTTCGAGGCCGCCGACGCCTCGAACATCACCATGCAGAACCTGACCGTACGCATCGTGAACGGAGCCTTCCGCGTGGGGTTGGTGCCGAACGCCGATGCCGTTCCGCCCGCCTACTACTCGGTGAAATATTCGAGCGACGGCAAAATCCAGTTTGAGGAGACCTGGCAGGTGCCCGCCAGCACCCGGCCGCTGCGCGTGCGCGACGTGCGCATCGCCACGCCCACGCACGTCGAGGCGGGCGCGGGAACGCTGGAAATCGCGGATATTCCCGGGTTGGAGCCGGAGCTTGCCGCGAGGCCGGTCAAAGGACCGGGGTACGCCGCCGGACGGGCGGCTGTGATCGGAATGTCCGGCGCGCTCGAGAGCGCCACCGGGAATATGACGGATTGCGTGCGCGTGGACGGCTCCTCCGGCCCCTGCGGGACGCCGGAGTTCAGCTTCGTGGACGGGGAGACTCCGGAAGGCCCGGTGGATGGAGCCAACACCCGGTTCCTGCTTGCCGCGGCGCCGGAGCCGGTCTCCAGCCTGGCGCTGTTCCGCAACGGAATTCTCCAGAAGGCCTCCCAGGACTTCTCGATTCAGGACAGGACGGTGGAGTTCGCCGCCGCCGCGGCGCCGCAGCCCGGCGATACCCTGCTGGCTTCGTACCGGCTGCCGGGAGGGTCGGCGGCGGGCG
The DNA here is from genome assembly GCA_041946965.1 of Bryobacteraceae bacterium. Taxonomy (GTDB): domain Bacteria; phylum Acidobacteriota; class Terriglobia; order Bryobacterales; family Bryobacteraceae; genus JBHGBM01. The sequence goes on from JBHGBM010000036.1 coordinate 13,199, forward strand.
GCGTGGCGGTGGTGACGCCGCAGGTGCTGTGCTCCGGCGCGGGGCTGACCACCACGAGCACGCAGCCGACCGTCCTGGCCTCCTGCTTCATCGCGGCCAACACGCTGCGGACGGGCGACCGGGTGGAGATCCAGTTCAACTACCAGCACCCGGCGTCGGCGTCCGGCTTCAACTTCGCGCTCGAGTGGGGAGGCACCACCATCGTGCAGCGCACGGCACCGGCGGCCGAAACCCTGGCGACGGGCCGAGCCGAGGCGGCCGTCTCCGCCGGCGGCGCACAGGTAACCGTACAAAGCTGGGGCGGCGCCCTGCCGCTGGCGGCCGGCGTGGCCGCCGCGAGCGATTCTCCCGCCGGGGCCATCATGGTGAACTTCAAAGGCAACCTGGCGGTGGCGTACGACCAGCTCACCTTGCAGCACTACAGCGTAATACGGTATCCGGGGCGGTAGAGCCGCCCCGTTTGTGAGCTTTCCTACACATTGCCCCTTGACTCTCCCTCCAGATTAGAATCCACCATTTCGTGTGCGGCCGAAATCGCCTTTCGCAGAGTCTGCACCGCATGTTCGCGCATCCAAACGGGAAAAGGAGATCGGAAATGAGCCTGGCGGAGTTGAAGTGCATCCCATGCCACGGCGGGATTCCGGCGCTCAAAGGCGAGGAACTTGCCGGGTACGCGGCGCAAATCCCTTCGTGGAGCGTGGTGGCGGAACATCATCTGACGCGCAGCTTTACGTTCCCCGATTTCCAGCAGGGCCTCGAGTTCGTCAACCGCGTGGGCGCGGTGGCGGAGCGGGAGGGCCATCATCCGGACCTGTTTCTCACCTGGGGCCGGGTGGACGTCGCCATTTACACCCACAAGGTGGATGGCCTGACGGAGAGCGATTTCATTCTGGCGGCGAAGATCGACCGCGAATTTCAGAAATAAATTCAAGGAGCAATCGAGACATGTTAGGAATTGGACAGAAGTTCCCTAAGTACAGTGTGACCGCCACGGTCAGCACCGAAAAAGGCAAGACGTTCCAGACCCTCACGGACGGCGACTACGCCGGCAAATGGAAGCTGTATTTCTTCTGGCCGAAGGATTTCACCTTCGTGTGCCCCACCGAGATCGCCGGATTCGGCAAGGTGAACCACGAGTTCGCGGACCGCGACTGCCAGATTCTGGGCGGAAGCGTCGACTCGGAGTTCGTGCACCTGGCGTGGCGGCAACAGCATCCCGACCTGAAGGACCTTCCCTTCCCCATGCTGGCCGATGTGAAACGCGAGTTGACCTCCGCGCTGGGCATCCTGGATCCCGAGGCGGGCGTGGCGCAGCGGGCCACCTTCCTGGTGGACCCCGAAAACGTGATCCGCTTCGTTTACGTCACCGACCTTTCCGTCGGCCGCAGCCCGCAGGAAGTGCTGCGCGTGCTGGACGCGCTTCAGACCGACGAACTTTGCCCGTGCAACTGGCAGAAGGGCGAAGCGGTGTTGAAGGTGGCCGTCTGATGACCATCGACGAACTGCTGCTTCAGGTCCCGGAGTACGCCAAAGACCTGAAACTGAATTTGCCGAACGTTCTGCGGCAGGCGGAATTGACGGAGCAGCAGAGTTGGGGAACGGCGGTGGCGACGGCCATCGCCGCCCGCAATCCCGCGCTGCGCGAGGCCGTGCTGGGCGAGGCCGCGCAGCACCTGAGCCCGGAGGCCGCGCGGGCGGCCAAGGCCGCTTCGGCGGTGATGGGGATGAACAACGTCTACTACCGCTTCCAGCACCTGTGCGGCAACGATGCCTACCGGAACATGCCGGCGCGGCTGCGGATGCAGATGCTCCGCATGCACGGCAGCGACCCGGTGGATTTCGAGCTGTGGTGCCTGGCGGTTTCGGCGATGAACGGGTGCGGCGCGTGCGTGCAATCGCACGAGGCGGTGCTACGTGAAAAGGGCGTGCGCGAGGAGGCCATCCTGGCCGCGGTGCGGATCGCGGCGGTGATGCACGGCCTGGCGGCGGTGATCGGCGCCGAGCGGGAGTCCTGACCCGAAGTTCCACCCGTCCGCCATAGACGGCGCGGCGGGTTTGCTGTGTTCCAGCCGCCGCTCCCTCGCGGTTGCGGCCCGGCAACCAGGTGCGTAGAGAGTACCCGCGCGCCCGCAGGCGACCGCGTCTTCAACGCTTACCACCCGATCTGCGCGGTCAATCGGAACGCCCGTCCATCGTTCAGGGTGTTGGTGATCTGGCCGAAGTTGCCCGAGACCAGGTCCGCTCCCGGGGCGGCGAATTGCGGGGTGTTGAGCAGGTTGACGGATTCGGCGCGGAGGGTGAAGCGTCTTTCGCCGCCGGGCGCCCAGCGCCGCGATTAACTGCATTCGCTCTGGCTGCGGCTGAGGCGCGAATCGGCGTCGTAAGCGGTATTGGTGTAACTCGAGCCGAGGTCGAGCGCTTTCGAGAACCAGCAGGCGGCTTCCATGGAGAAGCCGCGCCAGCGCGAAAGCACCAGCGAGGCCCGCGCCGCGCCGTAATAGCCGCGCGAGCCGTTCAGCACCACGCGCTTCCCGGCGTAACCCGGATCGGGACGCCGCTGGTTGATGGTGGCCGTGGTCAAGGGAATACCCGCCGCCGGATGCGCGCGGTTCCGGTACCACATGATCAGCAGCTTCTGGCCGCGGTTGCCCACGTAGCCGAGTTTCCGACACGGCCGCCAGGCGCCGCTCCCAACTGAAGTTGTACTGGTATTCGTAAGGCGTGCGCAGCCCGGGATCGAGCAGGTACAGGTTGGTGCGCGCATCAAGCACCGAGGCGAGCGGATCGATCAGGCCGGGCGCTATCACCACGATCTTGCGGCCGCCCGGCTAGCGCGAGCGCCGCGCCCCGCCACGGCGGCGCCGCCGCGCGGAATCCGTAATCGTTCTCATGGGCCGGTTTGACCCCGCCCGCCTGGAAGAAGGACCGAGCGCTGAACACGCTGTTCTGGTGCGTCTCCCAGAGGCTGCCGTGGAATCCGGCGCGCGCGGAGGGGACGTGCACGGCCTGAGGCGTCGGGTTGCCGAACTCGGCGCCGAAGCAGGACGTCTCGGGCCGGAACTCGCCGATGATGGTGGCGGTAGCGCCCAGCCGCACGTTCAGTTCCTTGAGCGCGTTGTTATCGACGGGGTTGAACTGGATGTTCTCGTTCCGCCGGCTCTCGCCGCGCGCGGCGCCGGTCTTGCCGAGCAGGTTCAACTCCAGCCGGCGCGCGTCCGCCTCGGGCTGCGGCTGCTGTCCGAGCGCCGCCGCCGCGGCCATCAGGACAAAACCGCAGGGATTCCGCATCAGAACGACAGCCGCAACAGGAAGCGGAACGTGCGGCCGTCGTTCAGCGTGTTGGTGATCTGGCCGAAACCCGGCGAGGTCAGTTCCTTGGCGGGCTCGGCAAATTGCGGAGAGTTGAAAAAGTTCACCGCCTCGGCGCGGAAGGCGAGCGTCTTCTCGGAGCCCACTTTCCAGGAGCGGGCGAGAGCGGCATTCACGTTGCGGATACCTCCCTTGCGGAACACGTTGTGACCCAGGTTGCCGCGCTCGTCCTCGGGACGGATGAAAGCGAAGGCCGCGCGCGGCAGCAGCGTGGTGGACGTGTCCGGATCGTCGATGGTGCGCCCCAGAACACGCGGGTCGAGCAGATGGGGGCGGTCGCCGCTCGAGCCGTCCACATTGCCGAAGCCGGGCGCGTCGGAACCGGAAATTACGTCGAAGGGCGTGCCGGTCTTCAGCAGCAGCACGGCCGAGACGGTCCAGACGCCGAGCGCCTTCGCGATCTTACCTTGGCCGCCGGGCCAGCACACGTCATAGGACGCCCTGGCGAGCATCGCGTGGGAGGCGTCGAAGGAACTGGGGCCCTTCAGGTCCTGGTGCAGAAGGAATTCGGACTGGCTGCGGGTCTGGCCGGAATCGGTGTTGGCCGCCGGGTTGGTGTAGTTGCCGCCGAGGTCGATGGCCTTGCTGAACCAGTAGGATGTATCCAGGGTGAGCGCGCGCCAGCGGCGCACCACCAGGGCCACGCGGGCCGCATCGAAATAGGCGCGTGAAATGCTGCCGACGCGCCGGATATCGAAGTGGTCCGGATCGGCGCGGCGGAGGTTCACGGTGCCGTTGGTGCGCTCGATGCCGGGCACCGCCCGGGCGCGGTTGGTGTGGTGCAGAAACAGCAGGCGGTTCGACCGGCTGCCCACATATCCGAGTTGCAGGTTCCAGTCCGCGGCCAGCGTGGGTTCCCAACTGAAGTTGTATTGCAGCGAGTACGGCGTGGAAAGATCGGGCGGGATCACGAAGATGGTGCTCCGCGCGCCGGGGTTCAGGTCCGCGCCGGCCAACGGATCTTTCAGATCGGGGTTGTGAATTTCCAGCTTGATCACGCCGGGCGGATTGAAGCGCACCTGCTGGAAGGTGACCGGGAAGATCTCGCCGAAGTGCAGGCCGGCGGCGCCGCGGACCACGCCGAGGCTGCCGGGAGCGCGCCACGCGAAGCCGAAGCGCGGCGCGAGGTTGCCGCACTGGCAGCCGTAGGCCACGGTGCTCAGGCCGTTGACCTCGGTGGGGCGGGTGACCGGCTGGTATCGCAGCCCGTAGCTCAAGGTCAGGGTGGGGCGGACGCGCCAGCGGTCGCCGGCATTCGCCTGCATGTCCCAGTTGCGGAATCCGCGATGGGGCTCGCCGAGGCCGGTGCTGTAGCGGCTTGCTGCGCCCATGCGGAAATTGGTCATGGCGTCGCGGCCGAAGTCGTTGGTGAAGTAGATGACACCCCGCTGGCTGCTGTATTCGCTCCCGTTGATCTGCCGCCTGAGGACGGCGAAGCCCGCCGTCCAGGAGTGCGCTCCGGATAGCTTCCGGGAGAATTGCGCTTCGTAGCGGAACTGGTTCTGGGCGCGGTCGATGGGGAGATTGGAGCCCGGCCCGAGTTGCTCGATGACGCCGCCGAAGGTGACGTGCGGCCCGAAGGCGCCGTCATCCGGCACGATGCGCGTGTGCACGCGGTCGAACCCCGCCGAGAAGGCCCCGGCGGCGCTCGTCCACTCGTGCGTCCATACCAGCCGGGCCGCGTGGGATTTCGTGTCGCTGTTCGGGTTCTGCCCGGCAACGAGCTGAAACGCCTCGACGGACTGTCCGATGAAGCGGTACTCGGCGGTCAAGCGGCCCGCGCCGGCGCGCAGCAGTCCGGTATCGGTGTCGATGGATTGCGGCGAATTGGTGTTCAGCGCGCGCTCGCTCACATCCGTGCGGTTGGGCAGCTCGGCGGGGAACGCGTCCAGCATGCGCTGGATGAGGCGGCGCAGCGCCGGGTCCGCGGTCAAAGGCGTGCGCTCATCGGGCCGCGGCACCAGGACATTGCCGTTCACGCTGCCCCGGATCTTCTGCTGGTTTGCCTCGCCGGTGAAGTGAAAACTCCTTCGCACGGGCCAGCCCAGGGTAAAGCCGTAGTCGTTGTTGTGCGCCGGCTTCACGCCGCCGGCCTGGAAAAAGGAACGGGCGCTGAAGATGCTGTTGCCGTGGCCTTCGAACACGGAGCCGTGGAATCCCGCGCCCGCGGCCGGCAAGACGTACAACGGCGAGGCCACCGGCTTTCCAAACTCGGCGCCGAAATAATTGCGGTCCGCGCGGAACTCCTGGACGATGGTGGCGGTCGTCCCCATGCGCACGTTCAGCTCTTTGAGCGCGTTATTGTCGATGGGATTGAACTGGACATTCTCGTTGCGCCGGCTCTCCCCGGCCGCGGTATCCGTCTGCCCTTGCAGGTTCAGATCGGTCCGGCGCGCGTCCTGCGGCGCGGCCGCGGCGGCAAGAACCAGCAGAAGCAGGGGAGATGACCTATGGGGCACCGTGGCACCATTATAGCGGCGATGGCGGCGCGCTGCCCGGAACCGGGCGCCGCGGACCTCGCCGGCCGTAGAACGCTATATACTGGCGTTCGGGGGGAGGAGGTGTGTACTTATGCGAAAGATGGTCTTGTTCGCGCTTTGTGTGATAACGATCGCGGCCTCGCTGTTTGCGCAAGAGTTCAAGGGCACGATTCTCGGCCGGATCACGGACGCCTCCGGCGCCGTCGTACCCGGGGCGCAGGTCACCGTGACCAACATGGAAACCAACGTGGCATCCGAGGTTCAATCCAACGCCGAAGGAAACTACGTCGCTCCGTTTCTCCTGCCCGGGAAGTACAAGGTTACCGTCGGCTCAACGGGCTTCCGGCAGGTGGTGCGGGACGGAATCATCGTTCAGGTCAATGATCGCATCACGGTAGATTTCGCTCTCGAAGTCGGTGCGACCTCGGAGGTGATCACGGTGCGGGCGGAAAGTCCCATGCTGCAAACCGCCAGCGTGGACCTGGGGCAGGTGGCGGACCGCGCCTTCATGGATGACGCCATGCTGAACAGCACGGTCTTGCAGCTTGCCAACATGGCGCCGGGGGTGCTGGCCACCGGTTCGCTCGGGTTCGGCGGCACCATGGGCAACGGCCAGAACGACATCGCCGTGAACGGAGGCAACGGAACGCAGAAGGGCAACGACGTGACCATCGACGGGGCGCCGGCGCTGGCGCCGCGGCAATCGGGCCTGGCGGTGGGCGTTCCTATGACCGACGCGGTGCAGGAGTTCAAGATCGTCACCACCATGTTCGACGCGAGCCTGGGCCGTTCCAACGGCGGCGCGCTCTCCATCACCACGAAATCGGGCACCAACGAGTATCACGGCAGCGCCTTCTACTACACCCAGAACGAGGCGCTGAACGCCAACGCCTGGGAGAATAACCGGGTCGGAATCCCGCACCCGCTGGTGGATATGTACTCGATCGGCGGCACCGTGGGCGGCCCCGTCCGGCTGCCGAAATACGACGGGCGCAACCGGACATTCTTCTTCTTCGGTTTCGAAAAAGACCGGAACGGCAACCACGCCATCGGACGCGCCTATGTGCCCAACGAGGCCATGCGGCAGGGCGATTTTTCGAAGACGCTGGCGTCGCGGGGCGGAGCGCTGGTCCTGTACGACCCGCTGAGCACGGTGGTGAACGCGGCAGGGACGTTTCAATCGCGGGTGGCGTTCCCGAACGCAATCATCCCCTCCAACCGCCTCAATCCCATCGGGGTGAAGGTGCTCAGCAAGCTGCCCACGCCGAATATCAACCTGGATCGCACGCAAATCCTCACGCCGAACTGGACCGCCGACATGCAGTTTCCGCAAGTCACCAAGAACTGGCAATTGCGGGTCGATCAGGCGGTGGGCTCCAAGCACCGGCTTTTCGTGCGCGTGGCGCGGCCGACGTATTTAGGGCAGCCCAACCCGGCCTATTTTCCGGGCGCTTACAGCGTGCCGCCGAACGGCACCTCCAACCTCAATACGGACAGCCGCAAGCACGGCAACGTGACGCTGGACGACACGGTGATCTTCACGCCGAGCCTGGTCGGCTCGTTCCGGCTCGGCTACACCCGGATCTGGACCTACAACTTCATGCCGGGCGACACGCAGAATCCCGCCGATCTCGCCCTGCCGGATGCCATTACCGCGCACCAGATCGCCCCCGCCTGGCCCATTTTCGAGCTCAGCCAGGAAGGCGCGCCCTTTATCGGCAGCCGTCCGAGGAAGAGCATCAACGATATCTGGTCTTTCATGAACAATTTCAATAAGACGCATGGCAGCCATGCGTTGCGCTTCGGGCTGGACTATCGCCTGACGCGCTGGAACGAGAACAACCCCGGCACGTACGCCAACGGGTATTTCGTTTTCAACAACACCCTGACGCGGTCCAACCCCACGCAGTCCTCCACCGGCAACACCTCCGGCAGCGGGATGGCGTCGCTGCTGCTTGGGCTGCCGACCACGGCCAGCAATCGCGGCATCGGTTATACGTCGCCGCTTACCTTGCAGATGCACTACGTGGGCCTGTTCTTCCAGGACGATTGGAAGGTGATGCCGAAACTCACCCTGAACCTGGGCCTGCGCTACGAGCTCGAGACGCCTCCCACGGAGAGGTTCGACCGGCTTCTGTACAGTTTCGATCCAACTCTGGACCTCGGGATGACGGTGCCGGGGGTGGGGCCGCTGCGCGGCGGCGTGCGGTTCGTCAACGATGGCGGAATCGGCCGGCGGCAGGGCGTGGTGGACAGGAACAACTTCGGCCCGCGCGTGGGCATGGCGTACTCGCTGGCCAGCAACACCGTCTTCCGCGCCGGATACGGCATCTTCTATTCGAGCGACGTGAATCACATCAACGCGCCGACCACGGACGGCGCTTTCGGAGCCATCACCCAGTACGTGGGCTCGACCGGCGGCGACACCCAGCCGATACCGGGCGTGAGCCTCAGCAATCCGTTTCCGAACGGCTATGTGCAGCCCACCGGCAAGTCGCTGGGCAAGCTGACCGACCTGGGGAGCACCGTGACGTTCGTGAATCCCAACCGCGTGCTGCCCTACGTGCAGCAATGGCAGTTCAGCCTGCAAAAGCAGTTCCCGTCGCAGGTGCTGGGCGAGGTTGCCTACGTCGGCATGCACAGCGTGAAGCTGTTTGAGAATCTCAGCCTGAATGAAACGCCGGACGCGGAACTGGCCAATGTCGCCAACATACCCAATCCGTTCCGCGGCATTCTGCCCCCGGCGTCCACGTTGGGCCAGGGATCGAGCATCAGGGCCGTTCAACTGCTCAGAGCGTTTCCCCAGTTAAGCACGGTGACCTTGCAGCGCAACAACGACGGCCGGGTGCTCTATCATTCGCTGCAAACGCGCGTGCAGAAACGTTTTTCGAACGGCCTCCAGTTAGTGGCCAATTACACCCATTCGAAGTCGTTGCAGTATCTTCAGACCAGCGCGGTAAACGTGCGCCACAATAACCGCACGGTAAGCCCGATCGACATTCCCAACATGCTCAATCTTTTCATGACCTACCGGATGCCGTTCGGCCGCGGCCGGACGTGGGGCCGGGACTGGTCGAGGCCGCTGGATGCCGTGGTAGGAGGATGGACGGTGGCGTTCACGACCCATTACCAGAGCGGCGATGCGCTGACGGTGGCGGATACCAACGGCGCGCCGATCCCGAACGGAAACCCGAACACCAAGGGAGGCGTGAAAGACAGACTCGGCGACCAGATCGATCCCAAGACGAAACTGCCGCTGAACCCCTTCTTCAACCGGGACGTGTGGATCAGCATACCCGACTTCAAGGTTTCTCCGGAACCGGCACGCTGGTCGTGGCTGCGAGGGCCCTCGCAATGGTCCCAGACCATGACCCTGACCAAGACGGTCCCGATCACGGAGCAGTGGAAGGTGGAGCTACGGGCGCTTGCGAACAGCCCGTTCAACCACCCGAGCTTCGATAATCCGGACCTGGACCTTACCAGTCCCGCCACGTTTGGCGTCATCACCGGCGCCAGCGGGACACGGACCATCACGTTCGGCGCGAAACTGAAGTTTTAGCCGGCGGCGTTCAGTTCCACAACAAATTCCGGCGCGGGGTATCCAGCCGCGCCGAGAGCGTCGCGGATAGCCTGTTGGGTGTCGAAGTACACCTGCCAGTAATGATCGTTGTGGCAGTAGGGGCGCACGGCGAGAACCGTTCCCGCCGGGGTGTGGGCCAGAATCTTCAGATCCGGCGCGGGCTGCGCGGCGAGATTGGGAATGCGGGCCACGCCGGCGGCGATGCGCTCCATGGCGCCCCGCAGGTCCATGGAGTGGGCGACCTGGGCGGTGATGTCCACGCGCCGGTAGGGGTTGGCCGTGAAATTCTGGATGTTATCGGCGAGAATCTTGCTGTTGCCGACGTAAGTCCGCAGGTTATCGAGCGTGTTAATCGTGGTGATAAACAGGCCGATCTCCTGCACCGTTCCGGTGATTCCCGCCGCGCTGATGAAGTCGCCGACCTTGAAGGGGCGCAGGATGACCAGGAATGCGCCCGCGGCGAAGTTCGAAAGCAGGCCGCTCCACGCGGCGCCCACCGCCAGGCCGGCGCCCGCCAACAGCGCGGCAAAGGTGGTAGTCTGCACTCCGAACACCTCCAGGATGGCGATCACCAGGATGATGGTGAGCAACACGTTGACGGTGTTCTGCACGTAGCGGACGATGGTGGCTTCCACACCCTGGGCGCGCATTCCGCCACCCAGAAGTCGCATCGAAAGACGGATCAGCATGCGGCCGGCCACCCACAGCACGAGCGCGCCCACCAGCTTCCAGCCGATGCTGATCAACGTGGCGTTGAGACTGGCAAGAAGAGCGTTGGTGTCCACTTTCGGCCTCCAGCGACCAGCCAGTATACACCGCGGCGCTGCCGCGCGCGTCACTTCACAGTGAAATCCGGCGGCCGGTTCAGTTTCTGGTAGAGCTTCCGGCGCGTCTTCGTGTCGCCGTCCTGAATGCTGTGGGCTCCGGCGGCCACAACCTCCGCCTTGGCGCGCGGCACCACGGCGACGCCGTCCGTGTCGGCCACGATGATGTCCCCCGGCATGACCAGTACGCCGCCCACGTTGACCGGCGCATTGTACGATTCGATCGCCACGCGTCCCTGGTTCCAGCCCCGCGTCGAATCGCGAAGGTAGACCGGTATGCGCTCGAGAATCATTTCGTCGGAGTCGCGGCAACCGCCGTCGGTCACTACCCCGCGCAGGCCCCGGGCGACCCAGCCGAGCGTGTTGTTGGAGCCGCAGAACCCCACATCCTTCGTCCGCGAGGCGTCGATCACCAGGATGGTGTCCGGCTTGATCTGCATGGCAAGGCCCTTGGGCAGCAGCCTGCGCGTCCAGCCGGCCTTCCACTTGTCGAACTCCGCGCGGGAGGGGGCAATGGGCGCGCGCTCCTGAGGCGGCACCAGGCGCAGGGTCACCGCAACGCCGTAGATACGGTGCGTGAACCTCCGCTCGTCCCGCCACAAGGGTCCGATCTGCGGATCCATGACGGTCACGTCCTGCAAGCCCGCCATGTCGAGACCGTCCACCACGTCGGTGACGCGCAGGCCGTGAAATTTCTTCACGATCGCCTGGTTCTCCTCATCGGAGTACTGCTTCACCTCGAAAAAGTGCTTCGAGAAAGGCTCCTGGGCGGCCGCCGCAGCCACCATCAGGAGCGGAAACAGAATGCGCATATCTTGTGCTCCTACTCCAACTTACCGTTCACGGTGAGCCTCAGGGCGTAGGCGTGCTTGCAGGGCTTCTCCGCCGGGAGCTGCACCTCCAAAGCCTCGGCGGTCTGCTTCCACCGCACCGGGGCCTGCGACCCGAGCAGCGAGATCTTCGCAATCCCGCCGGAGGCGATCCGCGCGCCCTGTTTCAGCGTCCTGATGCGGAGCTTTCCATCCTCGGGCCAGCCGAGCGCGATGGCGAACAGGCGGTTGCCTTTGCGGGTGAAGCGGATATCCTCCGCGTTGGCGGCAGCGAAGCGCCACGCCTTGTGCGCGCCCTTTTGATAGACCAGCTTCTGCGTGGAGCCCTCCACCTGCACTTTCCACGGTCGCGTGCCGTAGATGGCCTCGCCGTTCACCTTCAGCCACTGGCCCATTTCGGAAAGCACCTGCTTCTGGTTATCGGGGATTACGCCGTTCGGCATGGGGGCAAGCGAGAGCAACAGGCCGCCGCCGCGGGCCACGCGATCCACGAAGCCTACGACGATCTCGCGCGGATCCCGAATGACCAGGTCCTGGGCGTAGCCCCAACCGACTTCGGCGATGCTCTGGTCGTCGATCCACGGCTTGGCCACGAAATCCGGCCGGTCCCGCCCGGCTTCGTAGGTGAGGATGCCGAATTCCTCGGGGAAGTTGAATTTCATGGTGCCGGCGAACTTGTTCAGCACCTCGACCTCGGCCTTGCGGGCGGCCGCCTGGTTGTAGTAATAGGCGAGCGACGACATCACCGGCCCGGCCACATCGGGGGAGGTGAAGTCGCCGCCATCGAACCAGAGGACATCGGGGCGGTACTTGTCGATCACCTCGACCAGTTTGCGCCGCCATTCGCGGATGAAGTCGGCCTTCTTCGAGGTGTGGTGGTTCCAGTAGAAATCCGCGTAGCGGGGATCGTACAGATCCACTCCGGCCTGCTTCTGTTCCGCCTGGTACTTCTCGTTGGGTAGATACCAGTCGAAGGTCCGCATGTGGTGTTCGGTGGCGACGATTTTCATGCCGCGGGCGCGGAACGCCTTCACGAGTTCGCCGTAAAGATCGCGCCTGGGGCCCATCTTGCCGGCATTCCATCGGTATACGTCGCTGTCCCACAAGCCGAAGCCGTCGTGATGCACCACGGCGATTCCGGCGTACCGCGCGCCGGAAGCGTGGATCAGGTCGCCCCACTCCTCCGGGTTGAAGTTCTCCGCGCGGAACCTGGGGATCAGGTCTTTATAGCCGAAGCGGGCCTGCGGCCCGAAGGTCTTACGGTGATACTCGTACGCGCCCCGCTTGTCGTCGGGGTCGTACATCATCTTGCCGTACCACTCGCTCTTGTACGCGGCTACGGCGTAGACGCCCCAGTGCGCATAAATGCCGAACTTGGCGTCGAGCAGCCACTGCGGGTTCTCATGTTTCGCCAGTGACCCCCAGTCCGGCCGGTAAGGTCCGGAAACGCTATCGGCCGCGACGGACCAAAGCGGAAATATGGCGGCCGCCAAAGCGACAAATGCCGTTTTCATGGTTCTCATGCCTCCTGTAGCCCGGCCTCGCGGATCACCCGCCGCAAATGCGCCAGCGCCTGTTTGTAGGTCCCGGCGCCCACGTACTCCAGCATCAGCGGCACGCCGGGAGTGCGCGCGGCGGCGAGGGTGACAAAGGCGGGGTAGTCGAGGTCGCCTTCCCCCGCCCCGACGCCGCGGGTCACGTGGTACTTGCGATCCTTCGCGTGCATGCAGGCGATGTAGGGCCCGAGTTGGTCGAACATCTCCCGCACGTCGTTCACTTCGAGCAGGTTCGCCGGGTCGAGCAGCGCCCGTATACGCGGCGAGCCCACTTCCTCGATGAACATGCGGGTGCGTTTGGCGGTCGCCAGAAGGCCTTGAAAGTAAGCTTCCAGCAGCACCGTCGCGCCGTGCGCGGCGGCGATCTGCGCCAGCTCTTTAGCCGTAGCGACGGCCGCCTTCCAGACGTCCTCGCGCCAGTCGAACGGGATGCCGGTCTCGCCCGGCGCCCGGTAATGGCCGATCTCGGTAATGAACGTGCGCACGCCCATGTGCCCGCCCAGCTTCATCATGGCCTCGAAGTACGCGAAGTTGGCCTTCTTCTCCGCCGGATCGGGGTGGATCAGGTTGGCGTAAACGCCCACGCTGTGAATCGAGATTCCGGCGGAATGGTAGAGGCCGGCGATCTCCGCCGCGCGCTCCGCGGTCATGCCCGCCAGGTCGCTCGGCTGGTTGTAGCGCCAGTACCGGCTGTCGGTCTGGGTCAGGAAGAGCTGGATCCGCTTGATCCCCTGCTCGCGGAACTCCGCAGCCAGTTGTTTGTTGCTGTGCTTGCGGAATTCCGTGGTCGCCATGCCGATGGGGATGGTCTTCGCGGGCGCGGGGGCGGCGGCCAGCCCCGCCAGACCGAGCGCATCGCGGCGGCTCATTGTGTTATGCATGCGTCCTCCTCACACTGCCAGTTTCCACGGAGCGCGGTACGGTTTCCGCACAAAGCGGTTGGCCTCGGCGTCGCCCGCGACACGCTCGTTTTCGCCGTCCCAGCGAATTGTCCGCCCCGCCTGGTACGCCACGTTGATAAGGTGCCCCACGTTGGTGGCGTGGTGTCCGGCGGTCAGGTCCGCCGCGGGCTGCCGGCGTTGCCGCACGTTTTCGATGAAAACCTGGAAGGCGCGGTCATCGTCGCCCGCGGTCGCGAAACTCTCTTCCGCATTCACGTACATCCCGGTGGCCGGAGCCTTCTTTCCCGAGGCCGGCTCCGGCACGATGTAGTAGCCGCTGCGGTCGAGCAGCATGGAAGCCTGCGTGCCGATATAGCACTGGCCGTGCGAGCGGACGTCGCGCCGGCCTCCCACCCGCATGGTGTATTGAAGCAGGAAACCGCGCCTGGCAACCGGCCCCGGCCCGAACTCCAGCACCGCCGAGATGGTGTCCGGCCATTCCCGGTTACTCTCGAAGGCGTAGTCGCCCCCCATCGCCGAAACCGCTCTGGGCCATCGGACGCCCATCGCCCACAGGACGATGTCGAAATGATGCACCCCCCAGGCTACCTGGTGCCCGCCGCCGGAGAGCTTGAACCAGTCGTAGCCGTACTTGTAGTAGATGTTGGGATTGTACCGGCGGTAGGGGGCCGGGCCGACGTAGAAATCCCAATCCAGCTCCGGCGGCGGGTCGCAATCCGGCGGCGAGCCCGGGCCGGGCGACTGGTTCTCATAGTCCCAGACCTTGACTTCCGAGATGTCGCCCAGCCGGCCCGACTGCACGACCTCCACCGCCTTCTGAAAGTGCAACTGGCTGTGCTGCTGGGTTCCGATCTGCACGATGCGGTTGTATTTGCGTGCGGCCTCAATGGCGAATCGGCCTTCGCCGATGGAGTTGCCGAGCGGCTTTTCCACGTACACGTCCTTGCCCGCCTGGCACGCGGCGATAAGCGGCAGCACATGCCAGTGCTGATTGGTGGCCACCACCACAACATCGACGTTGCGGTCCTCGATGAGTCCGCGGAAATCCTTGTAGGCGGCGATCCGGTCTCCGCCGGCGCGCTTGCGCATGTCCGCCAGGTGATTGGAATTCACGTCGCACACGGCCGTCCAGCGGACGCCGGGGATCTTCTGAAACGAAGGCAACTCCGCCCAGCGGGCACGCGCGCCGCATCCAATCAGCCCGAGGTTGATGGTGTCATTGGGTCCGGGGCGCGCGCCCGCCAGCGCCGCACCGGAAGCGCCCAGAAACGCTCTGCGCGAAGAAATCATGGCACTGCCTCCCGTGCTACCGGGGCGTGATCAGTCCTCCCAGCCTGTCCGCCTCCCCGGAGGCGTTCCTGGGGAAGCGCGTGGAGTAGGCTTCCAGGTATTTCAGCCCGGAACCGGTATTGTAGATGACGATGCGCTCATCGCGCCTCAGGAAGCCGTCCGCGCGCAGTCTGCGCAGGGCGGCAACACACGCCGCCCCCTCCGGCGCGGCGAAGATGCCTTCGCAGGCGGCCAGCTCGAGCCCGGCGTCCAACACTTCCTGATCGCTCACCGCGATGGCCGTGCCGCCGCTCGCGCGCACGGCGTTCAGGACCAGAAAATCTCCCAACGGTTTCGGCACGCGCAGCCCGGCGGCCACGGTGTAGGCGTTTTCCCAGAAGCGGCTCCGCTCCGCGCCTTCCTGGAAGGCGCGGACCACGGGCTGGCAACCCTCCACCTGAACGGCGATCATCTTGGGGCGCCCGGAGCCGATCCAGCCGAGCTGCTCCATCTCTTCGAACGCCTTCCACATGCCGATCAAGCCCACTCCGCCGCCGGTCGGGTAGAGGATGGCATCCGGCAGGCGCCATCCCATCTGCTCGGCGACCTCGTAGCCCATGGTCTTCTTGCCTTCGATGCGGAAGGGCTCCTTGAGGGTGCTGAGGTCGAACCAGCGCTGGCGGGCGGCGCCTTCGGCGACGATGCGCGCGCAATCGCTGATCAGGCCCTCCACCAGCGTCACGCGGGCGCCGAACGCGCGGCACTCGACGTAGTTGGCCTGGGGCACATCCTGGGGCATGAAGATGTGGGCTTCGATTCCGGCGGCGGCGGCATAGGCCGCGGCGGCGCTCGCGGCATTGTCCGCCGAGGGAACCGCTACGGTGCGGATGCCGAACGCCTTGCACATCGAGATCGCGCAGGAAAGCCCGCGTGCTTTGAAGGAACCCGTAGGGTTGAGGCCTTCGTCCTTGAGCCAGAGCTGGCCGGAGTCAAGCCGCGCACCCAGCTTGCGGGCCTGGACCAGCGGGGTAAATCCCTCACCCAGCGTGACAATCGCTTCATCCGGCGGCGGTAAGACCGGGGCGTAACGCCACATCGAGGCCGGACCGCTCGGGACCACCTCCCGGTTCCAGGCGCGCCTGGCGTTCTCCAGGTCGTACCGCACCAGCAGCGGCCCCCCGCAGTCGCACAGGTTGCGCGCCACACGTGCGTCGTAACCGCGGCCGCAGGCGCTACATTCGAAACGCGCAGCTCTTGTCGTTGAGGGCAAAGGACTAAAGACCAGATTACAACGGCCGCGGGTATTCTCCAGCGGGTGCGGAAAAACTTATGGCCACAGATGCACGAGGATCGCAAACAAAGACTTTTTTCCTGCACGCTGCGCCGCGGCCCGGCGTCTATTTTTTCAGGCATGAGACTTCTGTTGGTCCTGCTGGCCGCCGCGGGTGCAGGGGGCGCCGCCGAATACGCCGTGCTGGCGAGCGGCGCGCGGCTGCGCATCGACCGCCACGAGCCCGCGGGAGAAAAAGTGCGGCTGTACTCCGGCGCGGGCTTCACGGAGATGGATGCGGGGCAGGTAATCCACTTTGAATCAGAGGATTACGTGGCGCCAGCCGTGGCGCCGCAAAAGGTGGAACCCCAAGCCGCGCCCGCCGCTCCAAGGAACCTGGTGGATGCCGCGGCGGAGAAATACGGGCTGCCCAAGTCCTTCCTGCACAGCGTGGTCAGGCAGGAATCCGGCTACCGGGCGAACGCGATTTCGCCCAAGGGGGCCATCGGGCTCATGCAACTCATGCCCGGCACCGCCAGGATGTACGGCGCCGATCCCACCGACCCCGCCCAGAACCTGGACGCCGGTGCGCGGCACCTGGCCGAGTTGCTCATGAAATACAACGGCGGCGTGTGGCGCGCCCTGGCCGCCTACAACGCCGGACAGGGGGCCGTGGCCAGGTACGGCGCCGTGCCGCCCTACCGGGAAACCCGCGAGTACATCCGCCGCATCATGGAGAGCTGGAAGAAGCAGCCGTAAGGGATCTGCTATCCGCGGTGCCGGTAAGCCTCGCGCGATTCCGGCTTCATTTCGATGCTGTAACCCGGCGCCAGCGGCGGCATGTAGCGCCCGCTCCGCATGACCACGGGGGTCACGAAGTGCTCGTGCAGGTGATCCACGTACTCGATCAGGCGGTTCTCGAGCGACCCGCTGACCGCGATGTAGTCGAACATGGCCAGGTGCTGCACGTATTCGCAGAGTCCCACGCCGCCCGCGTGCGGGCAGACCGGCACGCCGAATTTCTTCGCCATCAGCAGCACCGCAAGGATCTCATTCACCCCGCCCAGCCGGCACGAGTCGATCTGGCAGAAGCCGAGCGCGCCGGCCTGGAGGAGCTGCTTGAAGATCACGCGGTTCTGGCAATGCTCGCCGCCGGCGAGCTTCACGGGGGCAACCGCTTGGGCGATGGCGGCGTAACCCAGCACGTCGTCGGGACTGGTGGGTTCCTCGAACCACCACGGGTCGAAACCGGCCAGTGCGCGGATGTTGGCGATGGCTTCGCCGACGTCCCAGCGCTGATTGGCGTCCATCATGAGCTTGCGGTCCGGACCGATTTCGGCGCGGATCAGCGCGGCGCGCCGGCGGTCGTCCTCCAGGTTGGCGCCGACTTTCATCTTGAAGTGGGACCAGCCCGCGGCCACCGCTTCGCGGCACAAGGCGCGGATCTGCTCGTCGCCAAACCCGAGCCAGCCGATGGAGGTGTTGTAAGCCGGGTAGCCCCCGGCGAGCATGGCGGCTTCGCGCCGCGCCTTGCCGGGCGCCTGTTCGCGAAGGATGCCGAGCGCTTCCTCCGGCGTGAGCGCGTCCGTGATGTAGCGGAAATCGATGCAGGCGATGACCTCTTCCGGGGTCAGGTCCGCGAGCAGTTTCCAGACCGGCTTGCCCGCGGCTTTCCCCCAGAGGTCCCAGACCGCATTCACCACGGCGGCGGTGGCCAGGTGCAGCACGCCCTTCTCTGGGCCGACCCATCGCAACTGGCTGTCCTGGGCGAGGCTGCGCCAGAAGCCCGCCATGTCCGCGCGGATGGATTCGAGCGTGCGCCCGATCACCAGCGGCGCGAGCGAGTGGATCGCCGCCACGCACAGTTCATTGCCGCGGCCGACCGTGAAGGTGAGGCCGTGGCCTTCCTGCGCGCCATCGGTCTTGAGGATGCAGTACGCGGCGGAGTAGTCCGGATCCACGTGCAGCGCGTCGCTGCCGACCTGGTCCCTGGCGGTGGGAAAGCGAATATCGAAGGTCTCGATTCCGGTAATGCGCATGAAGAAACCGTAGTATACATCGTGTAATGGAAACCATCGGACTGGTGGGTTGCGGGCTGCTCGGTTCGGCGCTTGCGGCGCGCTTCATCGAGGCGGGTTACGGCGTGCTCGGCTACGACGTGGAGCCGGCGCGATTGCGCGAACTGGAGGCGGCCGGCGGGCGCGCCGCCGGTTCGGTGGAGGAGGTGGCGCGCGCGTGCGGCCGCGTGATGCTGGTGCTGCCGAACTCGGATGTTACGGCCGGACTGCTGGAGTGTTTTCCCCCGGGCGGAACCCTCATCGACGCCACCACGGGCGACCCGGAACAGATCGCGGGCTTCGGGCGCGAGCTCGCCGCGCGCGGCGTGCGGTACCTGGACGCCACTGTCGGCGGATCGAGCAAACAGACGCGCGCGGGCGACGTGACCGTGATGTGCGGCGGCGAGCGCGAGGTGTTCGACGCCTCGGCGGCGCTGCTCGGAACTTTTGCGCGCCAGGCCTTCTACATGGGGCCGTGGGGCAGCGGCGCGCGCATGAAGCTGGTGAACAACCTGGTCCTGGGACTGAACCGCGCGGTGCTGGCCGAAGGGCTGCGGTTCGCGCGCGCCTGCGGCATCGACCCGGCCATGGCGCTTCCGGTGCTCCAGGCGGGTCCCGCGTGGTCGCGCGCCATGGACGTGAAGGGCGAAAAGATGCTGCGGGAAGATTTCACGCCGGAGGCGCGGCTCTCGCAGCACCTGAAGGACGTGCGGCTGATCCTGGCCGAAGGGGCGCGCCGGGGCGCGAAGCTGCCGCTTTCCGAACTGCACCGTACGCTGCTCGAGCGCGCCGAGGCCGCCGGCTACGGCGCCGCCGACAACAGCGCGGTGATCAAAGCGTTCGATTGACCGCCTGACATTTTTCTTACAAATCCCCGACGGCCCCGTGGCACGGAACGGCCGCGCGTCTTCTAGCCTGGAAGCGTGAAGACCACGATGAAAATGCTTCCTTTGATGCTGCTGGCAGGTACGCTCGCGGCGCAACCACGGTCCGTGGAGGTGTTCGGCAGGGCCGGATTCATGCGCATGGGCGGCGATGAAAGTTCCCTGGGGACGGGCGCGGCATACGGCGGCGCCGTGCTGGTTCCCATCACGCGCAGATTCGCGGTGGACGTGGATGCGCTCACGGCGCGAGCGGCGCGCGAACTCGGGGGCGGGAGCCTGGAGACACGCCGCACCCTCATCCATCCCGCCCTGGTGTTCCGTTGGGGAAACAGCCGCATCTATGGATTCGCCGGCGGAGGCATCGGCGGCGAATTCACGCGCAGCGGCCCGGGAAGCAGCGATTCGGGGCGGTTGATGGTTGCGAAAACGGGAATCGTCGCCAACCCCACAGGCAGGCTGCTGCTCCGCGCCGATTTCTACTGGTCTGCGCGCTACGTTCTGCCGAACACCGGCGTGACCGTGGGCGTGGGCTTTCGCTTCTGATAATCTCGACGAAGGCCGCAAAATGAGAATCCTATTGGCGCTGGCAGTCATGGCCGGCTCGCTCCACGCCGATCCGTTCGACGATCTGCGCCTGCGGTGGCGCGAGGTGCTCACCGGAGGCGAGGCGGACCTCTCCATGCCGCAGATCCGCGCGCGGCTGGCGTCCATCGAATCAACCGCGCGCGGGTACCGGGACCGCATGGACAAGTCCGCCGCCCGGCGCGCGCTCTGGAGCGACCTGGCGAGCGCCACGGATTCGGGCCACATCACCAGTTCGTGGAAGCGCCTGCGCGACATGGCGCTGGCGTGGGCCACTCCCGGCCAGGCGCTCTACGGCGACGCCGGCCTGCTCGCGGACCTGCGCTCGGCCATGGACTGGATGGAGGCCAACCGCTACAGCGCGCGCGTCACCAACAAGTACGACAACTGGTGGGACTGGGAGATCGGCTCGGCGATCGAAGCGGGCAACGTGCTGGTGCTGCTCTACGAGGCCCTGACGCCCGAGGAGATCGCCAAACACGCCGCCGCCATCGACCGGTTCGTCAGCGACCCGCGCATCATGATCACCAGCACGGTCTCGACCGGCGCCAACCGCGTGTGGAAGTGCAAGGGCGCCGCCCTGCGCGCCATCGTGGCGCGCGACGCTGGGAAGTTGAAGCTCGCCAGCGACGCGCTCAGCCCGGTGTTCGCTTACGTCGTTTCGGGCGACGGTTTCTACCAGGACGGTTCCTTTATCCAGCACACGCGGCACCCTTACACCGGCGGTTACGGAAACTCGCTCATCAACGAACTGGCGGATCTCCTCTACCTGTTGGCGGGCTCGGAGTGGGAGGTCACCGACCCGGCGCGCGAGAACGTGTACCGATGGGTCTTTGAGGCCTTCCAGCCCGTGATCTACAACGGCGCCATGATGGACATGGTGCGCGGGCGGGAGATCTCGCGCTCGGGCTCGCCGGACCACGCCGTGGGGCATACGGCCGCCGCCGGCCTGCTGCGCGTTTCGCAGTTCGCGCATCCCGACATGGCGTGGTACATACGGTCGATGCTGAAGGAGTGGTACCTCGCCGACACCTCGCGCGATTGGACCTCGGGGCGCTCCCTTGGGCAGATCATGGCGATACGGCGGCTGCTGGACGATGCCACGGTGGAACGGCGCGGCCAACTGCTCGGCTCGTGGGTCTTCGCGGGCATGGATCGCGTGGTGCACCTGCGGCCGGGCTGGGGTTTCGGGATCGCCATGCACTCCAGCCGCGTGTACAACTACGAGAGCATCAACGGCGAGAACCTGCGCGCCTGGCACACCGGCGACGGCATGACGTATCTCTACAATTCCGACCTGACGCAGTTCTCCGACAGTTTCTGGCCGACGGTGGACCCGCAGCGGCTGCCCGGCACCACCGTGATCGCCGGCTCGACCGCGCGCCAGAGCCAGGCGGGCGGCAGCAACGTGGCGGGCGGCGCGACCATGTACGGCTACACCGCGGCCATGATGCAACTGCGTCCGGACGGGCGCCAGTTGGACGCCAAGAAGTCCTGGTTCCTGTTCGATGACGAGGTGGCCGCGCTCGGCTCCGACATACGCTCCACGGCGCCGGGCGCGGCGGTGGAGACGATCGTGGAGAACCGGCTGATCCGGGGCGAACCGGAGTTCACGCGCGCACAGGACGGCGCCTGGGCGCACCTGGCGGCCGGCAACATCGGCTACTACTTCCCCGCGGAACGGAACTGGCTCGAAGAGCGGGCGAACCGCACGGGCGCGTGGAGCGACATCAACTCGGGCGGATCGGCATCGCCGGTCACCAGGCGGTATCAGACCATCTGGTTCGACCACGCCGGCGGCTCCACGTACGCCTACGCGCTTCTGCCGGGAGCCACCTCGGAACAGACCGCCGCGTATGCCGCCGCGCCGCAGTTCCGGATTCTCGAAAACAGCGCGCAGGCACACGCCGTGGCGGAGGACACGCTGGGGATTCGCGCGGTGAACTTCTGGGGGAACGAGCCGCATACCGCAGCGGGCGTATCGAGCGACCGCATCGCCTCCGTGATCGCACTCGAAACCGGCGGCGTGCTGCACCTCGCGGTGGCGGACCCCACGCAGGCCAACAGCGGCGCGATCCGCATTGAGGTGGACGGCGCGGCTGCGTCTCTTCTGGAAGGGGACGGCGCGGTCACGGTGGAGCAACTTGCGCCTACGCTGCGCGTCAGCGTGCGGGTTCAAAACGCGCGCGGCAGGACCATCAAGGCGCTTTTTGCGCGCAGCGAGTAAGGGGAATGCGCCGCCCGGGGCGAGCGCGGACTGATGCGACAGGGCCCCATGTATTCAAGCGCCAGGATTGGGCCGATGCCGTTCCGCGACGCTGGCCGAAGTCGTCAGCCTCTTCCGCCAATCGCATGCCGAGCAGCTTCCCTACATCGCCGGGCTGACGGACGCCGATCTCGCGGGGAACGTGGAGATGCCCTGGATCAGCGACGGCGCGCAATGCTCTCTGGCGGAAATGCTGCTACAGGTCGTAATGCACAGCCAGAACCACCGCGGCCAGTGCCTTTCGCGGCTGCGCGCGCTGGGCGGAAGTGCGCCGACGCTCGATTTCATCCTTTGGGCGAAGGACCATCCGGCGGCGGCGTGGTGAGTCCGGCGGGCCGCCACAACGCGGGCGTTTCGGAATCGTGCGCGGCGGCGCGGCGCGCGGCCGCCTCGCGGCTGCTGGTCGCGTAGCAGTAAGCGCAGCCGAAGCGGCAGGTGTCATAGGCGCCGATGTCCACGCTTTCCACGCAGCCGCAGCCTTCGCGCGTGGGACGTGCGCGGAAGCCGCTTCCGAGCCCGAGCAGCTCGCTATCCACGCAGCGGGCCGGCTGCACGCGGCCGCCGGCCAGTTCCGGCTCGCAACACGAATACAGCGTGATGCCGTGCGCGGCGGCCAAGGCGTCCAGCTTCGCGACGAGCTCCACCCTCTGCTCCGCGGCGGGATCGGTGAAGGCCGCGCCCGCGATGCGCGCCAGGTTGCGCCGCGTCTTGCCGTAGTAGTCCACGAAGGAGAAATAGCAGCGGCGGGTCGCGCCCTCAAGCTCGCGCGCGAGCCGCTCGAAGCGCCTGAGGTGGTACTCCGCCGGGGTCGCGCTCGAAAGCACCAGCGGGTCGTAGCGCCAATGCACGCGCCCGGGCGAGATGCGGTCCGCGAGCATGCGAAAAGTGCGCACGGCGACTTGCGTTTCGGGGTTTCTCGTCTCGAGCGGCGGGCCGTAGCCCGTGATGGTGTACTGGAAGTAGAAACGGAAGCCCGCCCGTTCGATCGGGACCAGCGCGGGCGCGAGCGGGGCGGCGTGGCGGGTCCAGAAGACGAATCCCGCGCACTCTCCCGGCAGAAGCGAAACGCGGCGCAGCCCGCCTCCGAACGGGTTGAACACCTCGCAGAAGCCCGCCCGAAGGCGGTTCAGAAACCACGGGGCGTAAAAAGCGGGGATGTCCGTACGCCGGCTGGCGCTGACAATGTGCATGGGGCAGCGGCTGCTTTCAGGATAGCCGCTTCCGCCCTCAGTTGCCGAGGTCGAACCCTACCGATACGCGGGTGGTGGCCTCCACCGGCTCGCCGTTGAGCATGGAGGGCGTGTAGATCCACTCTTTCACGGCGTCCGCCGCGGCCTTGCTCAACAGAGGGTGGCCGTTGAGGACCCGCACGCTTTTCACGCGGCCGTCCTTACCCACGGTGGCTTCGATTTCGACGATGCCGCGCACGCGCGCCTGCTTGGCCAGCGGCGGGTAGGCGGGCCTGCGGCTGGAAACCAGCTTGGCCTCCCGCACCTGCCCGCCAACCCGGTAGGACGGCTGCCCGTTTGCCTGCGCCGGCTTGGGAGCCTGCACCGGCGGGGGCGGCAGGTTGGGCTGCGCGGAAGGCAGTCCGCTCAGCCGGGGCGCGGCGGCGCCCTGTCCCAGTTCGGGCGGCGCATCGAGTTCGGAAGGCGTTGCGGGCCGCAGCCGCTGCGCCAGCGATTCCATCTGGAACTGGCGCCGGGGCGTGACAGGCTGGGCGGGCTTCTCCGGTTCGGCGTTCTGTCCGGCGGCATCGGACGCCGCGCCATCACCGGCCGGCGCGGTTTGCGCGGGCTGCGCGGCCTTGGCCTGTTCCGGCGCCGCGGGGTCGAGCGCCGACGGACGCGTGCCCAGAACCCGCACGTATTCGCTGACGTTGCCGCCCTTGGCGGCGGTGACTTCCAGCCGGAAGCTCACGTCGTTGGTGAAAGGCGAATAGACGACGCTGCCGTTGCGCAGTTGCGCCAGGTCGATCTCCACGTTTTCCTTGCGATCGCCGTCGGAGATGGACAACACGCCCCTGGAGGCGGTCTTGATCAGTTCGGTGTCGCGGTTCCAGGTGAGCACGAGCTGCCCGGCATTGCGCTCCACGCGCAGCGCGAGCGCCGTGTTCTCGGCGGCGGGCGCGGGTGGCCGCTTTGAGAAGAGTCCCGGGAACACCACGAACGTCCCGCCAACCGCGCACGCCAGCAGCGCCGCGGCGAGGATCAGCAGCTTCGGCCACCGCCGCCTGGCGGGTTCCGGCTGCGCGGCGGCGAAAACCGGAACGGCGGGCTCGGGCTTGGGTTCGGGCAGCGGCGCGGCGGCGGCCGGCTCCGGTTCGACCTCCGGCTCAGGCGCGGCGGGAAGAGGCGGCGGTTCCACTCGTGTCTCCACCGCTTCCGGAGCGGCCGGTTCGCGCCGCGAGGCGATCGGCACAACCTGCGCGCGGGGCGCCGGCTTCCCGTTTACCGGCTGCGCCGCTTCGTCCTGCTTCTCCTCACGCGCCGGCAGCGCGTTCACCACGGTCCGCTTCATCAGCTCGGGCCGCGTGAACGGAAATTCCAGGTAGCTCGACTCCGCGTGCACCTGACCGTTCTCGCGGATGAACACGCCGGCCGTGCTCGCCTTGGTGGCGTACGGCCGTACGAGCAGCATTACGTGGTTCGGATCGCCGAATCTCTCGTCGAAGAACGCCACGTCTTCCGGTTCCAACGTCAGTCCCTTGCGGGTGTGGCTGCGAAAGAAACCCACCACGGAGGAACCGTGACGCTTGATGGCGGCGTCGAAGCGCGCCTTATCCAGTTCGGAAAGGCGGTACAGCGGGCCGCGCGCGTACTCGCACGGGACCGGCTCGAATCCCTCCACCGCCACCATCGGCCGCGGTCCCGTCTCGATCCGTCCCAGCAGCAGGCCCCCGATCTCCGAACCCTTGCTGCTGATAGACCGGAAGCTGCTGACGGCGTCATGCTCCAGGCGGTCCACCAGGTCGAGATTGAAGTAGACCGCGATGGACTTTTGCGGCGCTTCCCAGACGTAGAACGGAGCGGCGGCAATTTGTGGATCCTTGCGCTCGGCTCGTGCGGTTGACTCAGTCATCACGTTTCCTCACCTACTCCGGCCTGCGGAGCGGGCCCGAGAGCAATTGTACGGCGCGGCTTTTGGAATTCTTGTACTATAAATGGATGACATTATCTAAGTTGTAAAGTCCATACTATCCTTGGTTATCAATTGGGCCGCTTTTCACCTCATTTGTCGCGGCAGAGGGCCAATTTCGATTTTTTCTCCTAAAATTCTCGCAATTACCAAAAAAACTACTTATAATTGGTCCGGCCGGGATAAGTGGCATGAAATGCCTGCACTGCGGGAAGCCGCTCTCCAAAATCCGATTGCGTAGCGAAGGCGACTTCTGTTGCCGCGAGCACCGGGAACGGTATCGCCTGATGCAGGGCATGAACCGTGTGCTGGAGGCCAACGAGATGGCCACCATCACGCGGCGGCGCGAGCGGCCCATCCCGATCCCGTTGCAGCCGGCCGCCTCGGATACGGCGGAGAAACCGCGCGCGTGCAAACCCGGAGCGCCGGTCACGCACCGCGAGGTCCGCGAACACCCCTGCCCGCCGATGCACGTCGCAGGCGAATTGCGGTTGTGCGCCGGCGCGGGAATGGACGAGCGGCCGCCGGCGCGTGAGCCGGGCGGCCCCACGCGCCGGGACGGGGCCGGTGCGCTGGCCATGCGCTCCCCGGTGGTGCTGCCCGCGACGGGTAAGACGCTGCGGGCCGCGGCGAACGGCAAACCGGCGCGGGCCGGTGCGGTGGCTGCGCAGCCGGCGACCGCGGGCCGCGCCGCGCGGCGCCATGAGAAGGCCACCAGGGTGCGGGTCCGGCGCGACCCGGTGTTGCCGCGCCATCGTCCCGCCCATTCCGGACGGTTGAACACCGCCGCAGCCGCGCCTATGCGCGCCGCGCGGGGTCCTGCTTACGTTCCGGCCGTGATCCGCGCCATCGCGCCGGTGTGGTTTCGCGACGGGCAAGCGCCGCATGCCGCTTCGCTGGCGTCCTACGCCAGCCGGACGCTTCGGCCCGCGACGCCGCTGTACGCGGTCTTCGAGGATTCCAGGTGCAGCCCGATCCCTCCGGCCGGGGCCTTGCGCCGCGAAATCATGCCGCCGTTGCCGGCTCCGCAGTTGGTGACGGACGGCGCGTTTTCGGATGCGCGGATCGGGATCGGAGCCCTACCGTGGTGCGCGTCGCTTCCGTTGCGCCGCCGTCCGGTTCATGCGTTCGCCGCGCACCGCGAGGAGCCGGCCACGCCGCTCCGCATGATGGAGGCGGCGCTTCACGATCTGCACGTATCCATCGGCCGGGGTTGCGGCGCGCTGGCGGGCGGCAACCCGATGCGCAGCGCGCCGGCGATTGCGGGCTCCGGCCCAGGTGTGCCATCCGCGGCCAGCGTGAATATGCCCGCGCGTGTCCCGCTGGCGCCCTCCTATGCCGCAAAACGGGAACGGCCGGTCCTGCGGGGCGGCGCTGCCGCTCACGTCGCCCCCCCCCTGCGCTTTGCGGCGGCGCCCGAGCGCCGCTGGAGCGCTCCGCAGAGCGCGGCGCAACGGCTGAACGGCAGCGCCCCCGGCCGCCAGTGGCCGCCCTCGAATCTGGCGCACGTGCCTCCGGAAATGGTGGCGCCGCCCCGCAGTCTGGGCCTCGACATCAAGGAAGAAGCGCGCACTTTCCGCGCGGATGAGGCCCCCTTCGCCGTCCGGGCGGCGGTTCTCACGCCCGTCGACCTGCTGGTGCAAGGGAACATTACCGGCATGTTGGATCCCGGCGTGGCATCCGTGGTCCTGGAAGAGAATTTCGATTCGGGCCTAAGCCGCTGGGCGGGCGCCACGGAGAACTGGCGCGTGGATTTCGCGGGCGTCCGCATCGGTTCGCTGGCCCTGTTCGGGCCGTCGCTCGGTCTGCACGACTACCAGATCGAATTCGTCACCAAGATCGAGAAGGGCAGCATCTGTTGCGTGTTGCGCGCCCCCGACCTGAAAAACTACTACGTGGTCAAAATCGCCAAGACCCCCGCCGCCGGCTACGAACTGGTGCGTTACCCGGTGCGGAACGGGGTCGCGGACCCGCCCGTCACCGGACCGCTGGGGGTCGCCATTCGCAGCAAAGCCGTGTTCCGGGTCCGGGCGCGCGTGGCCGGCGATCAGTTCTCCCTGGCCGTGGAAGATGTGGCCGTCGCCCAATGGAGCGATCCGGACTTGTCCTACGGAGGGATTGGGTTCTTCGCCGAGGCGGGGGATCCCGCCCGGCTTTACCGCCTCAGGCTGGAATCCCTGGCGGGCTCCGCGAACCCCGGCCGCGGCGGCATTTCGAATCTGGAGTGTTAACATGAGCACCTTGTCGAGCAGGTCTACAGCAAAAGTACAGAGCCTTCGCACGCCCGATCTGGATAAGAGCGCAAGACCGCTGGACGCCTCCGGCGCACTGGCCAAAGCGGTCGCGTTTCACCTCTCGGGAAAGCGCGAAGAGGCTCTCCAGGAATTGCAGCGCACAGCCGCGGCGGGAGAGGGTTCGGCCGAAGTGTATGTAGCCATGGGCTACATCCATTTCGAGTTGGGACAGTTCGAAGAGGCGGCCGGCAGCTACCGCTCGCTGGTGAAACAAAAACCGCAGCATCCCACGGGCTGGTTCAACCTGGCTGTCTGCCTGGAGCGGCTGGGGTCCTGGCGCGAGGCCGCGGAGAATTTCGAAAAGGCCGCCGCGCTCGATCCCACGCACCTGGAGGCGCACCTCGGGCTGGGCATCTGCCGCCTGCGCTTGAACGAAAGCGGGCCGGCGCGCGCCTCCTTCGAAAAATGCCTGGAACTGTCGCCCGATAACGAGGGCGCGCGTTTCGGCAACGCCGTCGCGCTGCAAATGGAAGGACGCACGGACGACGCGGCGCGGCTCTACCACTCCATCCTGGAAAGCAATCCGGAATCGGAAGAGGCGCTCTCCAACCTCATCCTGATCGGGCTGGCGCGCGACGATTTCGAGATGGTGCGGGAGTACTCCGAGCGGCTGCTGGACTTCCGCCCCGAGTCCACCGTGGCGCTCGAGGGCCTGGCGACGTGGGCGTCGGCGGGCGGCGATCACGCGCTCACGGCGAAGTTCTGCACCCTGCTGGTCTCAGCCGTTCCGGGCCATTTCGAAGGCTGGTTCAATCTCGGTCTCGCTTACCAGAAATCCGGCCGCTGGGAAGAGGCGGCCGACGCCTACGCGGAGGCTTTGCGCCTGCGGCCGCAGTCCTCGCAGGTCTACACCAACCTGGGCATCGTGCGCGAAGAACTGGGCGACGTGGCGGGAGCCAAGGAAGCCTACAATCGCGCCATCCAGGCCGATACCAGCGCCAGTGCTCCGCAGTGGAACCTCGCCCTGCTGCTGGAGCATTCCGGCCAGGTCTCCGAGGCCGAACAGGCGTTTGCACAGCTTCTGAAGAGGAACCCCGGCGACGAAGAGGCGCGCTTCCGCCTCGGCTGCCTGCGCCTGAAGCGCGACGACTATGCCGGCGCGGCCGAGGTCTTCGAGGTCTGCCTCAAGCGCCGCCCGCAGTGGGCCGAAGCGCAGGCCAACCTCGCCCTGGCCTACAGCGGCATGGGCGAGCGGGCCCGGGCCCAGCGCGCCTACGAGGAGATCCTGGAGTACGAGCCCAAGTCCATCGACGCGCTGCGCGGCCTGGCCTCCCTCGCGCTGGAGTCCTCCGACATGGAGACCGCGCTCGAGTACCACGTGCGCCTCACCGACATGGGTGAACGCACGCCGGGAATCCTCTACAATGCCGGCCTCCTCTACCACAAGACCGAACAATACGAGAAGGCCGCCCGCATGTACCGCGAAGCCCTCGAGGCCCAGCCGGACATGCCGGAAGCGCTGCTCAACCTGGGCCACGTGCTGGACGAGCTGGGACAAAAGCAGGAGGCGCGCGCCTGCTGGAACAAGGCGCTGGAGGCCAAGCCCGCGCTGGCGCAAGGCTACTTCGGACCTCCGTTGCAGTAACCGGACCGGGCGGGAAGATCCCCGCCCGGTTTTTTTCTCTTGCAATCTTCAATATTTCAATTATAATTGAAATAACGAAATGAAACGGCCGGTTCAGCGCTACGCGGACATGTTCGCCGCCATGGGCAGCGAGCCCCGCATGCGCATCATGCGTTTCCTGCTCAGCGCGCATCCGGATGGCGCGGTGGCGGGCGATATACAGGCCGAGATCGGCATCTCGGCATCGAACCTTTCTCATCACCTGGAGAAGCTCAAGCACGTGAACCTGGTGGAAGTGCGGCGCGAGGGCACATACCTGCGTTACAAGGCCGACACCGGCGCGCTCGGCGAGCTGCTCGGGTTTTTTTACGACGAGTGCTGCACGCGGTCGAAAGCCGTCGAGCCGCCTCGAAAGGAAAAATGATGGACGTCAAGAAAGTGGTTCAGGAGAAATACGGAGAGGCCGCCCTGAAGGTGATGAGCGGCGGTGCGAGCTGCTGCTGCGATCCCATCAGCAGCAATCTGTACGATGCGGGCCAGGTTTCCCAGATTCCGGAGGCCGCCGTGCAGGCCTCGCTGGGCTGCGGCAATCCCACCGCGCTCGCCGAGTTAAAGCCCGGCGAGGTGGTCTTGGACCTGGGCTCCGGGGGCGGCATCGACGTGCTGCTCTCGGCGCGGCGCGTGGGACCCGCAGGCAAGGCGTACGGCCTCGATATGACCGACGAGATGCTGGCGCTGGCCGAGGAGAACCGCCGCAAGGCGGGCGTCACCAACGTGGAGTTCCTGCGCGGGGAGATCGAGAACATCCCGCTGCCGGACAACTCGGTGGACGTGATCATCTCCAACTGCGTCATCAATCTTTCGGCGGACAAGGACCGCGTTCTCGCCGAAGCCTTCCGGGTGCTGAAGCCGGGCGGACGCTTCGCCGTCTCCGACGTGGTGACGCGCGGCGGGATTCCCGCCCCGGTGCGCCAGAGCGTGCTGGCGTGGGTAGGCTGCCTGGCCGGCGCGCTGGACGAGGACGACTACCGCACCCGGCTTGCCGCCGCCGGCTTCGTTTCCATCGAGGTGGAGCCCACGCGCATCTACCGCGTGGAGGATGCGCGCGAGTTCCTGAGCGATCGCGGCGTCGACGTGGACGCCATCGCGCCGCAGGTGGACGGCAAATTCCTCTCGGCCTTCATCCGCGCTCGAAAGCCGCCGGTTTCGTAGCGCGCCTGGCGGGAGGCGGCATTTCAACGCCTGGCGGGCGCGGCGCTCCACCCGTAGGCGGCCAGCATGATGCGGAACAGCCGGGTATTCGGCATCATGCCCCGCACGCGCTCCGCGCCCGGTCCTTGCGCCGCGACCAGAACTTCCTCGGCGGTGTGGCCGTCGTCCCGCCGGACATTCTTCAGCCGGACGCTCTCAACGCCCGCGGTTTTCACGGCCTTCTCGGAGCCGTCAACCAGCGGCTTGCCTTTCAGGCCGCCGTGGATGCGCAGGTCGTAGGAATGGTCGGCGGTGAACAGGATCAACGTGCCGGTGCCCTTCATCCGCTCCGCGGTCTGCCGTATGGTCTTGTCGAAGGCGACCGCGCGGTCCAGTCCTTGCAGCAGGTTCTCGGTGTGGAGGTCCGACTCCACCATGAGGAAGAAGCCCTTGGGATTGCGGGAGAGAATCCGGATGGCGCGCCGGGTCACGGCGTCCAGGTCGAACTCGCCGTCGAAGAGCACGACCGCGCGCCGGGCAGTGGCGGGGACGGCATCCAGCGAGTCGTACCACCCGAGGCCCGCCTTGCGCAGCGCCGCCGGGGCTTCCACTCCGATCTCGCTCGCGGCCTCCAGCACGGCCTGACGGCCGGCGCCCATCACCACGTCCACGCCGTTGCCGAAGCGCGGCGCCAGCAACTGGCGGAACACGCCGGCCACGTCCTTGCGGTCGTTCACATGCGCGTAACAGGCCGCCGGAGTCGCTGAAAGCACGGAACTGTCCGAGACCACGCCGGTGGAGAGTCCGCGTTCTTCGGCATACTCGAGGATCGTCTTGAGCGGCTCGCCGTCTTTCTCGCCGCGAACCGCGGTTGCCGATTGCGAAATCACGGCATTCTGCGTCTTCTGGCCGGTGACGATGGCCGTCATGCCGGCCGCCGAGTCCGTGACCCATCGCGAGGCCGTCGAGGTCTCGGAGAGCGCCAGATGCGGCATGTTCTGCACGAACAGCTTGCGCGGTTCGTTGTAGCCATGGATGGAGGCGGCGTTCAGCGTGGGCAGCCCGCCCGCGTCGCCCAGAAAGAGAATGACATTCTTCGCGTTTTCCGCTGCGGACAGCGGAACAACCGCCCAGAGAAGCAACCCGGAGAAAAACTGCCTTCGGCTCATAACGAACAGGGTACCCTGGAACGCACTTGCGGCGCCGCGGGCGCCGTTTTCACTTGCTGTCATGCTGTCCATCGCGCACGGCCGGTTCCGGCGGCCCTCATGAACCAACGGTTCTACGCGATCGTCAGCGTCTTCTTCCTGGCCCACGCCGCCCCGTCCCGCGACGACAGCAGCCTTGTCCCCATGACCAACGAGGAGATCGTGCGGCGTCTCGAGCGCGAGTGCGAGGGAGTGCAGTTTGTGGTGCGCGACGCCACCGGCGCGGCGAAGCTCCCCGAGGTCCTCAACGAAATGAAGGATTTCAGGAAGCTGCACGACGCGTTCATCGGCTTCCGCCTGGTGGAGGAGGACGCATAGAGCGCTCCGGATAAACAGCGTCTGAAACCTCTTGTATCCCGGGACCTGGGACTATATCATCATCATCGGACCGGTGACATCCGGCTCCCAGGAGGAACTCATGGTCCGAATGCGCGCATATGCTTCCCTGCCTCTCTTTTTTCTGGTGCTGTCGACCGCCGGCGCCCAGGATTACCGGGGCAAAGTGCAGGGCGTGGTGACCGACTCGACCCAGGCCGTCATCGTCGGCGCCAAGGTCCTGCTGGCCAATGACAAGACCGGCGTGGTCAGCGCCAAGGAGACTAACGCCAGCGGAAGATATTTCTTCGACCTGGTGGACCCGGGCGCATACACCGTCACGGTGGAGGCCGCCGGGTTCTCGAAGTTCATCCAGCAGAACGTCGTGGTGCAGGTATCCGGCGACGTGACCGTGGACGCCGCCCTCGCGGTGGGCGCTCTTACCGAGGCGGTGGTGGTGAAGGAGTCCCCGGTCACGGTGCAGTTCAACACCAGCACCATGCAAATGACCGTGGACCGGAAGATGCTCGACGACCTTCCCGCCATGGCGCGCAACCCGTTCACTATGGCGCTGCTGGATCCGGCCGTGGTCAACCGGTATTTTTACCAGCCGAACGCGCACTACCCTTACTTCATGTACTCCACCAGCAGCCTGGACGTAGGGGGCAGCACCAGCAAGAAGAACGACCTGCTGCTGGACGGCGCACCCCTGAGCATCTCCGACAAAGGTTCCTACGCGCCCCCGATCGACGCGGTGCAGGAAGTCAGCATCCAGCAAAACAGCGTAGACGCCGAGTACGGGCACAGCGGCGGCGGCGTGATGAGTCTCTCGATGAAATCCGGCACCAACGACCTGCACGGATCGCTCTATTACTTCGGCCGTCACCCCAAGCTGAATGCGGTAAGCAACGCCGTGACCCGTTCGCCCAACATGGTGCGCAGCCACGTTGGCGGCGGCGCCATGGGCGGCCCCATCCTGAAGAACAGGCTATTCAACTTCGGCACTTATGAGAAGTGGCGGACGGCGCAGCCGCTGAGCGCCATGCAAACGCTGCCCACCGCTCTCGAACGGACCGGCGATTTCTCCCAGTCGCTCAACACGTTCAACGGCCTTCGCACCATCTACGATCCGTGGAGCACGAAGTTCGACCCGGCGGCCAACAAGGCCTCGCGCATTCCGTTTCCCGGCAACCGCATTCCGCAAGCCAGCATGGACCGGGTCTCCCTCATCGTCATCAAGGACCTGTGGATGCCCAACAATCCCGGCGATAACCAGACCGGGGCGAACAACTTCAAGCTCGGCTACGCGCGGCTGCAACGCTTCTGGAATTTCTCAGACCGGACCGATTGGAACGTGAACGACAAGTGGAAGATGTTCGCGCGCTACAGCCGCTTCTACATGGTCCAGTCCCCGCGGGGTTTCACCCAGTCGCGCGGCGCGCAGTTCAACGGCGGCATCATGGCTTCCAGGCAGGTCGCGGCCGACACCGTGTACCTGCTGAGCCCCACCACCGTGCTGAATATCCGCGGAAGTTACTGGTCGCTTCAGGATGACCTGGACGACCCGCAGACCGAGACGACCGAGTCTTTCTACCACGAACTCTGGCCCAACGACTGGTACAAGCCCTATAACGCCGAGGTGAAGAAGCTGTATTACCCCAAGATCGGCGCCCTGGGCCGGGGCAACTACTGGATCCAGCATCCGTATAACTACAGCGGCCACGGCCGCCTTTCCCGGGAGAAGTCCTCCCACCAGTTGAAGGCGGGCTTGGAATGGCGCAAAAACATCGCCGATGTCCACATGCCCACCCTGACCTCCTTCGCTTTCAGTTCCTCGCTCACCGCGGACACCTTCATCTCTCCGGACGCGCGCTACAGCGGCGACACCTGGGCCACTTTCCTGCTGGGCGCGCTCGGCAGCGACTCGATGGCCCGCTACACCACGCCGCAGATCACCAGCGTTCACTACTATGGCCTCTATCTCCACGACGACTTCAAGGTGAACCGCCGGCTGACCATCAACCTGGGCCTGCGATATGAGTACGAATCGCCGCCGGTGGAGGTGAAGAACCGCATTTCACGCTATCTCGACCTGACGAACCCGATCCCGGAGATGCAATCCAACCCGCCGGTGATCCCGGCGGAAGTCCGGGCCGTCGCCAACATTCCGTATAAGTTCAACGGCGCCTGGGTGGCCACCGACGACCGGAACCGCGGCATGTTCAGCACTCAAAAGACCGTGTTGATTCCGCGCGCCGGAATGGCCTTGCGCCTCGACGACAGGACCGCGCTGCGCGCCGGTTACGCGCGGTACGTGGTTCCACCCCAGTCGCAGACGTTCCTGCTCCTGGGCCTGCCCACCGACGGGTTCAACGCCACCACGGAAGTGGCGCCGGTGCTCGAGGGCATCCCGCAGGCGCGGTTGAGCAATCCCTTCCCCTCGACCAACCCTCTGATCCTTCCGGTGGGCAAGTCGCTGGGGCGTTATCAAAACCTGGGCGATCAGGCCACCTGGGTGAAGCAGGAATACCGCTCGGCGGTGAACGATCGCATCAACGTCTCCGTGCAGCGGCAGTTGCCCGACCAGATGCACCTGGATGTCACGTTCTTCATGAACTTCGGACACAACCTGCCGTATTCCAAGCCGTTCAACATGGCGGACCCGCAGTACAGCTACGTGCAGAAAGCCAACCTCGCGAGAACCGTCCCCAACCCCTTCTACCAGTACCTGACGAAAGAGAAGTTTCCGGGACCGCTCCGCAACCAGGCGCGGGTGACCATCGGAAGCCTGCTGGCGCCCTACCCGCAGTACGGCAGCCTGACGCAAACTTACACCGACGGCGTCCTGAACCGCTACAAGGCCCTGCAAATCAAGTTTCAGCGCGCCTTCAGCAGAGGCTACAGCTACCTGATCGGCTACAACTACAACCGCGAGCGCACTTACGATTTCTTCAACAGCGACGACCAGTACGCGGGACGCTTCACCTTCATGGACAGCGACAACTCGCGACACCGCTTTAACGCCGCGGCCACTTGCGACATTCCGGTCGGGCGGGGCCGCGCGCTGCTTCCGAACCTGCACCCGGTGGTGGACGCGGTGCTGGGCGGTTGGGCCTCCAGTTGGGTGTTGTTCTACAACTCCGGGACGTTCCTGCGTTTCGGGCAGATGATCGCCTCGGGCGACCCGGTGCTCGATAACCCGACCCGCGACCGCTGGTTCGACACGTCGAAATTCCAGAAGCCCGAGCCCTATACGCCCCGAACCAACCCGTGGCAGTACCCCGGGCTCACCGGTCCCGGCCGCTTCGATCTGAACTCGACGCTCTCAAAGAACTTCCAGATGACGGAGCGGTTCCGGCTCGAGTTCCGCCTGGAGGCGTACAACGTCACGAACACGATCCAGTGGTCGAACCCGAACGTGAGTGTGACCAATTCGCTTTTCGGCCGCATCACCAGCCAGGCGAATGTCGGCCGCGAGGTGCAGTACGCCGTGAGGCTGCACTTCTAGCCGGCTGCGGGAAATTCAACGCTGGCTTGGGGGAATTGCTGGCGGGGCGGCGTGGACGCTTTTCGAACTCTGGCGGCCACCGCGCATTGGGCCTACAGCAGTTTCTGAAACTCAGGCACCGTCAACTCCGCATCCCGGAGAAGACTCTTCAGTAGCTTGGGGTGCAGGATTGTGCCCGGAATGAAAGGGAACGGTCACCCGTTTCCCTGGTGCATTCTTCACAATCCGGTGACTGCCACTCTGACGTGCAAACAGGAAGCCGCCTCGCTCCAGGGCCCTGAGAGCATCTGCCGCGGTGACCCGAGGAAGCCTTTCACTCAAACGGCAACTTCCAGTGAGGTGAGGCTCACCGCTTCCGACTGGCCAATCTCCTCACCGGTCTCCAGCCGATCTTCCAAGTGGAGCCGGATGGCATCCCGGATGTTGCTGACGGCTTCCTCGTAAGTCCTTCCCTGGGTATAGCAGCCCTGAAGCTCCGGGCAAAGCGCGAAGTAGCCGTCGGCGTCCTTCTCCACCAAAACACTGAACCGATAGCTTCGCATAGGCCTATTCTCTCAAGTACGCCACACCGCGTCGGCCGTCTACGGGAACCGGGAGGGCAGCCTCGGGAACACACTGAAACCACGCAGTGCAATCCGGCCACTCTGGACCAACCTCAGAGTGCGCCCCCCTCCCAACTCAAGGATCACGCGGAACGCGAGGACGAGGTCTCAGTCCCTTCCTTCGCGACCACCTCGGCGGCTATACGGTCTATTCGAGACTTGCCACGCGCTCTTGTCGAACTCCTCAATCTGCTGAAAACACGAGGCGAAGCGCCAAACTTGATAACCGCTCCGAAGAATGGTGCGTCGAACCTCCTGAAAACAAGAGGCAAATCACTGGCGGAGGAAGAGGGATTCGAACCCCCGGTAGAGTTTCCCCTACTGCGGTTTTCAA
>JBHGBM010000037.1:0-49046 GCA_041946965.1 Bryobacteraceae bacterium
CTGGCTCCGGCCCAGCTTAAGAAGATCGAAGCCGGATTCGCGAAAGTGGGAAAGCTGCTGGACGGCAAGGACGAGCGGG
Organism: Bryobacteraceae bacterium; assembly: GCA_041946965.1. GTDB lineage: Bacteria > Acidobacteriota > Terriglobia > Bryobacterales > Bryobacteraceae > JBHGBM01. The sequence goes on from JBHGBM010000037.1 coordinate 80, forward strand.
AGGCTCACGTGATCCTCTCCTCGGAACGCCATCTGCACTATGCCGAGGTGACCATCAACTACCACAATCATCATCTGGTAGGGATCGGTTCCTCGCCGGACCTGTTCACGGCCATCGATGCGGCCGTGGAAAAGTTGGAAAAGCAGGTGATCAAGGTGCGCACCCGCTGGCGGGACGCCAAGCGCGTTTCGCGCAAGGCCGAAGCCGGGGCCCAGGAGGGTGAGACGCCGGAGCCGGAAACCGGCGAGGACGTCGTCGAACGCCGGATCTTCCGCGTCGATTACCATAAAAAGAGCAAGCCGATGACGCTCGACGAGGCCTTGCTGGAGATGGAGAAGGGCCGCGAGTACCTGGTCTACCGCGATGCCGGCAACGATCGCATCCACATGCTCGTGCGCCGCCGCGACGGCAATTTCGACCTGGTCCAGACCTGATACGGATGATGCATGAAAGATGGTGGGGCAGGCTTTCCAGCCTGCCGGGCCGCTCTCCGGCGGCTCGAGCCGGCCGGAAGGCCGGCTGCGGCATTCATGAAACGAGATAGCAGCGGGCCGCCGGCGTCCCCGGTGCGGGACGGTGCGGAACTGGTGATCATCACCGGGCTGAGCGGCTCCGGCAAGGGTTCCGTGCTGCGCGCCCTGGAAGACCTCGGCTACTACGCCGTGGACAACCTGCCCGTGGACCTGATCCCCACCTTCGCGGAGTTGACCCGCGGTTCGGCCAAGACGCACTACGCCGCCCTGGTCGTGGACATACGGGAAGGGGAGGCGCTCGAGCGCTTTCCCCAGGTGTTCCGGAAGCTGCGCCGCTCGGTCAACGCGCGCCTGGTCTTCCTGGAAGCCGACGAACAGACCATCCTGCGCCGCTTCAGCGAGACCCGCCGCCCGCACCCGCTCGGCACGGACCGTTCCATCACCAAGAGCATCCACTCGGAACGTAAGCTGCTGGCCCCCATTCGCGCCATGGCGGACCTCACCATCAACACCTCGAAGTTTACCGTGCACGAGCTCCGGGAGTTCATCGGCGAGCGGTTCCGCGGAGAGCGCGAGGAATCCAAGATCGTGGTCTACGTGACCAGCTTCGGCTACCGCCACGGCGTCCCCGCGGATAGCGACCTGGTTTTCGACGTCCGCTTCCTGCCGAACCCGAACTACATTCCACGGTTCAAGCACCTCACCGGGCGCCACCCCTCGGTGGCGCGCTACATCCGCTCTTTCCCGCAAACCGTGGAATTCGTGGAGCGCATTTCCCAGTTGCTGGTTTACCTCCTGCCTCACTACATTCGCGAGGGAAAAAGCTACTTGACGATCGCCTTCGGCTGCACCGGAGGCCACCACCGCTCCGTGATGATCGCCGACGCCATCCGCAAAAACCTGGCGGGCGCCGGCTACAAGGCCAAAGTCACGCATCGTGACGTGGGAAAGGGCGTTTAAGATGGGCGCGCGCACTATCTACCAGGTCTTGCGGGAAGCCGCCGCGAGGTTCGGCGATGCGCCTGCCCTGCTCCAGCCACGCACGGTGGAGAAACGCCGGACCGTTCAGACGCTCACCTGGAACCAGTACCTGCGGGCCGTGGAGGAAGTCGCCTGCGGCCTGCGCACGCTCGGGGTGGCAAAAGGCGAGGTTGTCGCGCTCGATTCCGAGACGCGGCTGGAATTCTACCTCGCCGACCTGGGGGTGATGACCAACGGCTCGATCGCCGCCGCCCTCTACCCCAGCTATCCCGCCCCGGACCTGGTCCGCACTATCCGCGCAACCGGGGCTCGCGTCGTGTTCGTGCAGGATCCGGCCGCCTTCGAAGCTCTGAAACCCGCCGGAGCGGATTTCTGGATCCTGCTCACCGGCGAAGCCGAGGACGCCATCACGCTCAACGAGCTTCGCGAGAAGGGCCGCCAGGCCATGCGCTCCGACCCGGGCTTGCTCGGCCGCATGCAGGCCGGCTACGCTCCCGAGGATCCCGCCATCCTGTACCTGACCAGCGGAGCCACCGGCGAGCCCAAGATGGTGCTGAGCACGCACGCGGCGCTCAGCTCCAATATCGACATGGGACCGCCCGTGCTGCCGCTCGGGCCGAAGGACGCCACCGTCGCCTTTCTGCCCTCGGCGCACATCGCGCAGCGCGTGGTCATCGAGCTGCTGCCCATGCTCAGCGGCATGCCGGTCACTTTCGCCGAGAGCCTGCTCAAACTGCCGCAGGAGATCAAGACCGTGCGGCCGACTTTACTGCTCGCGCCGCCCCGGATGTGGGAGCGCGTCTACGCCACCGTGTGCCTGGAAATCCGCAAGAAGCCCGCGGCCATCCAGAAGGCCTTCTACGGCGCCCTGGGGCTGGGATTGGCGGCGGCCCGGTACCGGCAGGCCGGCCGTCCCGTGCCGGCCCGCATCGCGGCTCCTTTAAAAGCCGCCGACTGGCTGTTCTTCCGTAAAATCCGCGCGCGTTTCGGCGGACGGCTCGCCGTCCCCGCGTCCGGCGCGGCTCCCCTCGGCAAAGAGCTGGCGGAGTTCTATTGGGCCATAGGCATGCCGCTGGTGGAAGGCTACGGGCTGACCGAGGGAGGCATCACCTCCCTGAATCCGGTCGGCCGCCCCAAGCCCGGTTCGATCGGCCGCGCCCTGCCGGGCGTCGAGATGCGCGTCGCCTCCGACGGCGAACTGCTCATCAAAGGCCCCTGCGTTTCTTCCGGCTACTACCGGGACCCCGCCACCACCGCCGAAGTCTTTCGCGACGGCTGGCTCCACACCGGCGACCTGGCGTACATCGACAGCGATGGGTTCATCCACATCACCGGGCGCAAGAAAGAGCTGATCGTCTCCAGCACCGGGAAGAAGATCTTCCCTTCCCGCGTCGAGAACCTTTTCAAGATGGAGCCCCTCATCAGCCAGGTGCTGCTTCTGGGAGACGGCCTTCCGCACCTGACAGCGCTGTTTACCATCAATGCGTCGGTGGCGGAAACGCTGGAGGGGGTCAAGCAGTGGACCGGGGATTTGGCGGAAGCGCCCGAGGTGGTGGCGGAGATGCAGCGCGTGGTGGCGCGGGTGAACCGGCAGCTCGCCGACTTTGAGCAGGTCCGGAAATACCGCGTGCTGCCCCGGGACTTCAGCATCGAAGCCGGGGAGCTGACCGCAACCATGAAGGTGCGGCGCAGCCGCGTCATCGAAAATTTCAAAAGCCACGTGGACCAACTTTATTCCTGAACGGTCCAATATGGTATACTCGGGATGCCGTGCAATGGACCGTGCAGCTCGACACCGCTTCGGACATCCCGCTGTACCGTCAACTGTACGAGTACTTTGCGGGCCTGCTCCGCTCCGGCAAACTCACCAGCGGAGACCGTCTTCCAGCCACACGCGAATTGGCTGGTATGCTTGGCCTGAATCGCGCCACCGTCAACGCCGCCTATGAGCTGCTTCAGGCCGAGGGCCTCATTTCGCAGCACGTGGGCCGCGGCACGTTCATCACCAACGGGTTCGGCTCCGCCGGTCCCGATTGGTCCGCTCTGCTGATGCGCCCGGAGACGCTGTTGTGGCCGCCCGCGCCCGCCCCCGCCGCCATGAGTTTCGCCTCCTCCCGGCCCGATGAGCGGCTGTTCCCGCTGGAGCAGTTCCACGCCGCCTGCCGCGAGGTGCTAGCCGGTGCCGGCTTGCGCGAGATATTGCAGCTTGGCCCCACCACCGGATACGAACCCCTGCGGCGGCGGCTGGAGGAAACCGCGCCCGCCGGCCGGGACGGCGCCGTCATGATCACCAACGGCTGCCAGCAGAGCCTGGACCTGATCGCCCGCGCCCTGGTGCGCCCCGGCGACGTGGTGGCCATCGAAGACCCCGTCTATCCGGGCCTGAAGAACCTGTTCGCCCAGGCCGGAGCGCGGCTCGCCGGAGTGCCGGTGGGCGCCACGGGCATGGACGTGGAATCGCTCGGACGGGCGCTCGAGCGCGGCGGCGTCCGGCTGGTGGTGGTCACTTCGAATTTCCAGAATCCTACCGGCGCCACCCTGCCGCTTCCGGCGCGCCGCGAGCTGCTCAGGCTGGCGGCGGCGGCGGGCGCCGTGGTGGTAGAAAACGACATCTACGGGGAGCTGCGCTACACCGGCGACCCCATCCCGCCTCTCAAGCAGCTCGATCCCGGCAACGTGGTGCTGGTGCGCAGTTTTTCCAAGATCGCCTTCCCCGGCTTGCGAGTGGGCTGGCTGTGCGGCCCGCGCCCCCTGGTCGGGAGGCTCGCGGAGCTGAAGCAACTGGCGGATCTCCACACGGACCAGTTCGCGCAGGCGGTCCTGCTGCGCCTGATCGAATGCGGGGCGCTGGCGGCCCACCTCGGCCGCGTCGTCGCCGCCGGCGCACAGCGCCTTGCCGCCGCCCTCGACGCCTGCCAGAAACACCTGCCCCGCGCGGCGCGCTTCACGCGGCCGCAAGGCGGCATGAACCTTTGGGTGGAACTCCCGGGCCCGCTGGATGCGGGTGAGCTGCTGCCCCGCGCCGAGCGCGAGGGCGTGGCGTATCTCCCCGGTAAGTACTTCGCCGTGTCGCACCCGGCCGCGGGCGCGTTGCGGCTCAGCTTCGCGGCGCTCGAGCCGGAGTTGATCCGCAAGGGAATCGAGACGCTCGGCGCGATCTTCTCGCGCGAGTTCGAAAGAGTGGAAACCGCGCGCGGCTCCCAACCTGCGCCGGCCATGGTTTGAAAACAGGAGACGACAATGTTCTTGGATGACGCATTTCGCGTAAAAGTGGGATTGGCGGAGATGCTCAAGGGCGGGGTCATCATGGACGTGACCAACGCCGAGCAGGCGCTCATCGCCGAAAAAGCCGGCGCCGCCGCCGTGATGGCGCTCGAGCGCGTGCCCGCCGATATCCGCAAGGAGGGCGGCGTGGCCCGCATGGCTCCCATCAGCAAGATCCGCGAGATCATGAAGGCCGTCAGCATCCCCGTGATGGCCAAGGCCCGCATCGGCCATTTCATGGAAGCCCGCATCCTGGAAGCGCTCGGCGTGGACTACATCGACGAAAGTGAAGTGCTCACGCCCGCCGACGAGGAGCACCACATCGATAAGCGCGGCTTTAAGGTGCCCTTCGTGTGCGGCGCCCGCAACCTGGGGGAGGCCCTGCGCCGCATCGCCGAGGGCGCCGCCATGATCCGCACCAAGGGCGAGGCCGGCTCCGGCAATATCGTGGAAGCCGTGCGCCACATGCGCACCATCCAGAAAGAGATGAAGCAGTTGACGGTACTCGGCAAGGAAGAGCTGGTGCATGAAGCCAAGAACCTTCAGGCGCCGCTCGAACTGGTGGAGTGGGTGGCCGCCAACGGCAAGCTGCCGGTTCCCAACTTCTCCGCCGGGGGGATCGCCACGCCGGCCGACGCCGCCCTGGTGATGCAACTCGGGGCCGAGGCCGTGTTCGTGGGCTCGGGCATCTTCAAGTCCAGCGATCCGGACGCGCGCGCCCGCGCCATCGTCAAGGCCGCCACGTATTACAACGAACCCGCCAAGCTGCTCGAAGCCAGCGAGGAACTCGGCATGGCGATGCCCGGCATCGACGTTTCCAAGCTCCAGGAATCGGAGCTGCTCCAAACCCGGGGCTGGTAACCATGAAGCACGTGGGAGTGCTCGCGCTGCAAGGCGATTTCGAGGCGCACGGCAAAGCGCTGGAACGCGCCGGGGCCGCGCCCGTCCTCATCCGCAGCGCCGCGGCGCTCGACGGGCTGGACGGCCTGGTCATCCCAGGCGGCGAGAGCACCACCATGCTGAAGCTGTTGCGCGAAGAACGGATGATCGAGCCGCTCGCCCGCTTCGGCGGCGAGCGGCCGGTATTCGGCACCTGCGCCGGCGCCATCCTGCTGGCGCGAGATGTCCAGAACCCCAAACAGGAAAGCCTCTCGCTGGTGGACATCGGCGTGGAGCGCAACGGCTACGGGCGGCAGGTGGACAGCCGCGTCGTGCGCCTGTCCCCTTCGGCCGATTTCGAGCGCCGCACAGCGGCCGGCGAGCTCGAGGCCGTATTCATCCGCGCCCCCATCATCCGGCGCGTGGGTCCCGGGGTCCGCGTGCTGGCCTCTTACGGAGACCATCCCGTGCTGGTCGAGCAGGGGCCGCACCTAGTGGCGACGTTCCACCCGGAACTGAGTGACGATTCGCGAGTCCACCGTCTTTTTGTGAGTAAGTTGTGAGTAGACAGCCCGCCAATCCGAGCCGCCTTACCCGTGTCCTGTTTGTCTGCGTGGGAAACGCCTGCCGCAGCCAGATGGCCGAAGGGTTTGCCCGTGCTTACGGGAGCGACGTCCTCGACGTCATGAGCGCCGGGCTCGCTCCCGCCGTCTGTATTCCCCCTGACACCGTCCGCGCCATGCTCGAAAAGAACATCGACCTTGGCGGGCATTTTCCGAAAAGCTGGCGACACCTGGCAGGCAGGGAGTTTGACCTGGTGGTGAATATGAGCGGCAGGGAATTGCCTCCCGGGGTGGCCGCTCCCCAGCGCGTCTGGAATGTGCCGGATCCCTATCTGCTCGAATACGCCGAAATGTGCCGGGTGCGCGACCAGATCGAGTTGTACGTGATGTCGCTCATCCTCGAACTGCGGCGCGCGGCCAAGCGCGGCGCCCGCCGGTAGTACGGAAAGCCACTCCTCACAACGCCCACGTGGCGATGCGATTGCAATGCCTCCCATGGCCGTCGGCAGGGAATACACTGCCGGCCCGCCATAAAGATCGTGCGGAGAGGAATCGCGATGGAATTCATCACGCATCACAAACACGCAACGAATCTGTCCGCCCTGGAGCGCACCGCCTCGGTAATTGCCGGCGGCGCGCTCTCGGTCTGGGGCATCCGGCGGCAATCGCCGGCGGGGTTCGCGGTGGCCGCGCTCGGCGCCGAGTTCGTCCGCCGGGGAGCAACCGGGCACTGCTACGTGTACAATTTGCTCGGCGTGCGCACCGCGCCCCTCGGCCAGGGGGCGGAAACCACCAGCGTCCCCTACGAGCTCGGCATCCGCGTGGACAGGTCCGTTACGGTGGATAGACCGCGGCCCGAAGTGTACCGCTTCTGGCGCGATTTCCGCAATCTCCCCCGCTTCATGCGGCACGTCGAATCCGTCACCGTGGACGGCAACCGCTCTCATTGGGTGGTGCGCGCGCCGGCGGGTTTCACCGTCGAGTGGGACGCCGAAATCAACAACGAAATCGAAAACGAGCTGATCGGGTGGCGCTCGTTGCACAACTCCAGTGTGGAGCACGCCGGCTCCGTGCATTTCAAGGATGCTCCGGGCGGACGCGGCGCCATCGTTTCCGTCGAGCTGCAATACAATCCCCCCGGTGGCATCCTGGGAGCCTTCGTGGCCCGGCTTTTCGGCGAAGAACCCGGACAGCAGATTCAGGAAGACCTGCACCGCTTCAAGCAGACCATGGAGGCCGGCGAGATCGTCACTACCGAGGGACAGCCCTCGGGGCGTGCGCAACCCTGGCAGATCGCCGAGCGCATCAGCGGCGCCGCGCGGGTCGGTATCGCTTCGGAGGAATCGTTCCCCGCCAGCGATGCGCCGGCGTGGAGAAGTTGAGAGGAGGCTCCCATGAAAGCAGTCTGCTGGTATGGCGTCGAGGACGTCCGCGTCGAAGACATTCCGGAACCCGGAATCCTGAACCGCCGGGACGCGGTCATCAAAGTTACTCTCAGTGCGATCTGCGGCTCCGACCTGCACCTTTACGGCGGCGGCATCCCGGCCATGGAGAAGGGCGACATTCTCGGCCACGAATTCATGGGCGAGGTGGTGGAAGTCGGCCGCGAGGTGCATAACCTGAAGCGCGGCGACCGCGTGGTGGTTCCCTTCACCATCTGCTGCGGACGCTGCTTTTTCTGCAAACGGCAGTTGTGGTCGCTGTGCGACAACTCCAATCCCAACGCGGGAATGCTGGAAAAGGCCTACGGTTTCTCCAGCGCCGGCCTCTACGGCTGCTCGCACCTTTACGGGGGCTTCGCCGGAGGCCAGGCGCAGTACGCGCGCGTACCCTTCGCCGACGTCGGCCCGCTCAAGATCGACGGCGGGCTGCGCGACGACCAGGTCCTGTTTCTTTCCGACATCTTCCCTACCGGCTATCAGGCGGCCGAGCAGTGCAACATCCAGCCGGGCGACACCGTCGCGGTGTGGGGATGCGGACCAGTGGGACAGTTCGCCATCCGCAGCGCATACCTGCTGGGGGCCGAACGGGTCATCGCTCTCGACTGCGTACCCGCCCGCCTCGCCATGGCGCGCCGCGGCGGCGCCGAAGTCATCAACTTCACGGACAGCGGCGTGGTGGAGAGGCTGAAGGATGTGACCGGCGGCATGGGACCGGACGCCTGCATCGACGCCGTGGGACTGGAAGCCCACGGCTCGGGCGCCATCGGCGCGGTTTGCGGCCGCGCCCGGCAGGCGCTTCACCTGGAGCCGGACCGGCCGCACGCGCTGCGCCAGGCCATTCAGGCCTGTCGCAAGGGCGGGACGGTCTCTGTTCCCGGCGTCTACGGCGGGCTTATCGACAGCTTCCCCATGGGTGCGGCATTCGCCAAGGGGCTCACCCTCCGCATGGGCCAAACGCATATGATCAGGTACATGCAACCGCTGCTGGATCGCATTCGCAGGGGCGAAATCGATCCGAGCGAAATCATCACGCACCGCGTGCGGATGGAGGACGTGCCCGGAATGTATAAAATCCTCCGGGACCATGAGGACGATTGCGTCAAAGTCGTCATCCAACCCAATTGAGGAAGGAGCACCATGAACCAGAAGACGACTCGCGGGTTGCTATGGGCCGCGGGCGCGGCGGGCGCCGCGCTGGCTTTGCGCGCCGGATACCGCCGCCTGAGAGAGGCGGACATCGCCGGCTGCGTGGTCTTGATTACGGGAGGCTCGCGGGGGCTGGGCCTCTCCATGGCGCGCGCCTTCGGAGCCGAAGGCTGCCGCGTCGCCATTTGCGCGCGCAACACCGAAGAACTGGACCGCGCCTGCCGCGACCTGGAAGCGCGCGGCATCGAAGTCATCGCGGTCCCTTGCGACGTGACGGACCGCGCGCAGGTGGACGGCCTGGCACAGAGCGTGCTCCGCCATTTCGGCCGCGTGGATATCCTCGTCAACAACGCCGGAATCATCCAGGTGGGGCCGGTGGAGAGCATGACGCTGGAAGACTTCGAGCAGGCCATGGCGGTCATGTTCTGGGGAGTTGTCTATCCCACCCTGGCGCTGCTGCCGCACTTCCTCGGGCGCGGTGCCGGGCGCATCGTGAACATCACCTCCATCGGCGGAAAAGTCAGCGTGCCCCACCTGCTGCCCTATAACTGCGCCAAGTTCGCGGCGGTGGGTTTTTCCGAGGGGCTGCGGGCCGAGCTTGCCGGGCGCGGCGTCCGCGTCACCACCATTGCGCCGGGCCTGATGCGCACCGGTTCTTACCTCAACGGGATCTTCAAGGGCGATCCCGAGCGTGAGTCCCTGTGGTTCGGCGTCAGCGCCAACCTGCCGCTGGCCACCATCGGCGGGAGCCGCGCCGCACGCCAGATCGTGGCGGCGGTAAAGCGCGGCGATGCCGAACGCGTGCTCACCGCTCCGGCGAACCTGATGGCGCGCTTCCACGGCCTGTTCCCGGGAGCGACGGCCGATCTTCTCGGCCTGGTAAACCGCCTGGTCCTGCCCGCGCCCACCGGCCGGCGGGACGCCATGCCCGGCTCGGAGATCTCCAGCCTCGAATCGCGCGGCGCGCGGGCCTTGACCGCCTTGGGACGCTCCGCCGGCCGCGAGTTTCTTCAGCCGCAGTACACGCCGTCGAGGTGACCCCCTCCGGCGGACAACTTGCATTCGCGCGCCGAAAAGTGGTGTGATGACCCTTTCTATGGCCACCCAGCCGGTTTCCTCGCCGCGGCTTGCCGGGCGTCCCACCCGCGTACGCTACTGGGTCATCGTGTTCGCGGTGACCCTGGCTGTCATCACCTATATCGACCGTGTTTGCATCTCGCAGGCCGCGCCGCTGATCTCTCGCGACCTCGGGCTGTCTCCCGTGCAGATGGGCTACGTCTTCTCCGCCTTTGCATGGGCGTACGCGCTGTTCGAAATCCCCGGAGGTTTCCTCGGGGACTGGATCGGCCCCCGCAAAGTGCTCATGCGCATCGTGATCTGGTGGTCGTTCTTCACCGCCGCCACCGGCTGGGCCTGGAATTTCGTTTCGCTGCTGGTGACCCGGTTCCTGTTCGGCGCGGGCGAGGCGGGCTGCTTCCCGAATCTCACCAAGGCGTTCACCACGTGGCTGCCGCAGAACGAGCGCGTCCGCGCGCAGGGCATCATGTGGCTCAGCGCCCGCTGGGGCGGCGCATTCACGCCGTTTCTGGTGGTGATGGTGTTCCATCTCATGAACTGGCGGCGGGCCTTCGAGCTGTTCGGCGCCATCGGGCTGGTGTGGGCCGTGGCGTTTTTCATGTGGTTCCGCGACAACCCGCGCGATAACAAGAAGCTCAACGCCGCCGAGCTCGAGCTGCTCAGGGAAAGCCAGGACCTGGGCGCCGGGCACGCCCATGTGCCTTGGAGAAAGTTCGTGCGCTCGCCGCAGGTCTGGCTCCTGTGCCTTCAGTACGCGGTGCTGTCCTACGGCTGGTACTTCTACATCACATGGCTGCCGGTTTACCTCCAGGAAGGCCGGCGCGTCGATATCACGCGCGGTGCGCTACTGGCCGGCCTGCCGCTGTTCTTGGGCGGGCTCGGCTCTCTGATCTGCGGGTTCGTCTCCGCGCCCGTTACACGCTTCACCGGCAGCGTGGCGCGCACGCGCCGCCTTATGGCGTGCATCGGTTTCGCCGGCGCAAGCGGCCTGTTGCTGCTCTCCACCCGCCTGCACGACCCGTTCGCCGCCATGCTCGCCATGGGCTTCGCCAGCTTCTCGAACGACCTTGTGATGCCCGGCGCCTGGGGCGCCTGCATGGACGTCGGCGGCAAGTACGCGGGCACCCTGAGCGGCGCCATGAACATGGCCGGCAACATCGGCGGAGCCATGTCGCCCATGATCATCGGCTACCTGCTCCAGCTCACCAACAAGAACTGGGACCTGACCTTCTACGTCTCCGCGGCGGTCTACTTCACCGGCGCCTTCGTGTGGCTGTTCATCGATCCGGTGACTCCGCTCGAACGTTACTCCGAACGCGAGTAGTAGTAGGTGTACTTGCTGTAAAGCTCGGAAGCGCGCGCGCCGTTCGCCACGATTCCCAACACGTTGTTCTCGCACAGCGACTGCATCGCGCGCGTGACGTTGTCGAACGTGGTGGCGCCGATCTTCACCACCAGGATGGTCCCGTCGGCCAGCGTGGCCAGCAGGTTGGCGTCGGCGGAAAACAACAAAGGCGGCGTATCGAAAATCGCCCAGTTGAACGCCCGAGGCAGGTCCTCGAACAGCGCCTTGGCCTGGCGCATGTTCAGCAGTTCCAGCGGATTCTTCACCGGCGAACCGGCCGGCAGCAGGTACAGGTTCACGCCCGCCACCTTCCGCAGCGCCCCGGCGAACGGCACGCGGCCCAGCAGGTAGTCGGAAAGCCCCGGGCTGCGCTCCACCTGGAACAGGTTGTGGATGATCGGACGCCGCAGATCGAAGTCGCCCAGCAGCACCACGTTTTCCGTCAGGTGGGATTCGGCCAGCGCGAGGTTGACGGCCGTGAACGTCTTGCCTTCGGCCGGAGACGCGCTGGTCACGATCACGGTGTGCAACGGCTGCAAGGTCTGGAGGTGATTGAGCCGCGTGCGCAAGGTGCGAAACTCTTCGGCCGGCGTCTCCGTGGTGCTGTGCAGGCCGAGAAGGTGGGACTCCGGAGCCGGTTGATAGGCGACCTCCACCACGCCGGCCAGCATCTCGGGGGCAATCTCACGGGCGGGGCCGGGCTCCTCAGGCGGGAAGGCCGGGGCGCCCGCGGCATCCCCGGCCGCCGCCGCCCGAGCGGCCCCTGTCTGTGACTGCTCCGCAGCCAGTTCGGCCCGCCTTAGTGCATCGTGTACCCGGCTCATCGGATGGCCCCCTTCAGCTTCTTCCGAAATAGTAGTAGTACATCGAGCCGCTCATCGCGATAGTCCCCAGGATGACGGCGCTCGACCAGGCCAGCCAGAACAGGCGGCGCTTGCGCCGTACCAACAGCGCGTTTTCGAGCAGCGGAACGCTGCACAGCACCGGCAGGTTCGTATACGCCCGCACGTCCTTGAGATTCTTCAGGGACGTGTCTTTCATCTCCTTCATGCCGGCCAGAAACAAGCCCACCACCAGGCCGATGCCGATGCCCACCGCCGCGATGACCAGCCGGTTCGGTTCCGCGGGTTGCTCCGGCAGCGAAGGCGGATCGAGCACCTCGAGGTTCTCGCCGGCCTTGCGCTCTTCCAGGTTCAGAGCCGTATCCGAAGCTTCTTTCTTGCGCGCCATTTCTTCGTACTTGGCCTTCGCGATGGCGTAGTCCCGCATCAGGGCCGCGTAGCGCTGCTCGTTGGCCGGACTCACCTCGATGCGCGCCTGGTAGGCCTGGATCTGGCGGTTTAGCTCGCTCTGCTGCTTGACGCGCGCCTCGATGTCCATGTCCTTGGCCTGCACCTGCGTCTGAAGCAGCGCGATGCTCGACTTAATGTCCTCGAGCGAGCGCGCCATGTTCGGGTTGACCACCTTCCTGGGTCCGGAAGCCGACGTGGTGGCCGCCTTCAGCTCCTCTTTTTCCAGTGCGTCGCGCTCGCGTTTCAGCACGGACAGGCGCGCGCGCAGGCTCTTGATGTCGGGATGGTCGTCGGTGTAGGTCTCCCGCGCCGCCGAAAGCGCCGTCTCGGCCTCCAGGACGGTCCGGTTGAGCTGGATCAGGCGCTCGTTCTTTACCGTTTGGGAGGCGACCGTCTCTTCCATGTTGGCGTTCACGAAGCTCATCTGGTTCCTGAGGTTCTGCAACTGCGTCTCCAGCATGAGCTTTTCCTGTCCGTTGCGGTTGATCGCCTCGTTCACCGAGGCGAGCTGCAATTGCAGCGCGTTGAGCGCCTGAAGGTTGGACTGCAACTGCTCCGGCAGCCGCCCCTGGTTCTCCGTCTTGAACTGCGTCAGCTCGTTATCCAGCCGGTCCAGGGTCTCCTTGGCCGTCTTGACTTCGGAGTCGAGAAAGCTCACCGTCTGGCTGGCCTGGTTGCGCAGAACCGTGATGTTCTGCTCAGTGAACTTGGTGACCAGTTCGCGGACCACCGCCTGGGCCTTGTAGCGGTCCGGGTAGGCGAACGAGATCTGAAACGCCGATGCGCCGCGCGTGCGCGTCTGCGCGGAACTGACATCCAGCAGGACGATCTTCACGTTCTTCCGCATCTCCTCGACAATGTCTTCCATCGGTTTGCGCTGGCGGTCGCGCTTGTACAGGTCCAGAGAAGGCTTCTGGATGAGATCGGAAAGATTCGTCCGGCTCAGGATCTCCGTCTGCATGGAGCTGAGCCGCTCGGCGATCTGCGTGTTGATGTTGCTCGGCACCAGGTGCTCGGGGACCGCCTGCGGCGTAATCCGCATGACCGCCGTCGAGATGTAGGTGTCGGGCCAGAAGAAGGCCACTACCACGGAGATGACCAGCCCCGCAAACGTCGGGCCGATGATCCAGGATCGGTACCGCCGCAGGATGTCAATGTAATCCTCCACATCCGGGGGGCGGCGCGAGATGCTGACATATCCTTGTGGCGGCACCATGGGCGTCTACGGAACGATGATTTGGTCGCCGCTTTCAAGCAGCACGTTCTGCTCCATGTGCTTTCCGGCGATCACGTCCTTGTAGTTGAACTTCAGTCTTTGGCCTTTCCGCAGCAGAACGATCTTCTTCGGGTTGGCGAAATCGCGAAACCCGCCGGCGTTCACCAGGGCTTCCAGCACCGTGGTGGGCACCGTCAGAGGGTAGGAACCCGGCTTCTGGACCTCGCCGATGATGAAATACTTCTTGCTGTTCACCTGCACCACGGCGACGTTCACTTCCGGCTTCGTCATGTACTTCGCCAGCCCCTTGGCGATGATCTGCGCAAGATCTCCCGGGGTGACGCCGGCCGCCTGAACTTCGTTCACCAGCGGAAGCGAGATCTTTCCGTCCGGGCGCACGGGGAACTGCCCGCTCAGTTCCGCCTCGCGCCAGACCCGCACCAGCAGCACGTCCTCCGGCCCGATGATGTACGTTTTCGGGTCCACCGGCGCGCCGCCCACCACCGTTCGGCCGGCGGGCCCGGCCGGCTCCGCCTGTTCCGGCGCCTTGGCGGACGGCTTCTCCGTCTGGCGCTCCGCGGCCGCAACGCTATCTCCCGCCACTAGCGAGAGGGCTACCAAAGAGAACAGAAGTTTCAGCATGGCACACCCGGCGCTTGAAGCATATAGTGTACTGCAAAGCCGCCTTCCCCGACACCTTGGGAGCGGCCCGCGCCGCGCCCTTCCCACCCCCATATCGGTCTAACATGGTGTTGGTATGCAGGCCCTCGTGCTGGCGCTGGTCCTCTCCGGCGCCCTGGCCGGAAACGAGTTGCAGGACGCGGTGAAGGCGGCCGACCTGGCCCGGGTGCGCCAACTGCTGGCGGGCGGCGCCGATCCCAACGTTCGCGACGCGCTTGGCTCCACACCGCTGCACGATGCCGCCTGGAACGGCCACGCCGCTATCGCCGCCGCACTGCTCGACGGGGGCGCCAACCCCAACGCTCCGCATGCCGAGGGCGGCTCCACGCCGCTGCACTACGCCGTGGTCAAGAACCAGAAAGAGGTCGCCCGCCTGCTGCTGGCCCGCGGCGCCGGGGTGGACGCCGCCGGGCGCTCGGGAGCCACCGCCCTGCACATGGCGGCCGGCCGCGGCTTCAAAGAGATCGCGGCCCTGCTGCTCGATCAGGGCGCCAACGTGAACGCCGCCGACGCGGCCGGGGCCACGCCCCTCTACGAGGCCGCCTGGAAGGGCTTTCGCGAGGTGGTGGAGCTGTTGCTCGCGCACGGCGCCCGCGTCGACCAGAAGTGCGCCGAAACCGGAGCCACGCCGCTCAACGAGGCGGCCGGCAAGGGCCACCGCGAGGTGGTGGAAGTCCTGCTCGCCGCCGGCGCGGACCTCAATACCCGCGACAACGCCGGAGCCACGCCGCTCGAAAACGCCGCGCGCTTCCGCCACTCCGATGTCATGCAGGTCCTCATGGCCAAAGGCGCCGCCCTGGGCGGCAGGGACCGCGTGGGAGCCGGACTGCTCCACGAGGCCGTGTTGCGCGGCCAGACCGACATGGTGGAGCTGCTGGTTTCCAGAGGCGCGGACCCCAACTGGCGCGACCCGGCCGGTTCCACCCCTCTGCACAACGCCGCCCTGAAGGGCCACCTCGCCGTGGTCCGGGTGCTGCTCGAGCGCGGCGCGGACGTGAACGCGGTCAACGCCCACGGGGCCACGCCGCTGCACGACGCGGCCCTGGCCGGCCAGCGCGAGGTTGCCGCGCTGCTGCTCGAGCGCGGCGCCCGCATCGACGCCCGGGACCGCGAATCCGGCGCCACGCCCCTCTATCACGCCGCAAGCTGGGGACGGCTGGGAGTGCTCGACCTGCTGCTCGCCAAAGGGGCCGCCGTCAATCTCGCCAACCATGCCGGCCATACGCCCCTGTACGCCGCCGAAAGCAACGGTTACGACGAGGCCGCCCGCCTCTTGCGCAGCCGCGGCGGCCTGGCGAAATAGCGCTGAGAAACGCTCCGCCTCCGCCGCACAACAATAGTGTGAGCCCCTGTTCGTTTGTGAACCGCTCCGTCCGCCGCCAGCTTTGCGCCCTGGCCGGAACCGCCGGGTTCCGCCGCGCCGATGCCGCCTTCCGCCGCGCCATCCGCGGCCGTCCCGCCCCGGTGCGGCGCGCGCTCGAAGCGCTCAGCCCGGCTTCGGCGGCGGCGCTGCTGGCCGAGGGCCGCCCCCCCTCGGTGTTCTTCGAACAGGTCCGGTACAACGCCCGGCGGCTGGCCAAGCTCGGCGCCGCGGCCGAGGAGATCGCGCGCGTGCTGGCCGTGTTTGACGCCTCCCCTCCCCAGTTCCATCTCGCCACGCTGCTCGAAGTGAGCGCCGCATTCTATGCGGTGCGGGAGGCGGAGGCGGAGACCTTCTACGGACTGTTCCGCGCCGAGGTGGAGGCGGCCGGGCTCGAGGATCTGCTCCGGCGCTCGGTGGCCATCCTCAAGCACGCTCTGCGGGCCAGGGCCGGCGCCCTGGTGTTGGGCGCGCCGCCCGCGGAGCTGCGCCGCGCGCGCTACATCGAAGCCGGTCAACCCGCGGAAAACCTCCTGGAAGCCCGCCTGCGCGGCCGTTTCGCCTCCTACTGGTCGGTTCCCATGAGCCGGGGCGCCACCCGCGGCCTGTGGCAGTTCGGCTTCGCCAAGCCCTATCCCTGGCTGCCGCGTGAACTGGAGCTGCTGGACGCCGCCGCCGAGCGCTGCCTGGCCGCGGTGGACCGCCGCCGGCTGGCCGAAGACCTGGTGCGGGTCGAGGAGATGGAGCGGCGCCGCATCAGCCGCGAACTGCACGACGAGGCGGGCCAGTCCCTGCTGCTGCTTCGCCTGGAGCTGGAAAAGCTGGAGCGGGCCGCTCCGGAGGAGTTGCGCGCGGAGCTGGGCGGCGCGCGTGCCATCGCGGAACGCACCGTGGCGGAGATCCGCCGCGTGCTGCGCGCGCTCAGCCCGGCGGTCCTCGAGCGCTACGGATTGCAGGCCGGACTGGCGCGGTTGGCCGAGGAGTTGCGCACCTCCGGAATCGAACGCGTCGAACTCGATATGCCCCGCCGTCTGCGGCGGCTGCCGCGCGACCTGGAAGCAGTTCTATATCGGGTGGCGCAGGAGTGCTGCCATAACGCGGCCCGCCATGCCGGAGCACGATCGGTAAAGCTTTGCCTTTCGGCGTCCGATAAGTGGGTGGAACTTACGGTGGCCGACAACGGCCGCGGTTTCGATTTGGAGCGGGCGCTCGCCAAGACCGACTCGTTCGGCTTGGCGGGTATGCGGGAACGGGTCGTGCTGCTCGGGGGATCGCTGGAGATCCGCAGTCAACCGGGCCGCGGCGCCGCCATCCGCGCGCGCCTGCCTGTGCGCTAGAGGCCCCATGCCGAACATTCGCATCCTGCTCACCGACGATCACACCCTGTTCCGCCAGGGCGTCAAGAACCTGCTTTCCGCCGAACCCGGCTTCGAAGTCGCTGGGGAAGCCTCCAATGGCACCGAAGCCATCGCGCGCGCGGCGGAGACGCGTCCGGACGTCGTGCTGATGGATATCGGCATGCCCGGGCTGAGCGGGTTCGAAGCCACGCGCCAGATCCGCCGCGAGCGCCCGGACATCAAGGTCCTGTTCCTGACCATGTACGATGACGAGGAATACCTGGCCGAGTGCATGGAGGCGGGCGCCAGCGGGTACGTGCTGAAAGACAGCCCCGCGGACCAGTTGACCTCCGCCATCCGCGACGTGTACCGCGGCGGCAGCTACCTCAGCCCGCGCATGCTCGCCCACCTGGTGGACGACTTCCGCTCCCAGGTGCGCACGGAAACCCGCCGCTCCCGCTTCGCCTCGCTCACCAAGCGTGAGAAAGAGATCCTGAAAGTTCTGGCGGAAGGCAACTCGGTGAAGGAAATCGCCTCGGACCTCAACCTGAGCGTCAAAACGGTGGAAGCGCACAAGTTCAACCTGATGCGTAAACTCGACCTGCACAACAAGGCGCAGCTCGTTCAGTACGCCATTCAGAAAAAGATCATTCAGATCCCCGGCTTCAGCCAGCCCCCCATGTAAGCATCAATCGGCGTGGTAACCCGCGCGGGCGCGCACCGCCGCGCGCGGGTACCGCTTCCGCGCCGCGGGCGTCAGCCGCACCTCCACACGATGAAACGCGCCGGCCGGGGAGGCGGGCGCTTCGTATTGCAGACCGTAGCGCGCCCGGATACGCTCGACCATCTCCCGGAACGACTCCCCCACCTGGCGCGCCTCAACGGCTTCGCCCCCGGTCTGCTCCGCCAGCTTGAACACGTCGGAAGGGATGAAGTCCGGGTTGACGTACCGGCCCGGCTTGGGTTCATCCGGCCGCGCCGCCTTTCCGGTCAGAATGGCGTTCAGCACGGCGTCGGCGCGGTATAGCGCGCGGATGACCTGCTCATCCGTCACCTGGTAGTTCAGGCTGAGATTATCTGTGACGATCAGCACCGCCCGCCGGCCGCGCAGGGGCGCCTTGGCCGCGTAGTTGGCCGCCTCGATGATGGCGGAATAAATGGCCGTGCCGCTGCCGAGGTTCTGGTCCTTCACGGCATCGCGGATCTCCTGCCGGACGGCGCCGAAATCGGCGGTGAACTCCCGGCGCAGCGCGGCGCGCCGGGCGAAGAGCATCACCGCCACGCGGTCGCCTTCGTGCAGCGCGCCCAGGGCGGCCTGCGCGGCGCCCGCCATTTCATTCAGCGAGCGGTGCATGCTGCCGCTCACGTCCAGCAAGAGCACAAGATCCAGCGGCTCGGTTTCGCGCCCGAAAAAGGAGATCTTCTGCGGCCGGCCGTCGTCGTAGACCTCGAAATCGGCCGCGGTGAGGTCCGTTACGTTACGGCCGCGGTCCACCACCTGCACGTCCACTCTCACCAGCGTCACGCCCGCCCGGAACACCGGCGTCTCCTGGGCTACCATGGAAGCGGGCGCCAGAATGAAGAACATCATCGTGGGCACGGCAGGCCACATCGACCACGGCAAGACCGCCCTGGTGAAGGCCCTCACCGGCATAGACGCCGATCGCCTGGAGGAGGAAAAAAGACGCGGCATCACCATCGACATCGGCTTCGCCCATCTCCAATTGACGCCCTCCCTGCGCCTGGGTTTCGTGGATGTTCCGGGACACGAGCGCTTTGTGAAGAACATGCTGGCCGGCGTGGGCGGCATCGACCTGGTGCTGTTCGTGGTGGCCGCCGACGAGTCCATTAAACCGCAAACGCGCGAACATTTCGACATCTGCCGTCTGCTCGGCATCCCGCGCGGCATCATCGCGCTCACCAAGGCCGACCTGGTGGACGCGGACATCCTGGAGCTGGCGCGGCTGGAGGTGGGGGAGTTCGTCGCGGGATCTTTTCTCGATGGCGCGCCCATCGTGGCGGTGAGCTCCGCCACGGGTCAGGGCATCGGGGAGCTGCGCGCGGAACTCGAGCGCGCCGCTTCGGCGGTGCCGGAAAAGGATGCCGGCGGCTACTTTCGCCTGCCGGTGGACCGCGCGTTTTCGGTCAAAGGTTTCGGCACGGTGGTGACCGGCACGCTGATCTCCGGCAGCGTGCGCCGGGAGGAAGAGGTGGAGGCTTGCCCGCTGGGCCGCACCCTGCGCGTGCGCGGCGTGCAGGTGTACGGAACACCGGCCGCGCGCGCGCAGGCCGGCGAGCGCACGGCGCTCAACGTGGCCGGCGTGGAGCCCGCGGAGATCCCGCGCGGCGTGGTGCTTTCCGAACCCGGCCGCTTCCGCGCCACGCGCCAGATCGATGCGGCGCTCGAGTTGCTGCCCTCCGCGCGCCCTCTGAAGCATCGCGCTCCGGTGCACTTTCACGCCGGCACGGCCGAGATCGAAGCCGAGGTGCGGCTGCTCGGCGGCCAGGCCGCGCTCGCGCCCGGCGGCCGCGCCTACGCCCGCATCGTGCTGCGCGAGCCCACTCTGCTGCTCCCCGGCGACCGCTTCATCATCCGCATGTTCTCGCCGGTGGTGACCATCGGCGGAGGCAAGGTGCTGGACATCGCGGGTCCGCGCTACCGCCGCGCGGACAATCCGGCCGCCCGCCTCGAGGTGCTCGACTCCGGCGATGCCGCCGCGCGCATCGCGCTGCTGGTACGCGAAGCGGGCCACGGCATGAGCCCCGCCGCCCTGGCGGCCCGCACCGGCCTCAAGGCCCGCGAAATCGAATCCGCCGCCGCGCCGCTGGTGCGCCTCACCCAGCCGCAACCCTGGCTGGCGGACCGCGGCTGGTGGCAATCCACGCGCGACCGGCTGGTGCGCGCGGTGCGCGAGTTTCACCAGAACAATCCCCTGCTGCCCGGCATCGCCAGACAGGAACTGCGCGGCCGCGAGCTGCCCGACGCCCCGCCGTTCCTCATGGATGCGCTGCTGGCCGAGGCCCGGGAGCTGACGGCGGAAGGCGAGACCGTGCGGCTGCGCTCGCATCGCCTGGTGCTGAAGGAGGACGAAACCCAGGCGCAGGGCTTGATCGAGCGTGCTTTCGAGCAGGCCGGACTGGCGGCGCCGGCGCTGTCGGAAGTGCTGGCGAAATCCGGCGTCGAGCCGGCGCGCGCCCGCTCCCTGCTGCAAATCCTGATCCGCGAAGGCACGCTGGTGCGCATCAGCGAGGACCTGGTGTTCCACCGCAGCGCCATCGAAAACCTGCGCGCCATGCTGGCCGCGCGCAGGGGTACGCGCTTTGCCGTGCCGTTGTTCAAGGACTGGACCGGCATCTCGCGCAAGTACGCCATTCCGCTGCTCGAGTACCTGGACCGCGAGCGCGTCACCCGCCGTCAGGGAGACGAACGGGTGGTACTGTAAGTTTAGCCATGCGGCGAAGCCTCATCGTCGCCGCCGCGTTGCTGGTCCTGGCCGCGGCGGCGCAGGAGCCGGACCTGGTTCTGCGCATTTCGGTCGCGCTGGTGCAGGTGGATGCGGTGGTTACGGATTCGAAGGGCCGCCTGGTCACCGGCCTCACTGCGGACGACTTCGAAATTCGCCAGGACGGCCAACCGCAAAAGATCACGCATTTCAACTTCGTGGAACTGCCGCGTCCCGCCGCCGCCCCCGCGCCCGCGCCGAAATCCGGGGTTCCCGCGCCGCCGGTAAAGCTGCGCCCCAACCAGGTGCGGCGCACCATGGCGCTGGTGGTCGACGATCTCGCGCTCTCCTTCGAAAGCATCGCGCGCGTGCGCCAGGCGCTCAAGAAATTCGTGGACGAGCAGATGGAGCCCGGCGACCTGGTGGCCATCCTGCGGACCGGCGCCGGCATGGGGGCCCTTCAGCAGTTCACCGCCGATAAACGCCAGCTTTACGCCGCCATCGAGCGCGTGCGCTACAACCCGTTCGGCCGGCTGAGCATCGGGACCTTCGGCTCCACGGAGATGGAAGGCGCCGAACTGCGCGCGGACGAATTCCGCGAAGAGCTGTTCTCCGTGGGCACCCTGGGCGCCATCAACTTCGTGGTGCGCGGGCTCAAGGACCTGCCCGGGCGCAAGAGCGTCATCCTGTTCTCCGACAACCTGCGGATCATCAACAGCGAGGGGCTGAACACAACCGTGGCGGACGCTCTCCAGCGCCTCACCGACCTCGCCAACCGCGCCTCCGTGGTGATTTACAGCATCGACCCGCGCGGCTTGCAGACCCTCATGCCGGACGCCGCCGCGAACGTCCAGGACGTGAATCCCGCCTCCATGGCCGAGGCCCTGATGAAGCGCCGGTCCGACCACTTCGATTCGCAGCAGGGCATGTTCTACCTGGCGCACGAAACCGGCGGGATGTTCGTGCACAACGACAACGACATCAGCCAGGGCATCCGGCAGGTGCTCGATGACCAGGCGGGCTACTACCTGATCGGCTACCGGCCCGATCCCGCCACCTTCGATCCGGAAACCGGGCGCGGCAAGTTTCATAAGGTGTCCGTGCGGGTGAAGCGCCCGGGGCTGCGGGTGCGCTCCCGTAATGGTTTCTTCGGCGTACCCGAGCGGGACGCCCGACCCGCGCGCCGCACCCGCGAGGAGCAGATGGCGGCCGCGCTCACCTCGCCCTTCGCCGGCGGCGAGATCCGCCTGAAACTCACCTCGCTGTTCTCCGCCCATCCTAAGACCGGCTCCTTCCTGCACTCCATGCTGCACATCGGCGCGCAGGGCATGAAATTCGAGAAAGACGCCGAGGGCTGGTACAAGGGAGTCACGGATGTTCTGATGGTCGCCTTCGGCGACAACGGGCAGGAGGTCGATCGCACCAACCGCACCTATACCGTGCGGGTGCGCGGCAACGCGTACCGGACCATGATGCGCAACGGCTTCGTTTTCAGCGTCCGCCACCCGGTCAAGAAACCGGGAGCGTACCAGTTGCGCGTGGCCGTGCGCGACGCGCTTTCCGGACGGGTGGGCTCGGCCAGCCAGTTCGTGGAAGTGCCGGACGTGCGCAAGAACCGGCTCACGCTCTCCGGAATCGCCGTGAAGTCATTCGTGCCGCAGGACCGGCCCGGCGCCGCCGAGACGGAAGGCCACCTGGCCGATGTCGATCCGGAGGGGAACGCGGCGGTGCGCATCTTCCATCGCGGCAAAGCGTTAGCCTACGCCTGCCAGGTGCTCAATGCCAAACCCGGCCCGGACCGCAAACCGCAGGTGGAAACCCAGATCCGCCTTTTTCACGAGGGCAAGCAGGTCTACGATGGCAAGCGCATGGATCTGGACCCCGCGTTGCAGGCCGATTTCAAGCACATGCTGGCGGGCGGGCGGCTCCAGCTCGGGGCCAAAATGCCCACCGGCGAGTACATCTTGCAGGTGAGGGTCACGGACAAGCTCGCGCGCGGGAAGGACGGCACCGCGACCCAGTGGATCGATTTCGAGGTGGCGCCGTGACGCGCCGAGCCGTGCTGGCATCCGGGCTTGCCGCAGCCGGACTGCGGGCCCAAAAACGCGGCGCGATCTTCGCCGCGGAGTGGACGCGCTATTCCGATCCGGCCACGGAGTTTTGGGTCTACCGCCTGACCAGCCCCGAATACACGAGCGTGCTGCCGGCGTACTACCAGAACGTCGTGGCGCGGCGCGCGAATTTTCTGCTGTTCGCCTCCGGCCGCACCGGCTCCATGCAGGCGCATCGCATGGATTTGAAGACCGGCGAATGGCGGCAGTTGACCGAAGCGGACGAGCTCGATCCCATGAGCCTGACGCTCGTGCCGGATGAGCGCAGTTTCGTTTACTGCGACGGCCCGTCCCTGCGCGTGGCCTCCACCACGGGGCGGCTCGACCGCGAAATCTATCGCGTTCCCTCGGGCTGGAAACGTTCGAAGGGTGTCAGCCTCTCCGTGGAAGGTTCTTTCGCCCTGTTCGGCGAGACACGCCAGCAGGGCGGGCGTCTGCGGCTGGTGGGACTGGCGCGCGGCGCCGCCCGCACCATCATCGAAACGCCCTTCGAGCTTTCCGAACCGCTGGCCCGCCCCCGCCGCGCCCAGGCGCTCTACCGCCAGGGCGAGGAAGCGCTCTGGCTGGTGAATACGGACGGGAAGCAGAACCGCAAGCTGGCGCTGGCCGATGGCGGCATCGGCCCGGCCTCCTGGTCGGCGGACGGCAAGACCATCTACTACCTGAACTTCCCGCCTGACAAGAGTCAACTGAACAACATCCGCGAGTTCGCCCCCGATCAGAAAGAGGACAAGCTGATCGCCAAAACCAGCCAGTTCGTTCACTGCGATGCGAACCGCGACGGCTCGGTCTTCGTGGGCGCCAGCCGCAACGCGGCGTCTCCAACGATCCTTCTGCTGCTGCGCGTGACCCGCCGCGAGTTCACGCTGTGCGAGCATGGCGCCAGCGATCCCGCGGCCGTGGCGCCCATCTTTTCGCCCGACAGCCAGCGGGTGTACTTCAACAGCGACCGCCACGGCAAGCCGGCCATCTACTTCATAAACGTGGAACGCCTGGTGGAAGAGACGCCCGGGGATTGATGACGTATGCGACCCACCCTCAAACTCCTTGAAGACTCCCTGATCCGCCGCATCGTGGACGAGGCGAGAAGCCTGCTGGCCACGCTCGGCATTGAGATTCACAGCGCCCGCGCGGCCGAACTGCTACAGGCGCACGGCGCGCGCCTGGACGCGGGTGGGCGGGTGCTGCTGACGGATGCCGTGATCGACGCCGCCCTCAAGACGGCGCCGCCGGGTTTCCCCCTCTACGACACCCGCGGCAACCTCACGCACGAACTTGCGGGCGACAACGTATACTTCACCCCGGGTTCGGCGGCTATCAACATTCTCGACGGCGGCACCGGCGAGATGCGCCGGCCGGACACCGCGGATTACGTGCGCTACGTCAAGCTGGTCGAGGGCCTCGCCAACATCGCCTCGCAGGCCACCGCCTTCATCCCCGCGGATGTTCCGGAGAAGATCTCGGACAGCTACCGCCTCTACCTCAGCCTGCTCCACGGCACGAAGCCCGTGGTGACCGGCGCATTCACGATCGAGGCGTTCGAGTTGATGAAGGACCTTCAGCTTATCGTGCGCGGGAGCGAGCGGGCGTTGCGCGAGAAGCCGCTGGCGATCTTCTCGTGTTGTCCGACGGCGCCGCTCAAGTGGAGCGACGTGACCTGCGAGAACCTGCTGGACTGCGCGCGCTGGTCGGTCCCCGCCGAGCTCATCTCCATGCCGCTTTCCGGTTTTGTGGCGCCGGTCACGCTGGCAGGCAGCCTGGTGCAGCAGACCGCGGAGAACCTGAGCGGCGTGGTCATCCACCAACTCGAGAATCCGGGCGCCCCGATCCTGTGGGGCGGCTCTCCGGCGATCTTCGACGTGCGCCACGAAACCACCCCCATGGGAGCGGTCGAGACCATGATGCTCGATTGCGCCGCAAGCGAAATCGGCAAATGGCTCCACCTGCCCACGCAGGGCTACATCGCGCTGAGCGACGCCAAACTGCTGGATGCGCAGGCGGGCCTGGAGACCGGCATGGGCGCCGTGCTCGCCGCGCTTTCCGGCATCAACAGCATCTCCGGCCCCGGCATGCTCGATTTCGAGAGCTGCCAGAGCCTGGAAAAACTGGTGCTCGATAACGAGATCTGCGGCATGGCCCTGCGGCTGGCGCGGGGCATTCAGCCGCGGGAGGATTTCCCGGCGCTTCCCATTTTTCAGGAGCTGCTCGCGGAGAAACACCTGCTCATCGCGGACCACACGCGCCGTCACCTGCGGGAGGAGATCGTGTTCCCCGGAGCTTCCATAGATCGCGCCAACCGCGCGCGCGGAAGCGCCCCCTTGGGACAGCGGGCCGCGCGCGAAGTCGAGCGCATCGTTTCGCGCTACACGCCGCCGCCGCTCGCCGAAGAGACCAAAGCGGAACTCGTGCGCCGCATGAGCGCGGAGGCGCGCCGCTTCGGCATGGACGCGTTGCCGGCTACGTCGTAATCGCGTCCGCGCTGCCCTTCATGAAATCCTTGTTCTTGTCGCCCACCCAGTAGCGCGCGCCGGCGATGCACCAGATGAACGCCAGCGGCTGCTCCTGCGAAAACACCGGGTGGTAGTTCAAGTACGGAATCGTCACCGCGTCGCCCTCGCTCACGTTGTGCACGAAGGTGAGGGTCTCCGGGTTTTCGTAGACCTCCATGGACCCGCGCCCGCGTATGAAAAAGTAGACCTCCTCCTGGTCCGTGTGGTTGTGGGGCGGCCAACTGCGCGCGTACGGCTCGAAGAAGGTGTAGCCGGCTACCAGCTTGTCGGCAGGCTCGGCCACGTCGAACATCATGTAGACGTTCTTGCCCTTGAGCCGGCGTATCCGAGTTTCATCATGTGAAATCCGAGCGAACTCAGAATGAAATACGGGGTGCCGGTTCTGGGCCGGCGCGCGCGTGACCACCAGTTTTGCCGCCTCCGCGCCGGGGTTGGCGACGGAAAACGCGGCGCCGCGCGGCACGTACAACATGTCGAGCTCGGCGAGCGCGTACGATGCACCCTCCACCTGAACGCACGCGCCGCCGTGCCAGGCGTACAGCAGCGCCTCCTCGCCGGGGTAGGACACGGCATCCGACGCCGCGCCGGGCGCCAGGTCGAATTCGCCGCAGGTGAGGAACTCGAGCTTTGCGGAAGCGGGCGTAAACCGCTCGCGGTACGTGACCGGCGCCTCGCCGGCCCGATGCAAAATTCCAGGTTGAACCATGAGATCAGCTCCGGGGTTTATAAGTCTTGGTGTACTTGTTGCGGGCGTTCGTAATGGTGAACGTGCCGTCCTGCTCCGCGGTCAGGCTGATGCCCTGCCCCTCGCACTGTTCATCGGTGTTGGCGATGAAGGTGTCCGGCGCATTGTTTTCGCGGCCCGCCGTCACGGTGTAGTGCAACTGCCAGATGTCTTCGAGACCCGGCGCTTTGCGGATCACCTGCCAGGCTTCGGGCGTCCCGCCCTTGCGCGCGCCGTTGTTCATGATGGCCGCGCGGGCGCGCAGCGGATGCACCAGCGCGGCGCTCCCGGACATGTTCATGCCGTGGTGGGAGACCACGTACACGTCCACCGGCGGAAGCACGGTGCGCGGGCACATCAACTGGAGCTCTTTGTTCCAGGTAACGTCGGCGAGATCGAGCATGCGGAACTTGCCGAAGGTGATGAACATGCCGATGGACTGCGCGTTCTCCGAGCCGTCGCCGGGACGCGGCTGGAGGCCCGCGCAGGCCGGGTTCTCCTCGCCGGCGCCGGGCAGGGGACCGGGAATCAGGTTGCCGGCCGACGTCACGATCTGAATCTTCACGTCCTTGAGCGGAATCGTATCTCCGGGCTTTGCCTCGATGTGCCGGGTCTTGTCGCGATAGGCGGCGTAAGCGCGCACCAGTTCATCATGCTGCTTGCCGCTGCCGGCGCTCGCGCCGTGATCGATGAACGTCCCGATGGGAATGCGCTCGGCCAGGTTGGGCACTCCTCCCACGTGATCGGTGTCGTAATGCGTGACCACCACGTAGTCCAGGCGCTTGACTCCCGCTTTCCTGGCCGCGGCCACAATCCGGCCGGCGTCGCGCCCGTTGTGTCCGGGCCAGCCGGTGTCCACCAGCATGGATTGTCCCGAGGGCGAAACCACGAGCGTGGCCTGCCCGCCCTCCACGTCCACGAAGTAGACCCGGAGCGGCCTGGCGGCAAACGCCGAAGCCGCCGCGATCATAAGAAATACAGCGCCATAGGCCCGCATGGCCGCATCGTATCATACAGCCGCATGTCGGACCGAAGCTTCACCTTTGGGTTAGAATGAGACTGCGCGCATTCTCCTCGGGCCAATGTCCTGACCCATGAAGGTCCTTCACATCGACTCTGACGAGCACTACGAGCAGCCCTACGGCAACCTCGTGCAGTTGAACCGGAGCCGCGTACTGGCTGACGCGGTCGGCGAGGACGTGCTGCGGGAGATCGCGCACGATTACCTCGATCTGCTGGGGACCTCATCGGCCATCTACGAGACCAACGGCGACTACGCTCTGGGCATATTCAGTTCCGGCTGGTGCCGCTTTCTGGATCAGCGCTCGCGCGAGCTGTGCGGGACCCCGGACAACGCCGAAGCGCTGGCCAACGGCAGGTGGATCTGCCATGAGGAATGCTGGAACGCCGCGCGGCTATCCATGGAGAAGGGCGAACCGGTGGACGTGGAATGCCCCGGGGGAATCCGGCTGTATGCGGTTCCGATCTTCGCGGGCGGCGAGATCGTGGGCAGCATCAATTTCGGTTACGGCGATCCGCCGAGCGAAGCCGGAGCGCTGGGTGCGGTGGGCGGGCGCTACCAGGCAGGGGTGGAGCAGCTCAAGGCGCTGGCGCAATCGTATGAGTCCCGCCCGCCGGAGGTGATCGAACTCGCCAAGCGCCGGTTGCGCACTTCGGCGCGGCTCATCGGCGCGCTTATCGAGCACAAGCGTGCGGAGGACCGCCTGCGGCGTTTGCAGGCGGTCACGGAAGCGCTGGCCCGCGCCGTGACCACCGAGGAGGTCCTCGACGCCATTATCACGGAGGTGAAATCGGCCACCGGCGCCGGCGCCGCTCTGCTGCTGCTGCCCGCGCCGGACAGACCGGAACTGATCGCTCCGCGCATCGCGGGCTATCCGCCCGAGATCGCGGAACAGTACCGCCGCGTGCCGCTGGATTCTCCGCTGCCCGCCGCTCAGGCATTCCGTACGGGCGGCCTGGTGGCCGGCGAAGACCGGGGCGCCGAGCACGACCCGCCGATGCCGGAAGGGCCGGAAGGCGCTATGATCGCGCTGCCGCTCACGGTGGGAGGGCGCGCCATCGGGGGGCTGGGGCTGCGCTTTCCCGGGCGCCGCCGTTTCGGCCGCGAGGATCGCGACGTCCTTCTGACGGTGGGCCGCCAGTGCGGCCAGGCCATCGAGCGGGCGCGCGCTCACGATGCCGAGAGGCGGCTGCTGGCGAGCGTAAGCCAGGAAAAGCGGCGGCTGGAGGAGATCTTCTCCGCGCTGCCGGCCTACTTCGCCCTGTACACCGGCTCCGAACACGTGCTGGAATTCTCGAACCCCGCCAACATCCGGCTACGGGGAGGATGGAACCCTATCGGCCAGCCCCTGCGCGAGGCGTTTCCTGGATTGCGCGCGGAGGCCTATGCGGCGTGGGACCGCGTATACCGGACCGGCCAGCCGCTGCGCATCGCGGAGACCACACCGGCGTCGTTTCCCGGCTCGGGCGGCGACGAACGCGTCTTCGACCTTTCGCTCCTTCCGCGCCGTAACGCGGAGGGCCGGATCACCGGCGTACTGGCTTTCGCCACCGACGTTACCGAGAAAACGCTCGCACGGTGCGCGGAGGAGCAGGCCCATCAGACTCTGCGCCAGCAAGCCGAACTCATAAGTCTCTCGCACGACGCTATCATTGCGGCGGATGCCTGCCGCGTCATCACGAGTTGGAATACCGGCGCCGAGCGCATGTACGGCTACACGGCTCAAGAGGCGGTGGGACGAGTGATCCACGAACTGCTGGCGACCCGCTCGCCGGTCAGCCTGGAGCAGATGCACGCGCTTCTGCGTGAGCACGGACGGTGGGAAGGCGAGTTGACTCACATTCGGAAAGACGGGGAAGCGATCATCGTGGAGAGCCGCCAAGTCCAGGATCTGGATTCGGAGGGCCGTCCCACGGGGTTCCTGGAGATCAACCGCGACATCACCGAACGTAAGAGCGCGGTGGAGTCCTTGCGTAAAAGCGAGGAATGGCTCAAGTTCGCCCAGAAGACGGCGGGCATCGGCATCTTCGACTGGGACATCCGGCTCGACCGCGCCGCCTGGTCGGAAGAGCAGTTCCGCATCTACGGCCTGGAGGACGGCGGCTCCGCTCCCCTTACCCGGGCGGCGTGGGAGCAGCACGTGCATCCAGACGACCGGGAAGAGATCCGCCGCAGCCTCGATGAGAGCCTTGCCAACCGCCAGCCATGGGAGGTCGCTTACCGCATCATCCGCCCGGATGGCGCCGTGCGCTGGCTGAATGCGAAGGGCGCGGTGCTGGTGGATAAAGAAGGCCGGCCAGCACGTCTGATCGGGGCGACGCTGGATATCACCGAACAGCGCAACGCCGAGGAAGCGCACCGCAACGCGCAGAAGCTGGAGAGCATCGGCGTGCTGGCCGGGGGCATCGCCCACGATTTCAATAACCTGCTCACCAGCATCATGGGCAACGCCAGCCTGGTCATGGAAGAGGTGGCCGGCGAAATCCGCGAGCGGACGCAAGCCATCATCAACGGCGCGGGACGCGCGGCGGATCTTACCCGGCAGCTTCTGGCCTACGCCGGCAAAGGGCGGTTTGTGATTCGCGACATCGACCTCGGCGGGGCGGTCCGCGAAATCACGCCGCTGCTGCGCATGACGGTGCCGCGCAACGTAAACCTGGACATGGCGCTCGCCGATTCCCTGCCGCCGGTGCGCGCCGACGCGGGCCAACTGCAACAGGTCATCATGAACCTGGTCATCAACGGCGCGGAGGCGATTGGCGAACAACGCACCGGAACGGTGACCGTGCAAACCCACCTGATCGAAGCGCCCGCACCGTTTCCGGACGGACTGGCGGGCCAGGCGCCGCCGGGGCGTTACGTCGTGTTGGAGGTGAGGGATACGGGGTCCGGCATGGATGAAGCCACGCGCGCCAAGATTTTCGACCCGTTCTTCAGCACGAAGTTCCTGGGCCGCGGGCTCGGCCTGGCGGCGGTCTCCGGAGTGGTGCGCTCGCACAAGGGGGCTATCGCCGTGGAGAGCGCGCCGGGGAGGGGCAGCACCTTCCGCGTGCTGTTTCCCGCCGGGGCGTCATCGGCCAAGCCCGAGCCGGCCGTTCGTCCGGCGCCGGCGGCGGCCGCCGCGGGCACCGTCCTGGTGGTGGACGACGAGGAGTACGTGCGCAGCTTCATCGCCGGCTCGCTCGAGCGCGCCGGCTACACGCCGCTGCTGGCGGGCAACGGGCGGGAGGCCATCGGACAGCTTGAGAGGCATCCCGAAACGGACCTGGTGATTCTGGACCTGATGATGCCGGAGTTGGGCGGCGCCGACGCGCTCCGCGAGATCCGCGCCCGCAAGTCCGGGATCCCCGTGCTGGTGACCAGCGGCTACGACCAGAGCGAGGCCCGCCGCCTGTGCGCCGATTACGGCCTCGACGATTTCATTCAGAAACCTTACACGGCGAAGAACCTGACCGCCAAGGTTGGCGAACTCATGAAACGGGCGCGCGCATGACCGAAGTTCCACGTCACCACACCCGTGCCGCAGTCAGTCGAGCCGCTTGTGAAACCGCGCCGCGCTGAGGCACACGACGGTGACCCCGTATACCGCCAGCGCCGCCAGTTGCGGCCAGAGCACGTCGAAACCCACACCCTTCAGGAACAGCCCCCGAACGATCTCCATGAAATAGCGCAGCGGGTTCAGGTAGGTGAACCACTGCACCACCTCCGGCATGTTGCGGATGGGGAACGCGAACCCGCTCAGCATGAAGGCCGGCAACGCAAAAAAGGTGGAGGCCATCATGGCCTGCTGCTGGGTGTGCGAGATGGTGGACAGGAACAGTCCCGCCGCCAGCGTCGTGAGCAGGAACAGAATGGTGGACACGAGCAGCAGCAGCGGGCTACCGCGAAACGGGATGCGGAATACCAGCAGCGCCGCAGCGGTAATCAGGGCCGCGTCCAGCAACCCAACCACCGCGAACGGCAGCGTCTTGCCGAGCATCAGCTCGATGGGCCGCACGGGGGTGACCATCAACTGCTCCATGGTGCCGATCTCTTTTTCCCGCACAATGGCGAGGGCCGTCAGCATGAGGGTGACCAGCATGATGATGTTGACGATCACGCCCGGAACGAAGTAGTTGCGGCTGCGCATATCGGGGTTGAACCAGACGCGGCTGCGCACGCCGGAAGCCGCGGCCGCCGCCGCAGCGGGCGCGCGAAAGGCGCCGATGATGCGCGACGCATAGCCCGAGATCAGGCTGGCGGTATTGGAGTTGGTGCCGTCCACAAGCACCTGAACCGCCGGTGCGCCGCCGCGCTCGAGGCCGCGCGCAAAACCCGGCAGCACGACCACCGCGATCTGGGCCCGGCCGCCGTCGAGCAGGTCCTGAGTGTCCCTGTCCGCGCCGGGCGTGGCCACCACCTCGAAGCGGCCGGAGCCCTGAAAGGCCGCCAGCAGTTCGCGGCTGGCGGGAGTGCGGTCGTGATCCACCCATGCCATCGCCGCGCGGTCCACGTCCAGGTTGACCGCGTAGCCGAAAATGATGAGCTGAATGAGGGGCGGGCCGATCAGCACGGCGCGCATGCGCGGCTCCCGCAGGGCCTGCCGGAACTCCTTGCGCACGATCTCGCGAATCCGTTCCCACATCTACGCCACCTTCTGCCGCATCTTGCGGTTCGCCAGCAGAAACACCAGCGTGCTGTACGCCACCAGAAACGCGCCATCCGCCCACAACACTTCCAGCCCCACGCCCTTCAGGAAGATGCCCTTCAGCGTGGTGACGAAATACCGCGCGGGGAAGATGTGCGAGATGGCCTGGATCACGGGCGGCATGTTCTCGATCGAGTACACGAAGCCGGAGAGCAGGAACGCCGGCAGGAACGAGGTGATGAACCCAAGCTGGTAGGCGAGGAGTTGCGAGCGCGTGGCGGCGGAGATGAAGATTCCCCAGAACAGCGCGCCGCACAGGAACACGCAGCCGGTGGCGGCCAGCAGCACCACGCTGCCGCGGAACGGCACGCCGAAGATCCACAGCCCCACGGCGACCGAAATCAGGGTGTCGGTCACCCCGAGAAGGAAGAACGCCGCCATCTTGCCGAAGACGATTTCCGCGGGCCGCAGGGGGGTGGAGAGCAGTTGCTCCATGGTTCCCATCTCCCACTCCCGTGCGATGGTGAGGGAGGTGAGCAGCGCCGCGATGATCATGAGGATGACGGCGATCAGCCCGGGCACCACGTAGTTCCGGGATTCAAGCGTGCTGTTGTACCACACGCGCAGGCGCGTCTCCACGCGGGGCCGTCGGCCGATTCCGGCGCGCTCGAGCGCCTGCACGTAAGAGAGCGCGATGGCGGCGGTATTCGAGTCGCTGCCATCGAGCACCACCTGTACTGAAGGGTTCCGCCCCGCGCCGTAACCGCGCGGGATCACCACTCCCAGAAGCGCCTCGCCGCGGTCGATGGCGCTTTCGAGCGGCGCGTAGCCGTCCACGTAGCCGAGCACGTCGAAGAACCGCGAACCGCGGAAGCGCTCGACCATTTCGCGGCTCCGCGGAGTGAGGTCCGCGTCGTAGACCAGCGTGGGGACGCGGTCCACGTCCAGGCTCAGCGCCCAGCCGAAAGCCAGCAGCATCACCAGCGGCAGGGCGATCGCCATGATGAGGCTGCGCACGTCGCGCACGATGTGGCGCAGCTCTTTGAGGAACACCGCGCGGGTGCGGCGCCAGTTCATGCGGCCCTCCGTTCTTCGGCTTCGATGAGGGCCACGAACACGTCTTCCATGGAAGGCTCGATGCGCTCCAGCCGGCGTATGTCGATGCCGCGCGGCGGGAGTTTGGCCGTGAGCCGCTCCACGGCGGCGGCGGCATCGGCGACAGTGACGTGCAGGCCGCCTCCGAACACGGCGACGTCGAACACTCCCGGCTCGCCCTCGAGCGCGCGCATGGTGGCCAGGGGGTCCGAGGTATCGAGGCGCAGCAACGCGCCCGTGCGCAGTTCGCGCCGGAGTTGCGCCGGCGGACCCATGGCGATGATGCGCCCGCGGTACATCAGCGAAATGCGGTGGCAGTATTCGGCCTCATCCATGTAGTGGGTGCTGACGAAAATGGTGTGGCCGCCGGCGGCGAGGCTGTAGATCAGGTCCCAAAAGGCCCGGCGCGCGATGGGATCCACGCCTGAAGTCGGCTCGTCCAGGAACAGGATGGAAGGCTCGTGCAGGATGGCGCAGCCGAGCGCCAGCCGCTGTTTCCAGCCCCCGGCCAGCAGGCGCGTCATATCGCCGCGGCGCTCCCCCAAGCCGGCCATTTCGAGCACGTATTCGCGCCGGGCGGCGCGGCGTTCGCGCGGAACGCCGTAAATGCCCGCGAAGAAGTCCACGTTCTCCTCGACTTTCAGATCGTCGTAGAGCGAGAACTTCTGCGACATGTAGCCGATGCGGCCGCGCACGATCTCCGGTTCGGCCGCCACGTCGTGGCCGTCCACCAGGGCGCGTCCGGCGGTGGGCCGCAGCAAACCGCACAGGATCCGTATGGTGGTGGACTTGCCCGCGCCGTTGGGGCCCAGAAAGCCGAAGATCTCGCCCTTGGGCACCTGGAAGCTCACCTTGTCCACGGCGGTGAAGGCGCCGAACGACTTGGTGAGGTTCTCGACCTCGACGGCGAAGCTCATGCGGCCTCCCGGATCAGCGCAATGAAGGCGTCCTCGAGCGAAGCGTACCCGCCGCGCACCGCCTCCGGGGTGTCGCAGCGGATGAGCCGCCCGCGGTGCATCAGCCCCACGCGGTTGGCGCGCTCGGCTTCGTCCAGGTACGCGGTAGTCATCACGATGGTCATACCGTCTTTGAGCAACTGGTAGAGAATGGCCCAGAAATCGCGGCGCGAAACGGGGTCCACGCCGTTGGTGGGCTCGTCGAGGAACAGGATCTCCGGCTTGTGCAGCAGGGTACACATGAGCGCCAGCTTCTGTTTCATGCCGCCGGAGAGGCGCGCCGCCTGGCGCTCCCGGAACGGCTCCATGCGCGTCATGTGCAGCAGGCGCGGGGCGATCCGGGCGCGCTCCGCCGCGGTGATGCCGAACACGTCCGCGTAAAAATCCATATTCTCTTCGACGGTGAGGTCGCCGTAGAGGCCGAAGCGCTGGGCCATGTACCCGATGCGGTCCTTCACCAGCGCAGGATGGCGCGCCACGTCGTAGCCCGCCACGTGCGCTTCTCCCGAAGTGGGGTCGAGCAGGCCGCAGAGCATGCGCAACGTGGTGGTCTTCCCCGCCCCGTCCGGCCCCACCAGCCCGAAGATCTCGCCCTTCCCGATCTCCAGGTTCAGGCGGTCCACGGCGGTGAGCGCTCCGAAGCGCCGCGTCAGGCCGCGCGTGCGGATCACAGCAGGATCTCCGCGTCCACCGGCATGTTGTTCTTCAGCTCGCGGTTGGGATTTTCCACATCGATCTTCACGCGGTAGACGAGTTTCACACGCTCCTCCCGGGTCTGGATCTGCTTGGGGGTGAACTCGGCTTCCGAGGCGATGAAGGTCACGCGCCCCCAGTAAATCTTGCCGGGGAAAGAGTCCGTAGTGACTCTTACCTTGGCGCCGAGCTTGACGCGGCCGAGATCGCGCTCGGAGATGTAGCCGCGCACCCACGGGTGATCGACGTCGCCGACGGTCAAGACCGCAACCCCGGGCGCCACCACCTCGCCGGGTTCCGCCGATTTGACCAGCACCACGCCGCTCACCGGCGAGACCGCCTCGGTGTCGGCAAGCTGCGCTTCGACGAGCGCGATCTGCGCCCTGGCGCGCGCGATCTCGGCGGTGCGGGCGGCGATCTCCTGCTCGCGGCGGCGCGTTTCGATCTGGTTGGCCTGCGCCGCTTGCAGGCCGGCGCGGGCGCGATTGAGGACTTCGGCCTGCGCCGCGATGGTCTCGCTGCGCGGCCCTTCGGCGACCAGCGCCGCCCGCTGCTCGACCTGCCGCAGCGCGGCGGCCGCGGCTTCGTGCCGGGCGCGGAACTGGTCGAACTGCGAGGTGGAGATGTCGTCGTCTTTATAGAGCTTCTGCGCGCGCTCGAAATCTTTCGCCGCGCGCTCGGCCTCGGCCCGCGCGGCGGCCACCGCGGCCCGCGCTTCCTGGATCTCCTGAGGACGGGAGCCGGTCTTGAGTTCCTGCAACCGGGCCTCGGCCGCCCCGATGTCGGCGTGGCGGGCGGCGAGGTCCGCGGCCACGCTCTCGCGCTGCCATTCGAGCGCCGTGCGCGCCTGCGCCAGTTGCGCTTCCGCCGCGGCGAGCGCGGCGCGCTGCGCTTCGCGCTGCTGAAGCAGTTGCTCGCGGTCCAGCCGCGCCACCACCTGCCCCTGCCGCACCGCGTCGCCCTCGTCCACGTTGCGCTCCACGATGCGGCCCGCCGTCTTGAACGAGATATCCGCCTGGTGCAACTCCAGGTTGCCCGAGATCAGGATGCGGTCGTCCGGCTGCTTGCGAAAGCGCGTCAACGCGAAGCCGCCGGCAATCACCACGACGGCCACGGGCACGATGATCAGTTTCTTCTTCATGGGCGGCTCCTACTGCAACAGTTCGCGGCGGATCGTGCCGGTGGCTTGCGCCAGGTCGATGCGCGCCAGATTGTGGTTGAAAAGCGCGGCCGTCTGGTTGTCTCTCGCGCGCTCCAGCCGCGTCTGCGCGTCGGTGACCTCGAGTCCCGTGGCTACGCCCGCCTGGTAGCGGCGCCGCGCCTGGGTGAGCTCGCTTTCGGCTAGCGCAAGGCCCTCGCGCGCCACTTCGACCTGCTCGGCGGCGGAGGCCAGCGCGTCGAGCGCGAGGCGGATCTCCAGGTCCACCTGTTCCTTCAGGTCGCGGGTGCGCACCACTTCGGCGCGGTACTGCGAGGCCGCTTCGGCGCGGCGCGCATCGCGGCGGCCGCCGTCGAAAAGCGGCACCCGCAAACTGATCCCGTAGGTCCGGGTGGGAAGCATGCTGCCGAAACCCGTGCCGATGGATCCGTAGTCGCCGAAGGCGGCCACCGTGGGCAGCCGTTCCCACTTCACCGCGCCGGAGGCCAGGCGCGCGCCCGATTCGCGCTCCTGCTGCGCCAGCACATCCGCGCGCTCCTTCAAGGCGCGGGTTTTCGCCTCGCCCAGCGTGACCGGGTCCACGGGAGTGAATTCGAGCTTCGCGGCGGGCTGTATGGGGGTGTCGAGCCGCAGCCCGATGGCGCGCGCCAGCTCGAGTTGCGCGCGGCGGCGCTCGTTCTCCGCCACCAGCAGGCGCTGGCGCTCGCTCGAAAGCTGCACCCGCGCGCGGGTGATCTCGATGCCGGTTCCCGTGCCGGCGCGTTTCTGGCTTTCCGCGAGCTCCAGCACGGAGCCGGCCAGGGTAACGTTGGCTCGCACGGCTTCGACGTCGGCATCGGCCTTGAGCAGCCGCAGGTAGGCGCGGGCCACCTGCGCGGCCACCTGGTCTTCCGTGACGGTGCGTTCGGCCCGGGCGGCGTCCAACCCGGAGCGTGCCGACTGGAAACGGCGAATCGAGGCGAAATCGAAGATGCTCTGGCTGCCCGTGGCGCGCGCGTCCAGCACGTTGAACGGACCCACGGTGGCGGGGAAGCGGAAGCCGGAGAGGGGCAGGTCGAAGCGGATGCCCATGGCGGCAAGGTTACGCGTGAGATTCTGCCCGGTGAAGCCGGCTTCGAAGTTCGGCAGCAGGGCCGCGCGGGCCTGCGCCGCCCGCGTTTCAGCCTGCCGCACCATTTCGGCGGAAATCTGCACGCGCGCGCTGCCCTCGGGCGAAAGCGCCAGTTCCACGGCGCGCTTCAGGGTCAGTTGCAGCGGCTCGCCTTCGGCGGCGAGCGCCATCAATGGAATGAATAAAGTAAACAGCTTCATTGAGGCCCTCCGGCGCGGAGACCCGCGCAAAGGAAAGCGATGATGCGCGCCTGCGACCGCCCGATGTCTTCTCCGGCGCCGAGGCCGCGCACGCCCTGCGCCATCACCCCGATGGCGAGCAACAGGCGGCGCCCGAGCTCCTCCTCGGACAGCCCCGGCAGCGCGCGCCGCAACGCCGCGCTGAAGCTGGCGAACAGATCGCCGAATTGCGCGCGCAGGAAACCCGGCAGCATTTCGCTTTCCGTGTAGAGACGCGCCAGCAGCTTGGGGAACATGCGGCCGCCCGGCTGCGCCACCATGCGGACCGTGGGAGCGATGAACGCCTCGGCCACCTGTTCGAGCGGCACGGGTGCGCCGCCGGCGGCCCGCTCGAATTCGGCCAGCATGGCCAGGCGCTCGTGGTTCAGCGGCTCCACGCGCCGTAGAATGACGGCTTTGAGCAGCTCTTCCTTGGAGCCGAAGTGGTAGTGGATCGACGCCAGGTTCACCCCCGCCGTACTGATGACGCCGCGCAGTGATGTTGCAGCGTAGCCGTTTTCGGCGAAAGCCTGCTCGGCGGCGTCGAGGATGCGGTTCTTAGTGTCTTTCATTCAAACGTATGATTTAATCATACGACCTGATCATACTTATGTCAAGGGCGAGTTTGTCAGCTCAGCCGCAGGTTGGCTTCGGCCGCGGCATCCAGACCGGTGAATTCGCCGCGCTGGAGCTTGGGGAAGGCGGCCGCGGCGATCATGGCGGCGTTATCGGTCGAGAGTCCAGGTGTAGGGAAATAAACGGGATACGGAAGCCGTGCGGCTTCCGCCGCAGCGCGCAGTCCGGAGTTGCAGGCCACCCCGCCGCCCACGATCAGGCTGCGCGCCTGGATGTTCTCTGCGGCGGCGGCGGCGCGCCGCAGCAGTTCCTCGATGACGGTTCGCTGGAAGGATGCCACCAGGTCGAGGGTGCGCTGTGGGGTGACGTCCCGCCAATCGGCCGTGGACGGACGCGGGTTGCGCCGCAGCAGTTCGCGCCGGCGTTCGATCTCCTCGGCCATACCGTTGGCCTGCACCCAGCGGAGCACGGCGGTCTTAAGCCCACTGAAGCTGAAATCCAGCGTGTTTCCCTTCATCTTCGCCAGGGTGAACCTCACCGCCAGCGGATCCCCGTAGGGAGCCAGGCGATCGATCACGGGTCCGCCGGGGTAGCCGAAGCCCAGCAGCTTGGCGACCTTGTCAAAGGCCTCGCCGGCGGCATCGTCGCGTGTGCGCCCCAGCAGCCGGTAACGGCTATCCTCTTTCACTTCAAACAGATGAGTGTGCCCGCCGCTCACCACCAGGGCGAGTGCCGGGTACTCCACGGGGTTCTCCAAAACCACCGCGTGGATGTGCCCCTCAATGTGATTCACCCCGATCAGCGGGATCCCGCGCACGAAGGAAAGCGCCTTGGCGTAGGTAAGCCCCACCAGCAGCGACCCCACCAGCCCGGGGCCCACGGTGGCGGCGACGGCGTCCAGACCCGCCAGACCGGTCTCCGCGCGCGCCAGCGCCTCCCTGACCACCGGCACGATGGCCCGCAGGTGCTCCCGGGAGGCCAGTTCCGGCACCACGCCGCCGTATTTTCCGTGCACGTCGAGCTGCGAAGCCACCACCGAAGAGAGCACGCGGGCGCCATCTTCCACCACCGCCGCGGCGGTCTCATCGCACGACGATTCAATTCCGAGTATCCGCACCTGGGCAGTGTCCTAAATCTGCTTTGACGGGACGTTATGGCCCAACAGCGGGAGAAACCAGGGGAGGAGCAGGGGCCGTGTGGGGCCGGAACCGCATGTGTTTCAGGATGGCATCATAGGGCATTTCAACGGTGCGGTCGGTGGCCTGGTTGAGTCGTCGGGCACCGCCGGGGAGCACGCGCCCGTCCCGCTTGAGGAATGAGACGTTGACGATCTGTTTGCCGCTATCCTTGGCGGCCTGCACTGCGGGAACGTAATCCTGATCGCCGGATACGATTATCCCAATATCGTAGATGTTGCGGAGTTCCAAAAGGTCGGTCGCGAGATTCACATCAACGGCCTTCTCCTGCCCGAACTGCTGTGTGAAGAGATTATAATGGATTGAACCGGCCCGGCGGAACTCGATGGCATCAAAGCGGCTGGTTATGCCATCCTGGAACACTTTCCAGCCATCGAAGCGATTCTTCATGTTTCGTTCACGCCTGAGAAGGTCGTTCGCCTTGTTGATGATCCAAGCCTGTTTGTCGGCTGGATCTTGAATTGCCGCCAAATCCTGAACGCACTTCCTGTCGCCGCTTAGCACCCGCTCCAGTTTGGACGGATCAACCAGCAGGCGCTTTAGCCCCCAGGGACGAAAGTCGATATTTTCGACTACGTACCAATAAGCCCGCAAGCGCGAGGTGGCCTTGGCTTCCGCCACCAAGGCATCAAAGAATCCTGCCCAGTCGGCATTCTTGGGAAGGTAGTCGGCGGGATTGAACTCCTCGCGAAACAGGTCAATCAAGGAATGCCGGAGGTTCTCACCGTCTACAAATATACAGGCGCATCCAGTTGTCATAAAAACGAAAAAGGGAGGCGCCCAGCCTCCCTTTGTGCTTCCCCAGACACGCAATCTGGGGAGAAGTGAAGTCCAGTCAACATGATAGATGCAATTGCGCCTTGAATGCAACACCAAACCCATGGGACGGTGCCAAACTCCATACAAACGATTGATTTCAAGCGGCTTTCATGCCAAAGAATTTTCCCGCCTCCGGTCCCACGAAGCCTTGTGGGATTCCTTACTTGCGCACAAAGGCCCAAAGAAGGACAGCGAAACCGCCACAGACTATTGCGGTGCTTACCGAAGCGTGCTGACATAGGAACGGTGATCCTCGTGTGGTTTTTAGTGCGCGGAACCTTCGGGGGGTGGCCTACTGCTCGCTTCTTCCGCATCGCCGCGAGCTCTTGGTAAATGTTCCGAGCCGTGCTTGCGCGCCGTCTCGGAACCGCCCTTGTGCCCGAGTGCTACGGCTCGTGTCATGCGTTTGTGGCTCCCTCCCTCGAGAATGCGCGCTGACACAACGCCCGTGTCACCGCTCCCCCGGGAATGCAAGCGTTCGCTGCTCTTGATTCAGCGTAGTTTTCAGACACTGTCCGCACCTGCTACCACTGTAACGCGCCGCTTTTTATTGCATCATGGTAGTGGAATGCCTATCTACGAGTATCGCTGCGCCAAGTGCGGCGGCAGCTTTGAAAAGCTGCGCAAGATACAGGATGCCGACGCTCCCACCGAATGCCCGTACTGCGAGTCTGAAGAGACCGAGCGGCAGCTCTCGACCTTCTCCAGCGGTTTCGGCTGTTGCAGCGCGCCTTCGGCCAGCGGCTTCCGGTGAGGGTAGGGGTGCGCGGCCGGTCCGGCCGCATGGAAAGGCGTAGAGTATGGAATCATTGAGCCTGCCTGTATCGGGCATGACGTGCGGCGGGTGTGCGCGGACGATTCAGCGGAAGCTGAGTTCCACACCCGGCGTAGCGAAAGCCTCAGTGGACCTGGAGGGAAAGACGGCAACCGTAGAGTTCGACCCCTCGAAAACCGGCGTGGACGCGCTGGTGAGCGCCATCGAAAAGCTCGGCTACCAAGTCCCCCGCCCATGAGCGCCGCCGCGGAGGAACGCGTGGATCTGCCCGTAACGGGCATGACGTGCGCGGCGTGCGCGCGTTCGGTGGAGCGGCAGCTCTCTGATACCCCGGGCGTGCGCCGCGCCCACGTGAACATCGCCACCAACACCGCCACGGTCGAGTACAACCCCTCGGAAACGGGCGTGGAGCAGTTGATCACGGCCATCGAGGAGGCCGGCTACGGGGTGGCGCGCACGGCGGAACCGGACCAATCCGGCGAGCACCGCGCGTTGCGGCGGCGGCTCCGGGCGGCCGCGCTGTTCACGCTGCCTTTGGCGGTCCTGGGGATGGCGCACGGGCTGATTCACCTGCGCGGGATGGCGTGGATTCAGCTTGCGCTGGCGGCGCCGGTGATATTCTTCAGCGGCGCGCCGTTCTACGGCGGCGCGTGGACGGCCCTGCGGCACAAGCAAGCCAACATGAACACGCTGATCGCGCTGGGCACGGGCGCGGCGTTCCTGTACTCGCTGGCGGTCACGCTGAGCGGCGGCGGCGCGGTGTACTACGAAGCCGCGGCGGTGATCATCACCCTGATCCTGCTGGGACGGCTGCTGGAATCGCGCGCCAAAGGCCGCGCCTCCGAGGCCATCCGGAGGCTCATGGACTTGCAGCCCAAAATGGCCCGCGTGGAACGCTTCGGCGCGGAGCTCGAAATCCCGGTCGAACAGGTGGAAGCGGGCGATCTCATCATCGTGCGCCCGGGCGAGAAGATCGCAGTGGATGGCGTGGTGAGGCAGGGCGAATCGGCGGTGGACGAAGCCATGCTGACCGGAGAGAGCATGCCGGTGGACAAGAAGCCCGGCGACGCGGTCTATGGCGGCACGCTCAACCGCGCCGGGGCGTTCCGCTTCGAAGCGCGCAAGGTGGGCCGCGCCACCGCGCTCGCGCAGATGATCGAGATGGTGAAGCGGGCGCAAGGCTCGCGCGCCCCGGTGGCGCGGCTGGCCGACGTGGTGAGCGGCTATTTCACCCTGGGGGTGCTGGCGGCGGCGGGCGTCACTTTCGCGGCATGGCTGTTCTTCGCGCCGCTCGAGACCGCGCTGGTGAACTTCGTGGCCGTGCTGATCATCGCCTGCCCGTGCGCGCTGGGCCTGGCGACGCCCACCGCCATCATGGTGGGTGCCGGGCGCGGCGCCGAGCGCGGCGTGCTGATCAAGGGCGGCGAAGCGCTCGAAACCGCGGACGGCATCGACACGATAGTGCTCGACAAGACCGGCACCATCACGCTCGGCAAGCCCGAGGTCACCGATGTGATCGCCCTGAATGGATGGAGCGGGCAGGACCTGCTGCGGCTGGCGGGCGGGGCCGAGCGCCACTCCGAACATCCGCTGGCGCACGCCATCAGGGAGCGCGCCGGGGATGCGCTGCCGGAACCCGAGCGCTTCGAAGCCGTGGCCGGCGCGGGGGTGCGGGCGCGGGTGGAAGGCCGCGAGGTGACGGTAGGCAGGCCGGCGGGCGCTTCGTATCCGGAACTGGAGCGGCTGGCGGCCGAGGGCAAGACCGCGGTGCTGGTGCTGGTGGACGGCGCGCCGGCGGGCGTCATCGGCATCGCGGACACGGTGAAACCCGAAGCCGCCGAAGCCGTGCGCCGGTTGCACGCCATGGGTCTGGAAGTCTGGATGATCACGGGGGACAACCGGCGCACCGCCGATGCCGTGGCCGCGCGCGTGGGCATTCACAACGTGCTCGCCGGGGTGCTGCCGGACCGCAAGGCGGCGGAGATCGAGCGGCTTCAGGCGCTCGGCAGGAAGGTCGCGATGGTGGGGGACGGCATTAACGACGCGCCCGCGCTGGCCGAAGCCGATCTTGGCATCGCCATCGGCACGGGCACGGACGCGGCCATGGAAGCGGCCGGAGTGACCCTGATGCGCGGCGACCTGAACGGGGTGGTCACGGCGCTGCACCTGGCGCGCCGCACCATGCGGGTGATCCGCCAGAACCTGTTCTGGGCCTTCGCGTATAACACGGTGGGCATTCCGTTGGCCGCGCTGGGACTGCTCTCCCCGGTGCTGGCGTCGGCCGCCATGGCGCTTTCGAGCGTGACCGTTGTGACCAACAGCCTGCGCCTGAAGCGCGCATAAGCTTCTGTTACAGTACGTATGTGCCCGGCCAACTCACCCGGCGGCAGGCACTCGGCGCGCCGTTCCTGCTGCGGAGCGCGCGCGCAGCCGGCCGGCCTAACATCATCCTGATTCTCGCCGACGACCTCGGCTTCTCCGATCTGGGCTGCTACGGCGGCGAGATCCGCACGCCCAACCTCGACAGCCTAGCCGCGCGCGGGGTGCGGTTCACGCAAATGTACAATTCCGCGCGCTGCTGCCCTTCACGCGCCTCCATCATGACCGGCCTCTATCCGCACCAGGCGGGCGTGGGCCTGATGACGGGCGACGATAAGCTCCCCGGTTACCGCGGCCGCATCGTGCAGGGCGCCACCATCCCGGAGGTGCTGAAGCCCGCGGGTTACACGACCCTGATGGGAGGCAAGTGGCACCTGGGGCAGCCCGGCCCGGTGGGGCGCGGCTTCGAGGAATACTTCGGCATGGTGCACGGGTTCGACAGTTTCTGGAACCCGGCTGTCTACAAGCGCCTGCCGGAGGGACGGCCCGCGCGCACATATCCCGCGGGAAAATTCTACGCGACGGACGCGATCACCGACCATGTGCTGGATTTCCTGGCCGGCGCGCGGCGGCAGAAGAAGCCCTACTTCCTGTATCTCGCCTACAACGCGCCGCACTTTCCGCTGCACGCGCCCAAGGAGGACATCGACCGCTACGCGGGCGTGTACGCGCAGGGGTGGGACCGCATCCGCGAGGCGCGCTACCGCCGCATGCGCGAGATGAAACTGCTGGACCGCCGCTGGCCGCTCACGCCGCGCAGCCTGATTCCTCCGAACCGTTACAACAAGGAGACCGGGTGGGCGGGCAAACCGAACCCGGCGTGGGATTCGCTCGACGCCGAGCGCCGCGCAGACCTGGCGCGCCGCATGGCGGTTTACGCGGCCATGGTGGACCGCATGGACCGCAACATCGGCCGCGTGCTCGAGGACCTGCGCCGCGCGGACGAGCTGGACAATACGCTCATCTTCTTCCTTTCCGATAACGGCGCCTGCGCCGAGTGGGATCCCTATGGGTTCGACGGGAGAAGCGGCCCCGAGAACAAGCTGCACCGCGGCGCGGAACTGGAGAACATGGGGCAGCCCGGCACCTATCACAGCTACGGCTCGGCGTGGGCCAACACCTCGAACACGCCGCTGCGGCTCTACAAGCACTACGCGCACGAGGGCGGCATCAGCACGCCGTTCATCGTCCACTGGCCCGCCGGAATGAAGCGGCGCGGCGAGATCGACCATCGTCCCGGCCACATCACGGACCTGATGGCCACCTGCGTGGACGCGGCCGGAGCGTCGTACCCCAAGGGCGTTCCGCCGATGGAGGGGCGCAGCATCCTGCCCGCGCTGCGCGGGGAGCGTCCCGCGCCGCGCACCATCTTCTTCGAGCACGAAGGCAACCGCGGCGTGCGCGAAGGCAAGTGGAAGCTCGCCTGTCTGGCCGGCGGCGAGTGGGAACTGTACGACGAAGAAGCCGACCGTACCGAGATGCGCGATCTCGCCCGCGCGCATCCCGAGGTGGTGCGCGAACTCGCGCGCAAGTGGGATGAATGGGCGCTCAGAGCCAACGTGTACCGCAACCCCGGAGAGAAGAAATGAAGCGATTACTGCTGCTGTTCGCACTGCCGCTCGCCGCAGCCGATTGGAAACCCGCCGAAGGCCCGCTCCAAACGCCGTGGACCGCGCAGGTGACACCCAAGACGGCCTGGACCGAGCACCCGCGCCCGCAGATGATGCGCCGCGCCTGGACCAACCTGAACGGCCTGTGGGAGTACGCCATCACGCCGAAGGAGCAGGGCCGGCCCGCGGCGTTTGAAGGACAGATACTGGTGCCGTTCGCCGTGGAGTCCGCGCTCTCGGGCGTGAAGCGCGCGCTGGCGCCGAACCAGCGGCTGTGGTACCGCCGCACGTTCCCGGCATCGAAGGGGAAGGGCCGTACGCTGCTCCACTTCGAAGCCGTGGACTGGCGCGCCGAGGTGTGGGTCAACGGCAGGCAACTCGGAACGCACGAGGGCGGCTACGATCCGTTCACCTTCGACATCACCGAGGCGCTCA
The DNA here is from genome assembly GCA_041946965.1 of Bryobacteraceae bacterium. Lineage (GTDB taxonomy): Bacteria > Acidobacteriota > Terriglobia > Bryobacterales > Bryobacteraceae > JBHGBM01. The sequence goes on from JBHGBM010000037.1 coordinate 44,594, forward strand.
AGCCCGGGGGCGCGCAGGAACTGGTGGTGGCGGTGTGGGACCCGACCAGCGACGGCAACCAGCCGCGCGGGAAACAGGTGCTGAATCCGAACGGCATCTGGTATACCGCGGTTTCCGGCATCTGGCAGACGGTGTGGCTGGAAAGCGTGCCGGAAGCGCATATCACCGCGCTCGTCATGACGCCGGACCTGGATCGCAAGGCCCTGCAACTCAGGGTGGAGGCCGCCGGCGCGGCCGAGTTCACCGCGCGCGCGCTGCTCCATGGAAGGGTCGTGGGCAAAACCGCGGGGAAGACCGGGCAAGTGACGGCGCTGCCGCTCGACCGCGTGGAGCCGTGGTCGCCCGATGCGCCGGCGCTCTACGACCTGGAAGTCTCGCTCAAAGGCGGGGACAGCGTAAAAAGTTACTTCGGCATGCGCAAGATTGCGGTGAAGAAGGACGCTGCGGGCGTCAACCGGCTGTTCCTGAACGACAAGCCGCTGTTTATGATCGGGCCGCTCGACCAGGGCTGGTGGCCCGACGGCCTCTACACCGCGCCCACCGACGCGGCGCTGCGCTTCGACGTGGAGACCACGCGCAAGCTCGGCTTCAACATGGCGCGCAAGCACGTGAAGGTGGAGCCCGCGCGCTGGTATTACTGGTGCGACAGGCTCGGCCTGATGGTCTGGCAGGACATGCCCAGCGGATTCGTGAGCCGCGAGAAGAACGTGAAGAAGGGCGCGCCGCACGACGCCGCCTTCACGCCCGAGGAAGCGGCGGTTTTTCGCCGCGAGCTCGAGGCGCTGGTCCGCAATCTGCGGAACGAACCCTGCATCATCGCCTGGGTGCCGTTCAACGAAGGCTGGGGCCAGCACAACGTGAACGCCATCCTGCAACAGGTGAAGCAGTGGGATCCCTCGCGGCTGGTGGATGCGCCCAGCGGATGGGAAGACCGCGGCTGGGGCGACATGAAGGACATTCACGCGTATCCGGGGCCAAGCATGTTTCCCGTGATGCCGGACCGCGCTTCGGTGCTGGGCGAATTCGGCGGGCTGGGACTGCCGCTGGAGGGCCACCTGTGGTGGAACAAGCGCAACTGGGGCTATCGCACCTTTGACGACCGCGCCAAGCTGCAAGCCGCCTACGACGAGCTGATCGCCAAGCTGAAGCCGCTGGTGGAACAAGGCCTGGCGGCGGCGGTCTACACCCAGACCAGCGACGTGGAAGGCGAAGTCAACGGCCTGATGACGTACGACCGCAAGGTGATCAAGTTCGATGCCGCGCGGCTGGCGGAGATGCATCGCGGGCTCGCGCCGCGCTGAAGTCTATTTCCACTTGGTCTTGTAGCGCGCCGTGGGCAGAGTGTCCTGGGTGCGGATGGTCCAGTGCAGCAGCTCGGCGAGCATCTTCGATTGCGCCTCCGCCGCGCGCGGGTCTCCGTAGAGATTCTTCAGCTCGTAGGGATCGGCCGCGAGGTTGTAGAGCTCGCCAGCGCCCATCATGTCGAAGATCAGCTTCCAGTCGCCCATGCGGACCGACTTGGTGTAGCCGCTCTGGGTGACGGGGTTAAGCTCGTCGAAGGTGAGGATGGCTCCGGGCGCGCCCTTGGGCTGCGCGATGCTGAAATCGGGCGCGTCCGCTGCGGTGTAGTGCAGTCCGCCGAAACCGACTTCAGTATAGATGCTGCGAAATTCCTCCTTCGCGTAGGACTTGCCCTGAAGCAGCGGCCACAGGCTGCGGCCCTGCATGCCTTTGGGCGCCTCGGCTCCGATCGCGTCGCAAACCGTGGGCAGCACGTCGGCGAGCGAGACGAAGGCGTCCGGCGGCGCCTGCGCGCGCACGCCCGCGCCGGCCCACACCATGGGCACGCGCGTGAGCACTTCCGGCAGTCCCGCGCCTTTGCGGATGAGGCTGTAGTCCGTCACATAATCGCCGTGATCCGAGAGATAGACCACGATGGTGTTGGCGAGGTCGAGCCCGCTGAGCAGGCGAGCCACCTGGTCGTCGATCAGGCGCAGCATGCCGAGGTAGTTCGACTTGGTGCGGCGCCACTGCTGGTCGTAGCCGGGATAGGTGCGCTCCTCGAGCTCGCGCAGCCATTGCCACTTGAAATTCTTGCCGCGCAGCCCCTCGGGGCCCACGGCGCGGGGCGGCACGGCTTCGGGAGGGAACATGTCGAAGTACGGCTTGGGAACCTGGTAAGGGTTGTGCGGCTCGGGGAAGCTGACCCAGAGCAGGAAGGGATCGTTGGCGGCGGCGCGCACGAATTCGAGCGCGTTGCTGACGATGCGGTAGGGCAGTTGGGTCTCCGGCGGGAACGGCGTGGCTTCCTGCGCACAGCCGTGGTTGAGGTGTTCAAGCCACTTGTCGAACTCTGCGGTTTGTTGTGGCGGGGGGTCCGGCTTCCATCCGCCCAAGTGTCCGTAGGGACGCCAGAAATCGGCCTTCTTGGGCGTGAGGTGGCTGTGGTTCTTGCCGGTGAGCGCGGTTTTGTAGCCGCGGGCGCGCGCGATGTCGAACAGGTCCTGCTCGAAGACGATGTGGGCGCCGCCGGAGTTCTCGCGCACGCGGTGGGCGTGCGGCCAGCGGCCCGTGAGCATGCTGACGCGCGCGGGCACGCACAGCGGCGCGGTGGTGTAGGCGCGGTCGAAGGCTACGCCCCGGCCGGCCAGGCGGTCGAGCGCGGGCATGGTGTCGAGTGCGAAGCCCGAGCGGCGCGTAAAGCCGGCGCGGTGCTGGTCCGCCATGATGATGACGATGTTGGGGCGCGCGGCGCGGCCTTGCGGCGCCGGGAGAGCCGCGGCGGAAGCGGCGAGAAAATCGCGGCGGGATACGGAGTCTGGCTTCATGGTAAGAATATGACTATATCTTATGCAGCACCTTCCAAATAGCCTCCTGGAGCTGATCACTCAGACAGCCACCAACCTGCCGCCGGATGTCCGCACGGCCATGGCGAACGCGGCCCGGAGCGAAACGCCCGGCACGCAGGCTTCGCAAGCGCTCGACATCATGCTCTCCAACGTCGATATGGCGCTGGACGACGCGCAGCCGGTCTGTCAGGACACCGGCATGCCGACTTTCCTTGTGCGCACGCCCGCGGGCGCGGACCAGATCGCCATCGGCAAAGCCATTCGTGAAGCGGTGGCGGAAGCCACGCGGCGCGGCAAGCTGCGCCCCAACTCCGTGGATTCGCTCACGGGCAGGAACAGCGGGAACAACCTGGGCACGGAAACGCCCGTGGTGCATTTCGAGCAGTGGGAGCAGGACGAGATCGAAGTGAAGCTGATCCTCAAGGGCGGCGGCTGCGAGAACATGAACGCGCAGTACTCGGTGCCCTGCAACCTGGATCACCTGGGACGCGCCGACCGCAACCTAGAGGGCGTGCGCAAGTGCATCCTGCACGCGGTGTGGAAAGCGCAGGGCCACGGCTGCGCGCCGGGCGTGCTGGGCGTGTGCATCGGCAGCGACCGCGCGCACGGGTACGAACTGGCGAAGGAACAGTTGTTCCGCACGCTGGACGACGTGAACTCCAACCCGGAGTTGGCGGAGTTGGAGGCGCGCATTATGCGCGAGGCCAACACGCTGGGGATCGGCGCCATGGGGTTCGGCGGCAGGCTCTCGCTGCTGGGGTGCAAGGTGACCGCGGCCAACCGTCTGCCGGCCAGCTTCTTCGTCTCAATCGCGTATGAGTGCTGGGCGTTCCGGCGTCTTGGCGTGCGGCTGGACGCGCGGAGCGGCGCCATCACGAAGTGGCTCTACCGCGACCCGGAAGCTGCCGTCGCGCGCATGGCGCGGGGCGAGGGCTTTCCGCTGACCGGCCGCGAGATCCGGCTGAATCCGCCGCTGACCGAAGCCGCGGTGCGCGCGCTGAAGGTGGGCGACGTGGTGCTGATCAGCGGAGAGATCTTCACCGGACGCGACAACGTCCACGCGTACCTGATGAAGAACCCGCCGCCGGTGGATCTGAACGGCGGAGTGCTCTACCACTGCGGCCCGGTGATGCTCCAGGAAAACGGCCGCTGGACGGTGAAGGCCGCGGGCCCGACCACCAGCAGCCGCGAGGAGCCTTACGAGGCGGACGTGATCGGCCGCTACGGCGTGCGCGCGGTGGTGGGCAAGGGCGGCATGGGGCCGAAGACCCTGGCGGCGCTCAAGGAGCACGGCGCGGTCTACCTGAACGGCATCGGGGGCGCGGCGCAATACTACGCGCGGACGATGGAAGAGGTGACGGGCGTCTACCTGATGGAGTTCGGCATACCGGAAGCGATGTGGCGGATCCGGGTGAAGGACTTCGCGGCCATCGTGACAATGGACGCGCACGGCAACAGCTTGCACGCGGAGGTGCAGGAGAGAACGGGCGACGCGCTGGCGGCGCTTCAGGCAAAGTAGCGAAAAACTTGGTAGAATAGCGGTTCGTGGCCAGGTAGCTCAGCTGGTAGAGCGCAGCCCTGAAAAGGCTGGCGTCGGCGGTTCG
>JBHGBM010000038.1:0-47032 GCA_041946965.1 Bryobacteraceae bacterium
TACAGCCGCGTGTTTCAGGACTGGCGCGGGTGGCTGGAGGAAGGCATTCTCGATTTCGCGGTCCCCATGAACTACTTTCGCGAGAGCGGAGCGTACATCCCCATGTTCGACCGCTGGATCGAGTACGAGAAAGATCACCAGTACGGGCGCGGCATCGTGATCGGACCCGCCATCTACCTGAACCCGATCGAAAGCTCGCTGGCGCAGTTGCGGCGGGCGCTGGCGCCCTCGGCGGCGGGGAACGCGCCGTTGGGCGTGTCGTTCTACTCCTATGCCGTCGCGAGCTCGGATGCCCCGCCGCGGAACGCCGAGTTCTACCGTGCGGCGGGGGAGTTTTTCGGCGAGGCCGCGGCGCCGCCGGTGTTGGGCTGGAAGGCGGCTCCCACAAGGGGGCACCTGTACGGCTGGCTGGAAGTGGACGGCGGGCCGGGATGGCTGAAGGATGGCGCAACCGTACACATCGAATCGGACACGGGCGGAGCGGCGCGCGAGACCGTGACGGACGGGACCGGGTTTTTCGGAGCGGTGGATCTGCCTCCGGACCGCTACCGCGTGCGGCTCGAGCGCGGCGGCGTGGAGCTTTACCGCGCCACGCCGCAGGACGTGCGCGCGGGCGGGGCGGCGCGCTTCGACATACGGCTCAAGGGCGAGGATTTCGCCGGCGTGATCCCGCGCGTTTCCGCCGGGCCCCGGCTGGCTTCACCGGGCGATCTCATCGCGATCTCCGGCCGCGCGTTCGCCGCCGCGCCCGCCTGGGCAACGGCGGTGCCGCTTCCGGCGGAACTGGGCCGCACGCAGGTGCTGGTCAACGGCGTTCCCGCGCCGCTCTTCTCCGTGGCGCCGGACCGCATCGAGTTGCAGATGCCTTACATGAACGTGGAGCGCTGGAGCATTGTGGTGCGGCACGCGGGCATGGAGTCCGGCGCGTTCGACGTGCCGTACGCGCCCGCCACGCCGGTGATCCTGGGAGCGGGCCGGCACGGGGCGTATCTCGAAATCAACGGTACGGGCCTGGGGCCCATCGATCCGCCGCTCGCGGCGGGCATCGGGGGCAACGCGGCGGAGCCGTTCAACCGGACGGCGTTGCCCGTGACCGTGCTGTTCGACGGCCTGGAGGCGCCCGCATCCTACGCAGGGCTGGCGCCGTGGGCGGTGGGAAGGTATCAGGTGAACGTGCTCATCCCGGACGGGTTCCACGCCGGAGAGGTGCGGCTGAGGGTGGCGGGCCAGGTTTCGAACGCGTTCCGGGTGGACGTTCAGTAGGCACCCTTGCCCACCACGACGGCGCGCACGGTCCTGACCAGCAGCCGCAGGTCGGTTCCGAGCGTCCACTCGCGGATGTACTCGGAATCCAACTCGGCGCGGCGCCGGTAGCTGGTATCGCTGCGGCCCGAAACCTGCCACAGTCCCGTGAGACCCGGCTTCACGTTGGTGTACAGCAGGAACGTGGGGCCGTACTTGGGCACTTCGGCTTCCACGATGGGGCGCGGTCCCACCATGCTCATCTCGCCCCGCAGGACGTGCCAGATCTGCGGGAGCTCGTCCAGGCTGGTCCGCCGCAGCAGGCGGCCGACCCAGGTCACGCGCGGATCGTTCTTGAGCTTGTGCGTGGTCTGCCACTCGCGGGCTCTCTCCGGGTTCCTGCTGAGATAGCCGGCGAGCATCTGGTCGGCGTTCACCACCATGGTGCGGAACTTCCAGATGCGGATGGGACGGCGGCCGCGGCCGACGCGCATGTGCCCGTAGAATACCGGGCGGCCGGAGGTCAGGAGGATGGCGCCCGCGATCAGGACGATGAGCGGAATGGCGGCGACTCCGAGCACCAGCGCGCAAACCACGTCCAGCACCCGTTTGATGCGCTGCCAGCGCTCATCGAGCAGCCGCGGAAACGCAATCGGGCGCACCAGGTTTTGCCCCGGAGCGAGGGCGGCAGCGGCGGGCAGTGAAGCACGTGCAAGCATCAGCTTTCAGGGGACGCAATCCGGCTGTTCCGGGTTTCCGCGTACAGGCGTTCCGTGGAGTCCGCCATACGGCGGAACCGGAATTGTGACCTGAAGATATTATAACCGGCTGCGCCCCATCGTTCCCGCTCCGATGGGTCAGCCAGGAGCGCCGCCAAGGCGCTCGACAGCGCCGGAACCGAGCCAGGAGGCACGAGGCGGCCGTTGACGCCGTCCTTCACGGCTTCACCGATGCCGCCCACGTCCGAGGCGACGACCGGCAACCCGGCGCGCATGGCCTCCAGCACGCTACGGGGAAAACCTTCCGAAAGCGACGAAAGGACGAAGATCTGCGCCCGCGCGAGCGCCGCGGCGGGATCCGCCTGGTATCCCGAGAAAATCACGCGCCCGGCCAGGCCGAGGCGCCCGGCCGTCCGGCGAATGCTGTTTTCCAGGGGGCCGTCGCCGATCAGTTCCAGCACCCAATCCAAGTCCCGAAGACCGGCGAGGGCGCGAATCAACGTCTGATGATCCTTGGGCCGCTCGAGCCTGGCGACGCAGACGATGCGCGCGGGACCGGCGCCGGGATGGGCCCGGAGTTCGTCCGGGACGTCGTGGACTCCATTGTGGATGACGCGCAGCAGCCCGGGAGGCGCGATGCGGCGGGAAATCGCGAGCTGACGCTCATACTCGCACACGCAGACGATGGCGTCACACCAGCGCGACGCGATCTTCTCTGCCCAGCCGAAGGCGATGCCGCGCAGGCGGCCGAGGCGATCGCCCACGGTCCATCCGTGCGGTGTGTAGAGGACGGGGAGGTCCAGACGCCGCGCCGCGGCGCGCGCCAGCCAGCCGGCCTTGGCTGTGTGGGCGGACAGGATGTCCGGCCGCCACTCGCGCAGGGCGGAGCGCAGTTCCTGGCATGCGCGGCAATCCGCCGCCGGATGAATGGCGCGTTGCAGGTGGCGCAAAGCGCGGTAAGGGACGCCGGCCGCCCTGAGCTGGCTGGTGACGGCGCCCTCGCCGCCGACCAGCACGAGAGTTTCGTGCCCACGGGTTTGCATTTCCCGCGCCAGGTCGCGCACGTGGATGCTTGCGCCGCCCACGGCGTCCGAGCGCGTAATCGCGTAGGCGATCCTCATCTCTTTCGCGACACAATCACCAGGAACGCGAGCTTCCGGAACAGGGCCACGGCCGCGGCGCCGATCCCGGGCGCCAGCGCAACGCGCGCCAGCGCCCGGCGCACGCCGCCCGGCCGGTCCAGCAGCCGGTAGCGGATATAATCACGCTCGCACAACTCGCTAAAGAAGTAACGCCGGTAGGCGGCCAGGATTTCCGTCCGGGTGCGGTAGCGGGTGTAGGCATCGATCCAGTCGAGCTTATTAATCGCCCATTGGCGCGCGTTGGGCGCCTGGTCCTTCCACGTGCCGAGGCCGGCCGCGCGGAGCGCCCAGGTGTAATGGAACCGCAGGCGCGAGCCCTTGCGGAACCAGTGGGAAAACGGGATGCCGATGTGACCCTCCCGCCACACGTCCGCCGAGGGGAAGACGCTCAGCACGGAGCCGCCGGGCTTGAGCACGCGGTGGATCTCGCGGAGGACGGCGTCGAGGTCGTCCACGTGCTCCATGACCTGGTTGCTGGTCACCAGGTCGAAGTGCTCATCGGGAAACGGGATGGAACCGCACTCGCCGATCTCGCGGACGGCATCTCCCAGCAGGCCGCGGTTGGCGGCTTCCTGGCGCGCGTTTGAACCCGCGTAGAACACCTCCGCGCCGAAGATTTCGAGGCCGGCCGCGCGGCCCGCGGCAACCAGCTCACCGCCGCCGCAACCGTAGTCCAGCACGCGCCCGCCGCGGCGGCGCGCCCAATCCAGCACGAAGCGGTTGGTCACGTCCATGGCAGCAACTCGTGGTAAAGGGCGGCCCACTGATCCGTGATCACGTCCCAGGCCCAGCTTCGCACGGCGCGCTCGCGGGCGCGTGCTCCGAGAGCCGCGCGGGCGTCGGGTGAGAGCGCCATAAGTTCGCGCATGGCGCGGGCGAGGGCGGCGGCGTCGCCGGGCGGTACGAGGTACGCAGGCTCGGTTTCGCGGACTCCCCCGGCATCAGTTGCCACGGCGGGCAGGCCGCTCGCCGCCGCTTCCAGCAGAACCAGCGGCAGACCTTCCACCCGGGATGAGAGGACGAAGCCGTCAGCGGCGCGCATGAGCTCGGGGATGTCCCGCCGTTCACCCAGGAAGCGGACGCCGCGGGGCGCCGTCCGGCGCAGTTCTTCTTCCTCCGGACCGGTTCCGGCGATCAGCAGGGCGCCGCGGCCGATCTCGCCGAAGGCGCGCAGCAAGGCCGGATAATCCTTCTTCCACATCAGGCGGCCCACGGCCAGCCAGGTAAATTCGGCGTTGGGGGCGGGCACCGGCGCGGGGTGGAACACCTCGGTGTCCACGCCGTTCGGGATCACGCGCAGGCGCCGGGCGGATACCGCCCGCGCGTCCACATGGCGGGCGGCGGCGGCATGCGAGACGGCAACCACGGCATCCGCGAGCCGGTCGGTCGCGCGGTACACGAAGTCGCGCCCGCGAATCCGTCCGGTGCGGCGCGAAGACTCGGCCACGCTGTGGATGGTCGAAATCACCGCCTCGAAGGGAAGCGCCAGGCGCAGGAGCCGCGCCGCGACGTTGGCGTGGAACATGTGCGCATGCACGATGTCAGGCTGGAGGCGCCGCAGCACGCCGGGGATGCCGGGCAGGCCGGGGGCGTAGACCGGCACGCCGCCTGCTTCGAGCTCGGCCTGGAAAGCCGAGGGCGGCCGCAGCGAAACCACGGACACCTCGAGGCCGCGCCTCCGCAACCGGCACGCAAGCTGAAAGACCTGGGTCTCCGCGCCTCCCCGGGCCAGATTGGTGGTGAGCAGCGCGATCCTCACCGCCGCACCTGCCGGAACAGATCTTCGTAGGCCCGGATCATGCCTCGCACATTGAAGCGCTCGGCGCGTTCGCGGCCGGCCCGTCCCAGGCGCGCGCGGAGATCCGGGCCGGACATGAGCCGGCGGAGCTCGCGCTCGAGGGCGTCCGGGTCGCGCGGGGGCACGAGCAATCCGGCGTCTCCCACGATCTCAGGCACGCCGCCCACCGCGGTCGCCACCACGGGCAATCCGGCGGCCATGGCCTCGATCAGGGCGATCGGATGCCCCTCCCAATCCGAGGCGAGCGCGAAGATATCGCACGCCGAAAGCAGTTCGGGCGTGTCGGACCGCACGCCCAGGAGATGGACGCGTTCGCGATTTTCGAGCGAACCGCGCAGCGCGCCGTCACCGGCCAGCAGCAGCCGCCCCGCACCGATGCGCGCGAATGCGTCGGCCAGCAGCCGGGGATTCTTCTGCGGATCGAGCCGCGCGACGCTCACCACCAGCACTTCATCGGCGGCGAAGCCGTTCGCGTTCCGCCATGGCCGGCGCACGGCGGGGAGGTGGAAGCGGCCGGTATCGATCCCGTTGTAGATGGTGGCGGCGGGTGCGAACCCGTAAGCCGTTTCGAAAGACTTCGCCACCTCGCCGGCCACCGCCACCGCCGCAACGCCGGAGCGAAATGCGGCACGGTTGATCATGCGGCCGAGCCAGTCAGCGTCGTGTTCGGCGAGGTTGTGAACGGTGTGGACGACGCGCCTGGAGCCCGCCACCGGCAGGACATAGCGGAGCACGTAGGAGTGCGTGTGGATGACATCGGGACGCAGCTCCCGAAAGACGCGGGCCAGCCGCGGCCACATCCGGGGATCGAACCCCTTCCGTTTTCCCAGGCGCCGCACCGGAACGCCAGCAGGCTCGAGACCTCCGGGGAAGGCGCCATACAGCGAAACCACGGACGGCTCGAATACGGTGCGATCGAGGCCGGAAGCGAGCGAGACCGCCATGGTTTCCGCGCCCGCGCGCTTGAGCGTGGGCAGCACCTCCACCACCCGGATCACCGCGGCTTCTCCCGGCGGAATGCGAGCGCCCATGAGGTCATGATGAGCGCGAAGATGACCCACGTGGGCTTACGGGTTTCCCAGGTGAGCGTCTGCACGCCGGCGCCCCAGGCCACGAGCATGGTGAGCCACAGCGCGCGGTCCGCGCCGGCCATCGCCCAGACGAACACCGCCGCGGCCAGCAGCAGGATGCCGAAGAAGGCGAAGCCGGTCACGCCGCACTCGACCAGCACGGACAGAAACGTGTTGTGGGCCACGTTGATCTGGCCGGGCACTTTGGCGAGGTACGGCTCGACGGCCTTCGGATACGCTCCCGAGCCGATCCCCAGAACCGGATGGCGCTTGAACACCTTCAGACCCGCTTTCCAGATGCTAGTGCGCTTGTTCAGAGTACCGTGGGTGAGCTCGGCGGGCAGCGTGGCCAGGCGCTGGCGCGAAGGCGAAGGCGCCAGCCTCACCAGCGAGAGCGCGAGCAGTCCCGCCAGGACGGCGGCGCTGATCTTTTGCCCGAGGTTGGTTTGCCTCCACGTGAACGCCACGAACAGGAAACCGGCGAAGGTGGCAATCAGCGCGGTGCGCGACGCGGTGAGGAGGACGCCGGCGATCACCACAACAACGGCCGCCCGGTACATCCAGACGCGCCAACCTGGCGAGTGCAGCGCGAGGTAGAGGGCCATGGGGATGGCGAGCGCGAGGGTCAGGCCCAGGTCGTTGGGTTCGAAGCCGGGCGCGGCGTAGCGCCTCCAATAAGTCTGCTGGTTCAGCGAGTATCTGATGATGGTGGCGACCGCCGACACGGCGGCGCCGCCCAGGTACGCTTCGAGCAACTGCCGCTGGCGCGCCTGGGTGCGGCATAAATTCCAGATCAGCGCGGCCATCGCGAGAAGTTGGAGGAATGTCCACGCGCGGGCGAGAGTGGCGGCGCGATCGACGCTCCAGAACCACGTGGCGGCCGACCACGCGACGAAGACGGCCGCCAGCGCCAACACCAGGTTGGCGCGCCGGACGGTCCGGTTCCAGGCCGCCGCCGTCAGGCCAGCCGCCAGGGCCAGGGCGCCGAGAACGCGGGTGAGCGTTCCGAGCCCGGCGACCGGCACGCTCTTTTCCCACGGTACGGAGAAGAGGAAGACGCAGAGGAGAATCCACGCGATTCGATCAAGCATGGCGGTCCAACGAGCGTCTCAGGATCAGCAGGTGGCCGGCAATCTGGACGGAAGCGGCCAGCGCCAGCGACGCCGCAGCGCCGGCCAACCCGACGGCGGGCACGAGAAACGCGCTGCTGGCGGCGCACACCGCCGCCGTCAACACATAGAGCAGCATTTGCGGGCGAAACGCGCGCGCGCTGGTGTTCACGTAGCCGAGCGCGCTGGAGATGCAGAACAGAGCCCCGGCGCCCATCATGCCGTTGAGCAGGCCGTGATAGGCGGCGAATTCGGGCCGGTACAGCAAGGCGAGCAGGAAGCGGCCGAGGAGCGCGGCGCCGAGGATTCCGGCCGCTCCAAGCGCCGCCGCGACGGCCACCACGCGGACCGCCAGCCGGCGAAACGGGCCCGGCTCCGGCGCGTTGAACAGGGCCGCCAGGCGCGGCGTCGCGGCCTGGCCCAGGGCGTTCATGGCCGTCTGGGCGACCGCGGTGAAGGAAGCCGCCGCGGCGAACACGCCGAGCTGGGCGCTGCCGAGATGCCGCTCCACGGCATACCTCGGGAGGTTCGTGGTGAGGGAGACGAGCATCAACACCACCCCCAGCGGCAAGGCTGTCTTGAAAATCTCCCATTGCGCGGCGGGACCCGTGCGAACGAGTTCTTCGCCCTTCGATCCGGCCGGACGGTCATAAAACACCAGGACCGCCAGCCGCGCGGCCGCCAGGGCGCCGGCGGCCGCGGCCAGGCTGTTCGCCGCTACGAGAGCCGCTCCCAGGGCGGCCACGGAGACCGCGGAGCGCGCGATCAGAGACCGCGCAATCGCGTCCATGCGCTCCCTGCGCTGCAAGGCGCCGTAATAGATGTCGCTGACGTTCTCCGCGGCCAGCGCGGCGCCCAGCAGCAGCGTCACGCCGAAGCGTCCCGACGCCCCGCCCAGCGCGGCGATGGCGGCCAGCGCGGCGGCCGCCGTAACCAGCCGCACGGCGAGATAGTCGCCGAAGGGGTGGCGGCGGGCGGCGTCGGTGGCGAGCACCGCCCGGAGGTTCAGATGGGAGAGCATGCTCACCGGCCCGGCAACAGCCGCCGCGAAAGTATACTCGCCGAGCATTTGCGCGCCGCCGCGCTTCGCCAGCAGGCTCAGAATGGCCCACTGGCTCGCGCCGTAGATGACATTTCCAATGAGCGTCCAGGAGAAATTAACATGCAGCCTGGGCGCCCTTTCCACCCTAACATTGTAGCTGGCGAACTCAATCGGCCACGGCCAGAATGGTCTGCGGCGCGTTGCCCTCCAGGCGGTTGTTGACGAAGAGAAAGGCGACGTGGTTCTTTTCGCGCGCGCGGTTGATGAGGATGCGCATGGCGTCGCGCGCGCCGGGGTTGGGATCCCGCACCTCGCGGTACGGCGCGAATTTCGCCACGGCCTCTTCGTAGCTGCGGCCGCGCCGCAGCAGCGCGCGGCACACCACGTGTTCCGCGGTGACGGATTCCGGAATGGCGATCTGCGCTTTGAGATCCGGCATCCGCGTCCAGGCGTTGTAGACGTGCGCCACGCCGCGCCCGCGCAGGAGGCCGAAATAATCCGGGCAGAGGTACTCCGGATTGCGCACCTCGACCGCGTAGAGGAACTCCGGCGGCAGCTCCCCTAAGAACGGCGCGAGCCTTTCCAGAAACTGCGCGGGTTCCTCGAACGACTTCTTCGAAAACGCGCCGAACTCGAAGATCAACAGCGCGGTTTTGTCCACGTACGGCAGCAGAGGCCGCGCGAACATCTCGCGGAACGCCGCGGCATCTAGGAAAGCCTCGTTTTCCGCGCCCGCCTGCGAGCCGTAGCGCGCGTGCGCGGGGAAAACCTTGCAGGTGATCTGCTCCGGGACCTTGAAGGCGAAGCGAAAGCCCGAGGGCACCTGGGCGAACAGCCGGCGCCAGTAATCGCCGCTGGGGAACTGGTAAAAGCTGAAATCGCCGCACACCGTGGGGAAGGTCTCGGCGTATTCGGCCAGGCAGTGCTGCTCGAAGACGCGCGGCGAAAAGCGCCCGCGCGCCAGGTAGCGCGAGCGCGAATAGACCTGCCCGAGCCAGCCCTCGTATTTCCAGGAACTGGCGCCGATGTAGATGCGGTTCGCGGCCAGGCGGCGCACGGCGGCGGCGAGCCGGTCGCGCTCGAATGCACCGGGCTCGTCGAAGAGGGTCTCCATCACCAGGCCTCGGCCGAGCGGCAGGTGTAGGGGTCCGCGCCGGCCGCGAGAGCGCCGCCCGGCAGCGGGCGCAAGCCGCCCCGCGTGCGGATCAGGATGGGCGCTTCGCCGCCGAAACCGAAATGGGAGAACTCCGTCACGGAAGCGGCCAGCACGGCCGCCGCGCCGCGCACGCCAGCCCGAGTCTTCGCACCATACCGCTATAATAGCGGGCGGTATGGCGCAAATCGCGGAACTGCTGGAACGGTACCGGCGAGCGCCGGAACTGCTGGCCGCGGTGCTGACGGGCGTGAAGCCGGAGGAAGAGGCGTATCAACCGGAGCCGGGCAAGTGGAGCATCCGCCAGATCGCGGCGCACCTGGCCGACGGTGAACTGGTCGCGGGTCACCGGCTGCGCCAGGTCATCGCGGAAGACGATCCCACGCTTATCGCTTACAACCAGGACGCTTGGGCGGCGCGCCTCGGCTACGCGGAGCGCAAGCTGAAGAATGCGATCGAGACGTTCCGGCGGCTGCGCGCGGAGAATTACGAGCTGCTCAAATCGCAGCCGGAAGCGGCGTACGAGCGCGCGGGCAACCACACCGAGGCGGGACGGGTGACGCTGGCGCAGTTGCTGGAAGGCTGCACGCGCCACGCGGAAACTCACACGCGGCAGATCCAGGAGATCCGCGACCGCTGGAAAGCGCTACGCCAGCGGGCGCATCCACTCTAACTGTTTTTCGATGGCGCGGTGAAGCTGGTACTTGCGCCGCACGCTCTCGATCGCCACGCCGCCGCGCAGGTCGATCTTGGCCAGGTCGAACTGGCCCAACCCGGCGCGCCAGCAGTAATTGAGATACCCGGGCCAGGCGGGGTCGATGCCCATGGTCTCGATCCCCACGCGGTCCGCGGCCACCATGTCGGTGGAAGCGATGGCCAGCCGTGAAGGCACCGGCGTCCCGTTCAGCGGCCCGTTGCCTTCCATGCCCTCGTAACCGTCGATCACGGTGGCGCCCCAGAAGGGGCGCATGCGGCGCGCGGTGAGCAGTAGGTTCACGTGCATCTGCCGGTAGCCCGCGTGATAGCGGAACTTGTCGTGAAACTTCTCCGCCGCGCCCGCGCGGCTGTGCAGCGGCGCGGACATGGTCAGGTTCTTCACCGAGAGCGTGGCCACGGCGTAATCGTGGCTCTTGAGGATGGCCGAGCCCAGGATGAACGCCTCGGGGTCGAACATGCGCCTGGCCAGCCGCACTTCCACCAGGTGCATGTTGCGGTCCACGATCTGGTGCGTCTCGAAGCCTTCCTCTTCGTTGAAGTCGGCCAGCGACACGCGCTTGTACTCGGAGACCACGCGATTGTAAAGGAAATTGTCGAAGGCGTCGCGGGTGTTGTCTCTGGAGGAATCCGCGATCACGACGGGGCCTTTGAAGCGGGGCGCCAGGTAGTCCAGGATGCCGCGGAGCGCGTCGGCGTGGGTGGAGCCGAGCTGGTTCTTCACCGCCACGCAGTTCGCCTTGAGCAGCACGTAACGCTTGCGGCGGAGCGCGGGGCGGATCTGGTCGTCGATGGCCACGAGCGCGTTGTAGACGTTCTTGCGGCGGTCCTCCCCGCGCACCAGCGAGACCACGGAGCGGCCCGAAAACGCGGCCGCCAGCGGCGCCCCGGCCGCCACCTGAAACAGGGATCTGCGGGTGATTGCCTGCGGCATGGGTACAAGGCTATCAGCCGGGCAGGGCCACCAGCAACTGCGCCAGCACGATTTTCGCCACGGTGCAGACGGGGAATATTCTGGCGTACGAGGTCTGCGGGACGTCGGAGTTGGCGGCGGTGGCGGCGTAGCTCAGGCTGGCGGGCTCGGTGTGGATGGCGGAGGTCAGGCCCATGACGGCGTCGAAAGGCAGTTTGAGCAGTTTGTGGCCGGCGAAGAGCGCGGCCCAGGCCACCGCCAAAGTTATGGCCGCGCCCACCAGCAGCATTTCGAAGCCGGTGTGGCGGATGGTTTCCACGAAGCCCACGCCCGCGCGGGTGCCCACGCCTGCCTGAAACAGGATGAGGCCGATCTGGCGCAGCGTGAGGTTAGCGCTGGTGGGCATGGTCCAGGTGACGGGGCCGGTGCGCTCGAGTCTTCCGAGGGCCAGCGCGGCCAGCAGGGGTCCTCCCGCCAGTCCCAGCCGCACCGTAGTCCCCGGCAGAGGGATGGGGATCATCCCGAGGATCACGCCCAGGGCCATTCCGAGGCCGACCGAGCCGAAATTCGTCTCCGCCGTGCCGCGAATGGAATCGCCGAAGTACGCGGCCACCTGGTCGAAGTTGCCGCGGTAAGTCAGCACGCGGGCGAAATCGCCGTATTCCAGACGCGTCTCGGGGCTGGGCACCAGGTCCACGTCGCCGCGGCGCACGCGCGTGATCACGGCGTTCAGGCGGTCGTACAGATCCAATTCGCGGATGCGCCGCCCGACGACCCTGGAATTCGAGACGAAGAAGCGGCGGTAATCGAGCTCGTTGCGGTCCAGTTCCAGCCGCACCTCCGTATGCTCGCCGAAGATGTGCCGGGCGCGCTGCAAGGCTTCCTCGTCGCCCACCGCCACCACGATGTCGCCCATGTGGAGTTCCGTCTCCGGCGTGGCGATGCCGGTCTGGCCCTCGTGCCGGATGCGGCTGATGACGAACCCGAGGGTGGCGTGCAGGCGCTGTATGTCGGCGATCTTCTGGCCCGCAACTCCGGGATTTTTCACCACGAAATCGCGCACCAGGATCTCGCTCGGCTGCGGGGGGCGCTCCATGCGCACGTTCCACAGCTTGCGCGCGATATGGAAGCTCAGCATCACCCCCACCACGCCGAAGGGGTAGGCGATGCCGAAGCCGATGACCGGCCGGTCCGCGGCGGCCTGGGCCGCGCGCGCCCCAAGGCCGTGCGTCAGACCGGACTGCCGCAGGACTTCCTGGGCGGCGGCCAGCGCGGGCGCGTTGGTCAGCCCGCCGCAGAACAGGCCGGCGATGTCCGGCCCAGAAATACCGGCCGCCCGGGCAAGCGCCGCGGCGAGCGCCGCGCCCAGCGCCAGCACCGAGATGGCATAGACGTTATCGCGGCACCCGCCGCGGCTGAACGGGTTGACGAAACTGGGCCCGGACTGTATGCCGATGGTGTAAATGAAAATGATAAGACCGAGGGTGGAGATCAGGCCGGGCAGCGCCAACTCTGTCCCAAGCGAGCCCACCGCGAGCCCGGCGAACAGGACCCCGGCCACGCCCAGGCGGAACCCGAAGAAATTCACGCGGCCGAGAAAGAAGCCCAGGGCCACCACCACGAAGAGCGTCAGGATCGGGAACTGCGCGAGCACAGCGATGATGGTCTGCCGCATTCCGGCCACTCTACTCAATTGTATGGCGCGGGCGGCGGATTCTTCAGTCGAACACCACGGTTTTGTTGCCGTAGCACAGGATGCGGTGTTCGAGGCGCCACCGGAGGGCGCGGGACAGGACCACGCGCTCCAGGTCGCGCCCCTTCTGTATGAGGTCCTCCAACTGGTCGCGATGCGACACCCGGACCACGTCCTGCTCGATAATCGGCCCGTCGTCGAGCACGTCGGTGACGTAGTGGCTGGTGGCGCCGATGATTTTAACGCCGCGCTGGAAGGCGGCATGATAGGGGCGGGCGCCGCTGAACGCCGGCAGGAACGAATGGTGCACGTTGATGATGCGCTCCGGATAGCGGGCGACGAAATCCGGGGACAACACCTGCATGTAACGCGCCAGCACGATCAGATCGACGCCGTGGGATTCCAGCAGCCTCAACTGCGCGGCTTCGGCTTCCGCCTTGCCGCCGGCCGCGACGGGCACGTGATGAAAGGGAATGCCGTAAAATTCGGCCAGCGGCCGCGCGTCCGGGTGATTTCCGATCACCAGGGGTATCTCGCAGGCAAGCTCGGAGTTGTGATGCCGGTAGAGCAGGTCGAGCAGGCAGTGGAGGTGCCGCGAGACAAAAATCGCCACGCGGGGACGCGCCGCGGAGTACTCCAGGCGCCAGCGCATGCGGAAGCGCTCCGCGACCGGCGCAAACTCGCGGCGCACGGCGGGGGCGTCGAGATCGAAACCTTCCAGGTCCCATTCCACGCGCATAAAAAACAGGCCCAGGCCGTTATCCTGGTGCTGGTCGGCGTGCAGTATGTTGGCGCCGTGGGAATAGAGAAAACCCGAGATAGCCGCCACAAGCCCTTTCCGGTCCGGGCAGTCGATCAGAAGAATCGCGGTATTTTTCATGGATGCACAGGCGGCTCCCAGCAGGGAAGTGGCGCTGGGATTCAAGTGCGGGAACTTGAGCGGGAACGGGCTGTGAGCCGCCTGGAGAATCATCTTAACCGGCCGTAACCGGCAAGTCAATAGATATTCGGGTCCGATTCCGTCCGCATTGCGGCGAGTTATACTCAAACTTCAATCATGCCGAGCCCCAAGCAGCCTTCCGAACTTGTCACCACGCTCAGCGGCGGCACGAAGGTAAAGCGCCGCTTTCCGCGCATGCGTTCCTGTGACGAAAAGGACGAGAAGGGCAAGCTCTGCGCCGGGCATTTGAAACGCTGGTACTTTTTCGGCGACGAGGTAAAGCAGCAATTTGGCGCCGGCGCCGAGATTTACCGCTGTGAAAACTGCAAGACGCTGTACCTCCCGGACCCCGCCGAACCTCCCCGATCGGGTACGTTGCGCTATTGACGCGAACCGCCGCCGGGTTGACTCTACAAACGCGCTCAACTATGTTTGGGGTGAGATGAGCGGAAGGGGACGTATGACTCGACCGGTGAAGATTATCGCGTTTGCGCTGGCGCTGGCGGCGGCCGCGGGGGCGCAGCAGAAGAAGCGGGTAGCGGTGCTGAACTTCGATTACGCCACCGTTCAGAGCGGCGTTTCGGCCATTTTCGGCACGAACCAGGACATCGGAAAAGGGATTTCGGACATCCTCGTGGACAAGCTGGTCAATGGCGGCGCGTATTCCGTCATCGAGCGCAAGGCCATTGACAAGATTCTGGCCGAGCAGAATTTCGCCAACAGCGACCGTGTGGACGCGTCGACCGCGGCGCGCATCGGCAAGGTGCTCGGGGTGGACGCGGTGATCATGGGCAGCATCACGCAGTTCGGCCGCGACGACAAGAGCACCAATCTGGGCGGGGGCGCGCTGGGGGGCGTGACCGGGCGTTTCGGCATCGGCGGCGTGCGCCGCAGCCAGGCGACGGCGGTGGTGGCGATCACCGCGCGCATGATCAACACGGAAACCGCCGAGATCCTGGCCAGCGTGACGGGCAAGGGCGATTCCAGCCGCAGCGGCACGGGCCTGCTCGGGGCCGGCGGCGCTTCCGGCACCCGTGCCGGTGGCGCGGTGGACATGCGCAGCTCCAACTTCGCCGATACGGTGTTGGGCGAAGCGACGCATAAAGCGGTCAACGCGATTGCGGCGCAACTGAACTCGCGCGCCACGGCGCTGCCCACCCGCGCCATCGCCATTGACGGCCTGGTCGCGGATGCGTCGCCGGACGGCACCATTATCATCAACGTCGGCAGCAGGGCGGGCGTGAAGGTGGGCGATAAGCTGATCGTCTCGCGCAAGGTGCGCGAGGTGCGCGACCCCGCCAGCGGCAAGATCCTGCGGCGCGTGGAGGACAAGCTCGGGGAGATGACCGTCACGGAAGTGGACGAGCAGTCCGCCGTGGGCAAGTTCTCCGGCGGTACGGCGCCGAAGGTGGGCGACACGGTCAAGAACCAGTAAAGGAGCCGCCATGGCACTGGAAATCGGCAACACCGTCGGGGACTATCAGATCGTCGGCATGCTGGGCGCCGGCGGCATGGGCAAGGTTTACAAGGTCCGGAACATCATCTCCGACCGCATTGAGGCGATGAAGGTGCTTCTGCCGGACCTGGCGGGAGCGGCCGAGCTGGGGGACCGATTCGTGCGCGAGATCAAGGTGCAGGCCAGCCTGGAGCATCCCAACATCGCCGCGCTGCACACCGCGCTGCGCGTGGAGAACCAGTTGCTGATGCTCATGGAGTTCGTGGAGGGCGTCACGCTGGAGGAGCGCTTGAAGAGGGGGCCGCTGCCCGTCCCCGAGGCCGTGAACTACATTGCGCAGGTGCTCTCGGCGCTGTCCTACGCGCACGAGCGCGGCGTGATCCACCGGGACATCAAGCCCGCCAACATGATGTTGACGCCCGGCGGCACGGTGAAGCTGATGGACTTCGGCATCGCCAAGGCCGCATCCGACCGGCGGCTCACGATGACGGGCACCACCATGGGATCGCTCTACTACATGTCGCCGGAGCAGATCAAGGGCGCGGCGGACCTGGATGCGCGCAGCGACCTGTACTCGGTGGGCGTCTCGCTCTACGAGCTGGTGACCGGCAAGCGTCCCTTCGACGGAGACAGCCAGTTCGCCATTATGGCCGCGCACCTGGAGCAGACCCCGGTGCCGCCGGTGACGGTGGATCCCAACGTGCCGCAGGCGTTGAACGACATCATCCTGCTGGCCGTGGCCAAGGAGCCGGACAAGCGTTTCCAGACCGCCAAGGCTTTCCGCAACGCGCTGGTGAACGTGGTTGCGGCGCAGCCCGCCGCGCCGGCGGCCGCGCCGATGGCGGCGGTCGCCGCACAGATTCAGCCCCCGCAGCAGCCCGCTGAGGGGGAGGTCCGGCCGCGCAGCCGGCGCGGGCTGTGGATCGCCGCGGGTGCGCTGGCCACGGCGCTGGTGGTGATTGGAGTGATCCAGTTCGGCCCGTGGCGCCAGACCAGCGCGGGCACCAGCCCGGTGGAACCGTCGAAGCAGGAAGTTCAAGCTCCGTTGCAGACGGCGCCGGAGCCGGTGCAGGCGCCGGTGCAGCAGCCCGCGCCCGCCGCGACGCCGCCGGCGCAGACGGCAACGCCGCCGGCGGTGACTCCGCCCGCGGCGGCGAAGCAGCAGCCGCGCTCCGTTCCGGCGCGCGGCAACGTGCAGCCCGCGCCGGCGCAGTCTACGCAGCCGGCGCCGCAGCAAGCCGCCCCGCCGCCGGCCGCCGCTCCCGTGCAGCAACAGCAGCAACAAGCTCCGGCTGCGGCTGCCGCTCCCGCTCCGGCGCCGGACACGCGCCGCGCCGAGTTGCAGCAGATCCGCGAGCAGGTGGTGATGCTCACGGCGCGCGCGGGCGCCGTTCGCAGCAGCATGCAGAACATCCAGCGCAGCCAGGCGGCCTCGGGGTTGGGCACGCGGCGCGACATGGTGGAAGCCTCATCCCTGATGGGGAGCTTCCTGGAAGGCGCGGCCGCCGCGCTCAATGCGGGCGACGCGGCATCGGCGAAGAGCTTTGCCGAAAAGGCCGAGCGGCAGATCGAGATTCTGGAAAAGTGGCTGGGCCGGTAGCTACCGCTTCACCGCGGTAGCGATCCACGCTTTCAATTCGGCGTCCAGACGCTCGTGCATCTCCGGGTATTCCGCCGAGAGGTCCCGGCGCTCGCCGGGATCTTCGGCCACGTTGTAGAGAAAACGCCCGCCGTTTATCACCAGCAGCTTGAAATCGCCGCGCATGGCGGCGAGCATGTCGTGGCCGCCGCTGTTCCACTCCCAAAAGAGGGTCCGCTCGGGCGCGCGGGATTTTCCCGTCCACACGTCGA
The DNA here is from genome assembly GCA_041946965.1 of Bryobacteraceae bacterium. Classification (GTDB taxonomy): domain Bacteria; phylum Acidobacteriota; class Terriglobia; order Bryobacterales; family Bryobacteraceae; genus JBHGBM01. The sequence continues at coordinate 16,843 of JBHGBM010000038.1, forward strand.
GCATGTCGGCTCCATCCACTTTCCATGCCGGGTCCGGTGCGCCGCCCGCGGCGGCCAGGAAAGTCGGCAGCACATCGGTCATGTGGATGACTTCATTCGAAACCTTTTCGGCCGGCACGCGCCCGGGCCAGCGCACGACTCCCGGCACGCGAATGCCGCCCTCTTCCAGGCTGCGCTTCTGGCCGCGGAACGGGTGGTTGCTGTCGTGATAGTTCGACGCGCCCTTGTTGCCGGTTTCGAACGTGGCGCCCTGGTCGCTCGAGAACACCACCAGGGTATTCCGCGCCAGGCCCGCGCGGTCGAGCGCCGCCATCACGCGCCCGATGCCCTTATCCATGCGGTGGATCATGGCCGCGTAACGCGCGTTGGTGGGGGCGGCCGGGTCCTTCTCGCGGAACTTGCCCTTGTAGCGCGCCACCTCCTCTTCCGGCGCCTCCACGTGGAAGTGCGACTCGATGTACGCCAGGTAAAGGAAGAACGGCTGCGCGCGTTTCGCTTCGATGTACTTGATGGCCTCGTCCGAGAAGAGGTCGGCGGTGTAGCCGCTCACGTTCTCGCGTTCGCGCCCGCGGTACAAGTACTTGGGAAAATGTTCCCACGCGTGGCGGGCTTCCAGGAACCCGAAGGTCTGATCGAAGCCCTGGTCGAGCGGATGGGTGAAACCGCCGTCCGGCAGGCGCCCACGATGCCACTTGCCCACCAGCGCGGTGGAGTAGCCCAAGCCCTTCAGCGCTTCGGCGATGGTGACCTCGGAGGCGGGCAGATCGTTGCCGTTGGTTCTAAGGCCGTTGTGGATGGTGTACTTGCCCGTCAAAAGGCAGCCGCGAGACGGCGCGCACACCACCGCACCCGAGTACCAGCGCGTGAAGCGCGTGCCCTCGGCGGCGAGGCGGTCGAGGTTCGGCGTTTCCCACGTTTTGCGGCCGTTGAAGCCGACGTCTCCCCAGCCGAGGTCGTCGGCGTAGATCATGATGATGTTGGGACGGCGCGCCTGGGCGTGCAACACACCGCCGAGCGCACCGGCCGGGAGCAGCCGCAGAGCGTCGCGTCTGGTGATGGGCATGATCTACCGATTATATTTCGGCGTGACGCCGCGCAGTCCTTCCCACACGCGGTCGCACGCCTGGATCGCCTCGGCGGGCAGGGCGCCGTCTTCGAGAGCGCGCAGGTTCTCCTCGAGCTGTTCCAGGCGCGACGCGCCCAAGATGACGCCATCGACCGGGGTGTGGTGCAGCAGCCAGTTGAGCGCGAGGCTGACCATGGAGCGGCCCGCGGCCGCCGCGACCTCGCGCAGCCGGTCCACGGCGTCGAACTGCGCGGGGTGCCAGTAGCGGCCCAGGTACAGGTCGTTGTTTTCGAAGCGCGTGCCGGCGAGCGGCGCCTCGCGCGGCTGTTTGCCGGTCAGCATGCCGCCCGCGAGCGGGTTGTACACCACCGTGGCCACGCCGAGTTCGCGGCACATGGGCAGGTATTCTTGCTCGATGCCGCGCGCCAGCAGGTTGTACATCGGCTGGGTCACCGCGGCGGGCTTCCATCCGTTGCGATCCGCCAGCCACAACATGCGGCAGACCTGCCACCCGGCGTAATTGGAGCTCGCCGGATACCGCACCTTGCCGGCGCGGACGAACTCCTCCATGGTGGCAAGGGTGTCCTCGATCGGCGCTTCGGGGTCGGGCATGTGGAGATAGTAGAGGTCGAGGTAGTCCGTGTTCAGACGGCGCAGGGAGTTATCCAGGGCTTTGCGCATGGCGGCGGGAGAGAGCCCGCACTCTTGGGCGGTCTTGCCGCGCACCTTGCTGGCGAGCACGATGCGATCTCGGCGGCCGCGCATCAGCCGGCCCACAATCTCCTCGGAAGCGCCTTGGGCGTAGACGTTGGCGGTGTCGAAGAAATTGATGCCGGCATCGAGACAGCGGCCGAAAATGCGCGCCGCGGCAGGCTCGTCGACCTGGCCGCCAAAAGTCATAGTGCCGAAGCACACGCGCGAAACCCGGAGGTCTGTGCGGGGAAGAGTCGTGGTCTGCATGGAGGGTTTCACGGCCAGTGTAGCTTAACAGGGAAGAAGCGCGCGTACGGTTTCCACGGTATCCGCGGCGGCGCGCAGCAAGGCGGCTCCGGACGCGGGCACACAAGTAAGATCCCGATCCGGGCGAGGCGTGGTCCGCGTGGGCGTGCGTGATCATCGCGCGCGGCGCCGCGCCCCACGGATCGATGTGAAAGCCGCCGTCTTCGCAATACAGGCCGGCGGCATCCGGGCTCAGCACGCGGCGGTCACGCCTGCGCGACCTTCACTTCCGCCTTGGCGGCCCGTTGCGCCACCGGAACGAAATCGCGGTGGCCGTGGCCGAGGTACATCTGCCGCGGCCGCGCGATCTTCTGCTCGGGATCTTCCAGCAGTTCCTGCCATTGCGCCAGCCACCCCACTGTGCGGGGGATGGCGAACAGCACCGTGAACATATCCGGCGTGAACCCCATGGCCTGGTAGATGATGCCGGAGTAGAAATCCACGTTGGGGTACAGTTTGCGCTTGATGAAGTACTCGTCGCTGAGGGCGATCTTCTCGAGCTCGAGCGCGATCTCGAGCTTGGGATTGCGCCCCGTCACCGCGAACACGGAATCGGCGGTCTGCTTGATGATGCGGGCGCGCGGATCGTAATTCTTGTAAATGCGGTGTCCGAAGCCCATCAGGCGGAACTTGCCCGCCTTGACCTGCTCGATGTAAGCGGGGATGTTATCCACCGAGCCGATCTCGTCGAGCATTTTGAGCACTTCTTCGTTGGCGCCGCCGTGCAGCGGTCCGGAGAGCGCGGCCGCCGCGCCCGCGGCGGTCAGGTAGGGATCGGCGTAGGAGCTTCCGATCGACCGCATCGCGTTGGCGCTGCAATTCTGCTCGTGGTCGGCGTGCAGGATGAACAGCACGTCCAGGGCCCGCGCCAGCACCGGGTTCGGCATATACTTCAACTCCGCCATCTTCCAGAGCATGTTCATGAAATTCTCGGTATACGTCAGGGAGTTGTCCGGGTACACGTAGGGCAAACCGAGGCTGTGGCGGTAGGCGTAGGCGGCGATGGTCGGCACTTTGGCGACCAGCCGCAGAATCTGCATGTTCCGGTTGGCGCGGTTATGGATGTTGCGCGCCTCGGGGTAGAAGGTAGAAAGCGCCGCGAGGGTGCTCGCCAGCATCCCCATGGGGTGGGCATCGTAGTGGAACCCGTCCATGAACTTCTTGATGTTCTCGTGCAGCATGGTGTGCAATGTCACCTTCTGCACCCATTCCTTGAGTTCCGCCTCGAGCGGCAGCTCGCCGTTGAGAAGCAGGTAGGCGACCTCCAGGAACGAGCAGTTCTCGGCGAGCGCCTCGATCGGGTATCCCCTGTAGCGCAGGATGCCGCGGTCGCCGTCGATGAAAGTAATCGTGCTGCGGCACGACGCCGTGTTCATGAACGCCGGGTCATAGCTCATGACCCCGAAATCGTCGGCATCTTTCTTAATCTGCCTCAGGTCCATGGCGCGGATGTTGCCGTGAAGAAGAGGCAGCGTGTAAGTCTTCTCGGTCCGGTTGTCGATAACCGTGAGAGTCTCTTCGGGCATGTATCAAACCTCCCTGTTCAAAACTGCAAAGGTTTCCCGTCTGCTCACCGCTCCCTTGCGTTCGCGGTCCGGTAACACGCTCCAGATCAATTACATGCGTGCCAACGTGACGCTCGCTCCTCGCGCGGGCGGCCTTTTCGTTTGTGGCGCGATGTTCCAACTTCCCAGGTTCGTATTTCCCAATCTGATTATCCGGTTTGTGAAGAAGGCTTCAACGCGTATTACGGTCGATGCGTGCTCGTTCGCACAAATTGTGAACTTAGTGACACCGGGCAATGCCGGGCGCCACCGGTGCACCCCAAAGTACTGTTTCTCGTGTCCGCGGGCGCACCGGACATGGTAGAGTGATTGACCAGACGGAGTGTCCCAGATGAAGGCGAGCTCGGCAATCCTTGCACTCGTTTTCGGTATTTGTTCGCTGCACGCCAGCACTACCCTGGAACGGGCCCGGCAGTTGGAGAAGTCCGGCGATCCCCAAGCGGCGCGAGATCTTTTGGCGCAGGCAGCGCGAAGCGCGCCGGGCGATGCGACCGCGCAGGCGGAGTACGCCGAATTCCTGGACCGGTACGGCGACCCGGCGTGCCGCGCTGCCTATCGCAATCTTTTGCAGGTGTTAACCGCGTCCGGGGACAGCGCGCGGCGGGCCGAGGTAGCGCGCCGGCTGGCGGCCCTGGACCTGCTAGAGGGCGACCGTGCCGCGGCGGAGCGGAGCCTGGAGGCCTATCGCCAGGCAAGCGGCAGGGAGGTGAAGGTCGCCGACGCGGCGCGCAGCCGGCCGGAATCCGAGATCACGCACATTCCCGGGCCGCTGCGCTCGTTCGCGCGCATGGCGGCGATTTCGAGCGAGGCGGTGCCCGAAGAGGTACTGCCTGCGCTGGCGCGCAACGTGGTCACGAACGGCTACCAGGCCTCCCACAGTAACGACGCACTGGAGCAAACCGAATACTTGAAGCTGGTGCACCGTTATCTGTCGCAGGCGAGGGAGCTGGAGAAGCTCGCCGGCCCCGATAAGGTGATCGTGGTAGAGACGTGCGAGTCGCCCAAGGCCGGGGAACTGCTGCGCATCCTGGGTTTCCGGATGCGCGGAGGCTGCGGCAGCGAGCTGGTGCTGGAAACCGTCAACGCCACGCGGGCGTTTCTCACCACGGATTCCGGGTTTCCGATTCCGGAACTGGAGCAGGCGTTGCGCGCCAACCGTCCGTTCCGCTACGACTTCAAACCGTCGGAGATCCCCGTTCTGGTGGGTGTGGACTACTGGCTTCCGCCGAAGGAGAAGGCGGGCGGCGAGTTCATCGACGCGTTTCTTTCCGATCCGTCGCTGTGCCGCCTGTACCTGGGCATGAGCAAGCTGGACGCGGAGACCGCGGCGGCGCTGCGCAAGGCGGTGCCGATGCAGCGGCTGAAGGCGTTTGCGCACGTGCTGGACTTCTTCGGTTCCATGTTCCAGATCCGGGCCGGCAAAGCCGTGGTGCCGGGCGGCGCCAGGGAAGCCCTGGTCTGGGGCGAATTGACGGGGGTCTCGCCCGACCAGGGGCCGCAGTTTTTCGAGCGCCTGCTGATGCGCGACGACGGCTGGATGGCGAGTTACTACGACGCGCTGGCCCGCGTGCGCGGTCCCGTCCACGCCTACCTCGGCGACCCGGCGCGCCTGAAGCGGTTTTACGGGGCGCTGCGGGGGAAGGTCACCAGCCCCGGGCCGGCCAGGCCCGTGTTCCGCTCCAATGCGGACATCATGCTCCTCACCACCCGGCTGCGCATTACGCCGGACGGCAAGCCGCACATCCCGGGGGGAATCGACGTGTGGCGCAACCTGTTCATCAAGCATCCGCACGGCAAGTACGACGGCAAGCTGACCCGGTCCGCAAGCACGTGGAGGGACGCCGACGACGTGGTGGAGGCGCTATTCGCGCTTTGCCGCAAGGCCGTGGACAACGAGCCGCTCAAGATTTTCATGTCGCTGAGCGATGTGGACCGCTACCGCGCCGCGCCGCTGGAACCGACAACGGTGGACCGCCTTGCGCGGCAGTACCGGCAATACGGGCAGCAGTACGCGATGTTCAACGACGCGCCGGCGCTCTCGGACAAGGCCATCGTGCAATTCCTCGATACGGCGGACGCGGTGGGCAAGATCCGCGACACCATGTTGCGCGCCAACACCGCCGGCATGCTCCAGGGCCTGGTCGGCATCTGGCAGATCCTGGCGCGTCAGGGTTCGCTGGCGCCGGCGCAGACCGAAGCCGCTTTCACGAGTGTGCTTACGCCGTTTGCGGCGGTGCGCGGCGACGTGGACGTGTTTGACGCGGGGCGCAACGGGATCAAGGCGCTGCTTGCCGCCACGGGCGCCAAGACCGGCTCGCCGCAGGACCGCCTGATCGACATGCTGGTGGGCTCGGTGGAGGCGGGCGACGAAGCCCATACCCAGATGGTCCAGGAGATGGTGCGCGTTCTGGAGGCGCAGCGCATCATCTCGCTGAACACGCTGTTTGAGCTGGCCGATCACATGGAGAGCCTCTCGCGCGGAGAGAAGCTGAACACCGCGCTGATCAACCGGCTCAGCTCCCGGATTTCGGAGATCCAGTTGCCGCGCAGTTCCCTGACCGGGGCGGAGAAGAACGCCATGGCGTTCGGCTACTGGACCGAGCGGCACATCGAAAATCAGAGGAAACTTAACCTGCGCGCGGTGATCGAGAGGGCGGCGGGGAATGCCGAAAGGCTGAGGGATGCGCGCGGCCTGTTGACGCCCATCCTGCGGGACACGGTGGTGGCGCTGAACTACGCCCACTATGCGCCGCCGGGCGCGCAGATCCTGTACACCAATTCTCTGTTTGTGCGCAGCCACGATTTCATCGGGGTCCAGGGCACGAACCAGACCTGGCGGGGCACCGAATTGTTCGGAACCGGCTGGCCCTCGAACGGCGGCGGCCGGCTGGTCGGTTCGCTCGCCGGGCTGCCCTATGCGCTGGCGGAAGCCGAGCAGAACTTCCTGGTCCCCGCGCAGACGCAAGCCCTGATCTGGGGCGACCTGGTGCCGCAGATGATCCTGAGCGCCAAGATCCCGCGCTGGTGGAACGTAAAACCGCAGCAGATGCACTGGCTCGCTCTGCACCTGCGGTATGCGCAGGAACTTCTGGCCGAATCGGCGCTCGACGCGGGGCTCCGCCGCGCGGTGATGGAGTCGCTTTCCGGCCAGGCGACGCCGGCGCGCGTGGCCCAGGTCGAAGCGATGCTGGGCAACGGCGAGGTGCGGGCCGCGGTCGATCGGGTGACTCCCTCGGAACTGTTCCACATCGCGCGGGAGATGGCCGCGGCGCAGAAGGAAACGGTGGGGCCGTGCCTGGCGGAGATCCGGCGCATCGCCGCGGAATCGCCTTCGGAAGCGAATTACCAGGCCATTTCCCGCGCCTTCGGCACGCCCAAGCCGACACTGGCGAATTCTTACCGTACCGAGCTTCTGAACCTGCGGACCTTCCCGACCCTGATGGGTTACTCCAGCCGCATCATGGCCGAGAGCTGGGAATCCAATACACTATACTGGGCGGAACTGGCGGACGAGATGCATGTGCCTCCGGCGCAGCTCAACGTGCGCATTCCGGAGTGGACGCAGAAGCTCGTGGAACGCATTTTCGCCTCGCACCTGGAAGACTGGCCGGCGGTGCTGCGCTCGTTGCGGCTGGTGGGCCGGGACGTGAGGGCGAGGGCGCGGTCACAGGCCGCGGAACAAAAGGCGTCGCTGCAATAGCGGCGCGGGCATCTTGGGGTGTGACGATGATAACCAGGCGAGGATTCTTAGGCATGGCCGCCGGAGGCGGAGTGGTGCTGGCGCAGGAGGGACAGCGGCCCGTCTTCCGTGTGAAGGTGGACATGGTGGTGCTCAGCTTCGCTGTCACCGACAGCCGCAACCGCTACATCACCGGCCTGAAGCCGTCCGATCTGCGGGTGCTTGAAGACGGCATTCTACAGAAGCTCTCCACCTTCACGGAGGGGGCGAAGCCGCCCATGGCGGTACTGGAGGACGGCAGCACCAGGCCGCTGATCGAGGCGGCGGGCGCCGGCGCCGGCGCGGGGGCGGCGCCCGCCATCGACCGGCCGGACGCGTTCGTGGGCACCAACGTGTTCGTGCTGTTCGACACCAGCAACTTCATGTATCGCGGCTTCGTGTACGCCGAAGACGCCATCGCGGACTTCATACGCGGACTGGACCGGGCGGACTCGATTGCGGTGTACACGTTCAGCCGCAATCTCTCCCGGGCGGCGCCGCTCACCCGCGAGCGCAACGAAGCCATCAACGGCCTGCGCAAGGCCGTCGCCGGCGACGATACGGCGCTCTACAACGCCTTGCTGCTCACGTTGCGGGACGCCGCCAAGGTGCCCGGGCGCAAAGTGGTCATCGTGTTCTCCAACGGTCCCGATAACGCCAGCATGGTGGCGCCGGACGACGTGCGCGCCGTGGCGGAGGACGAGGGCATCCCGATCTACGTCATTTCCACCAACGAGGTGAACAAGGACGCCATCTCGAGCGGCGTCTTCCGCCGCATCGCCTCGCGCACCGGCGGCAAGGCCTACTGGGCCAAGACCTGGCAGAAGCAGGTGGAGGCCTTCGAGAACATCCGGGAAGATCTCGGCAATTCGTATACGGTGACTTACTACCCGGCTCCGAACCCCAACGAGGGGTTCCGGCGCATCCAGGTGGAGATCACCAGCGACGTGGGGAAGAAATACCGGGTGCGCGCGCGGCCCGGCTACCGCCCGCGGGGCGGCTTCGGCACATAGGAGCACGCAGGCGAAACCGCCTGCGCCACCAAGGCTTTTTCAACCAACCTCTCGAGGCTGAAGGCGCCGGTCTGAAATCCGATCTCGATCCTGCCGGATTCCGATTGTACCCGGTTGCGCCGCCGCCGCGTCAGGGGTAGGGTGAAGTCGATGAGGGCGGTCTTGTTCGCGCTGGCCGCGTGCTGCGCCTGGGCCGGAGAGCCGAAACAGAAGCCGGAGGACTATCCGGTACACGCGCGTCCGGGGAAAGCCGCGTTGGGGGCCGATTTCACCGTGCACAGTTTTTCCGACGGCCGGCAGTTCTTCGTCACCGAGGCGCACCTGGTGGTCGAAATTGCGGTCTACCCCGCGAAAGGCGAGCCGCTGATGGTTTCCACGCAGCAGTTCACCCTGAAGGTGAACGGGAAGAAACAACTGGTCTACGCGCAAACGCCGGGGATGGTGGCGGCGTCGCTGAAGTATCCGGACTGGGAGCGCCGCCGCAAGTTGGAGGCCTACGGCGGCATCGGGAACGCGGGCGTCATCCTGGGGCGTCCCTCGCCGGTGGAGCGTTTTCCCGGCGACCCGCGCGCCCGCAGCCCTCTGCCGCCGGCGCCGAGGGCTCCGGAGGCGGAGCGCACCAAGGCGCCCGAGCCCACCGCGGAGGAGGTAGCCGTCTCCGCCGCGCTGCCCGAAGGCGAGACCAGCTCGGCGGTGGCCGGCTACGTCTATTTTCCATACCGCGGAAAGGTGAAGGACATCCGCGACCTGCGCCTGCTGTACTCGGGTCCGGCGGGGCAGGCCGAGCTGCGGCTACGGTAGAGCCCACGACTTCGCTGCCTCCACGAACCCCTCGGTGTCTAACCATCGTCTCACGCTGTTACTATGTAACCCATCATGGTGCATACACGACGGCAGTTCCTGGCGACCGCGGCGGCGGCAGCGGCGCCCCGCGCGGCGCGGCCCAACATTCTCGTCATCCTCACCGACCAGCAGCACGCGGGCATGCTGAGCTGCGCCGGCAACCCTCACGTGAAGACCCCGAACATGGACAGCCTGGCCCGCACCGGCGTCCGCTTCGAACGCGCCTATGTGACCAACCCCGTTTGCTTGCCCTCGCGCTTCGGCCTGATGACCGGCCGCATGCCGTCGGCGATCGGCATCGAGTGCAACGAGGACGGCTCGAAACCCGTGCCGGACGCCATCCTGAAGACTTCACTCGGCAATGTTTTCCGCGAAGGCGGCTACCAGACCGTGTACGGCGGGAAGGTGCACTTGCCCGGTCCCGAAGGCAGGCGCGAGGCCATCGAAGCGTACGGCTTCGACGTGATCAGCAGGGACCAGCGCGGTGAACTTGCCGGCACGTGCGCCGATTTCCTGCGCCAGAAGCACGACCGGCCGTTCCTGATGGTGACCTCGCTCATCAACCCGCACGACATCTGCTTCATGGCGATCAGCGCGTTCGCCAAGGCCGGAGGCAAGCCGCGCGAGATCGCCGGGAAGGGGAGGATGTTGCCGGAGAAGTACCTCGGGGAAGCCCTTCGCACGCCCGCCGGCGTCTCCGAAGCCGAATTCTTCGCACGCCACTGCCCGCCGCTGCCCGCCAACCTCGAGCCCGCGCGCGACGAGCTGAGCGCCTTCATGATCGACAAGCGCGAGTTCCAGAAATACGTGCGCAAGTCATGGACGGACCGCGACTGGCGCATGCACCGCTGGGCCTATGCGCGGCTCACCGAACAGGTGGACCGCGAGATAGGCGCGGTCCTCGATGCCCTGCGCGAGAGCGGGCGGGAGAACGACACGCTGGTGGTGTTGACCAGCGATCACGGCGACCAGGACGCCTCCCACCGGCTGGAACATAAGGAGGTGCTCTACGAGGAGGCGATTCACGTCCCCTTCATCGTGAGCTGGAAAGGCGTGACCCGGGGCGGCCACGTGGACCGGGAGCACTTGGTCTCCAACGGCCTGGACCTCATCCCGACGCTGTGCGATTTTGCCGGCATCCGCAAGCCGGCGGCGCTCGAGGGCCGCAGCGTGCGCGCGCTGGCAGAAGGCGGGAAAGCCGCTTCGTGGCGCGACTGCGTCATGGTGGAGAACCACCTCGCGCGGCTGGCGCACACCGGGCGCTGGAAGTACTTCGCGGGCCGGAACGGAAAGCACACGGCCGGGTGCGGCATCTGTCCGGACCGCATCGCCAACTGGGACGGCGGTCCGGTGCGCGAAATGCTGATCGACTTGCAGGCGGATCCCGGCGAAACCAGGAACATCGCCAAAGACCAGCCTGCGCAAGTCGCGGCAGGGCGGGCCCTGCTCCGCGGGCTTTGTAAGGACGAAGCCTACCTGGTCCGAGGGTAGGACCGAAGTAGCGTTGCGGGGTCTCCTGCCTATTGCACCGCAATTCTCTACTTCACCAATGTCGTCAGAACGATATTGCGAAACGCCACTGGGCCGCTCGCACTTTGCAGGAGGATAGGCCCGGGCTGCCCTTCATTTGCATCCACGGCCAAGGCGGTCAGGCCCTCAATTTCCTGTTTGTCGATAATGGTCTTGCCATTGAGAACGACGGTCACCTGGCGTCCGACGAGACGGATGTCGTAGGTCTGCCACTCTCCGGCCGGCTTGCTAGCATTCACGGCCGGCGCGATAAATCCGTAAACGGCGCCGTTGCCGTGCGGTCCCGGCGGCCTTCCAAAATCTTGCAGAATCTGCACTTCATAGCGTGCGCGCAGGCCGATCCCGCTATTGGTCTTGGGCCCCAGCTTGAATTCAATGTGCAGTTCGAAGTTCCAGAATTTCTGGTCCGAGACCAGACTATTCTCGCCCCCCCTCCCGGTCAGGACCAACGTGCCGTCTTTGATCTCCCAACCTGCCGGCTTATCCGACATCGTCGGCCGCCAGCCCGAAAAATCTTTTCCATTGAACAACGTAATCCGTTCTCCCTGACGCCACGTACCGTCATCTTTCTCGTTGATGACAGGCGCCCGGACTCCGGTCCACTGCACCGGCGGACGGTCCTGGCCTTCTATTTGAAAAGTGCCTTCCAGCTTACCCTGGATGATCCGGGCCTTGTAGAGGAGCCGTCCGTTTTTGCGCACAAAGCCGAAGTTCAATTCGCCGTCGAGGACCGCAATCCGCTCAATCACATTGACACGGCCCTGATAGGCGCTGACGAACCGGCCTTTCGGGTGGGGCGAGCCGGCGCCTTCTATTTCCAGCCACCAGACCAATCCGCGTTGATCGGCGCCCATCTTGTCGAACTCCTGCCAGAGCGCCTTCCCCCGGAGCTTTCCACCCACGGTGATGTCCCAGCGTCCGTTGTAGTCGCTGTCTGCTCCAGGAACCGAAGAGGCCGTCAACGCGAGAATCAGCAGGACTCTTTTCATATTGATCTCCTCAAAACAGCAGCTTCAGGGCGAAGTGTATCTTGCGCGGAAATCCACGCGCGTCGTCGATTCGTCCAAACAGCGTGCTGGTCACGGTGGTGTTCGGCGCGGCGAAGTCGGTATGATTCATGGCGTTCATGAACTCCGAACGAAACTGAAGTTTCACCCGTTCGGCGATGCGGAAGTTCTTGAGGGCCGAGAGATCGAAATTGTTCAGTCCATGAGCGCGAACACCCGACAGGCGGCTGCTGAAGGTGCGGATGTTGGAAGCCAGTTGCTTTGCCGGAGCACGCTCAAAACCGTCTGTGTTGAACCATCGGTCCGCGGTACGCTGATCGGACGGCAAGGCGATGTCTCTTAGATTCCCATAATAGATCACGTTGCCGAAGCCGATAGGAGCGCCACTCTGAGCCTGGTACACCCCTTGAACCTGCCAGCCCCCCAGGACGTGTTCTGAGACGCCCCCTAATCCGGAACCCCACTTTCGGCCCCGCCCAAAGGGGAGCTCCCAGACTCCGCTAACGGCCAACATATGGGTTCGATCGTCGCCCGCGATCACGTGCTGGAGCGCGGCATCCGTGGCGTTGAGATAACTGTTGGCCTGCATAAACTTTGACCAAGTGTAACTACCTTGGACGGTGAACCCTTTGACGAAGCGTCTTTCCACACGAGCCAGCAGGGAGTGGTACCAGGAAAACCCGACCGGTTCATCGGTGTTTATGCCGGTGAAGTGCGGATAAGGTTTCAAGAGTTGGGAGCGCGCCACGGTTGTCCCGGAAAGACCGGTGCCTGGAAGCAGCGGATAAAAGGGGTTGGCGACCTGCGCGGAGAGCCGGTCGATCACTGGTTGGTCGCGAACCGGTTGCGTGCTCAGATACTCCGCAGGAACGGGATTGAGTTGACGAGTTGCCGCCAGCTTATTCCCCCGGTTGCCAACATAAGACACTTCGATAACCGCCTGGTACGGGAGTTTCTGTTGAATCCCGAAGCTCCAGCGTTGTATGTATGGATTGAGCGAGCGGGCGTTAAAGAAGGACACATTCTGGCCCACCGAGGTCAGCAATCCCGCCGCCGCGCCGAGCGGCTGTTGGATGCCATCAGGAAACGGATTCGACAGGGATGCTGCGAAGCTCAAGCCGTTATCCCTACTTGGGTTGAGGTCCGTGGTTTGCGTGAACCCGCCCTGGTTGACCGCGTCGCGGTCGCTGCCGAGCGGGCCAAAAAAGACGCCGTAGCCGGCGCGCACCACGGTGGTGCGGGTAAGGGAATAGGCCAGGCCCACTCGCGGGGAGAAGTTGTTCTTGTCCGCGTTCCAGAGCGTGCGAGGCTGGCCAGCGACGCCGGCGAACGTCAGCCCGCCCAGGAGACGAAACTGGTCCACGGGGCGCTCGGCAATGGGCTGCCTGGCATAATTGGCGCGGACTCGCGCGTCCAGCGGACTGGCCGCGGCAAAATCAAAGCCCCGAATACTCCTGTTGTACCGTTCTGTCAGAGGACCCTCGTACTCATAACGGACCCCCAGGTTGATCGTCAGGCGCGGCGTGATCTTCCAGTCGTCCTGTACGAAGGCCGAATAGTACGTGGACTGCTCGGCGAGCGAGGCGTTGACATCCGCCCGCCCGCCCGTTGGAATCCCCAGCAGAAATGAGGCCAGCCCTTGCCCGATGGGAGCCGCAGGTGAATTGTCGAGTGGACCTCTGGTCCACGTCGAGCTGAATTCGATCCGCGGCGTCTCGTAGTCGAATTGGGAGGCGTTCTCCTGATAAAAACGAACCTCCCCGCCGAATCGAATGCTGTGGTTGGCATGGGTTCTTGTGAATTCCGCGGACGCGGTGTGGTAGTTCGTGTAAGCCGCGGACTTAAAGGCCCCGCTGGCAGCGGCGCTATCTCCAAGGGTCGTATACTGATCGACGGCGATCTGAGGAAAGGCCCTGGCCTCCGGGTTGATGGCGTCCGCCAACGCCCTTGAGAAGCCGGCGGCAGCGAGGTCGAATCCTTGCCCGTTGGGGCGGAAGGTAACGATAAAACGCGAGAGACCGTAACGGAGGTTCAGCAGCAAACGAGGGCTGAAGATGTAGACGTCGTCCAGGCCGAAGCCTTTGTTATAGCGATGGCGCAGCCAGCCTGTGGACACGTCGTCGTTGAGCACGGGCGCGACGGTCCACAACATGTGTGACTGATTGTACCGGCCGAAGATTCGATGCCGATCGCTGAAATTGTGATCGAAACGGACGATATCGGAAGAGTATTCTTCTCCGGTGCCGCCCGGCTTGAAGAAGTTATTGCGGCCGTCTGAGGTGCCTGTCGCGTTTGGAGCCGACCAATATTTCAGCAGGCCCCTGGCCGTGGCATCCAACCGGCTGCCGGGAATCACGTTGCCGGGCAATGGTTGGCGGCTGAACCTGCCGCCCGGCGCCGCTGCTATCGTCTTGGGGTCGTAAATCTGATACCGGGAGCCGAGCGCCAGCAGGGCCGAAAAGTCGCCCGTTCGCTGGGCCAAGGTGGGAACAGTCCAACTGTAGTTGGTCGCCTTCACAGCCAAACGCCGCAAGCCGTCGAAGCCAAAGATCCAGAAGCTCCGATTGCGGCCGTCGTAAACCTTGGGAAGCACGACCGGGCCGCTGAAGACCGCGGAGTACTGATTGTCGATCAATTGCGGTGATACCAGCTTCTTCTTTTCGGGGGTAACGGGCCCCGTGGAGGGGTCATAGAGAAAGCGCCGCTGAAAGAAACCCATGCCCACCAAAGCGTTGTTCGTGTGACGTTCGGCCAGGGCGCCGTGGAGCTTGTTGGTGCCGGAGCGCAAGACCATGTTGATCACGCCGGCGATCGTTCTCCCCGCGCTGGCGTCATAGCTTGAAGTCTGCACCTTGAACTCGGCGACCATATCCGCGGGGGGCACGAAGGCCACGTTGCGCCCCCACATGGTGGGAGTTCCATCCATGGTGAACTCGCTGTTTCTGACCGGGGTACCGCCGACGGAGATGTTAGAAACGGTTTCGACCGCGGCGGGTTCAGTGGGGTGGTTAGGCCGGTTGAAGGAGAGCGCTCCCGGGGCCAAGACCATGAGGCTTAGAGCGTTGGCGCCCATTAGCGGAAGTTCAGTGATGCGGCGGGCGTCCACCACCTGTCCAAGCGAGGCGGTGTTGGTTTCGAGCAGCGGCGCCCCGCCAGAGACTGTAACGGTTTCGGCCATGGCGCCCAATTCGAGCGCAATGTCGACCGTCAACCGGTCACCCACTCTCAATTCGATGCCTTCGCTTACGTACTTCTTAAAGCCCTGTATCTCGGCGCTAACAACGTAGGTTCCGCCCAGCAGGTAAGGAATCTCATAGTTTCCGAGTTCGTTGGTTGTGGCCGAGAATGCGACATTGGTAGCGGTATTGGCGGCTCTGACTCGGACACCCGGAATGACGGCGCCAGAGGCATCGGATACCCGGCCGAGGATTTTTCCCCGCGGGTCCTGAGCGATCAACGGAATAACCTGCGGCAGCGCGAGTAGCAAGAAGAGCGCCGCGCCAGGCGGATGGCGAAAACTCATAGCTCCTCCTTGGCTCACCAAAGAAACTCCTACTGTGTGGCCCCGGCCCGGAACGCCACCCGCTGATTTACCGCCCGGCAAAGCTAAATGAACTTATAAACACCCGGAACGGGCAGGGGCGGCACCTCCAGTTTGGCATCGTAGCTCAGCACCTTGGGCAACAGATCGAGTTGAGACTTCATGATCATGTCCCAGGTAATCTCGAGGCCGGAATATGCCGACTCGCGCCCCATGATACAGGTCATGGTGCTTTCAGCCACGGCCATAGCGAGATTGATGTAAGGACCCTCGCCACGGATGCTGCGCACCATCTCGATGTGTTCCTGCACATAAGGGGTAAACTGCCGTTTCACGTCACCGGCCAGATCCCGGCAGTTGCTGCGGCCCTTGGTGCCCACCACATTTTCGCCGGTGCGTTCTCCCCGGCGCTCGCCGATGTTCCCATAGCATCCTGCGGGGTACTGGCGGCAGTGGCTAGACAGGTGGGCGCCATTGGGATAGGTGAAATCCGCGTAAATGTGGTCGTAGATGTTGCCGTACGCTGGTTCCCTGGGCCGCCAGGCCGCGCCGCCACTGGCAACCACCCGGTCCGGGTGCGCGCCCATGACCCAGTTGATGGCGTCGATATTGTGGAGATGCTGCTCCACTATCTGGTCGCCACAGATCCACGCATACGCGTACCAATTCCGGTGCTGCCACGTTGTGTCGCCCCACTTAGGATTGCGGTCCTTTTCCTTGATCACCGGTCCGCCGATCCACTGGGCGTAAGCGGCGACGATATCGCCAATCGCGCCGTCGTGGATCTTGCGGACAGTTTCGATGTATGCCGGATTGGAACGGCGCTGCGCACCAGCCATCACCGTGAGCTTCTTCTGCTCGGATTTCCGCGCGGCCGCCATGAAGCGCCGCACCCCCACAGGATCCGTGCCGAACGGTTTTTCGCAGAATACATGCTTGTTCGCCTCGACGGCGGCCTCAAAGTGAATGGGGCGGTATACCGGGGGGGTACAAAGCATCACGATGTCGACACCGGAAGCGATGACCTTCTTATAAGCATCGAATCCGGTGAAGCGGTGCTCGGCATCCACCTTGAGCCGGTCCTGGATCCTGGGGTGCGCAGATGCGTCGCGCATCCAGGCAAGATTGCTCTCTAATTTGTCTTCGAAGAGGTCGCCGAGCGCAACCACCTCGACATTTTCCGTGCCGGTGAGGAGGTCGACGACGGCCTGCCGTCCGCGCCCGCCGACGCCGATCAGGCCGGCTTTGAGCTTTTCCTTCCCGGCGCCTCGCACAAGCTCGGGTCGAATGAGAGTGAAAGCGGAAGTTCCGGTGCCCACTGAGACGGACCGGCTCAGGAAGGATCTCCTCGACACCCCATTACGCATAGGACGGTCTCCTCATACCAACTGAGATGGTAGGGACGTAACAGGTCACGTTCAAGCAAAAACAATGTAAAAACCTATGCTTTAACGTTTCGCAACAGTCCATGCGTACGACGCGGTCTGGCGTCGTGCTTGCCCGGCGGGCAGCCACGGCTCGTCCTTGTCAAGAACGCTGTGGGTGACGTATCGAATTGCGGAGGGGCGGCCGTCTTTGGCGGTGACGCGCACCAGCACCTGGTAGGCCTGGGGCCAACGCGTTCGTCCCTCGGCCCGAAAGCTCTTATTGAGGTCCTCCAAGCCGCGTGAGGAACAGAAGAACTCAGCCGCTCCCCACCCCCCTGAACCGATCCCGGTAAAGGCGACGGTCCGCCGTCCATTGCCGTTGCCGCCACCGGGCATTACAGTGATCAGTCCGTATTCCTCTCGTTCAGAGCGGGCCGGATCGCGCTTGGGAGTGGCGATGACGGTCTCCGCGCCATCGCCGCGATTCTGGACGATCACATAGTCACCGGTCTCGCCGGCCACAGCTATATTCAGCACGCCCCACTTCAGAATCGATCGCATGGTAGGGCTGAACTCGGGTTTTCCCAATAGAATCAGATCGCTGTTACGGGTCGTGGCGCCGGCAAGGTTACGTTCCGGCAAGATTTCAACAGGAACGCCCGCGCGGGCAAGCGCACGGACCACTACGGCGGCAGCCGCGACGTCCCCGAAGTGGACGGCGTTCCGATGCGGCTGCAAATACAGCTTCCTCAAGGACTGAGGTCCGAAAGTATGTTCATAATACCTGGCCACGCTCGGCCAGCCGGGCATCGAAAGCAGGTTGGCCGGGTAAGGAGGCAGGGTCTCGCCAAGATCTCGTACCCAAAGGTTCACCGGCGTGCCGATACAGATAACCGCACTCGCGCCTCCGTTCAGGAGGGCCCCCCAAGCGTCTTTCATGTGCCGGGGGATGTCGCCGGATGTGCCCGGCGACCAGCGGACCAGAGCGGCTGTAAAGGCTGCGGTGAGGAGGCTGCCCAGGACGAGGCCGCCCGCAAAAACCGGGAGCCGGAACCTGAATGGGGCCGGCCACCGGCGCTCCGGCCGCACTGCAACAGGCTGGACCGCGGGTACGTTCCTAACGAATTGCGGACGGTACGAGCCCCTGCCTAGTTCGATCCGGACCTCCGCCTCGGGACACTCCTTCTGGTACAGCTCATCCAGTTTCCTCCTGAGCGCATGGGCCTGGCTCCGGACTGTCGAGTCCTCACCGGTCGAATAGTCCTGGGGACGGCCGAGTGCTTCCACCCCAATCCTGTGCTCGATGAGTTCGAGACCACGGCCTTCGATTTCCATCTCGCAGATGTAGCGGAGAAACGCCCGGAGACTGTGAGCACGGCTAAACGTTCTGCTCGCCAAAGCCTGATCCACGGCAGCGCGTTTCTCCCCAGACGTTAATGGCATTGGTGATCCTCCCTTGTCAGCCTTCTCGTTCGTGTGCAATCACGTTCCGGCAGCGGCCAAAAGGGCCACGACTGAGCGCCGGTCTCATGACGGCCGTTGCCATGGCGTGCGGCCCGCGCGCTGCACATGCAACATCAGCGCGGCGACCAGTTCGCGGTATACCTTCGGCTCCGCTTTGGCAAGGTCGTGCTTTTCTTCCGGGTCGTCGGCGAGGTTGTAGAGTTCGTACGCTTGAAACGCCGTGTTCTGGAGCAGTTTCCAATCGCCACGTCTGAGCGCATAGAACTCACGCCCGGCATACATCATATTGCCTTCACGCCGCACCCACACCAGGTCGCGCTTCGGCGGGCGCTGCGCTTCGCCCACCATATCGGCCAGCAGCGATACGCCATCGACGCCTTCCGGCGGCCTGGCGCCTGCCGCTTCGCAGACCGTGGTGAAAAGATCCATCGTCAGCCCCACGCGCCCGGACTTCGATTTTGGCGCGATGCGCCCCGGCCACGCGGCGCACATCGGCACGCGGATTCCGCCTTCGTACATCTGGCCCTTACCTCCGCGCAGAGGCCCGCAAGCGGCTCCCGATCCCAAGTCGCCTCCGTTATCGCTCACGAACACGACCAGTGTGTTCTCAAAGTGTCCGTTGGCCTTCAATGCATCCATTACGCGGCCGACGCCCGCGTCCATATGCTCGATGAGGGCAACGAGTTTTGCCCGTTTCTCGCCGATGCCCGGCTCACGCCTCTTCACCCGCTCCAGCCAGTCCTGCGGAGGCTGAACCGGCGCGTGCGGCGCATTGTACGCCAGATAGAGCAAGAACGGCTGATCCCGGCCTTTTCTGGATTGCAAGTACTCAACAGCCCAGCCGGTGAACACATCCGTAGCATGGCCCTGCGGGTCGATCTCGCTGTCGTTCAGCCGCATGTAGTTCCGTCCGCGGCGGCGATGGTGATAATAATCGTCCATCATGTCGCCGAGGAATCCGGAGAAATGATCGAAGCCGCGCAGGTTGGGGAGGTTCGGCGCCTCCAGTCCGAGATGCCACTTTCCCACGATCGCCGAATGATAGCCGATGCCGCGCAATGGTTTTGGCAGCAACTCGGCGTTTGCGGATAGATAACCCCAACTGTTCGCGCGCTCTGTGCGGATGACCCCGGGCACGCCCGCGACATCCGGATAGCGGCCTGTCAACAGAGCGGCGCGGGTCGGCGAGCACACTGGCGAGTTCGCATAAAACCGGTCGAAACGAACGCCCGAAGCGGCCAGAGCATCCACATTAGGCGTCCTTAAATCGCGGCTGCCCCAAGACGAGAGATCTCCGTATCCCAAATCGTCGGCCAGGATTATAAGGATGTTCGGCTTCCGCCGTTGCGCGCGGAGTATTGCGGGCGCCGCAGCCAAACCGGCGATTCCCCTGAGCATCCGCCTTCGGCTGACCGTTTCGCTGGACACACTGGAGGGCAGTCTATCTTATGTTTCGATACGATTTCAAGGGCCGGGGCGACGGCGGCGAATACGCCATGAAATTCAGCGTTATCAAGGACATAGGGTATTTCTGGATCTCGAAGTCGAGTGACTGGCCCCGGCCTGCCGCCTTGGTTCGAAGGAAGGCGATCCGGCTCCCGGTGTGATATAAACAGACTGGTCACTCTGGTGTACGGGCGGCTGAACTGCTCTGGATGCAATCATGATCACTCGAAGAGATTGTTTGAAACTCACCGGCGCCGCGGCGCTGACAAGCGCAATGCGCGCCACGGCGGCAGGGAAATTGCCTGTGCGGTTTGGCGCCATGCAGAGCTCGCTGGCCGCAAAGCCCACGGTGGAGATGTTCGACGTGGCGCGGCGAGTTGGGCTCGCCGGAGTCGAACTGAATATCGGGAGAGTGTTGGTGGAGGGCAAGATGCCGCTTGCCGACGCGGCTCTGCGGGCACAATATCTAAAGGCGGCGCGCGCGAACCGGCTCGCGATCGCCGGGGTCGTGCTCGATATATTTCACACGCACCCCTTGAAGGACGACCCGGCCGCACCCGCGTTCCTCCCGGAAGGCATTGCCATCGCGCGCGCGATGCAAGCCGGCGTTCTGCTGTTGCCGTTGTTTGGCAAGGGTAAGCCAGCCGGCCGCGGCGAGATGGGGCGCGTTGCCGATATCCTGAAGGAGCACGTGGGGGCCGCCGAAGCGGCGGACATCCAACTCGGCCTCGAGGATATCATTTCCGCGGAAGACAACGCCTGGATCATGGACCGCGTCGGCTCGCACGCGTTGAAAGTCTACTACGATGTGGGCAACGCCACGAACGGCGGAGGATTCGACGCGCCGAAGGAGATCCGCTGGCTCGGAGGCAAACGCATCTGCCAGATCCATATAAAGGACAAGGAGTACATGGGCGAAGGGAAGGTTGACTTCAGGGAATGCTTCCGCGCTGTCCGCGACTCGGGATACAGGGGTTACCTCAATTTTGAGACATCGGCTCCATCCGGCAACAAGGAGAGCGACTTAAGCCGAAACCTGGCTTTCGCGCGCGAGACGTTACAGGCTGTGGAAGCGGAGGCGTGAGCATCCCGCCTCAATCGATGTCCCCTGACGGCGCTTACATGTTTGGCTGGCGTCGGTGAACGCTCCCATGCCGCGTTTGAACCCCTGGTATAAGGCGTCGCATTAGGGGGCTCGGCGCTTTGAATGCGGGAGTAGAATCATCCCATGCGAGTGACACTCCTCTTGATCGGCATTTCGGCCGCATCCCTTGCGAACCAGGCCGAGAGGCTGACGCCGATCTTCGACGGCCGCACCCTGGATGGATGGGAGCAGTTGGAAGGCAAGGCCAAGTTCACGGCTGAGAATGGAATGATCGTCGGCACCGCCGTGTCCGCGAACCCGAGTTCGTTCCTCTGCACGAAGAAGCCCTATGGCGATCTCATCCTCGAGTTTGAAGTCCAGGTGGATGGCGACCTCAACTCGGGGGTCCAGATACGAAGCCACACTTACAAGACCGCAACGACAGTTTTTGTGTGGCGGGACGGCCAGTGGTGGAAGAGGGTTCACCCGGCGGGCCGGGTCCACGGCTATCAAATCGAAATCGCCAACAAGATCACCGCGTCGGGCTCTATCTTCGACGAAGGGGGCCGCGGCTGGCTTAATTTGATCCCCGGAGACGGCAGCGCAGGCAAAGCCTTTAAGGATGAAGAATGGAATAAATACCGGATTGTGGCCGTGGGAGATTCCATCAAATCCTGGGTCAACGGCATTCTCTGTGCCGATCTGGTAGACCCGTCCGATCAATCCGGCTTCATCGGGCTGCAAGTACACGGGTTCAAGCCGCAGCGCTTGACCCAGGTCCGCTGGCGCAACATTCGCGTCCAGGATTTGGGCGAGCACACCTGGCAGCCGCTGGCTAAAAACGTGAAGATGGCGGATTTCACGGTGCGCATGAAGTTCAAGGGCGACAAGGGCGACGGCAATGTCTTCTTCCGCTCCGGCTTGCGGGTCGCGAGCGACGGTTCTCTGTACGATGCCGCGGGGCGGCAACTCTCGAAACCCGACCCGATCGGCGTCAAGCTGTACTACAAACCCGGCGACTGGAATGAGCTGGCGATTTCCGCGCACGGTCCACGAGTCGTCGTGCACTTGAACGGCATCAAGACGGCTGATGTACAGACGAACGTGGTGAAACCGGGAGAACTCAAGACGACCGGAGGCGAGGTGGTGTTCAGGGACATCGAAATCCTTCGCCCCGTGAAGCCCTGACGGAGGGTGAACGCTTCGAAGCGGGCTGCGGCGCCGGGCGCGCCTCCGGCGGTCAGGGCGACGCGCACCGCCAGGTCCCAGGGCTCCGGCTCGCGCGGGACGGCGGTCCAGGCCGCGCCGTCGCGGCTGTAGGAGAATCGCTGCCGGCTGCCGCCGCGCACTTCCAGGCGGAGATGCAAACTCTCCGCGGCCAGGGGAAGGAAGGCAAGCTGGCGCGCCTCGCCTTTGCGTTTCCGCCACAGCCGCAGGCCCTCGCGCGACGCGAAGATGCCGGTCCAGTTGTTCGAGTCGCCGTAGGCCGCCAGCCCGGCGACGGCGCCTTCGGCGGCAGCGTCAACCGCGACCGTTGCCTGGTAGTCCAGGGCGGCCACGCGCCGTGCGAGCACCGCCTGCACGGGCGCGGCGCCCTCGCCGGCGATCAGCGACAGCCGGCCGTTTTCGATGTGGAAGCGGGGCTTCCTGGCCGCCGGCCAGGACCAATCGTCCCCAACCTCCGGCAGGGATGCGCGCCGCCCGCCCGGACCGGCGCCGGCGTTGATCGAGGGCCAGCCCGAGGCATCCCAGATCACTTCGTCGAGCAGACCCTGGCGGCCGGTGAAGACGCCCTGCTTCGCGTCGTAGGCGTGGTAGAGCAGGAACGTGCGCCCGTCCCGGCGTTCCACCAGGGTGCCGTGTCCGGGGCACTTCCAGGTTGCGTTGCCGGAAAGGATCGGGTTGCGCGGGTACTTCTCCCACGGTCCCAGGAGCCGCCGGGCGCGCGCCACGCCGAGCGCGTAATCGCAGCCCGCCCCGCAGCAGCGGGAGCCCGAATAGAAGAGGTAGAACCACCCGTTGCGCCGCACAATATCAGGGCCCTCCACCACGGGACCTTCCCAGGGCGCGTCGTTGCGCAACAGCTCGCGGCGTTCGCCCACCAGTTTCGCGCCGTCCGCGCTCAGCGGCTGAATCCACAGAGGCGTAGGCAACTTGCGGCTGTTGCCGTCTTCCTTCCACACCAGGTAGTCGCGGCCGTCCTCGCCGGTTACCGGGAAAGCGTCGATGGAGCCGGCTTCCTGGCACACCAGCGGGCCGCGGTCGGTGTACGGACCCGCGGGCGCATCCGCCGTGGCCACGGCCACGCACAGCGGCCCGCCTTTCTTCCGGGCCGTGTAGTAGACGAAATAGCGCGTGCCGCGAGCGGAAATCTCCGGCGCCCAGTAGCTGCCTTCAGACCACGCGGGACGGTCCGCGAACACCGCGCCGGCCGTAGTCCAGTGCAACAGATCCGTGGAGTGCAGGATCGGGAAGATGGGAGCCCACCCGGAGGTGGTTGCGGTGGCCCAGTAATCGCCGCCCACGCGGATCACCGACGGATCCGGGTAGTCGCCCGGCAAAACGGGATTGTGCGGCGCGGCCGCGAGCCACGCCAGCGCGGCCCAGGTCTTCAGCATGCGACTACTTCAACAGGGCGGCCACCGTCTTTGCAAGCGTGTGGCTCGTGTAGGGCTTCTGAAGGAACCCGGAGACGCCGCGCCCCACGAACGAGGTCATCACCTGCGCCTCGTTATAACCGCTGGAGAGGACCACGGCGGCATCGGGCTTCAAGCGCCGGATCTCACTCAGGGTTTCCTCGCCGCCGAGCCCGGGCATGCTGAGGTCCAGGATCACCAGCGCGATGCGATCGGCCTCGCGCGCAAACGCGGTGATCGCGCCGCGCCCGTCCTCGGCCGCCAGAACGCGGTAGCCGATCCGTTCGAGCGACGCTTTGGCCATATCGCGGACGACCTTTTCGTCATCCACCAACAGCACCGTCGCGGTCCCGTGGTCCCGCGGGGCCGCGGCTTCCGCCGAGGCCGGAGCGGGCAGCAGGATCACCACCGAAGTGCCGCGGCCCGGCGCGCTGGCGATCTTTACCGCGCCATGGTGCGCGCGCACAATACCGGCGGTGGCGGCGAGCCCGAGTCCCCGTCCCTGGAACTTTGTCGTAAAGAACGGCTCGAACGCCCGCGCCTGGGTCGCCTCGTCCATCCCGCAACCGCTGTCCCGGACTTCGAGAAAGACGTAAGGGCCGGGGCGCACCTCCCAACTCGCCAGCGCCCGCGCCTCGCTTTCGCCGAGCGAGGTCATTCCCGTCGCCACCGAGATGTCGCCGGCGTTGTTGCCTATGGCCTCGTTTGCGTTCAGAACCAGGTTCATGAGGACCTGCTGCATCTGCGTCCGGTCCGTCACGATCTCCGGGAGGTTGTCCTCGAGGCGGGTGTGGAAGGCGATTCTCTTCGAGACGCAGCTTTGCACCAGCGCCCGGGCCTTCTCCACCAGCGCCGAAAGGTCCACCGGCTCGCGCACGAACTGGCCCTTGCCGGCGTAGGCGAGCAATTGGCGTGTGAGGTGCGCCGCCTGCTCTCCGCTTTCGATCACGCGATCGAGCAGGTCGGAGGGAGCGCCGGCGGGCAGCATTTCCTGGGCGAGGCTGGCGTTTCCGATGATGCCCACCAGAAGATTGTTGAAGTCGTGGGCGATGCCGCCGGCCAGCACACCGATGCTCTCCATCTTCTGCGCCTCCCGCAACCGCTCCTGGCCCTCGCGAAGGGAACGCTCGGCCCGTTTGCGCATGAAGACCTGGACCACGGAGAGCGCCATGGACGTCAAGGCTTCCAGGTCCTGATCGCGGTACCCGCCCTCCCGGTTGCCCACGGCGATCATGCCGATGATTTTGCCGTCGTGCACCAGAGGCACACCCAGGAAGGACGTGAGCGCCGGATGCCCTGCCGGCACGCCAATGCGATCGGGGTGCGACCGCGGATCGTTGGTGTAGAAACCTTTGCCGTCGATCAGCACCCGCCCGTAGATGCCGTGAATCGCGAACCCCTGGGGCGCCTTGCGGCCCGGTTCGATATCCATCCGGCACGCATCCCAGCCGGGGTCGCTGATGGCGATGCCGTCGAGCCGGCCTTGTTCGTTGACCTCCGCGATGAATCCGAATCTGCTCTGGGTCACCGATTCGGCGACGGCCAGGCACTTTCGGCCGAGTTCTTCTTCCGTGTCGCAGGTGAGCGCTTCGCGCAATATGCGGTTGATGCCTTCCAGCACGGCGTTCTGATGCCGCACGCGCTCCTCGCTGCCCCGCAACTGGAGGGTGCGGTGTTGCACGCGCTCCTCCAACTCGACGTGCGCCCGGCGGATCTCGGTGTCCAGGCGCTCGCGCTCGCGAATGTTGTTCAGCATCCGCTCGACCTCGCGCCCGGTCCGGCCGGCATGGAGAAACTCCTCGGGAGGGACGAAGTAGAAGTTCTCGCAAACCGTGTCGCGGTAAATCACTATCGGATGGGTCCGGATGATGTCGAGCATCAGCTCGGGTGGAAACAGGCGGCGATTATACTGGCAGAGCGCGCAGGCGTTGCTTCCGGTAAGCGCGCGCGTGAGACGGCTCTCATATTCCATCCAGCGCTCCATGCCGGGACCGCCGCGCACCACCCATTCCGTCTCCCCCGTGGCACGCAGCGAGGAGAACCCCTCGCGCGCCGCGTCCTCGGCGGCCTGCTGCCAGAAGGTGAACATCCAGTCCGGATCGAACCGTCCGTTCCGCATGTAGGTCTGGTCCTTGGTGGTCAGCACGAGCGCGCCGGATTCGGTGGCGGCGCCCACGTCCACACCGCCGTCACGCAGCGCCTCCGCGACCGTGTCGAGGTACGCCGTCTCGGTTATGTAGAGACATTTCTCGTGCCTCTCCAGACCGATGCGGATGAAGGGAACGGCCACAGCGAAGTGCTCCTGGGGGTCCTCGTAGATGGAGCAGAGGTGATCGTGCGGTTTGAGCCGGCGCAGGGCTTCCACCAGGCGGTCCGAATTGGAGGGAGCCATGGCGCCAGTATAGCTCCGCAGTGTTTGCGGGGATCAGCCGGCTGAAGTTAATTCCGCGCCGGGATCGCGAGGGAGCGGTGGCACGGGCGTAGCGGCGGCGTAAGAGAAGGACGAGGAGTAGAGTCCCCTATCCCCGCCACATACCGCTCGAACGCAGCAGCGTCTCGTGTACCGCGAGGTCTTCTTCCAGGGTGACCCGCAGGGCGGTTTCGCCGCGCACGGCGGCGGCAAGCTCCACGAAATCGTCCACATAACGCCGGTAGGCGGGCACTTCGATCTTCTGCACTCCGGGGCGGTAGGGCCCCGCCGGTTTTGCCAGGTCCATGGTCAACACCGGGGGCTCGATGGGATTCACGATGGCGCAGCCGCCGGCGCCATGCACCTCGAGCGCGCGGTAGCGGAACGAGTTCGGCTGCAACGTGGCGCCGTGAATCAGGCCGATCGCCCGCGGCCATTCGAGCACGGCGGCGGTGTTGTCCCTGAGCTGGTCCTGCCCGCCGTCTGTGCGGAGAAACGGGGTAACCTTCAGGGGTTTTCCCATCATGCGCGTGACGGCGTCGATGACGTGCCCGCCCAACTCGAACATGACGCCTCCGGGAAACTCCGCCAGTTCCTGCCGCCGCGCCGGCTCCAGCAGGTTGCCGATGCAGGCGCGAACCATGTAGACCCGCCCCAGCCAGCCCTGGCGCGCCGCTTCTATCGCCCTGGCGATCGCCGGATGATAGCGCCACATGTACCCGACCTGCACGAGCAGCTTTCTCCGGCGGGCCGCGTCCACGATTTTCCGGAAGCCCGCCATGTCCGCGGCAGGGGCCTTTTCGAGGTGCAGGTGTTTGCCCGCTTCGAGCACCGCCAGCCCGTCGGCGGCATGGTCGCGCACCGGCGATTCGACCGCGATGGCGCGAATTTCGGGATGCCGCAGCAGCTCCTCGCGCGAGAGCAGCGCGATGCCCCTTGCGCGAAGCGATTCGGCGAGCTTCGCGCCGGGCTCCGAGACGCCCACCAGGCGCCACTCGGGATTGGCCCGCACGGTTTCGAGCTTGGCCGCGCCGTGCGCGTGGCTCACGCCCAGGAACCCGATTCCGAGCGGGGCCTTCTGGAAGACCCCGGCGGCGAGCGTGGTAAAGGTACGCCTCAGCATGACAGTAAGGCTTACCAGGAGCCGGGGTCCCGCGTCAACCTACTGCCAGCCGCCGCCCAGCGCGCGGTAAAGGTCGATGTAGGAAAGCAGTTCCTGCAAGCGCAACTGCGCCAGAGTGAGCCGGCCCGAAAAGAGGTTGCGCTCGGCGTCGAGCACCTGGAGGTAGCTGTCCATGCCGCCCTGGTAGCGCAGCTTGGAGAGCCGCACGCTCTCCTGGACCGCGTTCACCAGGCGGTCCTGCTGGGCGCGCTGCTCGCGCGTGCGGTCGTAGCGCACGAGCGCGTCGGAGACCTCGCGCAGCGCGTTAAAGACGGCCCGCTGATAAGCGATCACCATCTCGGTCTTCTGCGCTTCGGAATACCGCACGCCGGCGCGCACGCGGCCGGCGTCGAAAATCGGCAGCACCGCGGCGGGCGTCACGCTCGCCAGGCGCGCGGGCGCGGTGAGCAGGCCGGTGAGCGCGCGGCTTTGGCCGCCCAGAAAGCCGGTGAGGGAGATCTGGGGGAAGTAGTAGGCCTTGGCCACCCCGATCTGCGCGTTGGCGGCGATCAGGGCCTGCTCGGCGCGGCGTATGTCCGGCCGGCGCTCGAGCAGCGCCGAGGGCAGTCCCGGAGGCACCTGGGCGGGGAGGCCGAAATCGTCCACCGCCTTGCCGCGCGTGATCGGACCGGGCGCCCGTCCCAGCAGCAGATTGAGCGCGTTTTCCGCCTGGGCGATCTCGCGCTCCACCCTGGCGATCTGCGCCGCGGCGGTGTAGAGGAGCTGCTCGGCC
The DNA here is from genome assembly GCA_041946965.1 of Bryobacteraceae bacterium. Taxonomy (GTDB): domain Bacteria; phylum Acidobacteriota; class Terriglobia; order Bryobacterales; family Bryobacteraceae; genus JBHGBM01. Next base: position 44,427 of record JBHGBM010000038.1, read on the forward strand.
TGGCGCTCCTCGAGCCCCGAGGCGGCGCCCTGCTGGTGGCGCAGCTTCACCAGCTTGAGGTTGTTCTCCGCAATATCGCGCGTGCCGCGCGCGATTTCGAGCTCGAGGTCGCGTTCCCGCAGGCTGAAGTACCCGCCGGCGACGTCGCTTACCAACGAGACCACCACGGCGTTGCGCGCCTCTTCCGTAGCCAGGTACTGCGCGCGCGCGGATTCCCTCAGCCGGCGCACGCGGCCCCAGAAATCCAGCTCCCACGAAAGTCCTGCGCCCGCCTGCGTGTAGCTGACGCCAGTGTCCGCCCCGGGTCTTATGAGGGTCTGAGCGCCCACCGAAGAGCTGCGCGAAGCGGCGAATTGCCCCTGTGCGCCCAGGTACGGGTACTCGGTGGCGCCGGTAATGCGGTACAGCTCCCGCGCCTCCAGCACCCGCTGCGACGCGATGCCCAGATCGAGGTTCTTCTCCAACGCTTCCGCGATGAGGAGGTTCAGGGTATCGTCCTGGAACAGGCCCGCCCAATTTTTATCGGCCAGGGATGTGGAAGAGGCGGCCGCACCCGGGAACCGCGCGGGAATGGCGACCGCAGGCCGCTGATACTTCGGGCCCACGGCGCAACCCGCCAGCATCAAGGGGAGCAGGAGGCAAAGGGATCGGGTTCTCATTCGGCGGGCTCCGTGGCGGGTGCCGCGCCCGCCGCCGTTTTCGGCGACCGCTCCACAATCCGCTGGATCACCAGGTAGAGCACGGGAACGAAGAAGACGGCCAGCAGGGTGGCGGCGTTCATTCCGCCGAACACCGCCGTGCCTAGGGAACGCCGCGACGCGCCGCCCGCGCCCCTCGCCACCAGGAGCGGCAACACACCCAGAATGAACGCGAACGAAGTCATCAAGATGGGCCGCAGGCGCAGGCTCGCGGCTTCGAGCGCCGCATCGCGCGGGGTGCGCCCGTGCTCCTGCCGCATGCGCGCGTACTCCACGATCAGAATCGCGTTCTTGGCCGCCAGGCCGATCAGGGTCACGATGCCGATCTGGGTGTAAATGTCGTAGGGGTAATTGCGCAGCCAGACCGCGCAGAGCGCGCCGAACAGGCCCAGCGGAACGGCCATCAGCACCGCGAACGGAATCGACCAGCTTTCGTACAGCGCCGCCAGGCACAGAAAAACCAGCACGGCCGCGAACCCGAAGATCATGCCCTCATTGCCCTGCGCGGCCTTTTCCTGGTAGGTGGTTCCGGTCCACTCGTACGCATAGCCGGAGGGCAGCACCGAGGGCGCCAGTTCCTCCATGGCTTTCACCGCCTGGCCGCTGCTGTAGCCCGGTGCGGGGCCGCCGAGGATCTGGACCGCCCGGTTGCGGTTATAGCGGTACACCACGTCCGGACCGGCGGTGGCCGTCACGTTGGCGAGCGTGCCCAGCGGCGCCATGCCGCCCTCCGCGTTCCGCAGGTAGAACCGGTTGATATCCGATGGCTTGGTGCGGAACTCCGGTTCGGCCTGCACCAACACCTGCCAGGTACGCCCGAATGCGTTGAAGTCGTTCACGTACAGGCCGCCCAGAAAGGTCTGAAGCGTGTTGAACGCGTCCGTCACGGGGATGCCCAGCGTCTGCACCTTGGCCAGATCCAGGTCCACCTTGTAGGCGGGCACGTTGGAGCGGAAGGTGGTCATGACGTTGCGCAGTTCGGGACGCCGCGCAGCGGCCTGGATCATGGTGCCGGCGGCTTGCGTCAGGTCCTCGATGCTGCCGCCGGTGCGATCCTCCAGCATGAACTGGAACCCACCCGTGGTGCTCAGCCCCAGGATCGGCGGCAGGCCGAAGGCGTACACGAAGGCTTCCGGCACCTTGGCGAACTCGCGCTGCATGCTTCCCAGAATGGCCTGGAGCTGAAGGTCCTTCGATCTACGTTCGTCCCAGGGTTTCAGGCGAGTGATCACGGTGGCGACGTTCGAGCTGCTGGTGCGCGAGGTGATGTCGATGCCGCCCAGCGTGAACGTCCCGGCTACGCCCGGCAGTGCGGAGACGAGGCTCTCGACTTTGCGGGTGGCCGCGTCGGTGCGCTGGACGGAGGCGCCGTCGGGAAGGCGCACGGCGACGAACACGGTTCCCTGGTCCTCCTCCGGCACGAAGCCGGTGGGAAGGACCTTGAACAGCGTGCCCGCCGCCAGCCAGAAGCAGAACAGCGCCGCCATGGCCAGCGCGGACTTGCGCATCAGCGCGCCGACTCCGGCCAGATAGCGGTTCCTGGTCCATTCGAACCCGCGGTCGAAGCTGCGGAAGAAACGCGCCAGCGGCCCGCGGCTTTCCATTTTCGGGCGCAGGATCAGGGCGCTCAGCGCCGGGCTGAGGGACAACGCGTTGAAGGCCGAGATGAGCACCGAAGCCGCGATGGTGAGCGCGAACTGTTTGTAGATCTGCCCGCTGATGCCGCCCAGGAACGCTACGGGGATGAAGGCGGCGGCGAGAATGAACGCGATGGCCACCACCGGGCCGGAGACCTCGCGCATCGCCTGGATGGTGGCATCTCGCGGCGTCATGCCCTGGTCGATCTTGTGCTGCACCGCCTCCACCACCACGATGGCGTCGTCCACCACGATGCCGATGGCCAGCACC
>JBHGBM010000039.1:0-46272 GCA_041946965.1 Bryobacteraceae bacterium
AGCGCGTCAATCGATTGTGCCAGTTTCTTCAGTCGGTCTCGATGCAACGGAGGGCGGCTCCACGTTCCGGCCGATCCAAACCACCTTGGCCTTCACTATATCCAGGATATGCTGTTCCGCCACGGAAACATAGGTGTTTGAGGAGTGGGGGCCGGCCGGGGGAAACAGGGCCAGGGTGTGGTTGTCCAGGCGGAGGCGGCGCACCAGGCCTTCGCCGCCCAGATCGAGGGCGTACCAGGCGTCCGGATCAGGAAAGCCCGGAGCGCGGTGGTCGCATTCCACCAAGGCCATGTCCCCTGAACCGAACAGGGAACCGAGTTGCGGATCCGGGGCGAGTTGAACCAGGGCAGGACGTGTCAGCCGGCCGGCGTGCGCGGTCCAGACGGGCGCGTGCGCTTTGGCGCGCTCCAGACTGGGAAACGGGTGGCCGGGCCCCAGGCTGCCGTCGGTGACCGGCACGATGCGGACCGGCATTTCGCCGGTGACTTCGCTGGGCTCCAGCAGATCGACCAGGTCCAATCTGAGGTGGCGAAGAAACTGGTCGGCAAGCTCGGGGGAAAGCAGGCGCGCCCCTTTGAGCACATTGTGTACGTGGGGCTGCGAGATCCCGGTAACGCGGGCGAGGCCGCGCTCGGTCCACTCGCCGCTGCGTACCCGTTTGCGGATGTGAGCCACCAGGCGGAATTGCAGGGATGTGAAGTCCATGGGCTGCAAGCCGACCTATTTCCCAGAGAAATAGAGGATAGCAAGTAATAAAAATCTCTTAGAATCGCACCCACAAATAACCCAAGTTTTCATTTCCTATAAGCCATTGGTTCTACAGCTATTGTATACTAAATGTAATAATGAAATAAAAAAGTGGAAGAAAAATTGATTAGAAATATTGACGTTTTTTCAGGTAGCGGTAGATTTGGGGAGTTGTCGCAGGCGGCGCGGTTCCCCGGGGGGCGGGGGGCAGCGCCGGGAGGACATTCTCGAATGCAATGGAACCGATCCGAAACGATAGGGCTGGCCAGAGTCGCCTGCGTGCATTGCCGCGGTGAGGGCATGCGCGAAGGCCGGTTTGGAAAACCGCGGCCCTGCAACTGTGTATTCCGGGCCGTGTTTCGCGCCTGTTACGCGCGATTCCGCCAATGCCTGGAGAACGGACCCGGGGTGAGCCGGGTCAGCCTGGAGCACTTTCGCGGCGCCGACCGGCGATACGTGTTTGCGCGCAAGGTTGAGGACTACATGGCGGACTTTTCCCTGGTGAGCCGCCGCGTGCTCGATCAGGAGGAATACAAAGTATTCCGCTACCATTTCCTGTTGGGCGCCGACTGGCGGCTGTGCTGCCGTTACACGGGCCTCGATCGCGGCAATTTCTTCCATTACGTCTACCGCATCGAGCAGAAGCTGGGGCGCGCGTTCCGCGAGTTGGAGCCGTACCCGCTGTTCCCGCTGGATGAGTACTTCGGCGGCGTCATCCGGAGGGTCAAGCCGGCCGAAGTGATCGAAATGCCCAAGCCGGCACAGAAGTTCCGGCCGGCGGCGCGAGTTCGCAAGACCGCGTGAACCTCCGGGCCGGATGCTCCCGCGCATCCGGCCCGATCCGCTATCCTGGTGGCGGGAGCCGGCTTCCGCTTTGGATCAGATCACCCACACCGCGACAGGGTTCTTCCTTTCACGGACGGGACTGGGCCGCGCGGCGCCCGAGGCGCCGTGGGTGCTGCTGCTGGCCGCCAACGCTCCTGACCTGGACGTGATATCGCTGGCGGGCGGCCCGTTGAGCTACATCAATTACCACCGGCAGTTGACGCACTCGATCGCGGGCGCTCCGCTGATGGCGCTGGCCGCGGTCGCAGCGATGCGGCTCGCCGTGCGCCGTCCCGTGGCGTGGCTGCGGCTGTGGCTTGTAGCGCTGGCGGGGGTGGCGGCGCACCTGCTGCTCGACCTGACGAACATCTACGGGATGCGCCTGCTGCTGCCGTTCTGGGGCGACTGGTTCCACCTGGACTGGAGCAGCGTGATCGATGTTTGGATCTGGGCCGCGATTTTGGTCGGGCTCACCGGTCCGGTGCTGGTGCGGCTGGTGAACGCGGAAATCGGCGCGCGGCCGCGCAAGCACGCCGGGCGCGGCTTTGCGGTGTTCGCGCTGGCGTTTATCGCGCTCTACAATATCGGCCGCGGGGTGCTGCACGAGCGCGCCGTGGGGGTGCTCGATGCGCGGCTTTATGACGGCGCCGCCCCGCTGAGGGTGGCTGCGTTTCCGAATGCGGCCAATCCTTTTCTGTGGCGCGGGCTGGTGGAGACCGCCGATGTCTACAGTCTGGCGAGGGTGAACCTGCTGAGCGACTTCGATCCACGCGAGGCGCGCAGGCTGCACAAGCCAGCGCCCTCGGAGGCGATCGAGGCGGCGCGCGGCGCGCCCGCCGTGCGCGACTTTCTGCGCTTCTCGCTCTATCCGCACTGGCAGGTCAACGCGGGGAGCGAGGGCGAGGAGATACGGGTTTCGGTTTTCGATCTGCGCTTCGGCACTCCGGAGGCGCCGGCGTTCATCGCCAGCGCGGTGTTGAGCCCGCGCCTGGAGCCGGTGCGTTCCTGGTTCGCTTTCGGGCGCGCGGGCCCGCGCTGATTTCGTACAGAATCCCCCGTATTCTCACGGCGCACGCCGCACCCTAGACTAAGCGTGTCGTGACGGGCGGGGTAGGCAAGTGTGCGCTGGCGCTGGCCGGGTTGGCGGCGCTGGCGGTGTTTCCTTATGTGCGCTCGGTGACGTTGCCGCCGATTTCGGACGATTATCTCCAGATCGGGCTGGCGCGCCAGTACGGGCCCGTGCAGGGATGGCACGAGCTGGCCTCCGATGCGCTCTACCGTTGCCGCGCCACCTCCCTGGTTCTCACGCATTGGACCGAGCGCCTGTTCGGCGTTTCTCCTCTGGTCATCAACCTGAGCAGCCTGGCGCTGCACATCCTGAACGTCTGGCTTATTTTTGCGCTCGGTTTCTGGCGGCCGCTGGGATGGCGTCTCGCTTTTCTGGCGGCCGCGTTTTTTGCGGTTTACGAAGGGCATCAGGAAGCCGTGATCTGGTATTCCGCCCTGCCCGAACTGCTGGTCTTCACTTTCATCGCGGCGGCGTTTCTGTTCTGGATCCGCTGGCTCCAGCGGGGCGCGTGGTGGTGCTGCGCCGGAGCGCTGATGGCGTTCGCTCTGGCTCTGCTGTCCAAGGAATCGGGCGCGGCGTTCGTGGGACTGGCGCTCCTGCCCGTGGTGGTGGAACGCGCGCGCTGGAAGCGATGGGCGGCGCCGTGGGTGGCGATGACGGCCATCGCGGCCGGCTATGCGGCGGCCATCTACTACGCGCGCGACAACCATCTCTTTTTCTATGACGGCACTTTCGAGTTGCAGAGCGGCTTCCTGCTGGTGCTGTGGAACAGCACGGGCCGCATGTTGTGGTTTTGGGGTGCGCTGAGCCTTCTGGTGCTGGCGGCGCACCGCGCGCGAGAGTACCGGCGCCTGGCGGCGCTGGCGGCGGGGTGGGCGGTGATTGCGTTTCTGCCTTACTCGTTCATCACCTACATGCCGCGCGTGCCCAGCCGCCACACTTACCTGGCGAGCCTCGCGCTGAGCTGGATTGTGGCCGCGGCGGCGCTGGTGCTGTGGCGCAATCACAAGCGCGCCGCCGCGGTCTTGGGCGCCGTGCTGGTGCTGCATAACGCCGGTTACGTGTGGATGCGCAAGCATGCTCAGTTTGCCGAGCGCGCGGAGCCCACCGAGCGGCTGGTGGAGTTCGCACGCGGCGTGCGCGGCCCGGTGAACGTGCACTGCTTCACTTACGGACTGGATGCCGCGCGTTGGGCGGTGCGGGTGGGAGCGGAGAAGGAGATGCACGCCGCGTCCACACACGACAGCCCCGATGTGTTCTGCTATCCACCGCACCCGCGCCAGGAGGCGCTACAGGCCGGGGCGCAGTAGCAAGAATTGCATCCGGATTTGGGCCGCAGATGCACGCGGCGCGGCTTGCCGGAGCAACCCAGCAGTTTCTCCCGCCGGGCGAAACTTCTTTGGATTGGATGCTTCCGCCGCCCACAGCCGCATTGTGAATGAGAGTTCCGCCATGTAGACTGGAAGCGCGATCGACATGCGGGACAGCATTGATGTGTGGCATTCCCGAATCGTGAAATTCGTCCGTGCCGGCGGGTTCTGCCTTGACGCGGCCAGGAGCGTCCTTGTGGTCTTTGGGGCGGCGCTTGCCGGCGCAGTGGCGGGTGGGATGGTCGCAGCGAAGTTCCCCATGCCTTGGCCGGGAGGCTTTTGGCTGGCGATGATCGCGGGAGCGGCACTGTCCGGAATGGCCGGGTGGAAGGTTGCCAGGAGAGTGTTCCTTGGCGATCGGGCGGAACCGAATGCGGCGGTGGAGACCAGCGGGCGCGGCGAGGCGTTATTCGCGCCGCACCTGCCGGGCGTGCAGGAGCAGTTTGCGCGGGCACGCAAGCGCGAGTTCGCGTTGTTTGTGGTGGTGGTCGCGTCGGGGCTGTTCCTGGCCTACCTGTACAAAGCGCAGCCGGACTGGCCGGTCCCGGGCAAGCTATCACGCGGGCAACTGACCTGGGCCACGCTGGCGGTATTCGCGGCTTCCTTTGTTCTCCTTGTCGTCAACGCCCGCTGTCCCGCATGCCGGCGGCGGACCGGCGGACTGATGGGGTTGCGGCGATGTCCGGTCTGCGGCATCGCACTTCGTGATTGAAGGAGCGGGAAGAGGGCCAAATGAAAGTTCCGAGGCTCTTGCTTGTTCTTGCCGCGGCGGCGCTCGTGGCGGAGCAGCGGGAGGAGCCGCCGTTCCGCGCGGTTGACGTCAATCAAGGCGAACGGGTGGATGCGGTGCTTTCCAACGGAGCAACGGCGCGGGTGGAGTTGCTGGAGCGGCGCGAGACGGCGGACACGGTTCGCGGAGCGGTGCGGGTGTCGCAGGTCCGCGTGAGGGTCAACGGGGAAGAAGCTTGGCTGGAATGCGGGAACTACCGCCTGCCGGTGGGCGTGGGCGGCGTGCAGATCGACTGCTCCGTTACCAAGGGGCTGCTGGTGAACTCGCGCGCGAACCCGTGGGCGATCGAGAAGGACGCGCGGCTGCGGTTGTGGCCGGCAGGCTCGCCATTTCTCAAGCCGGGATCCTTCGTCTATCCCGTGCGGCAGCGCTGGTTCGCCACCGATACGCAGATGGCGAACCAGCCCTCCTACGTGGACGGTTCCGAAGAGCCCTCGGCGAGGCGGATCTACTATCATCACGGCCTTGATGTGGGTGGCGCGGAGGGGCGAACGGAGGTTGTGTCGGCCACCGACGGGGTGGTTGTCGTGCGGGGCCGCGACGCGCTTCCGGAATATGCCAAGAGCCCCTACACGGAGGTCAACTACGACGGCGTTATCGTGCTGGATGAGCGGGGCTGGTTTCATTGGTACTTTCACCTGTTTTCGATAGCCGATGGCATCAGGTTGGGCGAGCGGGTCCGGAAGGGCCAGCCGGTCGGACTCATCGGCAAGGAAGGATCCGCCGGCTGCTGGACTCACCTCCACTACGAAATTCGCGGCCCGGCGCCTTCCGGAAAAGCAGGCATCGTGGAAGGCTATGCGTTCCTATGGGAAGCGTACCAGCGCCAATATGCTCCGCAGGTGATCGCCGTCGCGCGGCCGCACTCCTTTGTGTGGACGGGAGAAGCGGCGAAACTGGATGGAAGCCGCTCGTGGGCGCGGACCGGGGTGGCGCGCTACGAGTGGAGTCTCAGCGACGGCTCGAGGGCGAGCGGCCCGGCCGTCACGCGAACTTACCCGCGTCCGGGGACCTACAGCGAGATCCTCAAGGTGACGGATCGCGCGGGGCGAAGCGCCTACGATTTTGCGGTTGTGCAGGTGGTGGAGCGCCAGGAGGTTGGCAAGCGCGGCGGCGATCGGGTTCCTCCCACGATTCACGCCTCCTATTGGCCCACACTGGGCGTACGTGCCGGCCAGCCGGTCACGTTCTATGTGCGGACCTGCCGGGAAACATCCGGGCAGGAGGTGTGGGACTTTGGTGACGGCAGCGCGCCGGTGCTGGTGAAATCCGACGGCTGCGCGGTGGAGAAAGCGAAGGAAGGCTACGCGCGCACGGAACACGTTTTCCGGAGGCGGGGCAATTACCTTGTGAAGGTGGAACGCGCGAACGCACGCGGGGAAAAAGCGACCGCGCACCTCTGGGTTCCGGTCGGACGGTGAGCGCTTATGTCCGGTCGAAGCCGGGCACCTTCATGGGCTCGCCGTTCTTCAGGGCGGACTGGTGCGCGACGATGCCCGGCACGGTCATGGCCAACGCTTCGTACACGTTCACTGTGGGCTCGCGGTTTTCGAGCAGCGCGTTGACGAATTCCGCGGAGATGAACACGGCGCTGCCGCCGTGTCCGCTCTGGTGCCGCATGGGCGCCGGGAGCAGGTCGCTCATCCAGTAGTTCGGGATCCTGGCGGGTTCGGGCTTTCCGTAGCGCGGCTGCCAGATATCCGGGTGGATGCCCGCCTTGGCCATCAGCAGCGAACCCTTTTCGCCGTACCATTGCGCCCGTTCCATCTCGGTGGCGGAGATCTGGCGGCACTCGTTGTGGCGGATAGTGTTGCCGCGATTGGTGCGCGCCAGCGCGTATTCGTTGAAGAAGGGATTGTTGTGGCGGTTGCTGGGCAGCCGCGCCATCTTGGCCCGGTCGGCCATGCCGAGGCAGTACACGGAAACGACGCGCTCCCCGGTCACCCCCACCACGTAGCCCAGCGAGTGAGTCGGATAGCGCATGGGCGGCATGCCCTGGCGCCAGCTATTGGAGCCGTCGGGGTTGTAGTACAGCGAGTTCCTGTTGCGCAGCCGCTCTTCGAAATCGAAGTCGTGATAATACTCCACCTCGCTGTAAACGATCTCGCCGAAGCCGCCCTTCTTATACAGGTCCCGGGCGTAAATGCACGGCTGGCGGTAGTAGCTGGATTCCGCCATCATGTAGCGCAGCCCGGTCTGCTCCTTGATGGCGCGAAGTTGTTCGGCCTCTTCCAGGGTCTGGCAGGCGGGAACCGCGGAGCACACGTGCAGGCCGCGCTCCATGCACATGCGCGCGTGCTTCACGTGCGAGGGCGCGTCGCTGAACACCGCCACGGCGTCCACGTTCTTCTCTTTCTTGAGCAACTCTTCCAGCGAATCGTAGACGTTGTCGCACCGGTAGGCGTCGCGTAATCTCTTGCGCCTGACCGGGTAGAGGTCGGTCACCGCGGTGACGGCGCACCGCGGGTGTTCGTGCCAGTGAAAGCCGGCGCCGAAGCCTCCGCCGGCGACCGCCATGCGGATCCGCTTGCCGGATGCAGGCTGGCCCGCGACGGCGGCCGTGCCAAGGGTCGCGTTAAGGAAATCCCGACGGGTAGACATGCCATCTCTTAAAAGATCAGTTTCAAACCGAGTTGGATGATCCGGGGGCCGCCGGCGCCGCTGATCACGCCGAAGGTGGGACTGTTGACGGTCATGTTCGGCTCGCCCAGGTTCGCGTGGTTCAGGGCGTTGAACAGCTCCGCGCGGAACTGCACGCGCGCGCTCTCCCGAACGGCGAAATTCTTGAACACCGAATAGTTGATGTTCCACTCGCCCGCCGCGCGCAACTGGCCGCGCCGTGCGGAGCCGACCGTGCCCACGGCGTTGGGGCCGAAGACCGAGGTGTCGAACCAGCGGGCGATGCGCTCCTGTTTGGAGCGGCCGCCGCCGAGATCCCAACTGCCGCCGCGATAATCGGCAAAATCTCCGCTGACTCCGTTGTAGTCGTTGTCGGCGCCGCTGCGCACGGTGAGCGGCGTGCCGGTCTCGGCGTTGAAGATGGCGTTCTGCTGCCACCCTCCGAGCACCCAGCGCGCCACGGGATGCCGCCCGGCGAGCTTCGGCAATTCCCAGAGACCCGAGACGACCAGCCGCTGCGTGATGTCGAAATCGGCCGGGCCGCGGTTGTTGCGCAGGTTCAGGGGGTCGGGTCCGCTCTGGTTGCCTTCAATGGAGCCGAACGAGGCGTAGTCGATGGCCTTCCCCCAGGTGTAATTGGCCAGCAGGCTCACGCCCTGCGCCATGCGGCGCTGCACCGTGACCTGCATGGAGTTGTAGATCGAGTTGCCGTTGGAGACGCCCAGTTGCAGCGGCCCGATGAGGGCGTAAGGCCGGCGCTGGTTGAGGTTGGCCGAGGTCGCGCCGGGTCCGTAGACGCCCGCGTTGGATTCGGTGGCCATCAGCAGGTGGGTTCCCTTGGATCCGACGTAGGCGACGCGCAGCAGTGTGCTCAAGGGCAGTTCCCGCTCGAGCACCAGGTTCCAGTTCTGCATGTACCCGGCGCGCATGTTGCGGGTGGGGACCGCGTAGGTGGAATAGTTCAGAAAGCTGCCGTTCCTGTCGGGCTTGTAGTTGTCCGGATCGACCACGGGCCCGCCGGCGTAGGGATCGGAAAAGCTCAGCGGCCCCACCAGTGTGGCGTCGGCCACCCAGGGCTGACCCTGGATGGTGCGGTTATAGAACAGCCCCATGTATTCGTCGAAGAACATGCCGTAGGCCGCCCGTAGTACGGCCTTGGGAAGGAAATTCCAGGCGGCGCCCACGCGGGGCGCCAGGTTGTTCCAATCGTTGGGGATGGCTTTGTCCCCGACGCCCTCGTCGCCCGTGAACAGCAGGCCGCGAGGCGCCTTGGGAAAGATGGCGGATTGGCGCCCGGCGATGAAGGTGGTGTGCTGCCCGCCGCCTTCGTCCAGGCCCAGCTTGGGGTCGTAGCGCAGCCCCAGGTTCACCGTCAGCCTGGAGGTGAGCCGAATATCGTCCTGAAAGAACAGCGAGAAAATCGGGTTGATGGCCGCCAGTTGCGACCTGGAGGTCTGTCTCCAGTTGGCCACGCGCCCCAGCAGGAACTCCGCATAGGCGTTGCCGGCGTTCTGGCGGTTGCGGTCGCTGAGCAGTTGCCCGCTGAAAGTGCTTTGGCCGCCGGTGAGGTAGTAAGAGATAAACCCGGTCCGGTATCTTCGGAATTCGCCGCCGAAACGCAGGTTGTGGCGCCCGGTGGCGTAACCCGTGGACTGGGAGAGGTGAAACGACCGGGTGACGTTGTACCCCACGTTGCCGAGTCCGATCCCCGACCAGCCGCTGATGGTCACCCCCAGCAGGTTGGCCCGCGGCGAGTTCTTCACCCGCGCCCCCAGGTCCTCCAGCGTGAGCCGCGGCTCGGTGGCGCTGGTGCGCGTCGGTTCCGAGGTATTGAAGGAGACGTTCAGGCTGCTCAGCCACGTGGATGAGATGGTGAAGGTGTGGTTCAGGGTCACCGCGTGTTCGTCGCCGTAGGTTCCGTCGGTTGCATAGAGGATGTTATCGGAGAGGAGCTCCGGCGGGTTGTTGAAGCGCAGGAAGAAGTAGCGTCCCGAGAGACGGTGCCGGGGGGTCAGCATGTGGTCCAGGCGCGCCACCGCCTGGTTGTCGTTGGTGACGCTGGCGGGCGTGCCGAAGCGGATCTGGTAGTTGGCGGCGGCGCTGGTCGGGATGCGGTCCAGCAGCTTGAGCGCCACGGGATCGAAGCGGCTGCGGGGAATCTGGTTCCCCGGAAAATACTGCGCCGGCGCCAGCGGGTCGTGGATGGCGCCCTGGCCGTCGGCGCGCAGCCACTCGGCGAAGTTGCCGCTGCGCATGGCCGCGCTCGGGGCGGTGCGCACCGCGCCGGGCGTGGCGCTGCGGATGCGGGTGCCCTGGTAGGAACCGAAGAAGAACGTTTTGTCCTTGCGCAGCGGGCCGCCCAGGGCGCCGCCGAACTGGTTGCGCTTCAGCGAGTCCCGGCCGGAAAAGAAATTGGCCGCGTTGAGCTTGTAGTTGCGCAGGAATTCGAACAGCGTGCCGTGAAAGTCGTTGGTTCCGCTCTTGGTGACCACGTTGACTACGCCGCCCACGCCGCGCCCGTATTGCGCGTCGAAGCTCGAAGTCTGCACGCTGAACTCCTGCACCGCATCGACGTTGGGAAAGGGCCGCGGCAGGTTGGTCTGGGCCTCGTTGTGGTCCGCGTTATCCAGCATGAAATTCCCGTTGATGCCGCGCGCCCCGTTGATGGCCACTCGCACCTGGTAGGTTCCAAAGCCGAGATTGGAACCCTGCACGGTGGCGGGCACGTTGCGGTCGGAGACACCCGCGTTGAGGGTCACCAGGGTCAGCACGTTGCGCCCGTTGAGCGGGAGGTCCACCACGCGCTGCTGGTCCACCACCTGGACCAGCGTTGACGAGTTGGTCTGAACCAGCTCGGCTTGCGAGCGGACCACCACGCGCTCGGTTGTGGCTCCGACCTCGAGTCTCGCGTCCACCAGTATGTCCGTGTTCACTTGCAGCAATACGTTCTGCTGAAGGAAGGGGCTGAAACCCTGCTTCTCGATACGAACCTGGTAATGGCCGACGGGCAGCAGAGGAATCAGGTAACGCCCGGCTTCATCGGTAAAAACCGTGCGGGATTGATTGCTCTCGACGCTGGTGGCGACGACCGAGGCGCCGGGAACGGCGCCGCCGGTCGCATCCACCACGGTGCCGTGAAGGGTAGCCGTGGCCTGGGCGAAAGCCGAAGCCAAGGCGCAGAAGAACAGTCCCAGGAACCGCATGGTTGCCTCCCTCTCTCAGGATTTCAAGCCGAGAGTTCGGTGGGGAGTGACCCCATACTGGCAATTGTGCACCGGAGCGCGGTGCGATGGCAGGTTTTCTTCAGGGCCGGAGGGCGGATTTCGCGGCTTCCACGTTGCGGGCGGCCGGGCTGCGGGCGGCGAGACGTGCCAGAACCAGCCAGACCAGGACGCCATAGAGCAACCCATCGGCGAGGAACGCGGCGCCGAGCCGGTAGGAAGACATGGCGGCGGCCAGCAGGGGGCCGGAACCGGCGCCCAGCAATGCGCAACTGGAGAGAAAACCGAAAGCTGCGGCGCGCCGGCTCTCCGGGATCACGTGGCTGGCGATGGTGTAGGATACCGTCAGGGTCCCGCCGGCCAGCAGGGCCAGCAGCACCCGCCAGGTTAGAAATTGCGGGATCGAATTGGCCATAGCCAGGCCTCCGCAAAGGAGCGCTCCGCAACTCCACCGCCAGAGCAGCAAAGGCCGGCCGAAGCCTAGCCGCATGCGCCGGCTGCAAAACCACGCGGCCGAACTGTCGGCGGCGGCGGCCAGCGAGAGAATGAGGCCGGCGGCCCAGGCGGATGCGGCCGGGTTGCCGGTGTGGGCCACGGCGAAGAGAGTGCTCAGCGGCTGGAGTCCACGTTCGATGACGGTGTTCAGGAACAGCAGCGCCGCCAGGATGCCGAAATCCGGTAAAGCCAGCAGCTCACGCATTCGTCCACGGTTTTGCGGGTGGCGCTCGACGGTTCGGCTGCCGGAAGGAAGCCCATCGCGATACAGGGTAGCGAACAGAAACACACTTGTGAGACACAAGGCCGCCGAGACGCGGAAGGTGTGGCGCATCCCGATTGCGGCGGTGAGCATTCCTCCGAGGAAAGGACTGAATGCCGCGGTTGCAATCTGCGAGATTTGCAGGCTGCCGATCACGGCGGCGGTCCGGTCGCGTGGCGAGAGCTGCGTGGCGAGCGCGATGGAGAGGGTTTGAAAACCGCCGGCCAACCCGAGCAGGGTCCGCAATCCAAAAAGCTGGTGTACGTTTGTGAGAAAACTGCTGGCGAGGTAGGCGACGCACAACGCGGTGGAAGTGCGGAGTGCGTTCAGCCTCAGGCCGTGGCGGTCGGCAATGCGCCCCCAGGCGGGGCCGCTCAGGGCGGCCAACAGGGGGCTGATACCCATCAGGACGCCGGTCCAGGCGGCCACCTGCCGCGGCGACGCGACGCCCAGTTCCCGGATGAACTGCGGCAACGCCGGCATGACCAGGTAGAAAGCGGCGTCGATCAACACCGCGGAGGAGACGACGGCGAGCTGGTTCTTTCTCCACTGCGGGACATCGCGGTGTAGCGGGAGGAGTCCCACGGGAAACAGGATAATACGCGGATAGGAAGCGTGAGCCGGCAGTGGAACCGCCATTGACGGGGAAGCCGACGTTGCTGTAATATTATTCATTACACTGAATAAATATTCAGTATTGGGGTTGCCTTGTGGCCGTTAGCACCGTTTCCATGCAGTTGATCAGACCGGGCATGCCGGATTTGCTGCGAGATCTGGATCTTACGGACGATGAGTTCACGTATTTGTTGAATCTTGCCGCGGAGGTCAAGGCGAAGCCTCGCAGCTATGCGCACGCCCTGGAGGGCAAGTCTGTCGCGCTGCTCTTCGAAAAACCTTCGCTGCGGACCCGGCTGACCTTCGAGGTCGGGGTGAAACAAATGGGCGGCGGCACGGTGCTGAGCGAGGGGCTGATTGGCGGGCGCGAACCGCTGAAGGACGTGGCGCGGAACCTGGACCGCTGGGTGGAGGCCATCGTCGCGCGGACCTTCGCGCAATCCACGGTGGACGACCTGGCGCAATGGTCCTCCGTGCCGGTGATCAACGCGCTGAGCGACATGTTCCACCCGTGCCAGGCGATGGCTGATATGCTGACGCTGCGGGAAACCTTCGGCCAGAACCTGCGCGGCATGAAGTTGGCCTTCCTGGGGGACGGCAACAACGTGGCGCACTCGCTGATGCTGAGCGCCACGCGGTTGGGGGTGCACTTCGCCATCGCGACCCCCAAAGGCTACGAGCCGAACCGGGAAATCGTGGCGCAGGCAGGGGGCCTGGCGGCGGCCGCAGGCTGCACCATGAAGGTGACCAACGAGCCGGCCGAGGCGCTGGAAGGCGCCAACGCCGTGTATACCGACGTGTGGGCCAGCATGGGGCAGGAGAGCCAGGCGGCGCGGCGCGCGGCCGTCTTCCAGAGCTACCAGGTGGATGAAGCCATGTTCGGGCGGGCGCGGCCGGACGCGGTCTTCATGCACTGTCTTCCGGCGCATCGTGACGAGGAGGTTACCGACGCCGTAATCGAGTGCCGGCGCTCGGTGGTGTTCCAGCAGGCGGAAAACCGGCTGCACACCCAGAAGGCGCTGCTCTTGATGATGCTAGGATAAGTCGATTTTTATGGAAAAACCGAAGAAAGTGGCCCTGGCCTATTCGGGCGGGCTGGATACGTCCGTGATCATTCCGTGGCTGAAGGAAAACTACGGCTGCGACGTGGTGGCGGTGTGCGGCGACATCGGGCAGGGCGGCGACGAGCTGGCCGGCCTGGAACAGAAGGCGCTCAAGACGGGCGCCTCGGAAGTTTACGTCGAAGACCTGCGGGAGGAATTCGTCGGCCAGTACCTGTGGAAGCTGGTGCGCTCCGGCGGCGTCTACGAGCACAAATACCTGCTGGGGACCTCGATCGCGCGGCCGCTGCTGGCCAAGAAGCAGGTGGAAGTGGCGCTGAAGACCGGCTGCGACGCGCTGGCCCACGGCTGCACCGGGAAGGGCAACGACCAGGTGCGCTTCGAGCTGACTTATAAGGCGCTGGCGCCGCAGCTCCGGGTAATCGCCCCGTGGCGCGAGTGGACCATCGTTTCGCGCGAGGACGCGCTTGAGTACGCGGCCAGGCACGACGTGCCGGTGGCCGCCTCCACCACCAAGATCTACAGCCGCGACCGCAACATCTGGCACATCTCGCACGAAGGCGGGGCGCTGGAAGATCCCGCCAACGCCGCGCCGGACGAGATCTGGATGCTGACCAACAGTCCGGAGCAGGCGCCGGACAAGCCGGGTCAGGTCACCATCGGGTTTGAGAAGGGCGAGCCGGTGTCGGTGAACGGCAGGACGATGAAGGCGTTCGAGCTGCTCGAGGAGTTGAACCGCATCGGCGCCGAGCACGCCATCGGGCGCATCGACCTGGTCGAGAACCGCTTCGTCGGCATGAAGTCGCGGGGATGTTACGAGACGCCGGGCGGCACCCTGATCATGGCGGCGGTGCGGGAGTTGGAAGCGCTCACGCTGGACAAGAACACGCTGCACTACAAGCAGCGTCTGGCGCTCGACTACGCGGAGCTGGTCTACAACGGCTTCTGGTTCACGCCGCTGCGCGAGGCGCTGGACGCCTTCTTCGCCGCGGTGAGCCAGACCACCACGGGCGAGGTCACGCTGGGGCTTTACAAGGGCAACGTGCAGCCGCTCGGCCGCAAGTCGCCGTATTCGCTCTACTCGCTGGATATCGCCAGCTTCACCATGGGGGCGAGCTACGACCAGAAGGACGCGCTCGGCTTCATCAACCTGATCGGGCTGCCGATCAAGGTGCGGGCGCTGGCCGCTTCGAAATGAAACTCTGGGGCGGGCGGTTCGAGCACGGGCCATCGGAGGTCTTCGAGCGCTTCTCCGAATCGCTCCATTTCGACCGCCGCCTGTTGGACGCGGATATCCGCGGTTCGCAGGCGTGGGCGCGGGAGCTGGAGCGCGCGGGCATTTACACTGCCGGCGAGCGTGAGCGCGTGGTGGAAACGCTGGAAGCCATGCGCTCGGACCCCGGCTTGTTCGAAGGCGCGGCCGACGAAGACGTCCACACGCTGGTGATCCGCAGGCTTAAGGAGCGCGCGGGCGCGGTGGCGGACAAGATCCACACCGGGCGCAGCCGCAACGAGCAGGTTTCAGTGGACGTGCGCATCTGGCTCCGCGAGGAGTGCGATCGCGCGCGCGGGCGGATTGCCGCGCTGGCGGGCGCGCTGCTGGACCTGGCGGAACGCTACCCGGACGCGGTGATTCCGGGCTACACCCACACGCGCCGCGCGCAGGCGGTGCTGTGGCCGCACTACCTGCTGGCGTACTTCGAGATGTTCGCGCGGGACTGGGAGCGGCTGGGCGAAGCGCGGCGGCGCACCAACCTGATGCCGCTCGGCTCCGGGGCGCTGGCGGGGAGCGGATTCCCGTTCGACCGCGAAGCGCTGGCGCGCGACCTGGGGTTCGAGGGCGTCACCGCCAACAGCATGGACGTTTCCGGCGACCGCGATTTCGTGCTGGATTTTCTGTACGCGGCTTCGCTCGCCATGCTGCACCTGAGCCGGCTGGCCGAGGACTGGATCCTCTATTCGGGCGAGGAGTACGGCTGGATGGAGCTGGGCGATGAAGTCACCAGCGGCTCCAGCCTCATGCCGCAGAAAAAGAATCCGGATTCTCTGGAATTGATCCGGGGCAAGTGCGGGCGCGTTTACGGCGCGCTGACTTCGCTGTTCGTCACCATGAAGGGCCTCCCCATGACGTACAACCGCGACATGCAGGAGGACAAGGAGCCGCTGTTCGAGGCGGCGGACCAGTTGAGCGGTTCCCTTGAGATGATGCGGGTGGTGGCGGAAACGGCGCGCCTGAATCCCGAGGCGCCGCGCGCGGCGGCCCAGGAGAGCTGGGTGGTGGCGACGGACCTGGCCGAGGCCCTGGCGCGGGCCGGCACGCCTTTCCACCGGGCGCACCAGATTGTGGGGCGGCTGGTCCTGGAAAGTGTGCGGGCGGGGCGCAAACCGGCGGACTGGAGTGCGGCGGAGCTTCAGGCGTTCGCGCCGGAATTCACACCGGAAATTGCGCGGCTGCTCGATCCCGCCGAAGGAATGCGGTCGCGAAACCTGGCGGGCGGCACGGGACCGGAGGCGGTGGCCTCGGCGCTCGGGCGCGCCCGCGAGCGGCTTAGAGCCATGCACGTATGAGCAAGAGTTACCGTCAAGGGCAGATTCTGAAACTGATCCGCAGCGAGCATATCCACACCCAGGATGAGCTGGCGCAGGCGCTCAAGGACATGGGCCTGCCGGCCACGCAGGTGACGCTTTCGCGCGACATCCGGGAGCTGCGGCTGGTGAAAACGCCGGAGGGCTACCAGGAGCTGCTGCCGGAGGAGACCGGGCCGCGCTTCACGGCGCTGGCGGCGGAGTTCCTGCTGGACGTGCGGCTGGCGCAGAACCTGATCGTGCTGAAGACCGCGCCGGGCCACGCCAACACGGTGGCGGTGGCGCTCGACAACGAAGAGTGGCCGGATGTGGTGGGGACCATCGCGGGCGACGACACGATCCTGGTGATCACGCCGGAGAGCGGCGTGGCGGAAGCGCTGCGGAAGAAGTTGCTGGAGCTGCTGGAGTAGGCTGCGTCGGGTTGAACGCGCCACATGCACCCGCTCAGAAACTCGTGCGCAACGAGAACTGCCAGCTCCGTGTCGGGTCCTGCCCGGTAATCGTGCCGAAGGCGCTGCTCGTGGGCGTCGTGTTCGGCGCCGACAGGTTCGGGTGGTTCAGCGCGTTCAGGCACTCGGCGCGGAACTGCGTCTTGACCCGCTCGGTCACGCGGAAGGTCTTGATGACCGAGAGTTCCCAACGGTCCTGACTGGGCGCCCGCACACTGCTGACGCGCAGCGTCGAGACCCGGATATTGCTCGCAAGTTGTTGCCCGCTGTTGCGGTTGAAGCCCGCATCGGTGTTGAACCAGCGGTCCACGGTGCGCTTGTCGTCCGGCAGGGCGATGTTATCGGGATTTCCGGTGAACAGAGTCCACACGTCGCCGAACGCCAGCGGCATGCCGGTCTGGCGCTGCACGATGCCGTTCAACTGCCAGCCGCCGGCGAAGAAGTCCAGCACCACGGGCCAACTGTTGCCCATGCGCCGCCCCCGTCCGAACGGCAGTTCCCAGATGCCGCTCATCACCAGGCGGTGCGGACGATCCATGTCGGAGAGCGTCCGGTACGGCTTCGGGTCCGTGGGGTTCAGGAACTCGGTGGCCTGCATGGTCTTTGACCACGTGTAAGAGAGCTGGTAGGTGAAGCCGCGCGTGAAGCGCCGTTCCACGCGGGCTTGCAACGAGTGGTACCAGGAGTAGCCCATCGGCTCCGTGGTGGAAACGCTGCCGAACTGCGGGTACGGCTTCAGCAGGTTGGCGCGCGACATGTTCTTCGCATAGATCGGATTGGTGCCGGAGAGCGGGCTGGCGAACTGAGCGCCCAGGAAGTCGATGGTCTTCTGGTCGCGCACCGTCAGGCGGCTCAGGTACTGTTCCGGCGTGTTGTTCAGTTGGCGCGTGATGCTCAGGCGCGTTCCCCTGCTGCCCACATACGCGGCTTCCGCCAGGAACTGGCCCGGCAGGGTGTGCTGCAACCCGAAGGTCCAACGCTGCACATACGGCTGCTTGCGAACCTGTTGGAAGAACGACACCGACTGGCCGAGGTTGGTGCTCAGACCGCCGGCTGCTCCGAGCGGCGGCAGCAGCCCGTTCGGGAATGGATCCGCCGTCTTGACGATGTAAGTCAGGCCGCTGTCCATCGACGGCTGTATGGGTGTGGACATGCTGAACCCGGTCTGAATGGCATCCGTCTTAAACGCCCCCAGAGAGTCGAAAAACAGCCCGTAACCGGCGCGCAGCACGGTCGTCGGCGCCAGTTGGTACGCCAGTCCGATGCGGGGCATGAAGTTGTTTTTCTCGCCCTTCCAGAAGCCGCGCGGATTGCCGCCCACGCCCACGAAGGTCAGGCCGCCCTGTACGCGGAACTGGTCCACCGGCAATTCGGGAATCGGACTCTTTGCATAGTTGGCGCGCGCCTGCGCCTCGATCGGGCTTGCCTGCCCGAAAGCGAATCCCGCCACGGAGCGGTTGTAGCGCTCCGTGACCGGCGACTCGTATTCGTAGCGCAGGCCGAAGTTCACGGTGAGCTTGCGCGAGAGCTTGTAATCGTCCTGCCAGAAGAGGCCGAGGTACTTGTCCTGATCCGCGCTCGTCCCGGTGCGCGCCATCTCCCCTTCGGGAATGCCCAGGAGGAAAGCGGCCAATTCGCCTCCTACCGCGGGCGCCGCGTTCGTATCCAGCGGACCGCGCGTGTACGTGCTCGAGAAAATCAACCGGGGCGCCACGTCGAGCGGGTACCGGCCCACGTTTTCGCGGTAGACGCGGAAGTCGAAACCAAACCGCATGTTGTGGCTGCCGCGCAGCTTTGTCAACGTGGCCGCCAGGGAGTGCGTGGTGGAATAGTTGCCGCCATCCCCGCTGTCCCAGTCGCTCAGCGCGGTCAATGATCCGACCTGCACGTTCGGAAAGGCCATCAGGCTGGGGTCGATCAACCCGGTCAGGCGCTGCGAAAAGCCGAGCGAGGCGAGGTCGAAGCCGCGGCTGGCGCGCCGTTCCGTGAAGGTGGCCCGTGTGATGCCCCACCGGACATTCATCAGGAAACTCGGCGTGAATACGTACACGTCATCGAAGGAAACGCCGTTGTTATAGCGGTTGATGATAATGCCCGAGGCTCCGGTGGTGAAATACCGGTTCTTGTCCTCCTCCCAGAAGTCCTTGTTGAGCCGCAGGAAAATGCGGTGGTTCTGGTTGAACGCGTGATCCAGCCGGCCCAGATGCACCCAGGTATCCTCCAAGCCCTTCCCTGCCAGGAAATGGTTGCTGCGGCCTTCTTTCGTGCCGGCCTGGTTCGGCAGGTTCCAGTAAGGCAGGATCTTTTGCGCCACCGGGTCGAGGCGGCTGGCGGGGATGATGTTGCCGGCGAACGGTTGGCGCCGGAACCGCCCGCCCGCCTCGGCGGTGGTGGTGAGGGGATCGTACACCTGGTAATTTGCGCCCAGCGCGAGCAGGCCCGAGAGGTCGCCGCGGCGCATTGCCTCCGTGGGCACCGTGTTGGTAAACGACTTCGGGTTGCCGAACTTGTTTCCTTCCCACATGTAGAACCAGAACGTCTTGTTCTTGCCGTTGTAGAGCTTCGGCAGCACGACCGGGCCGCTACCGGCGACGCCGTAACGGTTGTCCTGGTATACGGGCAATTTCTGGCCCGCGCGGTTCTGGAAGATATTGGCTGTGTCAAAGGCGGAGTTGCGCAGCCACCAGTACGCCTCTCCGTGCAGCGTGTTGGTGCCGCCCTTGGTGCTGACGTTGACCAGCGCGCCGATGGTGTGGCCCACGCTGGCGTCGAACGACGAGGTCTGCACCTTGAACTCGGCCACCGCCGACTGCGGCGGGATGAAACCGACGCGCGCGGAGGTGCCTTGCCCCTGGGTGTTCGATACGCCGTCGAGGGTGAACTCGTTGTTGTACGCCCCGGCGCCGTCCGTGGCGATCTCCGAGTTCTTGCTGATGGAGAACGACCCCGCCTTGGCCAGCCGCGTATCCTTCGTATTGATTACGCCGGGCGCCAGTTGAGCCAAGGCCATCGGGCTGTTGCCGTAAGTGGGCAACTCGGTCACACGGCGCTCATCCACCACCTGTCCGAGCGAACTCTCCGAAGTGCTCAGCAACGGTGTCTCCGCCGTCACCTCGATGGCTTCCGTGACGTTGCCCACCTGCAAATCGATATTGAGCTGGACCACGTCGTTGACCCGGACCTGGATGCCTTCGCGCACAAACCGTTTGAAGCCGCTAAGCTCGGCTTCCACGGTATACGCGCCGGTCAGCAGGTAGGGCAGAGTGTAGTTGCCGGCCTCGTTCGTCTTCGCGGCGACGGTCACCCCGGTGGCCACGTTGGTCGCTCGGACGTCGGCGCCTCCAATCACCGCGCCGGTCGGGTCGGTGACGCGGCCCAGAATGGTGCCGCGGGTCTCCTGCGCCAGGGCGCACGAAATCATCAGCACAATCATCAGCACGAAACGGACAAGCATGCCATCGCTCCTTAGCAAAGGTTTGTAAGATAATCCTCCATTTCTATTTGGGAGTCAAGTGACTGCTTCCCGGAAAGTGTGACAGGGTGTGTAGCCGGAAACCGGAAGCCGCTTCCGGCCCCGTCTCCCGCGCCGTCAGGCAGATACTCGACCGCGCGTCTTGGAACTTCGGGCTTATCGAGAACTCCCGGTCAGCTACGCCGCCGGCGGCGGGCAGTCCTCGAACTTTGTCGCCATCCGTATCCGGTGACCGGAAGCGCCGCGCGGGTTACGCGTTGCCGCGCAGGCCTAACTCATCCGCCCTGGCCTGCATGGCCTTGATGCAGAAATCCACGTGTTCTTCGAGCGGCACGCCCAGCTCTTCGGCGCCCTGCACGATCTCCTGGCGGTTCACGGCGCGCGCGAAGGCCTTGTCCTTCATCTTCTTTTTCACCGAGGGGACGTCCACTTCGAAGACGCTGCGGTGGGGCTTGACGTAGGAGATGGCGGTGATGAAGCCGGCCAGCTCGTCGCAGGCGAACAGGGTTTTCTCCAGCGGCGAGACGCGCGGCACGCCGGTGTGGGTGGCGTGGGAGAGGACGGCGCGGCGGATCTCCTCCTCCACGCCGCGCGCGGCGAGGATGGGCTCGCCCTTGAGGGGATGGCCGGGCAACTCGGGATGGATCTCCCAATCGAAGTCGTGCAGCAGCGCCGTGACGGACCATTTTTCCAGGTCCTCGCCGAGCTTGCACGCGTAGGCAACGACACACGCCTCCACGGCCAGCGCGTGCTTGCGCAGGCTTTCCGACTTGGTGAATTCGCAAAGGATCTGCCAGGCCTGATCGCGGGTCATCAAGACCATTGTATGGAATTGCGTTACGATTCTCTCATGCCTACCGTTTCCCGCCGTGCTTTTGTGGGCGCCGCCGCGGCTTCGGCCTCGCTGGCGCGTCCGGCGAGCGATCAGATTTCGCTCGGCATCATCGGTGTGGGCGGCCGCGGAACGTCTCACATCCGCGACCTGGGCCGCCTGAAGGATCTGAACATCCGCGTGGGGGGCGTGTGCGACGTGTTCG
Source organism: Bryobacteraceae bacterium (assembly GCA_041946965.1). Classification (GTDB taxonomy): domain Bacteria; phylum Acidobacteriota; class Terriglobia; order Bryobacterales; family Bryobacteraceae; genus JBHGBM01. The sequence continues at coordinate 20,619 of JBHGBM010000039.1, forward strand.
CTCCGGCGCGCGAGCGCGCGGCGGCGGCGATCGAGAAATCGTTCGGCGCACGACCGCGCCTGACCAGCGATTACCGGGAGATGCTCACGTGGAAGGACATCGACGCGGTGATCATCTCCAGCCCCGACTACAGCCACAGCGTGATGCTGAAGCACGCGGTGGAGGCGGGCAAGGACGCCTACTGCGAAAAGCCGATGGGTACGGTGTTCTCCGAGGCCAAGGCTGCCTATGAGGCGGTGAAGAAGAGCAGGCAGGTGGTACAGATCGGGACGCAGCGGCGCAGCGATGGGTCGTACGTGGCGGCGGCGAAGCTGGTGCAGTCCGGCATCCTCGGGGAGATCACCAAGATCGACGTGGCCATGAATTTCCAGGAGCCGCGCTGGAGGCGCGCCTCCGACGACGTGACGCCCTCCACGGTGGATTGGGACCGCTTCATCATGCACCGGACGCCGCGGCCGTTCGAGGCGCGCCTGCTGCGCGAGTGGCAGCTCTTCGATTACAACACCAACGGCATCGCCGGGTTGTGGATGTCGCACTTCAGCGATGTGGTTCACTGGTTTATGCAGGAGATGTACCCGGCCACGGCGGTCTCCAACGGCGGGGTGTTTCTGTGGAAGGACGGGCGCGAAACCTCCGACGTGTTCCAGACCCTGCTCACCTATCCGAAGGGGTTCCTGTTCAGCTTCGAGATGTGCCTGACCAACGACGCCAATACGCACGAGCTGTGGCACGGCACGCGCGGCACGCTGGACATGGGAGCCATGACCATCAGCGGCGCGGGCAGCAAGCGCAAGGACCGCATCGCGGCGCCGGTCAAAGTGGCGCCCGAGACCATCAGTTCCCACATGCACAACTTTCTGGAGTGCGTGCGCGGGCGGACCACGCCGCGGGCGGACATCCAGGCGGGCTTCTCGCACGCCGTGGCGGGCACCATGGCGCATACCGCGCTCCGGACGGGCCGGATGGTGCGCTTCGACCGCGAAAGACTGGAACTGGTGTGATGAACCTTTCGCTTTTCCTCCGCCTTTCAGGCGGAGATTTGGCTTCACTTCAGCCGGAAGTCGCACAGGAGATGCCCCACGGTGGATGTGCCGGCGCGAAACGGTCTGGCGGGATTACGTCCGCTTGAAATCCGGGATCTCGACCGGCGCGCTGCCGCGGCGCAAGGATTCGGCGGAAAGCGGCCGCACGCTGCTCCAGGTGGCGGCGTCGTAAACGTCGATCGGGCTTTCGCCGGTGCGAACGGCCTGGAGAAAGTCCGAGAGCACGAAATAGTCGCCGCCTCCGTGGCCGGTCCTGGCGGCTTCGGCGCCGCGCCGGGCCCAATAGGGGTGTTCGTATTCGGCGCGGTATTTTTCGAGCGGCTCCCACTGGTGCGCCGGGCTGCGGCCCTCGATGTGCACTTTGTGTTCGCCGAACGCCGCGCTGTAGGCGCCCCGCGTGCCCTGGAGCGAGTACTGCCCCATTCCCGGCGGGCGCGGCGAAGCCACGTCGTAGCGGACGAAGATCAGCCTGCCTTGTTGGGTCCGGATCAGGGTGTTGTTAGTGTCTCCGTTGAGGAACTGCACCCGCGCGGCGGCGCTGTCCTTGCCGAAACGGCGGACGGCGTATTCGTGCGTGGAGACGGACTTGCTCGCCATGGTGACCATGGAAACGAGGCGGTCTCCTCGGTTGATGCCCATCCATCCGCACACGGGGCCGAGCGAGTGCGTCGGGTAAAGGTCTCCGATGTTCCTGGCTGCGTTCACGCCGCGCCACGTCAGGCTGCCGTCGGGGTTGAAGCGCAGGCCGCGGATCTCGTGGATGTAAGCGCACTCGGCATAGGTAAGGTCGCCGAACACGCCCTTTTCGGCCATCGTCCAGACCTGCATTACGTGGCGCGAGTAGCGGTAGTTTTCGAGCAGCATGTAGCCGCTGCGCGTGCGGCGCTGGGTGCGCACCAGCTCCCAGCAGTCTTCCAGCGTGGTGCACGCGGGCACCTCGGAGGCCACGAACTTGCCGGCGGTCATGGAATCGAGCGCCATGCGGGCGTGCAATTCCTGGGGCGTGGCAATCAGAACCGCGCGAAAATCGCCGCGCGCCAGCATGCGCCGGTAATCGTCCGGCCCCTTGGAGAAGCCCTCCGGGCGGCGGCCGCGGGCTTTCTCCACCGCGAGGAGCGCGCGCTTGAGGTTCTGTTCGTTGATGTCGCAGACCGCCGGGATATCGACTTCAGGAAAGGAGAGCAGGACGTTGAGCAGTCCGGCGCCGCGCGAGCCCACGCCGATGACGGCTATCCCGATACGCTCCTGGGCGGCGGCGCGCCCGGAAAGGGCCAGCGGCCCGGCCGCAACTCCCGCGGCCCGGAGCCAGTCGCGGCGATTCAAAGCAGTCGGTTTCATATTCAAAATTTCACCGTAACCGCGGCTTGCAGCACTCGCCCGCGGTTGAGTTGCGCGTTCATGGTCCCGAACGCCTGGTTGCCGAAGCTGTGGTTGGGTACGGCGAACCGTACGCTGTTGGTCAGGTTGAAGGCCTGCATGCGCAGCAGCACCTGGCGTTGCTCATCCACCCGCAGAGTCCGCATCAGCGAAAGGTCGGCGTTGCGGATGCCGTCGCCCAGCAGGCCCGGGATGGTCCGGGAGGCGTTGCCGAACCGGTAAGGAGCGGGCTGTGCGAAGGCGGCGGTATCGAACCAGCGCTCCGCCGTGCGTTCGGCGGCCGGCAGCGCCGGATTGTAGAGCACGTCCGGGCGGCACCCGCCGCCGAACGAGTAGGTGGTGTTGTTCGCGCACGCTACGCCCAGCGGCACCCCGGAGGAAAACGTGGCGACGCCGGCGATCTGCCACCCCCCGAGCAGCTTTGCCGCCGGCCCGCGGCGCAGGAACGCGCGCGCGCGGCCGAAGGGCGGCTCCCAGGTGAAGCTGAGGGTCAGGCGCCGCGCAATGTTCAGCTCGGAGACCGACCATTCCGACCGCAGATTGCTCCAATCCTGCACCGCCGAGTAGCCCAGGTTCTCGCCGCCCCACTCGCCAGAGTTGACGTTCCCCATGATCTTGGAGAAGGAAAACGACGCGAGGAAGTGAACGCCGTGCGCCATGCGCTTTTGCAGCTTGAGCTGGAGGGCGTGATACTCGGAGGCGCCCCAGTTGGCGTCCACCGCCGTCATGGTGTCGAACTGCGGAAATGGCCGGAGCAGGCGCGCGCGGGGGAGCGTGGATGTGTTCAGAACGCCTTGCCTGACCTGGCCGTACACGGGATTGGGCGCCAGCTCGCGCAGGGTGTCGCCCAGCGACAGAAACGTGCTTGGAAGCTGGTTCATGATGCGGTTCGCGAACAGGTGCAGGCCGCGGCTGCCGGCGTAGGTGGCGTCAACGAGCATGCGCCCGGGCAACTCGCCCTGGATGGCGAAGGACCACTGCTCCGCGTAGGGCGTCTGGCTGTTGCGGTCCGTGTAGGAAACCGACTGTCCGAGCAGCGTAGCGGGGCCCAGCCGGCTGCCGGTGGCCTGCACGATGCCGTCCGGATACGGGTTGCTCAGAGAACGCAGCACGGTAAAGCCGTTCACGCTGCCGACGAATGTGGTGTTGGCCAGGAAGCCGCTGGTGCCATAGGAGGCGGCGTTGGCGCCGTGGCCCGTGGTGGGCGCATAGAACAGGCCCGCGCCGCCGCGCAACACCAGCCTGGGGCTCAGCGCGTAGGCGAACCCGAAGCGCGGCGCCACGTTGTTGCGGTCCGGATTCACCTGGCCGCGCGGCACGCCGCCCACGCCCACGAACGCGAGCGCGCCGCGGAGATCAATGCCGGGCGCGTTGAGGGGCACCGGCGCGCCGTAGTCGAAATTTGTTAATTGGTTGAAGCGGTCCGTGAGCGGCGAGCCGTAGTCGTAGCGCAGGCCGAGGTTGAGCGTCAGCCTTCGGGTGACTTTCACGTCGTCCTGCACGAAGCCGGCCCAGTAGACCTGCTGGAGGGCCAGCGCCGGGACGATCTGGACTCCGCCGCCGTTGCCGAGCCCGAGGAAGAAGGAGGCGTATCCGTAACCCGCCGTGGGGCTCGCCGCCGCCGGATTGGGTCCCTGGGTGAACCCGGCATTAAAGTCGAAGGAGTTCGCGCCGTCGCCGTGATAGAAGGTGTTCATGCGGTAGAGCCGCAGGTCGCCGCCGGTTTTCACGGTCTGGCGTCCGAACACCCTGGTCCAGGTTCCGGCCGCGGTATGGTTTTCGCCGGCGCCGCGGATCATGAGATCGGACCCCAGCGCCAGGCCGGTGCCGATGTTCCCGCCCGAAAAGCGCGAGTTCATCCCGCTGATGCTGATGGGAGGCATGACGTTGATGGCCATCTGCTCGGCCAGCCCGGCGGGGTAACCCAGTTTGGTGAGGTCCGCGCCCGCGCTGCGCGGGAGGTTGCGGTTGCGCAGCCGGCTGAAGCTGTAGCGCGCGTTCAGGATGGAGGACGATCCGGCGGTGCAAACGTCATCCAGCGTGAAGCTCTGCCGGCGGAAGTTCTGTGGCCCGAACGAGGGCGAGGCGATGTTGTTGTACACGTCCGGCCGGTTGAACGGCGTCGCGTCCACCGAGTACCGGCCGTAGACGCGCTGCCGCGCGCTCAGGTGGTGGTCCACACGCGCGGTGACCATATCCTTCCGGATGGTCTGCGCGGAGGTGGATACGAAATTGTTCACACCGCTTACTGGGTCGCCGGCCGTGTTCGGGAGCGGGAAGAAACCGGTCAGGTTGCGCGCCACCGGGTCCTGGCGGTCCAGCGGGATGCGGTTGGCGGGGAAGGGCGCGCGCAGGGACCGCGAAGGATTCGCCGGATCCGGCCTTGTGGTGGCCGGATCGTAAATAGTAATGAGCTGCCCGGTGCGGATGAAGGTCCGGCTGAAATCGCCCTCGCGTTGCGCCGCGGTGGGCACGGTGGAGAGGAAGGTGACGCCCTGGCGCGTCCGCACGCCTTCGTAGTTAGAGAAAAAGAATGTGCGCCCGCGCAGGATGGGCCCGCCCCAGGAAACGCCGAACTGGTTGTACCGCAGCATGGGACGCTCGGCTCCGGCACGGTTGGCGAAGAAGTCGCTGGCGTCGAACACGTCGTTGCGGAAAAACTCGTAGACTTCGCCCCGGTACCGGCTGGTGCCGGAGCGCGTGACCACGTTGATCACACCGCCCGCCGAGCGCCCGAATTCGGCGCTGAACCCGTTGGTTTCGACCTTGAACTCCTGCACCGCGGCGACGCTGGGGATGACGACGGGGTTGTTGCGGATGGGAGAGGAGTTCGGCGCGCCATCCAGCAGGAACTCGCTCTGGTTGCCCCGCGCGCCGTTGATGGAGACCACCGCCTGGCTGGTCTCGTCCACGGCGAGTTCGTTCCAGTGCGCGCTGGTGCGCGTTCCGGGGACCAGCTCGATCAGGGCGTAGGGGTTGCGTCCCAGCAGCGGGAGGTTTTCGATCTCACGGCTGTCGATGACGGTCCCAATGGTGCCGCTTTCCTTCTCCACGGCGACGCCTTGGGCTTCGACCGTGACCTCCTGAGATACCTGCCCTATCTTCATGGTCAGGTCGATGGTCGCGGTCTGGTTGACACTCAGCGTGACGCCGCGCAGTACGGCCTTCTGGAAGCCCTCCTGCTCGGCCGTAACGGTATAAGTTCCGGGCGCGAGATAGGGGAGATAGTAACGCCCGTCCTGGTTGGCGCGCGCCGCGGAGGCGACACCGGTATCCTGGTTGCGGGCGGTTACTTGAACGCCGGGCATAACCGCCCCGCTTTCATCCGCCACCACCCCCCGGATAGCGGCCTGCGGAGCCTGCGCCGCAACCGCGGCCGCAAGCAGCAGGAACAGAACCGGCAGACGGAGACGCATGAGCTTTGCACGCAACGATATCACAAAGGCGTGCCGGCGCCGGCCAGCGGCTTGGCTGCGCGGGCGCGCGGCATGGAGAAGAGGCGCCCGCCCTGGGCGCTCTCGAGTGCGCGATCAGCTCCGGAACCAGTGGCCCTGGTCCCGTTGTTCCATAAACTCGAAAACGGCGCCGTCCTTCACGACGAAAACCACCCGCAGACTGTCCGTGGGCTGGAATGGTCCGAGAACGATCTCGCAACCTTGCATCTCGGTTTCCAGGCGATCGACTCGAAACGCCACGTGTGGAAGGTCTCTGACCGGTCCGTGCACCGGCGAATCGGGTTCGAATCGCAGCCACTCGACGCGGTGCGGATCATCCAGGGGATCGGTAACCCAGACCCGCGTGTCCGCCACCCACATCTCCCTCGGCCGCTTCTCGTCGCTCGGGACGCCGACGTGATCGAATACTCGCATACTGCGATTATGCCATCGCCTTGAGTGCAAGGTCCGAGTAGATCCGTTCCATGTTCCGGGCAAATGTCCGGGTGTCGCAGACGGGGGATGCGAGGAGCTTCGAGCGCATGGAATTGCGGAGCTCGCCGAGTTGCAGCCATGCTTCCCGCGAGTTGGCCACAGCAGCGGCGGTGGCCACATAGTCGTCCAGCGATTCGCCCACGAACCGGCCCAGCCCGGCCGCGCGGAGGATGGAGGCGCTGGTCCGGGCGGCCCATCGGTCTCCGCGAAAGGTCACCACCGGGACGCCTTGCCAGACGGCCTCCATGGTGGTGGTTCCGCCGCTGTACGGGAATGTGTCCAGCGCCAGGTCGATCTCGTCGTAGGTGTGCAAGAACGCAAAGTGCTCGGCGGGGCCTTCCAGGCGAATCCTCTCCGGCGCGATGCGGCAGGCTTCGAACAGGCCGGCGACGTGTTCGCGCACCGCGGGCGAGGCCAGGGCGGTGCTCCTTAGCAACAGGGACGACCGGGGAGCCTGAAGCAGAATCCGGCTCCATGCGCGCACCACTTCAGCGGTGATTTTGTATTGCGGCGCCAGGCATCCAAAGGTGAACATTCCCCGCGCAAGGCACGGAGCAGCGGCCACGGGCGGCGTAGGATAGCCCACTTCGAAGGTCAGGTAACAGCCCGGAACGCGAACGATCTTTTCGCAGTAGAACTGCTCTTCGTGCTTCGAAATCACTTCTTCATCGCCGATCAGACAGTCGTAACAGCGCATTCCGGTGGTTGCATACATGTTGAACCACCCCAGAACCACGGGTGCGGGCCGCAGTGCGAACAGCGGCAGCGTCTGCACGCGGCTGTATCCGTTGAGATCCACCAACACATCGATGCCTGCCTGTTCGACGCACTCGGCCGCGGCGGAGATCGGCATGCCGCTGATGTCGTGAAACCGGTCTTGCGCATGCGGCCGGTATCCATGCCGAACGGTTGAAACGGCAGCTTCCGAGAACAGGTGAATTTCGAAATTACGGCGGTCGTGACTGTTGATCAAGCCCCAGACCGGCTTCATCCAGTTGTCGCAGTGGAAGAAGGAGGACACGTAGCCGATGCGCAGCGGGGAACCGGACGGTTGGCGGCGCCGGTCCAAGGCCGGCGGAAGATACCGTTCCGCCCACCGGGCCCGCGCCTCCCGGATCGCCTGATTGCCGCTTTGGGGGCTGCCGGGGATGATGGTCGCAATCGCGGTTTCCGCAGGTTCGGGAGTGGTTCCGGCCGCCGCCTTGCGGAACAGATCCAGGGCTTCGTCCACCTGCCCGCGCTCGAAGCGATCCCAGGCCGAACGGCAGCCGGCGACCCATTCCGGTTCGGGCTGCCCGGCAGTAGCCCGGTCCAGAAAGGGAATGGCTTCGTCGGCCCGCCCCAGGTTCTCAAGGAGGCGGCACAAGGCTTCCAGTGCGCCGGCATGCGCAGGATCCAGGGTCAGCGCCTGCTGGTACGTCTCGATCGCATCGTCCCAACGGCCCTGTTTCTCCAGCAGGCTGCCCAGGTGATTCAGTGTATTTGGATCGTTCACATCTGGTGCTATACTACCCTCGGTTATCTGGCCGGAGGTAGTTCATTATGTTCGCTGCGAATCTCGGAGAGCCGTTGCACCTTCGGGCGGGCTCGATGGGGGGAAACGTAGGCGGAAGGTTGCTGTACTGCGACCTTGGCATCGAGTCGTTCCGTCTCCCGCCGGGACGGTACAAGATTTCCGCTCCCATGCGAAATTCCGTGTATGGGACGTTTGCACTGGTGTCGCCGGTGGGCGGCTGGAACCAAGAGCAGTGGATCGGCCCGGCATTACACGAGAAATGGATCGGTCCGTCATACCACGAGAAGTGGATCGGCCCGGCGTTCGGCGAGAAAGGTTGGCTCGGCCCGTCCGGCATGAAATGGAGCGGGCCGTCCGCCGTGCAGGATAAGTTCGTCACGCTCGAGCCGGGCAAGCAGTGGCTGGGCGGGATGTCCATAGTGCCGCTGGGCGCCATCGTGGTGAGCGACCGGCGGCTGGCCGGGCGAAACTGCCTTGTCATTGTCACCCACTTCGCGGACCTGATGGACGCGCTGGAAGCCGCAGGCGGCGCGCTCGTTTCCGTCTACTGACCGGATCCGCCGCCTCTCACGCCGGACCGCCGGGCGGCCGCCGCGCACTCCGCGTTCCACCGGATCGCGAGCGCGTCGATAGCCTGCTGCTGCCGTTCCAGGAGCACGTGCCGGAACATGGCGTCGGAATCGCCGGCCAGCCCGCGCGCTACCGCCTCGAGGCTCCGCACAGGGTCTCCAATCCGCAGCCACGAACCGGCCAGCCGCAGGTTCGGCTCCGGGCTCGAGGGATGAATGCGATGGGCTTGCAGATAGCATTCGTGCGCGTCCCGGTCGCGCTCGAGGGCGGCCAGGCAATCGCCCAGCACGACCCACAGGAAAGGGCTGTACCAGGGGTTCAGGGCGGCGGCCGCCCGCGCCAGCTCCAATCCGGCGGCGGGATCGCGCAATTCGGCGGCTACGAAAGCGGCAGCCTCGCCGATCACCTGCCAGTTGCGCGGATTGCGCTCCATGGCGGCGCGGTAGCTCGCCAGCGCCTCGCGCAGCAGGCCGGCGCCGGCCTGCTGACGGGCCTGCTGGATGGGAGCGTCCGCCTGCTCCAGGGCCGCAGCGGCAAAACGGCTCCGAAATGTCCCTAACGTGTTTGCCAGGCCGCCGCGCGAGACCAGACGGGCGTGCAGGCGGCGGGCGGCATCGCCCTCCGGTTCGCAGCAGGTCAGCTCGCAGCGCCGCAGCAACGCCTCAACGAGCGGGAAATTCAGCCCGGCTCCCGTGATGGGACCGAAGCGCTGGCCGGGAGTGCACCCGGCGTCCCGCGATTCCGGCGGAGCGTAATCGTTGACCAGGATGAAGCCGCCATCCTCCAGCATGTTTCCGAGCGAGCGCAGGCAAGCGATCGCCCCGTAGTTGTACGTGAACGGCGCGCCGGAGCCCTCCTCGATTTCCGCCAGGCCGGGCGGCGCCTGTCCGCCAACCGGCAGAAAATCGGCCTCGAACTCCAGCAGCGGCAGCACCGGGAGGAGACCTTCCAGCGCATCGGAGGCAGCCAGAGCGCGCATCTCGTCGAAGGTGAGCCGCGTATATTGGCGCAGCACCGCCGGGTCGTCGCCGATCCAGGTACGGACCCAAAGCTGTTCCCAACCCGCCGGGGTTCTTCTGAGAAAAGCCGCGGGCAGAACATCGAGCACGTAATTGCAGAACACGGCCCGCACGGCTTCGGCGCCACCCGCTTCGGCAGCGTTCAGGACCTGCGGGAGCACCACTGCGGCATGGTCGTGAAAGACGCCGTTTTCGCTCCACTGCTGCACGGTTCGGGGAGATGCGTCGGTAACACGGTATTGAAGCCGGTCATAGAAATCCCGCGAGTTGCGCCGGCAGAGGCCGCGGAATTCGTCCAGGAGGTAGCGGGCAAACAGCCCCGTGCCCGCGCCGAGTTCCAGGACCCGTATGGGCCCGGACGCCACCGCCTCCTGGCAATTCGCAAACAGCACGGCCGCGGCGTCCGCCGAGAGCCGTCCGTCGTTGTTGACCAGAAACGGCACACCGCGCACGAAGGGCGCTACGCCTTCGCGACACCACAACAGCCGGGCGAGCCGCCATTCCAGGCTGTCCGCCACGGGGCGATAGTCCTGCACAAGCTGCTTCCAGGGGGTAAGCCGCTGCAAGGTGTCCAGGGCGGGGGCCGGCGGGCCGTCCGCGGTGAGGCGTTCCAGGAGGAGGCGAGGATCCCCCGAAGGGGCGCAAGACTCCATCATGTGTGGGATTCTACTTGATCCGGAGGCCGGCTGGACTATTCGCTTTGGATTCCGGCAGATCTACGCCGCCCCGGCGGCCATCCCCAGCTCCGCCAGCTTACGATATACGCGCCGCGCCACGATGAGTTCTTCGTTGGTGGAGACCGCCAGGACCTTCACGCGCGAATCGGCGCGTGAAACCACGCGGTCGCCCGAGCCGCTTTGGTTGGCGGCGGGGTCGAGGACGAGGCCCAGGAACTCGAGGCCGCGGCAGCATTCGGCGCGCAGGCGGGCGGAGTTCTCGCCGATGCCGCCGGTGAAGGCCACCGCGTCCAGGCCGCCCATGACGGCCGCGTAGGCGCCGATGGTCTTGCGGACTTCGTAAACGAACACATCCAGCGCCATGGCCGCCGCGGCGTTGCCGTTGGCCGCGGCCTGCTCCAGGTCGCGGACGTCCCCGCCGTCGATGCCCGAAAGGCCGGCCAGGCCGCCACCGCGCGCGAGCTGCCGGCGAACCTCTTCGACGGACCAGCCGTGCCGCTCCATCATATACAGCACCGCGAACACGTCCAGTTCGCCGTGGCGCGTGGCGTTCTCCAGGCCCGACTGCGGAGAAAACCCCATGGTGGTGTCGACGGAACGTCCGCCGTCAACGGCGCACATCGAGGAACTGCCCCCGAGGTGGCAGCTCACCAGCCGCACGTCGCGTCCCAGCATCTCGCGCACGCGCTCGGCGACGTAGCGGTGGGATGCGCCGTGGAACCCGTATTTCGCCACGCCCTCGGCGCGCCACGCCGGCGGCACGCCGTACTGCCGGGCGTGCTCCGGCATGGTGACGTGGAACTCGGTCTCGAAAGCCGCCACCAGGGGCACGCCGGGAAGGGACTCGCGGAAAGCGCGCATGGCGGCCAGGTAGATGGCGTTGTGTGCGGGCGCGGCGGGCAGGTACTGTTCCATGGCCGCGAGCAGCGCATCGTCCACCACGAAGGTGCCGCGGTAGTCGGGGCCGGCCAGCACGGCTTTGAAGCCCACCGCGTCGATAGCGGTGTCCGCAGTCCGGATCTGGGCGATGGCTTCGCGGTAGTCGCGCACGCGTTCCATGCGCCCCTTGGCCAGCACCTTCTCGGACGGCATCTCGAGGATCTGGTACTTGAGCGACGTCGAGCCCAGGTTCGGAATCAGCAGGTTCATCTAATGCCAGTGTATTCGGATTTGATGGCCGCCAGGTTCTTGTTGGCCATGGCCTGGAACCGGCTCTTAATGGCCCCGCAGGCCTTGTAGTAATTGGCGGCCTCCTGCGGTTTCTGCATCTTGTAATTCGCGAACCCGAGGTAGTAAAGGGCTTCGGCTTTCATGGCGGCGTTGCCCTCCAGATGCGGGAGCGCCTCGCGCAGTTCCTTGTCCGCTTCGGCGAGCTTGCCTTCGCTGTAATACAGGCTGCCGTTTATAAACCGCGCCGCTCCCACGATCAGGCCCTTGCGGCGGTTCCAGTCCGCATCCGCCACCCCCGCGGGCTTGGGTTTGGCGGCGGCGATTTCGGCGGCCTTCTGGCAGTAAGCGTGGACCTTCTCCGGTTCCTTCTTTTCCTGGAGGTACTTGCCGGCCACCACCAGCAGCATGTCCTCATCGGAGGGATTGGCGGCCACCACGCGTTCGGCCAGCGCCAGCGCCTTGTCCTCGGCCTTGACCTGCCGGTAGGCCGTGAAGAGCACGGGATAGGCCTGCGCCAGGTACTCGCTTTTCGGATTGCGTTTTTCGAGCGCCTCCACCAGGGCGATTCGCTTCTGCGGATCGGGCGTTTGGAGCGCGGCGGCGTAGAGCGCGTACTCGGTGTAGGTGCTCACCTGCCTGGCGTAATCCACGCGCGCTTTCCAGGTCTCGGCTTCGTCTTCGTCGGAAGGCTTGGGCAGGGCCATGACCTTCTGCGCCATGCCCGCGGTGATTTCCGCCCATTTCCCGACCAGGTCGGCGTCCTTCTTCGCTTCGGCCGCCTTCAGCGCCTGGTGGGCGAGTTCCGGGCAGGCATCGCTCAGGGCAACGAGCTTCTCGCTCACCGCCAAGGTCTTATCGTGCTCGTTGGCCTTCACGTAGGCCGCCTGCATCTGTTCCCAGACCCATCCCGCAGCTTCGTGCTTGGGATAATCCGCCACGAACTTGTCCATCAGCGCCAGCCGTTTCGCCTGGTCCTGCTCCTGGCCGATCTGCTGGAGCAGTTGTCCTTCGGGTTTCTCGGCGTTGATCTCGCCGATCTTGAAGCATTGCCCGGATGCCGCAGCGGCGGCCAGCAGGAGCGCGCAACAAATTTTCATCCCGCTCACCTCCAATTTTCGGAATGTTAGCACAGGCGTGCGGCGCGCGCGACCGGCGCGGGCAGCTACCGCGTGCAGCAGGCGGTGGAGAGCAGCGACGCCGGCAGAGCCGGTATGGCGGCCGGGGCTGTACGCGCGAAGTAGTTGGTTTCGGCCAGCTTGCGGTAGATCTGGCCCGCGATTCCGGCCGCCTCCGGACCGATCGCCGGGCGGCCGCCGGTGAGCAGCACCACCACCACGAGCTTGCGCGGCGTCCCGTCATTGAAGGAGCCGAACCAGCCCAGGTGCGTGTGCGCGTCCGTGCACGTGCCGGTCTTGCCGGCAACCGGCGTGTTCGGCTGTGCGCGGCGCGCCGTGCCGTATTCCACCGCGCCGAGCATGCCCGGCTTGACGACCGGGATCAGGTCCGCGATCGGCAATCGCCGCTTCACGCGCGGAAGGAAATCCCGCACCTCCTGCTGGGTGCGCGGGTACTGGAGATAATACAGCGTGCCGCCGTTGGCGAGCGCCGACATCAGCGCCGCGAGCTGAAGCGGCGTCTGCGAGATGCCCTCGCCGAAACTGGAGAGCATTCCCACCCCGCCGTTCGCCGGCGGCGCCGCAGGAAACCGTCCGATCTGCTCACCCGCGATGTTCAGGCCGGCCCTCTCACCGTAGCCGAACTGGCGGGCGTAAGCGCTGACCTTCTGAAACCCCATCTTCTGCCCCAGCGCGGCGAAATAGGAATTGCTGGAATGCGCCAGCGCCTGCTTCAGATCCAGGCTGTTGCGCGAGACGCGCAGCGTGGTGGCGGGCGAGATGATGCCCTCTTTGAGCGCCGCCAGCGAGACCGCGATCTTGATGGTGGAGCAGGGCTGGAATCCGGAACTGAGCGCCAAGCCCTGGTTCACCATGCTCAGGATCCGCCCGTTGTTCGGGTCTACCACGACAACCGAACCGTTATAAGGTCCGAGCGCCTCAACCGAGGCGCGGCGTACTTCGAGGTCTTCGCCGTCCACGACATCGCCCGAGGTGGAATCCTTGTAGGTCGGCTCGGTCCAGGGTCCTCCGCGAACGATCGGCCTCGATGCGGTTGGCCTGCTTTTCGTGTAGCTGGCCCGTGTAACGCGGGCACGCGAAGCGGGTGGTTTTTTCGCGGCCGGCCTCTTCCTGGACGTACGGTGCAGGCTGGAGCGGGTGGACGTTCCGGATGTCCGGCGCTTGAGGGCCCCCCCGAAAACGCCGCCGGGGAGCAGGCCGATCATCACAACCAAAGAAAGGATGCGAATTGACGAAAAAAGAGCGGTACCCATGGTTAACGAAGCGAAGCAAGGGGCAAACTGAAGCCAGAGCGATCAGCCAAACGCCGGCGGAGCAGCCGGACCTTCCATTTTCCGCACCCCAACTCCCTACAGTCAAGTGGTTTTCTTTTCAGTTTACCATGTGCCCGCACCGCAGCCTCCAAACCCGCAGTCATTCCCATCCATCGAGATGCGGCGGTGCGGACCCCGGTTACGGGCCGCACGGCGTCCCTGTTCTTTATCGGCAGTTATGTAGAGTTCGTTATGTCAGGCGGCGGTCCATCCGCCGTCGATGGTCAGCACCGAGCCCTGCACGAACTGGGCCTCCGGCGAGCACAGGTACAGCACCATGGCGGCGATTTCTTCCGGCCGGCCCAGCCTGCCAACCGGCTGGCGCTGGTTCAACTCGGCGCGGATCTTGTCCTTTTCGTGCTTGTGGTACTTCTCCAGGTAGGCCTCGACGAAGGGCGTGTCCACGGTGCCGGGGCAGACGCAGTTGACGCGCACCTGCGTGGCGTAATCGACGGCGAGCTGGCGGGTCATGGCGACCACGGCGCCCTTGGTGGCGCAGTACGCAAAGCGCTTCCTGATCCCCACCAGTCCCGCCACCGACCCGATGTTCACGATGGCGCCGGACGAGGCCGCCAGCAGGGGAATGGCGGCGCGCGTGACCAGGTACATGCCCTCCACGTTGACGCGGAACAGGCGGCGGAAATCCTCGGGGCCGGTCTCTTCCACCCCGCCCACCATGCCGATGCCGGCATTATTCACCAGAATGTCCAGCGAGCGGATCTCCCCGAAAGCGCGCGCGACGGCCGGTTCGTCGGTAATATCGAGGATGAGGGCGCGGGAACCGGGCAGTTCGCGGGCCAGAGCCCCGGCGCGGTCCCGGTCGATATCGCAGATCAGCACCGCGGCTCCCGCGGCGGCCAGCGCGCGCGAGGTGGCCTCCCCGATGCCGCTTGCGCCGCCGGTGACCAGGGCGGTCCGCCCGTCCAAACGAAATGGGGTATGCATCGGTTGAATTCTAACGCGTTCCAGGAATTTGAGGACCGGCTGGTGCGATGCCGGCGCTGCCCGCGGCTGCGCGCCTGGTGCCAGGAAGTGGCGCAAGTGAAGCGGCGGGCCTATCTCGACTGGGAGTACTGGGGCAAACCCGTACCGAGCTTCGGGGACCCGCGCGCCCGGTTGCTGATCGTGGGGCTGGCGCCCGGCGCGCACGGCGCCAACCGCACCGGCCGCATGTTTACGGGGGACCGTTCCGGCGACTATCTCTACCGCGTGCTCCACGCCACGGGTTTCGCCAGCCGGCCCTATAGCGTTTCGCGCGACGACGGGCAGCGGCTCACCGGCGCATGGATCACCGCCTCGGCTCACTGCGCGCCGCCGGGCAACAAGCCCACCCCGCAGGAGCTGCGCAACTGCCGCGTCTGGCTGCACACGGAACTTGATCTGCTGCGCGATGTGCGGGTGGTGGTGGCGCTCGGCAAGATCGCCTTCGACAATTACCTGGCCGTGCAGCGGGAACGGGGCGCAACCACCGGGGCGCTGGCGTTCGGCCACAACCGGCGGTTCGATCTTACCCCGGTGCTGATCAGCTCCTATCACCCCAGCCAGCAGAACACCTCCACCGGGCGGCTCACCGAGCGGATGCTGATCGACGTGTTCCGGCGCGCGGCTAGAATTGCACAGATAGTTTGACCGCGGGGCCTGCCCGGCCGTTCACCGCCACCACCACATCGGCGTCGCCCGGCGGAACGTCCGCCGGCACAGCCGCATTCACCTGGAACACGCCCAGCAGGCGGGGCGCCAGCCCGGCGAAGAAGACCTCCGCGTCGCGGCCTGCGATGGTTACCCGCACGGCGCCGGTGGTGCGCGCGAGCGGCGAATCGGGCGCGGGCGCGCCCAGCGGCGGCTGGTTGTCCACGGAACCGAAGCCGGTGCCGTAGAGCAGCACGGCCTCGCCAGGATGTACGGGCGAGGCGGCGTTTACGGCGGTGAAATCGGCGTGCAGCGCCGCCGCCCGGGAGCCGTCGAAAGTGAACAGGCCGGGCTGCACCGCCGCGGCCGGAGCGCGCAACGTGGCGGATTGGCCGCCGGAAGCGACCACGATCTCCGCCGTGCCCGCGGCCGCATAGGGCACCTGGAAGTTGATCTGATCGCCGAGCAGCGCCAGGATCGGGGCGCGCTCGCCGTTGACCGTCACGGTGGCGCCGGCGGAGAACCCGGCGCCGAACAGGCTGGCGAGGGCGCCGGGGGCGACACCCGGTTCGCCGCTGGCGGCGTTCACCACTCCCGCTGCGGAGAGCGGCGGCAGGAGCGCGTAGATGTTGCCCGCGCCGGCGTCGGCTACGTAAAGCCGGCCGCCTTCGTCCTCGCCGAAGGTGGTTATGGCGAACGAGGTTTCGAGGAGCTGCCGGTTCTCCCACACGCCGTTCACGCGCTGCAACCCCCAGATGCGCCCGCTGCAATAATCGCCGTAGAAATACACCCCGAGGTAAACGAAGCCTCCACTCACCGAGCAGCCGAAGTCGTGGCTGTACTCGGCGACGGGCATGGCGAGCCCGTCGAAAGTGCACGGCACGGCCGCGTAACAGTGGTTGCCTTCGGTGCGGTTCCAGCCGTAGTTTTCGCCGCCGCGGCTCGCGGCGGGCTGGAAGTCAATCTCCTCCCAGCGCTCCTGGCCCACGTCTGCAATATACAGATCGCCCGTCTTCCGGTCGAAGGAAAAGCGCCACGGATTGCGCAGGCCAAGCGCCCAGATTTCGGGCCGGTAGGCGGCATTCCCGAGGAACGGATTGGAGGGCGGCACGGAGTAGGGCTGCGCGCCCGATTCCACGTCGATGCGCAAGAGCTTCCCGAGCAGCGTTCCCGGCTTCTGCCCGTTGTCCTGCGGGTCGCCCCCGCCGCCCCCGTCGCCGAGGCCGATGTACAGGTAGCCGTCGGGCCCGAAGGCGAGCTGGCCTCCATTGTGGTTGGAGAACGGCTGCTGCTGGGTGAGGAGGATGGTTTCGCTGGAAGCATCCGCCGTGTCTCCAACGGCGCGGAAGCGCGAGACCGCGGTGTTCCCGTTGCGGCCGGTGTAATACACGTAAAAATACTGCTTGGCGGCGAAGCCCGGCGGGAAGGCCACGCTGAGCAGTCCGCGCTCGCCGCAGCAACCAACCCGGTCGCGTATATCGAGAAACGGAGCGGCGGCCAGCACGCCGCCGCGCGCCACCCGGATGCGGCCGCGTTGTTCCACCACGAACAGGCGTCCCGAGCCGTCGCCCGCCGCCGCGATATGGGTGGGCATTTCGACGCCCCCGAAAACCAGCACCGGCCGCATCTGCGGCCACTGGACGGCGGACGCCAGCATGCCCGTCAGTGAAAATATGCACCCTCGCAAGCCCCTCATACGGCGATTCTGGCACGTCCCGCATGTGACACGCGGGACGCTTTGAGACTATGATGCTGCTTGATGGAACCGTTCCGTCATGACGCATACGTTTGCGATCCGCAGAAGCCGGCGGGCATGATTCCCGACGAGCTGATGCAGACCATCCGCGCGTTTCAGGAGAGCCGCGTCATTCTGACCGCCCTCGAGCTCGACCTGTTTACCGCCGTGAACGACGGAGCCGGGGCTGCGGAAGCCGCGCGGCGCGCCGGGACGGACCCGCGCGCCACGGAAATGCTGCTCAACGCGCTGGTTGCCATGGGGCTGCTCACCAAGCAGGAAGGCGTGTTCCACAACACTCCCGTGGCGGCGCGCTATTTCGATTCGCGGTCGCCGGAAAGCGCGCGCACCGCCATGATGCACACCGTCCACGTGTTCGACCGCTGGGCCGGCCTCACCGAAAAGGTGCGCGGCGGCCCGGCCGCGCCTTTTCCCTGGACAGAGGCCTTCATCGCGGCCATGCACTACAATGCGGCTGACCGCGCTCCTTCGGTGGTGCGCGCGGTGGGAGCCGAGGGGGTGCGGCGCATGCTGGACGTGGGCGGCGGCTCCGGCGCGTACTCCATCGCCTTCGCCCGCGCCAACCCGGAACTGCACGCCGACGTGCTCGACCGCCCCGAGGTGACCGCCATCGCGCGAAGGCACATCCGGGCGGCGGGTCTGGACGCGCGCATCGCCACGATCGACGGCGATCTCACGCGGGATACTTTCGGCGCGGGTTACGGCCTGGTGCTCATCTCCGCCATTTGCCACATGCTCTCGCCGCGGGAGAATCTGGACCTGTTGGAGCGCTGCCGCGAAGCGCTCGCGCCCGGCGGTCGAGTGGTGATCCAGGATTTCATCCTCAATTCAGATAAGACCGGTCCGAAAACGGCGGCGCTGTTCTCGCTGAACATGCTGGTGGCCACGGAGGCGGGCGCAAGCTACTCGGAGGAGGAGTACGTGGACTGGCTCGGCAGGGCGCGCTTCACCGGCATACGGCGCGTTCCGCTGCCGGGTCCCGCGCACTTGATGGTGGCGTGGGCCGCTCCCTGACGGTCGCGGCCGTACGCGCGCTAGTCCATCGTCTTCGAACCGCCGTAGTAACCGTCCAGAACGGCGTCGTCGGGGTGCTCGACGGGCGTGATCACGCGCGTCTCCCTCACGGCGCCTTCGCGCAGCACGGTGCAGGTGAAACTCATACCGCGTTCTTCCAGGCGTATGTAGATTTCGCAGTCGGTTGGCATTGTAGGGTTCCGTTCATACGCTGACCACCGGACAGGGGGCCTCGCGGATGATGGCGTAGGAGTGGGTCCGCAGGCGTCCGATGACGCCGTTGGCGGCGGCGCGGCCGATAACGATCAGGCCGGCGCGCGCGTCTTCGGCGGCGGAGCGGACCACGGCCGCCACCGGGCCGCCTTCGACGACGGTGTCCGCCTCCGCGCCGAGCAGCCGGTGGATCTTCTCGGCTGCCTGCGTTTTCAATACGCGGCGCAGGTCCGCTTCCAGGTAGTAGGTTTCCGGGTTATAGGCCAGGGAGGGGATGGCGTGGACCACCACCAGGCGCGCGCCGGCGCCGGCCGCGATCTCCTCGCTGAATCGCAGCACGCGCTCGCAGCCGTTCAGCAGGTCGAGCGCGCACACCACCGTCTCCAGGCGGAGCGGCTGGGCCGCATCCATGCTTTCGACGTGTTCGGTGGTCCACACGGGACAATGGGCGTCGTGCAGCACCTTAGCGGTGACCGATCCGAGGATGAAACGCCGGAACGGCCCGCAGCCGCGCGTGGGCATCATGATCAGGGCGGCGGCGCGGCGGCGGGCGGCGGCGACGATGGAGGCCGCGGGGTCGCCCTCCATCAGGGCGAGTTGCGCGTCCGGCACGTGGGCGGCCGCGAAGCGCTCCAGTTCCGTGCGGGCCTTGAGGCGCCGGAGTTCGAGCACGTCTTCCGGGGCGGCGAGCGCCTGGTCCACCGGGGTCAGCACGTGCAACAACACGAGCCGGGAGCCGAACCGCGATGCCAGCGCCGCCGCCCGGCGCGCCGTGTGCGCTGCCGCCGGTGAGAAATCCGTTGGTAGGAGGATGGTGCTCAAAGCAGCCATATCATCGGACGCCGCTCAAGTGGAATGCACGGAGCCCGCCACACGAATCCCTTGTAAACACGGGGTTTCCGGTGTCCGGCTGCCTGAAGCTGAGACATTTCTGTTCGGGCGCGATACAGCTACCATGAAACTAATGACCGAGGAGGAACGCTTCCGCCTGCTGGTGGAAGCCGTAAAAGACTACGCCATCTTCATGCTGGACCCGGACGGGGCCGTGGCAAGCTGGAACGCCGGAGCCGAGCGCATGACCGGCTACACCGGCGAAGAGATCCTCGGCCGCCATTTCCGCTGTTTCTATGCCGCCGAGGACGTGACGGCGGGCCGTCCCGAACGCGAGCTGGCCGACGCCGCCTCTCACGGCCGTTCCGAGGCGGAGGGCTGGCGCATCCGCAAAGACGGCTCGCGGCTCTGGGCGAACACCGTGATGACCGCGGTATACGACGACGCCGGGCGGCTCAGCGGGTTCGCGCGCATGACGCGCGATGTCACCGCCACCAAGCGCGCCGAACAGGACCGCGAGCGGCTGCTGGAGGCCATGGAAGGCCAGCGCCGCCTTTTCGAAATGGTGCTGGATCACGCGCCGGCCGGGATCGCCATCTTCGACGGATCCAGTCTGCGCGTGAAGTGGGCCAACCCCATGTTCCGGCAGCGGCTCGATCCGCCCTGGAACGCCACCGACATCACCGGCAAGCGCCTGGAGGAGCTCATGCCTGCCGCCATCAGCGGTGTGACGGAGATTTTTCGCCGCGTGGCGGAAACGCGCAAGCCGCACTTCGAGCCGGAATTCGAGGTGCCCGGCGCGCAGCGCTACCTGCGCGTCTCTCTGTTGCCGCTGGCGGGCGGGGAACGGGGCCGCGCGCCCGACCTGATGATGCTGGTCACCGACATCAGCGATTCCGTGCTGGCCCGCAAACAGGTGGAGCGGGCCAATTCGCTCAAGAGCGAGTTTCTGGCCTCCATGAGCCACGAGCTGCGCACGCCGCTGCACACCATCGGGGGATTCGCGGACCTGCTCGCCAAGGGCAAAGCGGGCGAGCTCAACGCCAAGCAGCGGCGCCAGGTCGAGCGCATCCAGCAGGCTTCGCATCACCTGCTCAGCCTGATCAACGATATCCTTGATCTGTCGAAGATCGAAGCCGGCAGGATGGAGTTGCGGCTGGAGAACTTTGTGGCCGATTCCGCGCTCGCCGAGGTGCTCTCCACCATCACCCCGCTGGCCGAGGGAAAGTCCATCCACGTGGCGGCCAACCTGCCTCCCGGGCTGGTGGTTCGCGCGGACCGGGTGCGCTTCAAGCAGATCCTTTACAACCTGCTCAGCAACGCCGTGAAGTTCACGCCCGCGGAAGGCTCGGTGTGGGTGGAGGCGGAAGCCGGCGTGGACTTCGCCGCGTTCACGGTGGGCGACACCGGAGTGGGCATCGCGCCGGAAGACCAGCGCGCCATCTTCGACGAATTCCGGCAGGTGGGCGTCACCACCAAAGGAGTGCGGGAAGGCACCGGGCTGGGGCTGGCCATCACGCGGCGGCTGCTCGGCATGCACGGGGGAGCCATCACGGTGGAGAGCGAGCCCGGCAAGGGCAGCCGTTTCCGCTTCCGGCTCCCGCGGCGCGCGCACGCCAAGGCGCCGCAGCCCGCCGCCGCGGCGGAGGCCGGGCCGCGCGCGCCCGAGGCCGCGGGGCGCACCATCCTGGTGGCCGACGATAGCGCCCCCGCGCGCGAGTGGGCGCGCGACGTCTTTGAGCCGCTGGGTTACCGCGTCATCGAAGCCGTGGACGGCGGCGACGCCGTGCGGCAGGTGGAGCGCGAGAATCCCGACCTGGTGCTCATGGACATCCAGATGCCCGTGATAGACGGCTACGCGGCCCTGGCGCGTCTCCGGGAGAACGCCCGCTTCGCGCGGCTGCCGGTCATCGCCCTGACCGCCTTCGCCATGCAGGGCGACCGCGAGCGCGCCCTCGCCGCTGGCTTCGACGGTTATGTCGCCAAGCCCGTGGCCGCCGGCGCGCTCGAAGCCGAAGTGCGGCGGTTGCTATCATAGGGGCGAAATGCTTCCCGCAGCACGCCTGGTTGCCGTGGACGATGACGCCGCCAACCTGGAGCTGCTCTCCGACGCGCTGGCGCAGGAAGGCCTCGAGATCCTCACCACGACCGACCCCGCCGAAGGCTGGGAGCTGGTGCGGCAAACCCGTCCGGATATCGCCATCCTCGACCTGGTGATGCCCGGCATGGACGGCATGGAACTGCTGGAGAAGATCGTGGACTGGGATCCCGGCATCGACGTGATCCTGCTCACCGGCCACTACTCCACCGAGTCGGCCGTCACCGCCATCCGCAAGGGCGCCTGCGACTATCTCACCAAGCCGGTGGACCTGGACGCGCTCTCGGCGCGCGTTTCCGCCCTGGTGGGGGACGCGCGGAGGAGGAGGGAAGCCGCGCGGCTGGAAGGCGAGTTGCTCCAGGCCTCGCGCTTCGAGGGCATGGTGGGCCGCGGCCCGCAGATGCTGGAGGTGTTCGCGTGGGTGCGCCGCGTGGCGCCGCACTACCGCGTGGCGCTGGTGCGCGGGGAAACCGGAACGGGCAAGGAACTGGTGGCGCAGGCGCTGCACCGGCTCAGCCCCGCCGCGCAGGGCCGCTTCGTGGTGTGCAACTGCTCCGCGGTGGTGGAGACGCTGTTTGAGAGCGAGCTGTTCGGCCACGTGCGCGGCGCGTTCACCGGGGCGGTGCAGGACCGCGTCGGGCTGTTCGAATACGCCAACGGCGGCACGCTGTTCCTGGACGAGATCGGCGACCTGCCGCAGGGCACGCAGAGCAAGCTGCTGCGCGCGCTCCAGAGCCAGGAAGTGCAGCGCGTCGGCTCGCCCGTGCCGCGCAGCGTGGACGTGCGAGTGGTGGCCGCCACCAACCGCGACCTGAACGCGATGATGGCCGGCAAACAATTCCGCGACGACCTGTATTACCGGCTGTCCATGGTGGAGATCGAGGTGCCGCGGCTGGCGGACCGCAAGCAGGACCTGCCGCTGCTGGCCAACCATTTCCTGGAACGCTTCGCGGCGCAGTACGGAAAGCCAGTGCGGGCCATCTCGCGCCGCGCGCACGCCGCGCTGGCGCGCTATCACTGGCCCGGAAACGTGCGGCAGCTCGAAAACGTGATCGGCCACGCCTGCATGATGGCGGAGGGTGAGACCATCGACATCCGCGACCTGCCCGCGCCGCTGCGCGCGCACGCCGCCGAACCGCCGCCCTCCATCGACGAAGAGCCGGTCATGCCGCTGGAAGAGGCCGAGCGGCGCTACGTGCTGCGCGTGCTGGAGCACATGGGCGGCAACAAGGTGCGGACCGCCAAGGCGCTCGGCATCAGCCGCGCGACCCTGTACAGAATTCTGGGCGAGGCCGAGGGCGTGGCGACGTAAGACGGTTTCTATTCCCCGGGAGGGCCGAACGGATACACATCCGGCGCCACCACCACTTCGGTCGTGAATTTCATACCGCCCGGATACGTCAGTTCCAGGAAGAAGGCGCCGAATCCCTGTTCCGGGCGGGGCAGGGAAGCCTCATAGACGCCCTCGGCGCCCTCCACGCGCGCCGAGGTCCACGCGCGCCCGATGCGCTCGAGCCGGAAATCCCGCGCCTCGGGGTTTATGGCCTTCCACATCCTGACCTCCGAAGGCGGATCGAGCGTTCGCAGCCGGATGGTCCCCTGCGCGCGGTCGGCGTTCCAGTAGAAACGCGGGCGGGGCGTGCAGCTCACCACGGCCTGGAACCACGCCAGCAGGCTTTCGAGCGCGTCGGAGTTCTCCAGCGAGTGGTCGGTGTTGGGCACGTAACGCAGGTACTTTTCACCCGGCATGCGGTCGAAGTAGAACTGTGAGGAATCGGGGAGGAAAAACTGGTCGCCCGAGGAATTCACCACGTACTTCGGCATGGTAAGCCGTTCGCGGTATTCATAGGGGTCCTCGATCTCCATCAGGGCGCGAAACTCCGGCTTGCCCATCCACTTCATGATGCCCATGGCGGCGTAATCCTCCACCGCGGGCGCCCAGAAGCCGTAAGCGCGCCAATGGTGAATGAACGAGGTCTCCACGTTGGGCACGTCGATGACCAGCGGCGCGATGGCGGCCACGCGGCGGTCCACGGCGGCGGTGGTCCACGTAGTCCAGCCGCGTTTGGAGCCGCCGGCGACCACGAATCGGCTCACCTTGACGTTGCCGCCTTGTTCGGAGCCGCAGAACGCGGTGATGGCGTCCATGGCGCGCACGGCGGCTTTGGTCATGGGCAGCCGCGCCGGCCAGCGCGGGTCGCCGGTGCGCAGGAACTTGTCCCAGGTGTAAGCGATGAAGGAATCTTCGGTGCGCCCGCGCTCCTCGCCGGCGAATACCAGCGGCTGATTCGGAACCATCTTCAGGTCAGCCACCACGGCGTGGGTCTCGGCCGCGAAACGCACCCAGGCGGCGTCCGGCGCGGCGGGCTTGCCGGGGTTCGAGCCGCCGTCGATGATCAGCAGGCCGGTGGCGGTCTCCACCTTGGCGGGTTTCACGATGTAGAGCCAGTGGCGCCATTCGGTGCGGTCCACGTCCTGGGGGGTGAGGAACCGCTGCGAGACCATATCGAGCGTATAGACGGTGGCCCCCGCCACCGTGGCCGTGCCGGCCAGCTCGTAACGGAACGAATCGTCCGGCGCAGCCACGTAGCGGTCGAGCGCCGTGATATCGGCGGCGTGCAGCAGGGCGGCGAGAAACAGCGGAACCAGCCAGCGCATACCTAAATGGTAGGATATGGGTGTCCTCAATGTCTGAAACCAAATCCCTTCCGGAAAACGCCTATACCCCGCTTGCGCCCGGCGAGACTTATCAGCCCGTGACGCCGGCCAAAACCGATATGCCGGAGCTTACGGCGCGCGCGGTGGCGTGGGGTGTTTTTTTCTGCGTGGTCTTCACGGTGGCCTCGGTCTACTCGGGCCTGAAGGTCGGACAGGTGATGGAGACCGCCATCCCGATCTCGATTCTGACCATCGGCCTGGCGCGCATGTACGCGCGCCGCTCCAGCCTGCTCGAAAACGTGATCGTCACGTGCATAGGCGGCGCCGCGGGACCGGTGGTGGCGGGGGCCATCTTCACGATCCCCGCGCTCTACATCCTCAAGCTCGATCCGCACCCGCTCGAGACCATCCTGATCTGCCTGGCGGGCGGCTGCCTCGGCGTGCTGTTCCTCATCCCGCTGCGGCGCTACTTCGTGCGCGACATGCACGGGCGGCTTCCGTATCCCGAAGCCACCGCCATCACCGAGGTCCTCATCACCGGCGAGAAGGGCGGCTCGCAGGCGCGGCTGCTGCTTCAGGCCACGGCCATCTCGGGCGTCTACGATTTTTTCGTGACCACTTTCCAGGTGTGGAAGGAATACGTGGACTTCCAGTTCGTGCCGCTGTTCCGCACGCTTTCCGAACGCGCCAAAATGGTGTTCAACTTCGACGCCATCGCGTTCATTCTGGGGCTGGGCTACGTGATGGGGCTGCGCAGCTCCATGATTTTGTGCGCGGGCGGCGTGCTCTCGAATTTCGTGCTCGTTCCGGTAGTGTGGATGATCGGCAGCCACATGCCGGACGCGGTGTACCCGGCGTCCATCCCCATCGCCAAGATGGACGCCTCGCAGATCTTCCGCAATTACGTGCGCTTCATCGGCGTGGGCGCCATCGCCACGGCGGGGATCTTCGGGATCATCAAGTCGCTGCGCGTGGTGGCGGGGTCGTTCGGCATCGCGCTGCGCACCTTCCGGCGCGGCGAGGCGCACGCCGAAATCCGCACGGACCGCGATATTCCGGTGACGGCGATCCTGATCGGGGTCATGTTGTGCGCCCTGGCCGTCGGCGTGTTCCTGGGCAACCTGGCGGGGCTCGCGGTGGCGCTGATCGGACTGGCGCTGACGCTGGTGTTCTCGTTCTTCTTTACGTCGGTGGCGGCCAACGCCATCGCCACCACCGCGCGCAACCCGGTCTCCGGCATGACCATGCTCGCCATCATCGTGTCCTCGGTGGTGCTGCTGCGCTTCGGACTTTCCGGGACCACCGGCATGTTCTTCGTCACCGCCCTCGGCGGCATGGTCTGCACGGCGCTGGCGGTTTCCGGACAGGTGATCACGGACCTGAAGACGGGGTATTGGCTCGGCTCCACGCCCGCCGCGCAGCAGAAGGTGAAGTTCCTGGCGGTGGCCGCGGCGGCGGTGGCCGCGGGGCTCACCATCGTGCTGCTGGCCCAGGCGTTCCAGTTCGGCGAAGCGGCCCCCGGCGATACGCGCGTGGTGCTTCCCTCGCCGCAGGCGGCCATCATGAAGGCCCTGGTGGAGGGCTTCATGGGGCGGCAGCCCGTGGCCGGCATTCTCTTCGGCGCCGGAGCCATGATCGCGCTGGCGATGGAGATGCTCGGCGTGCCCGCGCTGATCTTCGCGCTCGGCATGTACCTGCCGCTGGA
>JBHGBM010000004.1:0-107590 GCA_041946965.1 Bryobacteraceae bacterium
CAGCGCTTCGAGAACCTCTACAACGACCTGCTGGGCCGCATGAGCCAGGTGACCCAGACCTTTTACAGCAACCTGGAGACGTTTCTGCCCGCCGGCGTGGGCCGCATGCGCGACCTGCTGGTCCGCGAGAGCGGCTACTTCATCCAGGACGACTGGAAGGTGCGGCCCAACTTCACCGTCAACATCGGCCTGCGCTACGAGTTCTTCGGCGTGCCTACGGAGAAAGACAAGCTGCTCGGCTCGCTGGACAAGATCAAGGCGGCGAACGACACGGCGCGCATCGCCGATTTCAGCGTGCAGCGCAACACCCCCTGGTACGGCAACGACTGGAACAACTTCGCCCCGCGTTTCGGCTTCGCCTGGGACGTGACCGGCGACGGCAAGACCGCCCTGCGCGGCGGCTACGGCATCTTTTACGACCGCATCATCGGCTCCACCATCAACGGCGTGGACACCAACACGCCCGGCTTCTCCCAGGCGGCGCCGCTTTACCCCAACCAGGCCGCGAATTCCGACCGCCGCGTCTCCGACGGCGTTCCGCTTCCGGTGAAGCCGGACACTCCGGTGCTGCGGCTTGCGCCCACGCGGTCCACCACCATCCGCGTGTTCAATCCGAACTTCCGCACCGGCTACGTGCACGAATTCAACCTCGACTTGCAGCGCGAGATCTATCGCAACACCGTGGTGGAAGTCGCCTACGTGGCCACGCGCGGCGTCAAGCTGTTCATGAACCGCGACCTGAACCAGCCGCGCATTTACGAGGATTTCCTGCGAAGCTTCCGGGAATTGCAGGCGTTCCAGGCAAGCGGCGCCGCGGTGCCGGCCGGCAACACCCTGGTGCGCGTGTTCGGGAGCGCGGCGACGGCCATCAGCACGCTGGGAGCCTCGAACATCCGTGACGGCATCGTGGGGACCGCCGCCACCACGCTCGACCGCAGCAACTACACGCGTTACGCCGCGGCCGGCGTTTCCGATTTCTACCTGCGCAATTTCCCGCAGTACAACCAGTTCATCATGGGATCCAACGACGGGCGGTCGTACTACAACTCCCTGCAATTGCGGGTGCGCAGGCAGATGGGCGCTCTGAAAGTCAACGCGAACTACACCTATGGCAAGGTGATCGATAACGGCTCGGCGGAGGGCAACGGCTACACGGCCCCGATTGACAGCTACAACCTGCTGCTGAACCGCGGGCCGGGCGATTACGATATCCGCCACTCCTTCAACGCGTCCTTCATTTACGCGCTGCCGTTTCTGCGCCGGAACCGCTGGCTGGGCGGCTGGGAGATGGGCGTGCTGAACGTGTGGCAGACGGGCTCGGCGTTCACCATCGGCTCCGGGCGCGCCACCACTACGGGCGTCACCACCTGGGCCAATTACTCGGGCGACCGCAAGATAGGCAGTGTGAACCGCACCGGCAACGGGGTGTACCTCTACACCCCGGAGGAGGTTGCGCGTTTCAGCCTGCCGGGCGCCGGCGAATTCGGCAACACCGGCCGCAACGCGTTTTACGGGCCGCGTTATTTTGACGTGGACCTCTCGCTGGTGAAGCGCTTCCGCATCACAGAGAATCACTCCATCACGTACCGCGCCGAAGCTTACAACCTGTTCAACAACGTGAATTTCGGAACGCTCGGGACCACCGCCACCAACCCGCAGAGTCTCGGCAAGTTCAGCGACATCTACGGGAACCCGCGCATCATGCAGATGGCGCTGCGCTACGATTTCTAAGCGGCAGGCGGGGGGCAGGCGGTTTGGCCTGCCGGCCCGTGTCCCCACAACGGGAATGCTCTCACTCACTCACATGGAGCTGCCGTCCCACTGGTGGCCGGGGTCCGGGTAGAACGCCAGTCCGGAGCCGGCCATTACCAGCCAGCCTCCGGGCACTTTGGCGCGCAGGAGCGTGCAGGGTGTGGACGCCACCTGCTCCCATACAAACTTCTGCGCTGGAGGCGCGGGGGCTTCCTCCCGCACGGGCTCGGCGGGCTTGGCCTCGACCAGGGCGCGGGCCAGCACTTCGTGCCGGCACTGGAACGGCTCGCCAAGATACGTGAACCGGTCCATGTCGCGGTCGGGCGCGAGCATTTCCAGGATCGCGCCGAACGGGATGCTCACCTCCGGCTCCGGGAGCGGAGAGAGGGTTCTCTTGTTCAGCTTTTTCGCCTCAATGGTTTTCGCTAACGTGAATGTCGGCACAGTTGCTATCTTACAGCCCCACGTACCAGCCGATGACGGGTTTTCCGAACAGGGCGACGGCGATCGCCGCGGAGCCCAGGAACGTGCCGAAGGGCAGTTCGTAACTGGAGGAGTCCTTGCCGGTGAAGCGGATGAAGGCGTAGCCGATGATGCTTCCGGCGATGGACCCCGCCAGCAGCGTGAGCAACGCACCGCGCATGCCGAGAAACGCCCCCACCATGGCCATGAGCTTGACGTCGCCGAAGCCCAGGCCTTCCTTGTGGCGCAGCTTCTCAAACAGCCAGCCGCCGGCCCACAGGAAAAGCGCGGGAACGGCCGCCCCCACGGCGGCCTCCGCGAAGCTCAGCACGCGCGGTCCGGCGTCGATTCCGGCCAGCCAGAGCGCGGCGTGCGCGGTGACATCGTCCACGGGCACGAACCAGGCGAGCGTGAGACCCGCCGCCAGCCCGCCGAGCGTAAACTCGTCCGGAAGGATCAGGTGCTCCAGGTCCGAGAACAGCAGTCCCACCTGCATGGCCGAGAACAGCGCCAGCTTCCCCGCCAGCGGGCCGTAGCCGAAGCGCAGCGCGATGGTCAGAAACACCGCGCCGGTCAGGACCTCCACCACGAGGTAGCGCCACGAGATCGCCTTTCCGCACGCGCGGCAGCGGCCGCGGAGCAGCGCGAAGCTCAGCACCGGGATGTTGTCGTACCAGGCGATTTGCCCGCCGCACTCGGGGCAGTGGGAGCGGCTGGGCCGCACGATGGAACCGTCGCGCGGCCAACGGTGAATGCAGACGTTCAGAAAACTGCCCACCACCAGCCCGAAAACCAGCGCCAGCAGGGCCTCCATCAGCTCATGTTTCTCGCTTTCGCGTATTTGAGGAAGGTGTAGAGCGCCGCCATGTAAGCGATGGTCAGGCCCTCGGGGCCATCCAGGAAGCCGCGCTGGACGAAATAGGTGTGCACGAACGTCCACGCGGGGTCGATCACCAGGTGCCGCCAGCGGACCGCCGTCTTGCGCGAGACCAACTCCTCGGCGGCGAGCGTGGTGTAGCGGTCCATGCGCTTGAGGTGCTCGGAGAGCGAATCGCAGGTGAAGTGCAGCAGGTTCGATTCGAGATGCCCTACGCGGCCGTCCACCCGCACGCTCTCGTGAACGAAATCGCCCACCCAGCTCGCCTTGCGGCGGTCATAGAGGCGCACTTTGCGATCGGGATACCAGCCGCAATGCATGATCCAGCGGCCGAGATACTGGGCCATGCGCGGCACGGTGTAGCCGTCGAAGCGCGGCCCGTACTTCTTCACGTTCCAGATCTCGCCTTCGAGCGCCTCGCTGAGCGCCTCATCGGCGTCGATCGAGAGGATCCAGTCGTGCGCGGCCTCCTCGGCGGCGCGGTTCTTCTGCTCGGCGTAGCCTTTCCACGGCCGCTCAATCACGCGCGCGCCCAGGTTCGTGGCCAGCTCCACGGTGCGGTCCACCGAGCCGCAATCGAGCACCACGATCTCGTCGCAGCAGCGCAGGCTCTCGATGGCGCGCGCGATGTTCCGTTCCTCGTCGAGCGTTACGATGGTGGCGCTGATCTTCATTTAGAATCCACCGGGGCTCACGGGAGCGAGCGTGAAGGAGAGCGCGAAGATCGCCATGGCCAGCCAGCCCAGGCGGCGGCGCGATGGCCCGATCTCGGCGTCGTCGTAAATGACCGGATGCTTGCGGCCCAGGAAGAAGAGCACGGCGGCCCAGAACAGCCACACCCACCAATAGAAGAAACCCAGCGGAATCAACGCCGCTATGGCCACGTTGGAAACCAGCCGGTGGCGGTCGCCCGCCAGCGAGTACAGGATGTGGCCGCCGTCCAACTGCCCGATGGGAAGCAGGTTGAGGGCGGTGGCCAGGATGCCGATCCACGCCGCCCGCGCCACCGGGTGCAGGCAGATGTCGGCGGAAGCCACGCCGGGGAAAACCGCCCACTCCAGCCCGCGCTGCAACAGCGACGTTCCGAAGGAGATGCTGCCCTGGTGCGCGATGCCCGGAATCACCTTGGAAAACGCCAGCCCGATGGCCAGCGCGGGCAGCAGAAACACGAAACCGGCCAGCGGCCCCGCCACCCCGATATCGAACAGCACGCGCCTGGAATAGATCGCGGTGCGAATGCGGATGAACGCCCCGAAGGTGCCCGTCAAGGTAGGGGCTGGCAGGAAGTAGGGCAGTGTGGCGTCCACACGGTAGTACAGGCAGGCGATGTAGTGCCCTAACTCGTGCGCCAGCAGGATCGCCATCAGGGTGAGGGAAAACGGCAACCCCGCGACCAGCGAATGCGGATGCCGCCAGGCGCGCACGAAGGCGTCCAGGTTGTGCTCGATATCGAACGGCAGGTTGCGCGCGAAATCATGCTGCAAGGCGGCGCCCACCACCGTGGTGGTCAGCAGGGTGACGGCAAACAGCAGTCCGTGCAGCCAATAGCGCTCGCGCGCGCGCGCCGGGGCGAGAGTCCAGCCCAGCCCCTCACCGGCCGGAGCCGGAAACGGGCCGGCAGAGTATTCCTGTGGGGACACGATCGGGCCGCTGCCCGCTTATTGCAGGCTCTGCAACTCCTTACCGGGCTTGAAGCGTACCGCTTTTCCAGGGGGGATGGAAACCTCGGCGCCGGTACGCGGATTCCGGCCGATGCCCGTTTTGCGGGGCTTTACGTTAAACACGCCAAAGCCGCGCAGTTCGATCCGGTCACCCTGTTCCAAGGCGCGCTTCATCGACTCGAAAACGGTTTCGACCGCCATTTCGGCTTTGGTCTTTGTGATGCCGGTTCGGTTAACCACTTCGTTGATAATGTCCAGCTTGATCAAAACGGCCTCCTTCGGCTCAGATCAGCGACCGATGGGTCAGGGTCAAGCCTATGATATTATTAGATTTACAGGGATGTCAAGCAATCCGCGGGAAAGACCCCGCCGAGGGGTGAACCCTCAGGAGTTCCGTAGAGCCTGCGGGCGCTTCGCCACGGGCGTGGCGGTGGCCTCCGTTTTCGACCCCGGGGGTGAGCCGCACGGCATCACGGTCAACTCCTTCAGTTCCATCTCGCTCGAACCGCCGCTGGTGCTCATCGCGGTGGGCCTCTCCGCCGGAATTCTCAAGCACTTTCACGCCGCCCCGCGGTTCGCGCTGAATATTCTGCGCGAAGACCAGGAGTATCTCTCGGTCCATTTCGCCCGCAAGGGCCGCGACCGGTTCGAGAGCGTGCCCTGCCGGGAGGTCCGCGGCGTGCCGCTGATTCCGGGTGTGCTCGCCGCCCTCGAATGCGAGACCTCGGAAATCCACCGCGCCGGCGATCACGACCTGCTCATCGCCCTGGTGACCGCCGCCGAAATCCACCGGGGCCGCCCCCTGCTCTACTTCGCAAGCGCTTATGGCAGCATGGGATAAGCGCCCTACGATACAATAGTAGCGATCCATCCCAGGAGGGCCACCCTATTGGACCGAGCAGTCCTGGCCTTGGAAGACGGAACGGTCTTTGAAGGCAAGAGTTTTGGTGCGCGCGCCGAACGCGGCGGCGAAGTCGTTTTCAATACCGCTCTTACCGGCTACCAGGAGATCTTCACCGATCCTTCCTACGCCGGACAGATCGTCATTCTCACCAACCCGCAGATAGGCAACTACGGCACCAGCGCGGCGGACAACGAAGCCGCCCGGCCGTACATCGAAGGGTTGGCGGTGCGCGAATTTTCTCCGCTGGCGAGCAATTGGCGGTCCGATACCGAGGCGGACCGCTTTCTGGCGGCGCGCGGCATCCCCATCATTTCCGGATTGGACACCCGCGCCCTGGTGCGCCACCTGCGCACGCGCGGCGTGATGCGCGGCGTGCTCTCCACCTTGGAGAGCGACCCGGGGAGACTCGTGGACAAGGCCCGCTCCATCCCCCCCATGGCGGGGCTGGATCTGGCCAGCCGCGTGACCACGGCCGAGAGCTACACCTGGACGGAGCCGGTGGATTCCTGCTCGCCCTCCGAGGTGATCCCGCGCCCCGCGGAGCCGTGCTGGAATGTGGTGGCTTACGACTTCGGCATCAAACACAACATCCTGCGGCGCCTGGTGCACTCCGGCTGCCGCGTCACCGTGGTGCCCGCTTCCACCAGCGCGGAAGACGCGCTGGCACTGAAACCCGACGGCGTGTTCCTCTCCAACGGTCCGGGCGATCCGGAACCGCTCGAGGGCCCGGTCTCGAACATTCGCAAGCTCATCGGGAAAACACCGGTTTTCGGCATTTGCCTCGGCCACCAGTTGCTCGGACTGGCGGTGGGGGGGCGCACTTACAAGCTGAAGTTCGGCCACCGCGGCGCCAATCATCCCGTAATCAACAAACTGACGAACAGAGTCGAGATCACCTCGCACAACCATGGGTTCGCGGTGGACCCGGATTCGCTCAACCCGGCCGACGTCGAGATCACCCACGTCAACCTGAATGACCAGACGCTGGAAGGCTTCCGCCACCGCCGGTATCCGGTCTTCTGCGTGCAGTACCATCCGGAGGCCGCGCCGGGGCCCCACGATTCGCATTACCTGTTCGACGATTTCGTGAAACTCATGCAGGAGGCCAGGTAAGGGTGCCGCGACGCAACGACATCCATCGTATCCTGATCATCGGCTCCGGGCCCATCGTCATCGGACAGGCTTGCGAGTTCGACTACTCCGGCACGCAGGCGGCCAAGGCGCTGCGGGCCGACGGCTACGAGGTCGTGCTGGTGAATTCCAACCCGGCCACCATCATGACCGATCCGGAACTGGCCGACCGCACCTTCGTCGAGCCGCTCACCCGCGAATACCTGGAGGAGATTATCCGCCGCGAGCGTCCCGACGCGCTGCTTTCCACCGTGGGCGGGCAGACCGGACTGAACCTCGCCGTGGAACTGGCCGAAACCGGCGTGCTGGA
Organism: Bryobacteraceae bacterium; assembly: GCA_041946965.1. Lineage (GTDB taxonomy): Bacteria > Acidobacteriota > Terriglobia > Bryobacterales > Bryobacteraceae > JBHGBM01. Next base: position 7,098 of record JBHGBM010000004.1, read on the forward strand.
GGAGTACGGCGTGGAGCTGATCGGCGCCAAAATCGACGCCATCAAGAAAGCCGAAGACCGCCTGCTGTTCAAGGACGCCATGCGGAAGATCGGCCTCGATACGCCGCAGTCGCAGCTCGTCGGCCACGTGCAGGACGGGCTGGATTTCGCCGCGCGCATCGGCTACCCCTGCATCCTCCGCCCGAGCTTCACCCTCGGCGGCACGGGCGGCGGCATCGCTTACAACCGCGAGGACCTGGTTACGATTCTGGAACGCGGGCTGGCGCTCTCGCCGGTGCACGAGGTGCTGATCGAGGAGAGCGCGCTGGGATGGAAGGAATTCGAGCTGGAGGTGATGCGGGACCTGGCCGACAACTGCATCATCGTCTGCCCGATTGAGAACTTCGACCCCATGGGTGTACACACGGGCGATTCCATCACGGTAGCGCCGGCGCAGACCCTCACCGACCGCGAATACCAGATGATGCGCGACGGCGCCATCCGCTGCCTGCGCGAAATCGGCGTGGACACCGGCGGTTCCAACGTGCAGTTCGCCATCCACCCGGAGACCGGGCGCATGGTGATCATCGAGATGAATCCGCGCGTCTCGCGCAGCTCCGCGCTGGCTTCGAAAGCGACCGGCTTCCCCATCGCCAAGATCGCCGCCAAGCTCGCGGTGGGCTACCGGCTGGACGAGATCGCCAACGACATCACCCGCAAGACGCCCGCCTGCTTCGAACCGACCATCGACTACGTGGTGGTGAAGATCCCCAAGTGGGCATTCGAGAAGTTCCCGGGCGCCGAGCCCACCCTCGGCACCCAGATGAAGTCCGTGGGCGAGGTGATGGCCATCGGGCGCACCTTCAAGCAGGCGCTGTGGAAAGGCATCCGCAGCCTGGAGACCGGCAAAGCGTTCGGCTCGGAGAAGTTCGACCGCGACCTGATCCCCGCCAAGCTGATCACGGCCACGCCGGACCGGCTGGGCTACATCCGCTTCGCCTTCACCTGCGGCTACACGGTGGAGCAGATCCGCGAGATGACCGCCATGGACCCGTGGTTCCTGGAGCAGATCAAGGAAACGGTGGACTTCGAAAGCCGCCTCTCCGCACTGAGCCTGGAGACCGCCACGCGCGAGGACATGGCGGAGGCCAAGCGCTACGGCATCTCCGACGTGCACCTGGCGAAAACCTGGGGCGCGACCGAGATCGCCGTGCGGGAGCGCCGCAAGCAGTTGGGCGTACGCGCGGTGTTCAACCGCGTGGACACCTGCGCGGCGGAGTTCGAAAGCTATACGCCCTATCTTTACTCCAGCTATGAGAGCGCCTGCGAAGCCGAACCCTCGGACCGCAGGAAGGTCATGATCCTCGGCAGCGGGCCCAACCGCATCGGACAAGGCATCGAGTTCGACTACTGCTGCTGCCACGCTTCGTTCGCGCTTCAGGAACTCGGCGTCGAGTCGATCATGGTGAACTGCAACCCGGAGACGGTCTCCACGGATTACGACACCAGCGACCGCCTCTACTTCGAGCCGCTCACTCTGGAGCACGTGCTGAACATCTATGACACGGAGAAGCCGGACGGCGTGATCGTGCAGTTCGGCGGCCAGACGCCGCTCACCCTGGCGCTGCCGCTGAAGAAGCTCGGAGTGCCGATCATCGGCACCGACCCGGCGGATATCGACCTCGCCGAAGACCGCAAGCTGTTCGGCAAGCTGCTCGACGACCTGGGCATTCCCGCGCCGCCCAACGGCACGGCGACGAGCGTGGAGGAAGCCTGCGAAGTCGCCCGGCGCATCGGCTACCCGGTGCTGGTGCGGCCCAGCTACGTGCTGGGCGGCCGGGCCATGGTGATCGCCTACTCTGAGGAGATGATCCGGCAGTACATGCGGGAGGCGGTGACCTTTTCGCAGGACCGGCCGGTGCTGATCGACCGCTTCCTGGAAGACGCCACCGAGATCGACGTGGACGCACTCGGCGACGGCGAGAACGTGCTGGTGGCCGGCATTATGGAGCATATCGAGGAGGCCGGGGTGCACTCCGGCGATTCCTCCTGCGTGCTGCCGGCGCAGAGCATTACGCCGCGGCGCCTCGAGATTATCGAAGACTACACCGTGCGGCTGGCCAAGGCGCTTCACGTGGTCGGCCTGATGAATGTCCAGTACGCCATACGCAACGGCACGGTGTACGTGTTGGAGGTGAACCCGCGCGCTTCGCGTACGGTGCCGTACGTAAGCAAAGCGACCGGGATCCCGCTGCCGAAAATCGCCGTGGGGCTGATGCTCGGCAAGAAGCTGGCGGACTACGCGGACCTGACCGGCGGGCGTGTTTCCGGGGTGCTGCAAGTGCCGCAGGTGTTCGTGAAATCGCCGGTGTTCCCGTTCAGCAAGTTCCCGGGCGTGGATCCGGCGCTCGGTCCGGAGATGCGCTCCACGGGCGAGGTGATGGGCGTCGGCGTGAACTTCGGAGAGGCGTTTGCGAAAGCCCAGATCAGCGCCGGAATGCCGCTTCCCGCGAGCGGCACGGTGTTCGTGAGCGTGAACGACAATCACAAGGCGGAAGCCGTGGAGATTGCGCGCCGCTTCGCCGAGCTCGGCTGCAACCTGGTGGCCACGCGCGGCACCGCGGCCGCGCTGCGGGCCGCCGGGCTGCCGTGCAAGACCGTGTTCAAGGTGAACGAGGGCCGGCCCAATGCGGTGGACTGGCTGAAGGCAGGCAGCATCCAGCTCGCCATCTATACCACCACCGGCGCGCCGGCGTTCTTCGACGAAAAGGCGATCCGCCGCGCCGCGCTCGCCTATCGCGTGCCCTGCATCACCACCCTGAGCGGAGCGCGGGCAGCCGCGGAAGCCGTAGCCGCCCGGCGGCGCGATCCCATACGGGTGTGGAGCCTGCAAGACATCCACGCGATCGCGCCGCCGGCGGCTTCACCAGAAGATCACCTGTAGCGCCGCGAACGCCGCCGCCGCCACACCCGCCCAAAAGATCGGGCGCCTGTAGAGCGGCAGATGGCCTTCCGACGGGATCTTCGTACAGCCGTAGACCAGGCCCTCCAGTTCCGCTTCCGGCTTGGGCCGGGTCGCCACGCTGACCAGCACCGTTACGGCCACGCAGATGATCCACGACCACAGCGCGCGGTACATGTTCTCCGCCATGTCTTTCGCGTTGCGCGAGAGCGCGATGTAGGCCAGCGCGCCGGGATCCACCTTCACCCAAGCCCACATGGCGATGGAGGACGCCGTGCCCGCCAGCAGGCCCCAGAATCCGCCCGCCGGCGTGGCGCGTTTCCACAGCATGCCCAGCAGCACGGTGCCGAACAGCGGCGCGATGAAGAAGCTGAACAGGGCCTGCACGTAATCCATGATGCTGAGGAACTGCATCACCAGGTAGGCGGTGCCGATGCTCACCAACACGCCCAGGATGGTGGACCAGCGGCCCACCGCCACATAGTGCGCGTCGGTGGCGCGGCGGTTCACAAACGGACGGTAGATGTCGTACGTCCACACCGTGGCGAACGCGCTCACGTTCCCCGCCATGCCGGACATGAACCCGGCGATCAGCGCGGTAATGCCCAGGCCCAGCAGCCCGGGACCGCAGTAGCGCGCCAGCATGAGCGGCAGCACTTCGTTGTAACTGTGCCCGCCGGTGGCCACCGCCTGCCCTTCGCCCACCAGCGGGAACGGCAGCAGCGCCAGCCCCAGCAGTCCGGGCAGAATCACGATGAACGGCACCATCATCTTGAAGCCCGCGCCGATGATGGGGGCGAACTTGGCCGAGCGCAGATCGCGCGCCGAGAGCACACGCTGCACCACCAGAAAGTCCGTGGTCCAGTAGCCGAACGAGATCACCCACCCCAGGCCCAGCACGATGCCCGTCCAGTGAATGCCCATGGGGTTGTCCGTGAAAGAGCCCAGCGTGCTCCACAGGCGCGTGTAGCTCTCTCCGTTGGCCGAGCCGAAGTTGCGCGAGATGCGCGCCACCATGCCGCTCCAGCCGCCCGCCTCCCACAATCCCAGGATGGGGATGAGCAGGGCGCCCAGCCAGATCAGCGCGAATTGCAGCACCTCGTTGAAGATGGCCGAAAGCAGCCCGCCGAGCACCACATAGATCGCCACGGTGAGCGAGGAGACCCAGATGCTCAGGTGGATGTCCCAGCCCAGCACCACCTTCATCACCAGCGCCATGGAGTACATGTTGATGCCGCTCATGAGCACCGTCATGAATCCGAAGGTGACAGCCGAGAGCGCGCGGGCGCCCTCGCCGTAGCGCAGTTGCAGGTATCCAGGAACGGAGTGGGTTTTCGAGATGTAATAGAACGGCATCATCACGATGCCGAGAAACAGCATGGCCGGTATGGCGCCGATCCAGTACCAGTGCGCCGCCAGGATGCCGTATTGATACGCGGCCGCCGCCCAGCCCATCAGCTCCAGGGATCCCAGGTTGGCCGCCAGGAAACTGAGCCCCGCCACCCAGGCGGTCATCTCGCGGCCGGCCATGAAGAACTGTTCGCCCGTGCGCGTGTGGCGCTTCAGGTAAAAGCCGATGCCCAGCACGAAGGCGAAGTAGACCACGATGATCGCCAGGTCCACCACGCTGAGCGACAAGAGCTTGCCGCCCTGGAGGATAAAGCCGAGTGGAAGCATAGGAGAACCCATTATCATAAATGTTCGGTGTCTTATGTTGCAGGCTTTAAGAGAACAGGTTTTTGAAGCCAACCTGGAGCTGGTGCGGCGCGGGCTGGTGCTGTACACCTTCGGCAACGCGAGCGGCATCTCTCGCGCCGAAGGCCTCGTCGCCATCAAACCAAGCGGCGTGCCTTACGAACAGATGCGCCCGGAGCACCTGGTGATCACGGACCTGGAAGGCAAGGTAGTGGAGGGCAGCCTGCGTCCGTCGTCGGACCTGGCTACCCACCTGGTGATCTACCGCGGTTTTGCGCACGTGGGAGGCGTGGTACACACGCATTCCTCCTATGCCACCGCGTGGGCGCAGGCGGGCCGCGACATTCCCTGTTTCGGCACCACGCAGGCCGATTACTGCCGCGGCCCGGTGCCGGTGACCGCGCGGCTCAGCGCGGAGGAGATCGCGGGCGAATACGAAGCCAACACCGGGCTTGCCATCGTGCGCCGGTTCGAGGGCTCGAACCCGCGCGAAGCCCCGGGCGTGCTGGTGGCGGGCCACGGGCCCTTCTGCTGGGGCGAGGACGCCGCCGCCGCGGCGCACAACGCCGTCATCATCGAGGAACTGGCCCGGATGGCATGCCTCACCCTCGCCATCAACGCGGGCGCTACGCCGCTCCCCGCGCACCACGTGGACCGGCACTTCCTGCGCAAGCACGGCCCGGGCGCCTACTACGGGCAGAAGCGCCCGGCCTCCGGGTGATTCGGATTACGCACCGGCCCCCTTGCCGCGCAGCTTCTCCATCTTCTGCTGCCACTCCGTGCGCAACTGGGCGCGGCGGTTGAGGATGTAGGTCCTGGCTTCCTCGAAGGTCTTGAACACGTGGTGGCTTTTGATCAAGTTGCACGGCCGGCACGCGGCTACCAGGTTGGCCGCCTCCTTCTTGCCTCCGCGTGACCGGGGCACGATGAAATCCACGGTCATGATCAGGGAATTTTCGAAAACGGCCAGGCCGTCCAGTCCACAATACCGGCAGCAGTACCGGTCGCGCTCCAGGATGCGGTGGCCCTCTTCCGAGGTCAATGGCTTGGCCCGGCGTCTCAGACCGGGAATGCCGCGGCTAACAGGCATAGGCACCTCCAAGACACGTACATTATGCGCCCTGTAGCGAACAAAGGGAAGACGGTCAGGAAACCCGGCGCGGGTCCGCACGCTACAATTGTGCGATGGTTCGCGCCCTTCTGTTGCTGTTGGCCGCCGCGCCCGCCCCGCGCTTCACGGTGGAGGTCACCCAGCTCACCCACGGTCCGAAGAACCACTTCTTCGGCTACATAGGCCACGTGAAGAATATTCCCTGGAACGGCAACGGGCGCTACGTGGTGGCGCTCGAAACCGGGTTTCAGGACCGCATGCCCAAGCCGGGCGAAGCGGCCAACGTGGTCCTCATCGACACCGGGCACGGCAACGCCGTTACCGTGATCGAGCAGAGCCGGGCGTGGAACTTCCAGCAGGGCACGATGTTCTACTGGAACCCCGAGGCGCCGGACACGCAGCTTTTCTTCAACGACCGCGATCCGAAAACCAACCAGGTGTTCGCCGTGCTGTTCGATATCGCGCGCAAGCGCCGCATCCGCGAATACCGCTACCCCGACACTCCCTTCGGCAACAGCGGCGTGGCGCAGAACGGCGGGCGTTTCCTGGGGATCAACTACGGGCGGCTCGCGCGCCTGCGCACCGTCACGGGCTACCCCGGCGCCTACGACTGGACCGTAGACGTAGCCGCCCCCGAGAACGACGGCATCTTCCTGGCGGACGCGCGCACCGGGGAAAAGCGGCTGCTGATCTCCTTTGCGCGCCTGGCCGCCGAGTTGCGAGTCCCCGGCAGGCACCTGTTCATCAACCACACGCTGTGGAACCGCCGGGACGACCGCATCTATTTCTACGTGCGCGCGGATTTCGACTCGCGCGAGAAGCGGGTGAACATCCCCTGCTCGATCCGTCCGGATGGCAGCGGCCTCACCTCGCACGAAACCTTCATCGGGGGGCACCCGGAATGGGAGCAGGAGAGCCGCATCATCGGCGCCCGCGAGGGCCGCATGGTGCTCTACGACGTGGATCAGAAGAAGCTTGTGGGCGAAATCGGATGGCCGGGGCTGTTCCCCGACCCGGAGGGCGACACGGCGCTCTCGCCCGACGGCAATTGGATCGTCAACGGCTCGCGTGCGAAAGAGGGCAACGTCTACACGGTGCTGCGCCGCAGCGATTCCGCGTGGGGCCGCTCAAGGCCTTTCGCGCATCCGGGTTTGACGAAGGGGGACCTGAGGGTGGATGGATCGCCCGCCTGGAACCGCAGCAACGACGCCTTCCTGTTTCCCGCCATCGCGCCGGACCACACAAGGCAGTTGTTTCTGGGGCGGATCCGGTAAGAACCGCCCCACGGGGGTGGAAGTTTACTTTTTGCCCTGCTTCAGCTTCTCGCGCTGCTCGCGGAGCACCGCTTTGCGGCTGAGCTTGATCTTATTGCCTTCGATGCCGAGGACCTTGACCAGGATCTGATCGCCTTCCTTCAATTCGTCCCGCACTTCGCGTACGCGGTTTTCCGCGATCTCGCTGATGTGCAGCAGGCCATCGGTGCCGGGAAAGATCTCGACGAAGGCGCCGAAATCCACCAGCCGCACCACCTTGCCCAGGTAGGTCTTGCCGACTTCGGCGGTGGCGGTGATGTCGCCGATCATCTGCAAAGCCTTCTTGGCCGCCGGTTCGTCGGCCGAGGAGACGTGCACGGTGCCGTCGTCGTCCACGTCGATCTTGACGCCGGTCTGCTCGATGATGCCGCGGATGACCTTGCCTCCGGGCCCGATCAGGTCGCGGATCTTGTCGGTCGGGATGGTGACGGTGTAAATGCGCGGCGCGTACTGCGACATGTTGGCGCGCGGCTCGGGAAGAACCTCGTACATCTTGTCGAGGATGAAGAGGCGGCCGCGCCGCGCTTGCTCCAGCGCCTGCTTCATGATGGCGGTGGTCACGTTGGGGACCTTGATGTCCATTTGAAGCCCGGTGATGCCCTCGCGGGTGCCGGCGACTTTGAAGTCCATGTCGCCGTAGTGGTCTTCGGCGCCGGCGATGTCGGTGAGGACGGCGTAATCGTCGCCTTCCTTTACCAGGCCCATGGCCACGCCGCCCACGTGCGCGGCCATCGGCACGCCCGCGTCCATCAGCGCCAGCGAGGCGCCGCACACGGTCGCCATGGAGCTCGAGCCATTGGACTCCAGGATGTCGCTCACTACGCGCAGGGTGTATGGGAACGCAGTCTCGTCCGGAATCAGCCGCCCGACCGAGCGCTCCGCCAGTGCGCCGTGGCCGATCTCGCGGCGGCCGGGGCCGCGCATGAAACCGACCTCGCCCACGCTGAAGGGCGGGAAGTTGTAGTGCAGCATGAAGCGCTTGGTGGCTTCGCCCGGCTCCAGCAACTCGATGCGCTGCTCGTCTTCCTTGGTGCCGAGCGTGACGGTGACCAGCGCTTGCGTCTCGCCGCGAGTAAACAGCGCCGAGCCGTGCGTGCGCGGCAGCAGGCCCGCCTCGATGGTGATGGGGCGGATCTGGTCGAACGCGCGGCCGTCCGGGCGGCGGTGGCGTTTCAGAATGTCGTCGCGGAAGATGCGCTCCTTGAGCGCGTCAAAGCACTTGCCGGCCTCGTCCTGCTGCTCCTCGGGGTACTCCGAGACGGCCTGCACTTTGATTTCGCGGACCTTGGCGTAGCTTTCCAGCTTCGGGTGCTTCTCCGTGTCCAGCGCATCCGTGAGGCTCTCGCGGTACTTGGCCGAGAGGGCCTCGTAAATCTGCGGATCGGGCGCCGGCGGAGTAAACGCCATCTTGGGTTTGCCGCACTTCTCCACCATCTGCCGGATGGCCCTGGCGATCTTGCGGCAACACTCGTGGCCGAAATCGATGGCGCCCAGCACTTCCTCTTCGGAAACCTGATCCGCCCCGGCTTCCACCATGACGATGCCCTCTTCGGTGCCCGCCACCACGATGCTGAGCTTGGATTCGCGGGTTTCGTTATAGGTGGGGTTGGCGACGTAGGCGCCGTTGAGCAGGCCCACCCGCACCGCCCCCAGGATGTAGGGGAAGGGGATATCACTGATGGCCAGCGCCGCCGCCGCGCCCACGATCGCCAGCGAGTTCGGGTCCTGCTCCGGATCGGCCGAAAGCACCATGGCGATCACCTGCACCTCGTGCAGGAAGCCTTCGGGGAAGAGGGGGCGAATAGGACGATCAATGAGGCGGCTCGTCAGGATTTCCTTTTCGGACGGGCGTCCCTCGCGCTTGATGAAGCCGCCGGGGATCTTGCCGGCAGCGTAGGTATATTCGCGGTAATCCACGGTGAGCGGGAAGAACCCCGCCCCCGGCTTGGCCTGTTCGGACATGCAGGCCGAAACCAGGACCACCGAATCGCCTGAGCGCACGACGACCGCGCCGTTGGCCTGTTTCGCCATCTTCCCGGTTTCCAGGATGATGGTGCGGCCGCTCAGGTCCACACTAAAAGTTTCTAACATGATTGTTCTCCAACCTCGGCCGGGCGAGTGCCGCCGGCCTTGTGTTTGTCAGCCGATCCAACATAGGTATCAGCCACTGGAGACTGGAGTTGACAGGAATTTTTGCCCGGAACGGGCTAGAAAGACCGCCCCGGCCCCCTGGGACCGGGCCCTACATGCTCCCGCGAAACCCGAGCACCCTATCTGCGAATACCGAGCTTCTGCAACAGAGCCTTGTAGCGATCGGGATCCGTGTCTCTCAGGTACGTCAGAAGCCGACGCCGCTTGGCCACCAGGGTCAGAAGCCCTTTGCGGGAGGAATGGTCCTTCTTATGCGTCTTGAAATGCTCCGTAAGCTGCGTGATACGCCCGCTCAACAGCGCAATCTGTACTTCTGGCGACCCGGTGTCAGACTTATGACGTTGATTCTCTGTGAGAACCTGCCGTTTTACGTCTACCGCCAGTGCCATTATAGAGTGCTCGCTCCTTGTCTTCTCTAAATCTCTCGTTGTACGTAAACAGGATACCACAACCGAGGGGGTGTCCGGTTACGGAACCGTTTCCTCGCCCCGGACCTCGGCGTGGTGCCGCACGTCGACGCCCTCGGCCAGGTAAACCGCGTCCTCGGCGATATTTGTGGCATGATCGGCGATGCGTTCCAGGTTTCGCGCCACCAGGATCAGGTCCAGCGCCCGGGGAATCACCAAGGGATCGCGCTCCATGAACCCGATTAGTTCCTTGCAGATGGTGTCCCGCAGCGCGTCCACGGCATCGTCCGACAGCAGCACCCGGCGCGCGAGAGCTCCATCCCGCTTGACGAACGAATCCAGGCTGTCACGGACCATGGATTCGGTGAGCGCCGCCAGCCGCGGCATATCGATGAGCGGCTTCACCTCCGGCGCCCGCATCAGGGAGAGCGCCCGCTCGGCGATGTTCACCGCCAGGTCGCCTATCCGTTCCAGGTCGCTGTTGATCTTGATTGCGGCGGTCAAAAGGCGAAGATCGCTGGCCATCGGCTGATGCAGGGCGATCAGGCGGACGGCGCGATCGTCGATCTCGATCTGCATGCGGTTGATGTGCGCTTCGTCGGCGAGCACCTGCCTCGCGCGCGCCGGATTGCGCCGGGTGAGCGCCAGGATGCTCTCATGAACGGCGGTTTCCACCAGCCCGCCCATTTCCAGAAGGCGGCTCTGGAGCGTCCCGAGTTCCTCGACGAAGTGCCGCATTATCCGAACCTGCCTGTAATGTAATCCTCGGTTTCCTTGCGCGCGGGGGTCTTGAAGATGACTTCCGTGCGATTGAATTCTATCAGGCGGCCGAGCAGGAAGAAGCCGGTGTATTCGGCCACCCGCGCCGCCTGCTGCATGTTGTGCGTCACGATCACGATGGTGCACTGCGCTTTGAGGCCGAAAAGCAGCTCTTCGATCTTAGCCGTGGCGATGGGGTCGAGCGCGGAGCAGGGCTCGTCGAGCAGCAGCACTTCGGGATCCACGGCCAGCGCCCGTGCGATGCACAGGCGCTGCTGCTGGCCGCCGGAAAGCGCGTAAGCGGATTTGCCGAGCTGGTCCTTGACTTCGTCCCACAGCGCCGCGCGGCGCAGGCTGCGCTCCACGGCTTCCTGCAACGCGCTTCCGCGCGCGCCGAAGTTCACCCGCGGGCCGTAGGCGACGTTGTCGAAGATGGATTTCGGGAACGGGTTGGATTTCTGAAACACCATCCCGACCCTTCGCCGCAAACGGGTCGCCTCCATGGCGAGCACGTCCTCGCCATCCAGCAGGATGCGGCCTTCGGCGCGCGCTTTCGGCGCCGTCTCGTACATGCGGTTGATGGTGCGCAGAAATGTGGACTTACCGCACCCGGAGGGTCCGATCAGCGCCGTAACCCGGTTGGCTGTGATGTCCAGGTTGATGGAATGGAGGATCTGCTTCGCCCCGTAATAAAAGTTCAGGCCGGAGATCTGCAACTTCGGTTGCGGCGCCGCATCGCGGCGGCCCCCGGCAGCTTCGGCCGGAGATTCCGGCGGCGCGATGGTGTCAAGCATGGCTCTGGCTCCGCGGCGAAAGAATCAGTCGTACCGACGCGTTGGCGGCCAGCATCAGCGTCAGCAGGACCAGCGCTGCGGCCCATGCCTGCCGGTGCCAGTCTTCATAGGGGGAAATGGCGTAGTTATAAATCATGACCGGGAGTGAAGCCGTGGGCTGGTTGAAGCCGGGACTCCAGTAGCGGTTGCTGAAACTGGTGAACAGCAGCGGGGCGGTTTCGCCCGCCACCCGCGCCAGCCCCAGAATGGCGCCGGTCAGCACGCCGCGAAATGCGGCGGGCACCACCACGGTGAAAACGGTGCGGCCCTTGCTCGCGCCCAGCGCCAGGGCGCCCTCGCGCAGGCTGTCGGGGACGGCGCGCAGAAACTGTTCGGTGCTCCGGATCACGACGGGAACCACCATCACGCTCAGCGCCATGCCGCCGGCCAACGTCGAGAAGTGCCGCATCGGCAGGACGACGACACTGTAGGCGAAAATGCCCACCACGATGGAAGGCGCCCCATTCAGCAGGTCGGTGATATAACGCAGCACGAATGCGCCCCTGGCCCCGCTGAACTCGGAGAGATACACGCCGCCGAGGAAACCCACCGGCACACCCATCGAAGCGGCGAGCAGCAGGAGCTTGCCGGTGCCCAGGATGGCGTTCGCCATGCCGCCCGGCTCGCCGGCGGGCGCGGGCAGCGATGTCAAAAAACGCCAGCTCAGGGAACGGCCGCCGTTCCACACCAGGTAGCCCAGAATGAAAAAGAGTACGGAAACGGTGGCGAGCGTGCACAGCGCCGTGAGGGCGAACAGCGCGATGTTCACCCGCTTGCGCCGGCGTTCCCGGCTCATGCCGCCCCCTTCCGCCGCGTGGCCAGGATCAGCAGCCGCGCGAAGCCGTTGATCAGAATGGTGATGAGGAAGAGCACCAGGCCGAGTTCGATGAGCGCGCTCAGGTGCAGGTCGGCGGTGGCCTCGGTGAACTCGTTGGCGATGACGGCGGCGATGGAATAGCCCGGCGCGAAGAGCGAGGCGCTGATGCGCGGATCGTTGCCGACCACCATCGTCACCGCCATGGTCTCGCCCAGCGCGCGCGCCAGCGCCAGAAACACGGCGCCGAAAATGCCGAGGCGGGCGTAAGGCACCACCACCCGCCAGGTGGCCTCCCACCGCGTGGCGCCCACGGCCAGCGCGGCCTCGCGCTGATCGCGGGGCACGCCCATTAACGCTTCGCGCGCGATGGAGACGATGAACGGCAGGATCATGATGGCGAGCACCACGCCGGCGGTCAGGATGCCTACGCCGTAGTTCGGGCCGCGGAAAAACGGCAGAAACCCCAGCGTGCCCTGCAAGGCGGGCTGCACCACGCCGCGCATCACCGGCGCCAGGATGAACACGCCCAGTAGGCCGTAAATGACGCTGGGCACGGCCGCCAGCAGCTCGATAATGAACGTCAGCGCGTCGGAAAGGCGCGGCGGGGCGAGTTCGGAAAGAAAGATCGCCGCACCGAGTCCCAGGGGAACAGCGATCAACAGGGCCAGTGCCGACGTGACCAGGGTGCCGTAAATGAACGGCAAGGCGCCGAACCGGCCGGCCACGGGATCCCACGCGCCCGAAAACAGGAAGCTCAGCCCGAACTTCCGGAGCGAGAGCGTCGAGTTGCGGTAGAGTTCGAGAACCATCAGCGCCGCGATGAGTACGACGCTCCATGCGAACATCCACGTAAGCACGCGCGCCGCGGAAATCTGGCGCGCGCGTTTCGGCGCGGGGACCGCGGGGCTCGCCGTCATGGGATGCGTCCCACGGCCTGCCGGACTTGCGCCGCCACCTCGGCGGGCAGGGGCGCATAGGAGAGCGTCTCGGCCACTTTCTGGCCGGGGCCGCTCATCCAGCGCAGAAAATCTTTCAGCACGCGCGCCTTCTCGGGGTTCTGGATGCGGCTGGGAACCAGCAGCCAAGTGAAGCTGGAAACCGGATACGCATCGGCGCCCGGCGCGTTCACGATGGAAACGCGGAAATCGGCGGGCATGTTGGCTGCCGCGCCCGCCGCGGCGGCGGTGACGGTTTTCAGGTCCGCCTTAACGAAATTTCCGGCCGCGTTGCGGACTTTGCCGTACGGGATGCGGTTCTGAACGGCGTAGATCAGCTCGACATAGCCGATGGAGTTGGCCGTCTGCTTCACCAGGCCGGAAACGCCCTCGTTGCCCTTGCCGCCCAGCCCTACGGGCCAGCTCACGGACGTGCCCACGCCGACTTTGCTCTTCCACTCCGGGCTGACCCGGGAAAGGAAATCGGTCCAGATGAAGGTGGTGCCGCTGCCATCGGAACGGTGAACCACGACGATATCCGCCGCCGGCAGAACGGTTCCGGGGTTCGCGCCGGCGATCTCCGGATCGTTCCATTTCCGTATGGTTCCGAGCATGATCCCGGCCAGACCCCGCGGAGTGAAATTCAGATCCTGCGCGACGCCCGGCAGGTTGTACATGGGGACCACCGCGCCGGCCACGGTGGGGAAGTGCAGCACCGGTACGGGAAACTTCGCGAGCTCCGCATCGCCCACCGGCATGTCGGAGGCGCCGAAATCCACGGTGCCGGCCTGCAACTGCCGGATACCGCCGCCCGAGCCGATGGCCTGGTAGTTGATCCGGGCGTCCGGGCGCTGGCGGTGGTATTCGTCGAACCACTTGGCGTAGATGGGGTACGGAAATGTGGCGCCCGCCCCGTTCAGCATGATGGCACCGGACCCGCCTTCTCGCGGGCCGGGCGCGGAACATGCCGCAAACAGCAGCGGCAGTGCCGGAACAAGGTATCGCATAACGCTCCTTTTTTCACGGTACGGGAGCGCTGTTACGGCATTGTTACAAGCCGGTAAACCGGGCGTGAAAACTACGGCAGAACGTACCGCAGGTTGGCCCAGACCATATGGCTGTGCGCGTTCGCGGGTGCGCCCGGAGCAACCCACCACGGGCTGCGCGTCACGTAGGCGTACTGGGAAATCAGTTGCAGGGCGCCGAAGGCCGGATCCTTCCAGAAGGTCCGGATGAGCCCCAAAGATGTCTCCTGAATGGAGCGGTTGGCGCTGTCCGGCGAACCCGGAAAGCCGAACCCCGCGTATCTGCCCTGACCCATGACGCCGTAGTTGCGCCCGAAGTTCGCGGTTCCATAGTAGCCGTACCACATGCTGGCGGGTGTCGCCTGGTACTCGAAACCGGCGATCCCACCGGCCGCGCGCACCGGCGAGAGATCGCCGCCCGGAAGAACCACCACGTCGGGGCCGAGTCCGAAAAGATACCGCCCGCCGCCGCGGCCGTAGAACGTATCGGCGATCAGGCGGAAGTTCTTCACCACCTCGAGATTCGTATTCAGCGACCCCGACCAGCCCCGCGCCCATGAAATGCCGCCGTCCGGCGTAGCGATGCGGAAGCCGCGGAACAACCCGGCGCTTTCCACGTGCAGGGCGCGTCCGCCGGCCTGGCCGTCATAGGCGATCTTGCCGATCACGTCGGGATGGGCATTGGGCGCTGCCGTGTTGCCGCCGGCATCCAACTGGCCGGCATAGAACGGGGAAGGCAGGACCGTAGCCGCGCCGATGTACTGCTGCGGGTTTTCGAGCGACACTCCCGCAGTCCAGCTCCCGGAAGCGTGGTACACGGTGCGGAATTGCGGGGTACGGGCCCAGGTTAGGCCCACCTGGTAATTCGTATCCATGTCCATGCTGATGAAGAGGTCCGAAGGCGCCGGCGAGAGGCCGGACCGGTTCGGGGTCATCAGGCTCCAGGCCTGCCCTCCCAGAACCTCCCACTTCCCCCGGCGGACATCCACCCAATAGAGCCGCATGCGAAACGTGTTGGCGTTGCTGGTTACATGTGCGCCGCCGGGCAGCGCGCCGAGGAAATCGCTTTCCACGTAACCGGTCACATGCTGGCGCCCCACCTTCGAGGTCACCTTCAGGCTGAGCCGCGAGTTCTGCGCGCTGAATCGCATCTCACTCAGCCTGCCGGCGGGCGTATTCGGGAACGGGATGGAACCGAACGCGGTCCCTATGCCGTTGCCGGCATTGGTGGAGCGGTAGAGCGCGGTGAAATCGGCAAACCCGCCGGGAGTGAAATCGGCCGCGCCGATGCGAAAACTCAGGGGAGCGCGCTCCTCGCGCGCGGGCGCGGCCGGCGGAGGCGCGGCCTCCACCCGCGGCGCTTCGGCGTTCGCCGTCAGGCGCACGAGAATCTTCTGCTGCTCCTCCAGCGCCTTGCGCAGTTCGCGCACTTCTTCACGGAGCTGCCGCACCTCTTCGGCGCTGGCGGGCGCCGGGTCCTGCGCCACGGCAGGGGCCGCCGCGAGCGCAAGCATGCAAAGCCAGCTCGACAGGCGATGAGTCTCCATTTGGCTCATGTATTGAGCATAACCGCACGACATTACACGGCCGTGAACACGCTGTTAATTTGTCCCCCTCACGCGGGCGGCAACATGACGGTAAACACGGAGCCCTCGCCGAGCCGGCTCTCCACCTGGAGCGTTCCGCGCATGCGCTCGATCACGTGCTTCACGATCGAGAGCCCCAGCCCGGTGCCGCCCACTTCGCGCGACCGCGCCTTGTCCACGCGGTAGAAGCGTTCGAAGATGCGCGGGAGGTCCTCGGAGGGGATGCCGATGCCGGTGTCGGCCACCGCGATGTGCGCGCCGCCGTCCGCCGCCCGCAGCACGTCAACCCGAACTTCGCCTCCCGGGCGGTTGAACTTCACGGCGTTCGCCAGCAGGTTGACCAGAGCCTGCTCCAGCCGCAGCCCGCTGCCGGCTGCGTCCACCGCGTCCATGCGGCCGCGCCGCAGCGTCACACCGCAGGCGCGAGCTTCCGGCTCGACGGCGCGCAGGGCGGCCTCGACAGCGCCGCGCACGGAGATGGTTTCGTTCTCCGCCGGCGCCTGGGCGGATTCGAGCTCGGAGAGCGCCAGCAGGTCGGAGGCGATGTTGTTCAGCCGCACCGCATGGGCGCGAATCGTCTCCACGAACCTGCGGCGGTTTTCGGCGTCCTCCAGCGCGCCGTCGAGCAGCGTTTCCGCGTAGCCGCGGATGGCCGTGAGCGGCGTGCGAAGCTCGTGCGAGACGTTGGCGACGAAATCCTTCCGCACGCGTTCCAGCCGCTCCAGTTCGGTGATGTCGTGCAGGATGGCGAGAGCGCCATCCTTCCCAAGCGGCGTGACATGCACTTCGAAGGAGCGCGCGCCGTGCAATTGCAGCCGGTCGCGCAGGCGCTCGCGGGAGGCCAGCGATCGCTTCAGCAATTCCAGCAGCCGCGGGTCGCGCACCAGCTCGACGGCGGAGAGCCCTTCAGGGACGGGAGGTCGCGCGCCCGCCGCTCGGGCGAAGGCATCGTTGCAGAAACTCACGCGCATGCCGCCATCGAGGGCCAGCACGCCTTCCGCCATGCTTGCCAGGATGGTCTCGCGGCGCGCGGATTCGGTGGACACCTGATCGAAAAGATCGCGGAGCCGTGCGGCGGCCTGGGTCAACGAAGAGGCCAGCATGCCGAGCTCGTCGTTTGCGTCCGCGGCCAGTTTGCCGGACCCGGCGGAGTCCGGCAGCCGCACGGCGAAAGCCTGCAAGCGGCGCACTCTCCGTGTGAAATTACGTGAAAAGAACCCGGCCATCGCCAGCGCAATCAAGGCCGCCGCGCCGGATGCGCCGAAGACCCGCCAGCGGATGGCGGCAATCGCCGCGTCCACATCCCGCAGGGGGATGGCCAACCGGATCACCCAGCCGGGGCGCGCGGGATCGGCGAGCGGCATGGCCAAATAGCAAAGATCGCGGCCCAGCGTGGCGCTCCGGCGTATGGCGAACCCCATCCCGCCGCCGTATGCCTTGCGGATTTCCGTTCGCCCGGCGTGATTTTCCATACTCTCCGGGCCGTGCTCGGAATCGGCCAGCACCACGCCGCGCGGATCGATGATGGTGATGCGGGCCTGCGCGTTTTGCGCGGCCTGGCGTGCCCATGCCTCCAGGCGCGCCGCCTCCACCCCCGCGGCTTCCGCGCGAAGAAGGCGCGCTTGCGCTGCCAGCCTGGCCTCCACGGCGCGCACGTGCTGCCCGGCCACGTAACGGGAGACGTAGAAATCCACCAGCGCCAGGGTGACGGCGATCAGGGCCAGCGCGCTCAAGAACAGCTTGCGGAAAATCGGACTCGACGCGACCATCTCTTGCCGCCTCTACTCGTCCGGGACATCCAGGAACCGGTAGCCGGCGCCGCGCACGGTGCCGATGTACTCGGGGTTGTCGGGGTGGGCCTCGATCTTCTCCCGAAGCCTGCGAATGTGCACGTCCACTGTGCGGTCGGTGACGGAGCGGTCGCCGCCCCACACGGCATCGAGCAGTCGCTCGCGGCTGAAGATCTGCCGCGGGTGCCCGGCCAGGAAGAACAACAGCCTGAACTCGAGCGTGCTCAGCTCGACCGGTTTGCCGCGCACGGTTACCTCCTGCGTGCGTGCATCCAGGCGCAGCTCGCGAATCGCGATGATGTCGCCCTGCTCGGCCGCGCGGCTCTGGCGGCGAAGGATGGCGTGGACGCGCGCCACCAGTTCCCGCGGGCTGAACGGCTTCACCACGTAATCGTCGGCACCCAGCTCCAGCCCGACGATGCGGTCCACTTCCTCGCCCCTAGCCGTCAGAAAGATCACCGGCAGCAGCTTGAGGCGGGGGTCGGAGCGCACACGGCGGCAGATCTCCAGTCCGCTCTCGTCCGGCAGCATGATGTCGAGCAGCAACAGGTCGGCGGGGTGGCCCCGCAAGTATTCCAGAGCCGGCTTGCCACGCGAAAAGCTCTGGAACTCGAACCCTTCCCTGCGGAAATTGTAGCCGACCATCTCCACGATGTCGGGCTCATCTTCGATGATGACGATACGGCGCCGCACCGGTTTCAGGGTCTCACACCGGCGGGGGGCTGGCTGGCCAATTCGATCATGGCCTCGAGGGTGCGTGCGCGCTGCACGTCGTTGAGAACCAGGTAACGGTGCGTGCCGCCCGGCGAGGGCGTGAAAATGGTGCGGCCCGCATCATCCACCGTGACGCGCCCGGGTTCGGAAAGCGAGAAATAGCCGCGCTCCGGGCGCACGGCGTATAGCGCCGAGGTGGGGTCCCACGTAGGCCGGTCGTAGGGCATCTTCTTGTAGCCGCGGTAGGCGTCGCGGATCGGGTGGTTCTCAACGTATGCGAACTCGTTTTCGATGCTGGAGGCGGGGAAGAGCATCGAGTTGCCCACTTCGAACCCGCTGAACACGATGGGCGCGGGCCATTCCGCGAACAGCTTGCGCGCGGCGGGAATGTCGATCTTCACGTTGTACTCCGGCTTGCCGGAGGGGAACTGGCCGGCCATGATGCTCAGCAGCCGCGCCTTGCGAGCCACCAGGCCGCGGCTCGACTCGATCAGCCGCGCGAGATTGGTGCTGAATCCCACCTGCACGAACACCACCGAGCCGTCCTTCTGCGCTTCCAGCACGCGGCGCAGCACCGCCACCGCTTCCTCGGCCTGCCGTCCGTCTTTGAGGTTGCGGCGATAGACGGACCTGGCAACCACGGCCTCGAGCATCTTCGAGGCCTCCGGCGTCTTGCCGTTCTTCACCACTCCGATGGGGATTTCAGAACGGCCGTAAAACACGTTCACGGCGTCGATGAAGGGGGCGGCCTGGGGATTGTCCTTGGTCACGGTCACGGCGATCAGCTTCGATTCGCCGCGGCTTTCTAGCGCGTGCAGGATGGCGAGCGCGATGGCGTCGTCGATGTCATTGCCCATGTCCGTGTCGAAGACGACCGGCACGGGTTCACGCGCTCCGCAGGCGAGCGCGGCCAGGAGCGGTAGGCAAAATAGTCTCACGTTCCGGATTGTACCCGGCTTGTATATACTCGGTCCATGGTGCGAGTTCTGCTTCTCGCCGTGGTGTGCGCCGCCGGCCTGGAGGCGCAGGACGTCAATGGTGCGATCGGCGGCCGTGTTACGGACGCGAGCGGCGCCGCCATAGCCGGCGCGAAGGTCTCGGCGATGCACACCGAAACGGGCGCGTCGCGGGAGGCGGAAACCGATGCCGCGGGCGCGTTCGTGTTTCCGGATCTGCCTATCGGCGCCTACCAGGTGTCGGCCGCGCACCCCGGTTTCAAGCGCTCGGTGAAGACCGGGATCGTGTTGCACGTGAGCGAGCACATCGCCGCCAACCTGCAGCTGGAGGTCGGCGAGCTGACCCAGGAGGTCACCGTGGCGGGCAGCGCCGAGCAGGTGCAGACCGAATCGAGCGAACAGGGCGGACTCATCACCGGCGAACAGATCACCGAGTTGCAGCTCAACGGCCGGTCCTTCATGACGCTGCTGGAGTTGGTGCCCGGCGTGGCCTCCAACATGCCCGACCGGGCCGATCCGAACACCAGCGCCTCGCTCTCGGTCAACGGCGCGCGCTCCACGGGAAACAACTTCAACATCGACGGCGGCAACAACGCGGACGTGGTCGTAGGCGGCAGCGCGCTCAATACTTTCACCTCGGTGGACACTATCGCGGAGTTCAAGGTGCTCACCTCCACCTTCTCCGCGGAGTACGGGCGCGGCGGGCTCTCCCAGATCAACGTGGTGACCAAGAGCGGCACGAAGAAATTTCACGGCTCGCTCTACGAGTTCTTCCGCAACGACGCCCTGGACGCCACCGACTATTTCTCGCACAGCGTGCTGCCGCTCAAGCTCAACAATTTCGGTTACACCATCGGCGGGCCGGTGGCGCGCGACAAGACGTTTTTCTTCTGGGCGCAGGAATTCAACCGCATCAGCATCCGCGGCGCGGCGGTCAACACCACCGTGCCCACCGCGGAGGAACGGCGCGGCGATTTCCGCGCGCTCGGTTGGGGACGCGACGGCAGGGAGGGAACCGGCGACGATCCCGTGATCGACCCCACCACCGGGCTCGGCATCCCGGGCGGCGTGATTCCCGCCAGCCGCATCGACCCCAACGCCGTCAAAATCCTGAGCCTCTTCCCCCTTCCCAACTTCAAGGGCCCGGGACAGATCAACTACACCTCCGCTGTGGCCAGCCACCAGAACTGGCGCGAGGAGATGTTGCGCATCGATCACAACTTCTCGCAGAAGCTGAAGGTCTTCGGCCGCTACGTGCAGGATTCGGCTTACGTTCAAAACCCGTACGGCGGCTCCGGGTACACCAGCATCACCACGCGTTTTCCCGGCGTGGCGGAGACCAAGTCCGACCGGCCCGGCAAGAACCTGGTGCTGAACGCGACCAGCGTAGTCAACTCCGCGCTGCTGAACCAGGCGGCGTTCACGTGGTCGCGGCGACTGTTCGCCATGGAGTCGATCTCGCAGGTGGGGGACCGCTCGAAGCTCGGCTTTAACGTGCCGGAGCTGTTCCCCGAGAACCCGGGCAACCTTCTGCCCACCGTCAACATCAGCGGTTACGCGGGGCTGAACGTGCCCAAGGGCGGCCATAAGCAGCTTTTCGTCGCCGAGATCAGCGACAACCTCACCCGCATCGCGGGACGCCACGTCATCAAGACCGGCATGTATTGGTCGCTGGCCGGGAACCGCGAGCACTCGTTCAATCCCAACACCGCCGGCACGTTCAGCTTCACCACGGGGTTCACCAAGAACGCCGTCGCCAATCTGCTGCTGGGATTGCCCGAAACCTACAGCGAGGTGGAGAAGGTGATTTACTCCGACGCGCGCTTCTCCATGCTCGAAGCCTACGTGCAGGACGACATGCGGGCATCCAACCGGTTGACGCTCAACATAGGACTGCGGTGGTCCGATTACTTCAACCCTTACGACCGAGCCGGCATGATCGCCAACTTCCTGCCGGGGCGTTGGGACCCGGCACGGGCGCCGCGCATCAATCCCGCCAACGGCCAGACCGTGCCGGACACGGGCGACCCGCTGAACGGCATCGTGATCGCGGACAAGGATTCGCCGTACGGCCGCCGCATCACCAACAACAACACCAACCTGTGGGGGCCGCGCTTCGGCTTCGCCTTCGATCCGTTCGGCCGCAAGACCAGCGCGATTCGCGGCGGCTACGGCATCTACTACACGCGGGCGATGATCGGCACCTTCGTGAACAACACCTTAAGTAATCCTCCGTTCACGCGTTCCGTTACGTTGCAGCGCCCGACCTTCGACAGCCTGCGCGGCACCGAAGCCCCGGTGAGCATCCGGGACCTCATCGCGCTCAGCGACCCGCTGCTGGCGGCCATGGTGCAACAGTGGAGCCTGGGGGTGGAGCATGAGCTCTTCCGCACCATCGTGAAGGTGAGCTACGTGGGCTCGCACAGCACGCATTTGCAGCGGCCCGTCGCCATCAACGGCGCGCCGCCCGGAATGGCCGCGGCTCTGAAAGTCCACTACAACGCGGTGCGGCCGTTCCTCGGCTATGGCAACATCACGGAACGGCAGACCAGCGGCTCGGCATCCTACAACTCGCTCCAGGTGAGCGTGAACCGCCGTGCACTGAAGCGGTTCACCTTCGGCCTGGCGTACACGTTCGGCAAGACGATCGACACGGCCTCCAGCGAGCGTGACGGCGATACGCCGCCGCCCGACCGCACGCAGGCGCAGCGCGGCCTCGCCGACTACCACCGCGCCCACATCCTGACCACCAACTTCATCTGGAACCTGCCGAAATTCGGCCCCACGCAGGCGCTGCGCGGCTGGCAGTTGAGCGGCATCACCCGCATGTGGAGCGGGCGGCCGTTCGACGTCGGGGTCAGTACCGATGTGGCGGGCATCGGCTCTACGCAGGCGCAGCGGCCGGACATCATCGCCGACACGCGCGGCCCGCGCACGCCCGAGCAGTGGTTCAACCGCGACGCCTTCGCGCGGCCCGTCACCGGCGCCTACGGCAACATGGGCCGCAACACCCTCATCGGACCGGGCGTGAACAAGTGGGACCTGGCGGTTTACAAGACCTTCGTGGTCACGGAAAAGCTGCGGCTCCAGTTCCGCGGTGAAGCGTTCAATGCTTTCAACCACCCGTCGTTCACCACGGTGGGCAGCACGCTTTACACCACGGCCACAGGCATCGACCCCACGCGCAACAACTTCGCCGTGGTCACGGCGACCCGCGACGCACGGGTGCTACAATTCGCGCTGAAACTGACGTTCTAGCGCGGGGCGGCTCTGTCCAGGCGTCACGTACCGCCGGGCTGAATTAAACCGATGAGCACGGGCGGATTCATGGCGGCCGGGAGGAGATCGCACGCAGCCTGGAAGGGACGTGGCGGCCGGAGTTGCTATTTGTGCCGGAGCAGAGCCTGGAGTTGACACGTACCTGGAGAAGATCCGCGAGTGTGACCGCCGCATTGAAGAAGAAAGTCAGAGCGCGTTGGGCGCCAAGTTGTGGACAAAGGAATGGAATACGACGAAACCAAATACCGGCGGCAGCAGCTACAATGGGTCGCTGAACAGGCGGCCGCCCTCAACATGCGACTCATTCCCCTCAAAGGGGCCGACGGTTAAGTTTCTGGAAAGCCCCAATGCGAATCTCGCCCTTTCTGGCGGCGTGCTGTCTGTTCGCCCAAGTCCAGCCCAAATCCGTCTCCATCAACGCTCCGTACGTAACCACGCCGCCGCACGTGGTGAAGGCCATGCTGGACCTTGCGGGCGTGAAGAAGGGCGACGTGCTTTATGACCTCGGCTGCGGGGACGGCCGCATCGTGACGGCCGCGGCGCGGCGCGGCGCGCGCGGCGTCGGCATCGACGTCAACCCGGCGCGCGTGCAAGAAGCCCGCGAAAACGCGCGCAAGGCCGGCGTCACGGCGGAGTTCCGCGAGCAGGACATCCTGGACGCCGATATCCGCGAAGCCACGGTGGTCACGCTGTACCTGCTGCCGCAGCTCAATCTCGACCTGCGCCCCAAGCTGCTCGCCGAGCTGAGGCCGGGGACGCGCGTGGTCTCGCACTGCTTCGATATGGGCGACTGGAAGCCCGACCGCGAAATCGACGCGGGGGGTTGCAAAGTCTACGAGTGGATCGTGCGCGGCCCGCTACACTGAAGCGGCCGCCGCCGCGGCGCGCTCCATCGAGCGCGCGAAGGCGCTCACGGTTTGCTCCACGTCATCCGCCGTGTGCGCGCAGGAAAGCGAGCACTGTTTGGTGGCCAGCGGGAACACGAAGATGCCCTCGGCGATGAGTTCCTGCCGCAGGCGCTCATCCAGAGCGAAGTCGTGGTGCGCGGCCAGGTCGTGCCAGTCCACCGGCTCGTGATCCATGAAGTAGACCGCAAACGCGGAGCCCTGGCGCGAGATCTGCGCTTCCAAGCCGAGCTTCGCCACCACGCCCTTCAGCCCCTTCTCCAGTTCGGCGCCCAACTGCTCGACGCGGCGGTACAGATCGCCGTTGCCGGCGGTAAGCCGTTCGATGCAGGCAATGGATGCCGCCGTGGGCACGGGGTGCGCATTATAGGTTCCCGCCATGAGCACGCGCTTGTGCGCGTCCGGGTGCACGAAGTAGTCCATCAGCTCGCGCTTGCCGCCCACCGCCGACATCGGATAGCCGTTCGCCATGGCTTTGCCGTAAGTGGAGAGGTCCGGAGTCACGCCGCACAGCGACGAGTACCCGCCGATGGCATGCCGGAAGCCGGTCTTCACCTCGTCGAAGATCAGCACGAAACCGAAGCGGTCCGCCAGCTTGCGCAGGCCTTCCAGGTACCCGGCGCGCGGCTTCACCACACCGATATTCTGGAGCACCGGCTCGGTGATCAGCGCGGCGACCTGGCGCCGCTCGCAAACCCAGCTCACGGATTCAAGGTCGTTGTAATTCACCGGATGCACCAGCGCCTGGTGTTCCGCGGGAATGCCGGCGCTCAACGGCACATACCGGTATTCGCCCGGCGAAACGCGCGGGCCCAGGTCCTTGAGCGGCGTCATGACGTTGCAGGCGACGTCGTTGTGCCAACCGTTGTAGCCGCCCTGCATGACGATGACGTGATCGCGCCCGGTGGCCGCGCGCGCCAGCCGGATGGCCTGCGCCGTGGCCTCGCTGCCGGAATTGAAGAACTGCACGGATTCGATGGCCGGCACGTGAGCGCACATCAGCTCCGCCAACCGTCCTTCCAGGTCCGTGGTGCCGGCGCCGAACAGGCTGGCGTGATCCCGCATGGCGTGCTCCACCGCGCCGTTCACGTGGGGATCGTTGTGTCCCAGGAAATGCGCGGCAAACGCGGCGTGATAGTCCAGGTAGCGGTTCCCGTCCGCATCCCACAGATACTGGCCCAAGGCCTTCGAGAACGCGATCTCCGGTTTCGCGGCGCGATTGACCGAAACCACGCCGCCGGGGATGAACTTCCGGTTCCGGGTGAAGATCGCCTGGGAATTCGGATAGGTACGCATCATTATCCGCCAGTATAAGCGCTGGCGCCGCTCCGGAGAACCCCGGAAAGGCGCTTCGGACAGCCGCGGTCCAATACAGTGGACGCTCGTCACGTGTGTGGGCGGGCGGTTTCGCCTGCCGAACGTTTTCGGACCCTCTACAGCCCCGCATGGGTCCGATGCGCGCCTGTCAACGCGATTCGGCGGCGGAGTCGAGGTCCTGCACAGCTTTCGTCACGAACTTGTATCCCACGCCGTGCACGGTGCGCAGATGCTCCGGGCCGACCTTGGCACGCAGGGAGGCGATGTGGTTGTCCACCGTGCGCGTGGTGGGGTAATTCTCGTACCCCCAGACTTCGTTGAGCAGCTCGTCGCGCGTGACCACCTCGCCTTCGCGCGAGGCGAGGTATCGCAGCACGCCGAACTCTTTGCGGGTCATCTCGAAGAGCTTGCCGGCGCGCCTCGCCTCGAAGGAGCGGAAGTCCACCGCGACATCTTCGAACTGGAGTTCGTCCGGCAGGGCGCGGGCGGGCTGCGTGCGCCGCAGCAGCGCGCGCACGCGCGCCAGCAGTTCGCGCACGGAGAACGGTTTCACCATGTAGTCGTCCGCGCCGAGGTCGAGCCCCAGCACGCGGTCGGTCTCCTCGCCCCGCGCGGTGAGCATCAGGATCGGCGTGCGGTCGTTTTCCGCGCGCAGCTTGCGGCAAACCTCGTAGCCGCTCAGGCGCGGCAGCATCAGGTCCAGGATCACCAGGTCGGGATGCTTCTCCCGCACCAGCCGGTAGCCGGTCTCGCCGTCCGGCGCCGCCAGCACCTCGTAGGATTCGAACCGCAGGTTATCCGTCAGTCCGCGCAGGATGGCGGTATCGTCCTCAACCACCAGGATGGTGCTCATTTCGCTTCGCCCCCCTGGAGCGGCAACCGCAGAGTGAACGTGCTGCCCTTGCCGGGCGCGCTCTCCACCGTCACCTCTCCACCGTGCGCGTGCGCGATTTGCGCCACCAGGGTCAGGCCGAGACCGGCCCCCGAGGCGTCCTCTCCCGGCACGCGATAGAACTTTTCAAAGATGCGCGCCTGCTCGGCGGGTGCGATGCCGATTCCGCGGTCCCAGACCTGAACCAGCGCGTCGCCGTCCGAGCGGCGCACCCGCAGCCCGATCTCCCGGTTCCCGCCGGAATACTTCATGGCGTTGCTCAACAGGTTGAGCGTGGCCTGTTCGATGGCGTCCGGGTCGGCGTTGACCGGCGGCAGGCCGTCTTCGATTTCCACGCGCAGCTCGAAACCCTTCTGCTCCAGCGGATACTGCATGGCGCGCACCGCGGCGTACACGGCCCGGCCCAGGTCCGTGCGGCGCGGGTGGAAAATCTTCTTGCCTTGTTCAAGCTTGGCGAATTGCAGTACGCCGTCCACCAGCCGCGTGAGACGCTCGCATTCGTTGACGATCGTGCCCAGGTACTCGGCCGCGGTCTCCGGGTCGCGCGAACGCCCCATCTGCAAAGTCTCGGCGAACATGCGAATGGCGGTGAGCGGAGTTTTCAGCTCGTGGGAGACACTGGCCACGAACTGCGCCTGCATGTCCGCCATGCGCACCTCCCGCCGCATGTCGCGCCACAGCAGGGCCGCGCCATAGAGAGCCACGAGCGCCACCAGCAGCAACGCGCCGTAGTATACGTTCCAGCGCACGGAAACCCCGGCGGAAACCGCGGCGACTTCGGCCTTCAGGTTGGGGAAGGCACGGCCCAACAGCTCGCCGCCCGGCTCGTGCGCGGCCAGGAAGCGCGCGCCGCGCGCCGCGAAGCCTTCAAATACGGGCCCCGCGCGGATGGCCACTACGCGGTCCGGCGGCGCGCCGCCGACCAGCCACGGCTGCGCGCCATAGAGCACCCACAGCGGCTCGGCCGCGGGCCGCACGTTGAGGCGCGCGAAATCGGCCTGAAGCGCCGAAGCCTGTTCGGCGACGCGGATGCGCGCGGCCACTTCGTCGCGGAGCGCTCCGGTCTTCTCCGCGATAGTGGAAAGCATGTAACACGCCGCGGGGGGCAGCCACGGGCGGCGCATCACGTCGCCCGCGGTGGCGAGCACGCGCGCCCGCTCCTCCGGCGAGCCCGCCAGGCGCTCGGCCGCGTGCAGCCGCAGCGGGACGCCGTCGTCGTCGGCGAGGTCCTGGGGGGCGGCGAGCAGCGGGCGGAACCCGGCGGGCCGGCCGCTTTTCTCCAGCGCGCGAGCCCTCAACAGCCGCGCCCTCCATGCCTCGGCGGGAGTGCGCGCGGCACGCGCCGCCGCGGAGTACGCCGCCAAGGCGGCGTCGATCTTGCCTTCGGCAAACTCGGCGCGCTCGCCCGCGCGCACGCGGGCCTCGAACTCGGCATTGGTGGAACCGCGGTGGTTGGCGCTCTCGCCGGGCAGCACCAACCGGCCCTCGCGCACCCATCCGGCGAAGACCACGGCGGGGTCCTGCGTGCCCGCCAAGGCTTCGAGTTTCAGGCGCTCCAGGCGCGCCAGCACGCCGTCGCGCAGCCGCTCGAGCGCCACCCGCCGCTCGTCGTCCTGCCGTTTTCCGGCGAGTTCCCGCTCCTGCCCCATCAGCCGCACGATCAGCGCGGCCACGACCAGGCAGGGGGCGGCCACCGCGGCCAGGAACAGCAAAACTTGACGGCGTGCGCGCATGCCCGATTGCCATTCTAATGCGCCGCTCGTCACGAAAATGTCACGCCCCGGCAAAGCTTCAGTATCATGTGGCTTATGAGGACCACCCGGAGGAATTTCCTGGCCGCGGCCGCGGCCGCCCCAGCCGTGCAGGTTGCGCCGGGGAAACTGCGTGCCGGAGCCGCCGCCGCGGACATCACGCCGGCGCTGGGCTGCTCGCTGGCCGGCAACATGACCAATAACATTGGCATTGAAGTCCACGACCCGCTGCATGTGCGCGCCATTGCGCTCGAAAACGGCCGCGAGCGCATCGCCATCGCGCAGGTGGACTCCTGCGTGATCCCGCGCGACATCTTCGACAAGGCCAAGCAGCTCATCCAGGCGAGTTGCTCCATGGAGCCGGACCACGTGCTGCTCTCCGCCACCCACACCCACTCGGCCCCGCCCGCCGCACACCTGTTTCAGAGCCTTCCCGACCCCGCCTACACGGCGTGGCTGGCGGTGCGCATCGCGGATGCCGTGCGGATGGCGGTGAACCGCCTGGAGCCGGCCCGCGCCGGATGGGGCGTGGGCCGCGAAGAGCGGCTGGTCTTCAACCGGCGCTTCTTCATGAAGCCCGGCAGCATCCCGCCCGATCCTTTCGGCGGCGCCACCGACCGCGTCCAGATGAACCCGCCCGCCGCCAGTCCCAATATCGTCAAGGCGGCGGGCCCCACGGACCCCGAGGTGGGGGTGCTGGCGCTGATGAGCGCGGCCGGCAGGCCTATCGCGGTGTTGGGGAATTATGCGCTGCACTATGTGGGCGGCACCGGCGGAGGCCACATCAGCGGAGACTATTTCGCGGCCTGGTCCGCCGCGATGGCGCGGCTGGCCGGGGCCGCTGAGCCGCGGGCGTATCCGCCCTTCGTCGCCTCCCTCGCCAACGGCTGCTCCGGCAACATTAACGGCATCAATTTCCTCCGCGAACGCGTAAGATTGCCCCCCTACGTCCAGATGGAACAGTACGCGGACGTGCTGGCCGCCGAGTGCTACCGTACCTGGCGCAGGCTGGAGTACCGGGACGACCTGGAGTTGCGCGCCGCCACCGAGGAGGTGGAACTGGGGGTCCGGCTGCCCGGAGCGGCCGATGTGGCCGCCGCCCGCAAGCTCACCGCCGCACCGGAGCCGTACCGGGAGCGCCCGCAAATCTACGCCCGCGAGACCCTCATCATGGCCGAAACCTTTCCCAAGTCCGTGAAGGCGCCGGCGCAGGCGCTGCGCATCGGCCCGCTGGCCATCGCCGCGTTCCCCGGTGAGGCTTTCGTGGAGCTGGGGCTGGAGGTGAAGGCGAAAAGCCCGTTCAAACCGACGTTCGTCATCGAGCTGGCCAACGACTATCGCGGCTACATCCCCACCGTGGAAGGCCACGAGCTGGGCGGCTACGAAACCTGGCGCGCCAAGTCGAGTTACCTCGAAAAGCAGGCCGCGCCGAAACTGACCGCAGCCGTCCTGAGATGCCTGGAGCGGGTGGCTTGAGGCCGCTTTTGGGTGGAATGCCCCACTACGGTGGCGCGCTGCGGCAAAGCACCCGAGACCGCCGGGAGAAATGACGCGTAAGTTATTGAAAAAGAGCAGGAATTGCCTCGGCAACGCAATTGCACCCGGTGTAGGGCTATGGCATATGTAATCACCGACACCTGCACCAAAGATGCGCTCTGCGTGGACGCCTGCCCCGTTGACTGCATCCACCCGAAGAAGGACGAAGCCGGGTTTGAGGAGATCCCGCAGCTATACGTGAACCCGGCCGACTGCATCGATTGCGGCGCCTGCGTTCCCGTGTGCCCCACCAGCTCTATTTTCCCCATCGACGAATTGCCCGCCGAAGCGGCCGCTTTCGCCGAGAAGAACGCCGCATATTACAACTAGTCCGAAGGTTCCGCCAACTTATACGTCTGCGTGGAGTCCGGCCCGCGGCGTTCGGAGCAATCCGAGCCGCCGCTCCCTGCCGGTCGCGGCCCGGTGACACGCTCCGGCTCCCTGCCTGGACATGGGAACTACATTGGAGGCGCCGCTGCGGTAAACTGCATTGTTCTTAATGGAGGCGGGAAAAAAGAGTGAGGCGGCGGCAGCAACAGCCGAAGACGTTGCCTCAGCTTCGCACTTTCCGCTCTTCCGGGACCGCGCGCAATTGCGCGTCCTCCAACCTGCGGCTCTCCTGCCACGTGTAGATCATGCGGTGGATCACCGTCAGGTTGCCCAGCACGGCGATGATCCACAGCACCGGGGCCATGCGGTCGAACAGCGCGCCGATAATGATCAGCACGATGCGCTCCGGCCGCTCCAGGAACCCCACCTTGCACTTGGGAATGGCGTTCTCCGAGCGCGCCCGCGTATAGCTCACCATCACGGAGGCGGTCATCACCACGGCCGTCAGCACGATGTAGAAGAACCGGTTGATGGAGGCGTAATACACCAGCAATCCCATCAGCAGGCTGAGATCGGAGTAGCGGTCCACCACCGAATCGAAGAAGCCGCCGAAGCGCGTGACACGGTTGGTCTCCCGGGCCACGCGGCCGTCCACCATATCGAAGAGGCCGGCGCCGATCACCACCAGCCCCGCCCAGCGGAAATGACCCGCCGCGAACAGGTACGCCGCGTAGATGTTGATCACCAGCCCGATGAACGTGAGCACGTTCGGGTGGATTCGGGAAAGCGCTAATGCGCGCACGATGCGATCGATAATGGCGCCGCACACCACACCGATCGCGCGGGTATACGTCATGACTCGTGTATCGTGGTCAGTTGCAGGACTTCCAGCTCTCTGGCGCCCCCGGGGATCTGCACCTTGACGACGTCGCCCACTTCTTTCCCCAAAAGGGCCCTGCCGATCGGCGAGCTGGTCGAGATCCTTCCGTTCGCCGCGTCCGCTTCTTCGCTGGTCACCAGCTTGTAGGTGATCTCTTCCTCTTTCGCCGTATCGAACACCACTACGGTGGAGCCCAGTCCGACCTTGTCGTGCGGAATCTTGGAGAAGTCAATCATGGACATCTCCGCCAACCGCGCCTTCAATTGCGAGACCCGCGCCTCCACGAAGCGCTGCCGCTCCTTGGCCGCGTGGTACTCCGCGTTCTCGCTCAGATCGCCGTGCGCCCGCGCCTTCTTGATCTCCTTGGGAAGCTCGGTGCGCAGTTCGTACTCCAGCGTGGCAATCTCGTCCTGTAGTTTCTTCTTGATATCTTCCATCGGCCGGGATCAGGTCCAGCCCTCATTATAGCGTGGCGAAAAGCTATGCCCCCGCCAAATGTTGCACGTTCAGCGGCAGCCGCGTCAGCCGCTCCACCCGGGCGCCGTACTTGCCCAGCGTGTTTTCCACAACGCAGTAGTCAAAGCCCGGAATCACCACGTCGTTCCAGCGGTCCCCGATGCCGCGCAGGGCCACGTCGAGCATGGTCACGATCTGGCCCCCCAGCGGCTCCTCCGAATCGAGTGTTATGGCGCCGAAAAACTCCTGGCACTCCGTGTAGCCGGCGTTGTGCGTGCCCGTGTAAGGCTTCTGCCGCGCGAGATCGATCTTGCGCCCCACCCGCCGCGAGACCTCCTCCGAGTGCGACGCGAAGTAATCCACCAGCGCCTGCTCCTGCACGCGCGCGGGCAGGTTTTCCGCCGCCGCTTTGCGGTACCACTCCTCGCCCACGCGGTAGCCGCCCTCCACCAGCTCGAACCAGAAGTGCTGCGCGGAAGTCGCGTGCGAGCGCGCGTTGGTGGCGATCACCGAGCGCCGGATGCACGCGGTGAGCCCATCGCGTTTGGGAGCGACCCCCACGTGCACCCAGTCGCCCTCCTGAATGGGGCGGTTGAGCGCCGGACCGATCAGGGTGCGGTTGGCGGTGTTGGCCCCCACCATGATCTTGAAGCCGTCCGCCTCCGAGCCGAGCATGCGGCCGGCCCAAGCGCCCCACGCGGCTACTTCCGTCTCGAGCCTCCCCGGACGCAGTACCGCCAGCATGGCGCGCAGCATGGCGTCGGCCACCGTGCCCGCGTCCGCAATCAGCCGCATCTCCACGTCGCTCTTTTCGTACTTCACGCGGTAGTACAGCTCCTGTGCGTCCACCACGCCCTCGCGGCCGAAAAGGCCTTCGAGATACGAGACAATTCCGGCGGGGATCACCTGCCGCGGCGTCAGCAGCGCGATGTGGTCCACGGGCTTTCCCGCCGCCGCCGCGATCACCTCCTCCAGCCGTTCCGCGCGGATCGGATATTTTTCGTCCGCGAGCTGGAGCAGCTCCGCCTTGTGCACCACCGCGCCTGAGCGGTCCGCGAGCTGCTCGGCTACGTAGCCGCCCTCCAGTCCGGCCACCAGGTGAAATCCGCACGGGCCGGCCACCCCGGCCACCTGCTCTATCGAGATGTTCGTGTTTCCGCCCAGGTAGGGCACGTCGCCTGCGTAGTGTTCGTCGGAAAAGACGAACCCCACGGTGTGCCCGTGCTTCTGAAGCGCTTCATTGACGCGCGCCAGCCGCCCCTGGAACTCGGTCCGCGGCGCAAGATATTCGCGGTCGATCGCCGGCGTTTCCTCCAAAATGCGCGCCACCCGTTCCAGGTCGGCGCGATGATCGGTAAGACGGGAGCCTGCGGGTGACATGCTGAAACTATACAATACCCCCATGACCCATCGTGAACGCCTGCTTGCGGCTCTGGATTTCCACGCACCGGATCGCGTCCCGATGGACCTGGCGGGCGCCCGCTTCACCGGCATGGTGAAGCCCGCCTGCGAGCATCTTTGCGAACGGCTGGGTTTCGGCCGCCCCGGCGCTCTCATCGACCGCATGCAGCAGCTCGTGGAAGTGGACGAGGCCGTCCTGCGCCACTTCGACGTGGACGCCCGCGCCGTGGCGCTCGGCGCGCCGGACCGCGGCGGGGACGTGGACCTCGAACCCGGGCGCTACCGCGACGAATGGGGTGTGGAGCGCGTGCAGCCGCCCGGTTGCGAATACTACGAGATGCGTTCCAGCCCGCTTTCCGGCGGCCTCACCCCCGCGCAAATCGCGGCCTGTCCGCTCCCCGATCCCACCGACCCCGGCCGGTTTCGCGGCCTCCGCGAGCGCGCCCGCCTGCTCAAGCAGCAGACCGATTACGCCGTCATCTACAACGCCCGCTATCACCTGGTTCACCAGACCCAATATCTGCGCGGGTTTCAGGACTGGTACATGGATCTCGCCTCCAACCCCGCCCTCTTCCGCTGCCTCATGGAAGCCGTGCTCGAGAACCTGCTGGAACTGAATCGCCGCGCGCTCCTCGAAATCGGCGGCCTCGTGGACGTGGTCTCCTTCGGCGACGACATAGGGCTCCAGGACCGCCCCATCTGCTCGCTGCCGCTCTACCGCAAGCTGATCCGCCCCTTCCAGGAGCGCATCGTGCAGTCCATCCGCGAGCACACCAGGGCGAAGATTCTCTACCACACCTGCGGCTCGGTTTATGCCTACATCGAGGACTTCATCGGGATCGGCATCGACGCCCTCAACCCCGTGCAGGTGAGCGCGCGCCACATGGACCCGGAGCGGCTCCAGCGCGATTTCGGCGGCCGCATCGCTTTCTGGGGAGGCGTGGACAGCCAGCGCCTGCTCCCCTACGGCACGCCCGCCGAAGTCTCGGCCGAGGTGCGCCGCCTGTACGAAATCCTGGGCCGGCAGGGCGGATGGGTGCTCGCCGCGGTACACAACATCCAGCCGGACGTGCCGCCGGAAAACGTGATTGCCATGTTCGAAGCCGGACGAGGCTGCACGGCGTATAGTGGATGAGGCTCCCGGAGGTGCATGTGTTTACCCGATTGCTTCTGGGCGCGGCTGCGGCCGCGCTATGTGCATCCGTATTCGCGCAGACGGGCCCCGCCGGCCATTGGGAGGGCACGTTCAAGGTCAATGATCGCGAGATCGGGTTGGCGCTCGACCTCGCCAGAAACACGAGATCGGAGTGGATTGCGAGCATGGGCGTGCCGTCGCAAAACGCGACCGGGCTCGTGGTGACGGATCTCGCCGTGATCGGCGATTCCGTGAAATTCGTCGGCGTCGAACTCATGATGTCCAGGTTCGACCTGACCCTTGCGCCGGACGGAACGATGAAGGGCACCATCTCGAGCCGCCAGGGGTCGCTGCCGGTCGAGTTCAAGCGCACCGGCGAGGCCAAGGTCCAACTGATCCCACCCAGTCCGGCGGTATCGAAAGAACTCGAAGGAGATTGGGAAGGTTCGCTGCAAACGCCCAACCGTACGTTACGGGTGATTTTTCACTTCAAAAACCTGCCGGACAAGACCGTTGCGGCGACCATCGACACCCCCGATACGGGTGCTGTGAGACTGCCGCTCAACGAGGTGAAACAGACGGGCCGCGACGTAGAGTTCGGAATCCGAATCGCACACGCTTCCTTTAAGGGAAAGCTGAACCCGGAGGGCACCGAACTGGCCGGGCAGTTCACACACGAACAGGAGAACGTGCCGCTGACGCTGCGGAAGAAATAGCGCTTGCATCCTCGCGCCGCGATGCGTTGTCTAATGGGCATGCCATCAGGGATGCTCGCGCTCGCGGCCCTCTCCGCGGCACTCGCACAAACCACCCCGAGGGACCGCCTCAACGCCTCGCCGCGCCACCAGGAATGGGCCACCGTCAACAACGTCGCCCGTGCCGTGCGGCTCTTCGTGGTCTACCCGGAAGTGAAGCAGAAGGCCCCGGCGGTTCTGGTGATTCACGAAAACATGGGCCTCACCGACTGGGTGAAGGGCGTGGCCGACCAGCTCGCCGCCAAGGGCTACATCGCGGTTGCGCCGGACCTGCTCTCGGGCATGGCGCCCGAGGGCGGCGGCACGGACGGGTTCGCCGGCCCGAGCACGGCCCGCGACGCCATTTACAAACTGCCGCCGGAGCAGGTGACCGGCGACCTCAACGCCGCCGCGGATTATGCAAAATCGCTTCCGGCGGCCAGCGGCGTCCTCTACGTCGCCGGCTTCTGCTGGGGCGGTTCGCAGTCTTTCCGCTTCGCCGCCAGCCGGGGCGATCTCGCCGCGGCGTTCGTGTTTTATGGCACGGGGCCGGAGAGCCCCGATGCCGTGCGGCGGATCAAAGCGCCGGTGTACGGCTTCTACGGCGGCAACGACGCGCGCGTGAATGCCACCATCCCGAAGACGCAGGAGCTCATGAAGGCCGCCGTCAAGACGTACGATCCGGTTGTCTACGAAGGCGCGGGGCACGGCTTCATGCGCGCGGGAGAGGATCCCGGCGCATCGCCCGAAAACAGGAAAGCCCGCGAGGAAGGCTGGTCCCGCTGGCTGCGGCTCATGAAGCAGTGACGCCGCGCTGCGCCCGGATCATGGCGTCGAGACTGCGTTCCACATCCTCATCCGTGGTAGCCCAGCACGCCACGCTGATGCGCATGGCCGCGCGCCCCTGCCAGCTCGTGCCGCCGCACCAGCACGTGCCGTCCCGCTGAATCCGGTCGATGACCGCCAGCGTCGTTTCGGCGTCGCCGAAAGACACGAGCACCTGGTTCAAAACGACCTCGTTCAGAATCTCGCAGCCGGCCGAACGCAAACCCTCGGCGAAACGCCGCGCGTGCCGGCAGGTGCGCTCGATCATCTCCGCCAGCCCGGACTTTCCCAGCGACTTCAGCGCCGCCCAGATCTCCACTCCCCGGGCGCGCCGGGATAATTCGGGTGTGAATTGTCCCGGATCCCGCCCGATCCCCTTGGGGATGTACGCCGCCGTGAGCGACATGGCGCCGCCGAGCGCGTCGCTGTCCCGCACCAAGGCCAGTCCGCTGTCGTAAGGCGCGTTCAGCCACTTATGCGTGTCGGTGGCCCAGGAGTCCGCCTCCTCGACCCCCGCCGCCAGGGGCTTCAGACCCGGCGAAGCCTTGGCCCACAATCCGAAAGCGCCGTCCACGTGTACCCAGGCGCCGCTCTCGCGCGCGATCTCGCAGATCTTCGCCACCGGGTCCACCGAACCCGTGTTCACATTGCCCGCCTGCACACACACGATGGCGCCGCGAGGCAGCGCGGGGAGCGCATCGGGGCGGATCCGGCCTTGGCCATCCACCGGGACCCGTATCACCCGTTCCCGGCCGAAACCAAGCAGCCCCAGAGCCTTGTTGACGGAGGGGTGGGTCTCCGCGCTCATCACCACGGTCACCGGCGGAGCGCCGAAGAGGCCATCGGCCTCGACGTTCCACCCCAGCCGGCCCAGCACGGCGTGGCGCGCCGCCGCCAGACACGTCAGGTTGGCCATGGTCGCGCCGCTCACGAAAGCCGCGCCGCAGTCCCGCGGCAGATCGAACAACTGCACCAGCCAGCGCTGCGTAATTTCTTCGAGGCGGGAAGCAACCGGGCTGCTCGCGTACAGAACCGCATTCTGGTCCCACGCCCCTGCCAGCCAATTCGCCGCCAGCGCAGCCGGCAGAGCGCCCCCTTGTACGAACCCGAAGAAGCGCGGGCCCGCGGTGGCGACCGTGGCCGGGGACCCGATCCGGTCCAACAGTTCGATCACCGACTCGGGAGTCTCCGGACATTCCGGAAGGGGCTCATCCAGCGCGATCAACTGATCCAACGCCTGCTGCGCCGGGGCGACGGTGCGCTCGCCCAGCCCGCGCAGATACCGGCCGGCCCGCTGGGCCACGTCGGACAAAAGATCCGGCATCTCTCCAGGATAACGGCAGCTCAGCGCGCGCGTGTCAACCCCAGCGCCCGGATGCGCTTGTGCAGGTTGGTCCGCTCCATCCCCAGCGCGCGCGCCGCGCCGGAAACGTTCCAATCGGCCTCCTCCAGCGCGCGCAGGATGTGCTCCCGCTCCGCGGCTTCGCGCGCTTCGTGAACGCTCGAGCGCACTCCCGTGTCCCGCGGCATCCGCACTTCCACCGGCAGCGACTCCCACGTCAGCCGGTCGCCGGGCGTCAGAATCGCCATGCGCTCCACCACGTTGCGCAGCTCGCGGGCGTTGCCCGGCCACCCGTAGCCCTCCAGCGCGTCGAATACCGCCGGATCGAACGACTTCGGCTTGAAGTTATTGCGCGCGCAGAAGTCTTCCAGGAAATACTCCGCCATCAGCTTGATGTCCTGCGGCCGCTCGCGCAGCGCGGGCACTCGTATGGGCACCACGCTGAGCCTGTAGTACAGGTCCTCGCGGAACTTGTCCTGCGTGACCAGGGCTTGCAGGTCGCGGTTGGTCGCCGAGATCACCCGCACCTGCACCTTGATGGTCTGCTCGCCGCCCACGCGGTGGAACTCGCCCTCTTGCAGCACGCGCAGCAGCTTGGCCTGGGAGCCGCCGTGCAGGTCGCCCACCTCGTCCAGGAATATGGTTCCGCCGTCGGCCAGCTCGAACTTCCCGCGCCGCAGCCCGGTGGCGCCGGTGAACGATCCCTTCTCGTGGCCGAACAGCTCGCTTTCCAGCAACTCGGTCGGGATCGCCGCGCAGTTCACCTTCACGAACTGCCCCGAGGCGAACGGGCTGTTCTCGTGGATGTGCGCCGCCAGCAGCTCCTTGCCCGTGCCGGATTCCCCGATCAGCAGCACGCGCGCGTCCGAGCGCGCCGCCATGCTCGCCTGCTCGACGGCGCGGCACCACGCGGAGCTTTGCCCGATCATCTTGTGCCCCGCCGCCACCAATTCCCGCAGCCGCTCGTTCTCCTGCCGCAGCGAGGACTGTTCGAGCGCGTTCTTCAGCGCCAGCAGCACCTTGTCGCGTCCCAGCGGTTTTTCCAGAAAGTCGAAAGCGCCCGAACGTGTGGCGTCCACCGCGTCCGGAATCGTGCCATGCCCGGAGATCATGATGGCCGGGGCCGTCGCGCCGCCCGCGCGCAGGTGCCGCAGCAGTTCGATCCCGTTGCCGTCCGGCAGTTTCACGTCGAACAGGTACGCGTCCGCGCGCGCCGCGTCGGGATGCGCCTTGAACTCCCGCGCCGAGCGGCACACCGAGACCGCGTAGCCCTCGCGCTCCAGGATCATGCGCAGCGAGCGCCCGATGTTCTCCTCGTCATCCACGATCAGTACGCGTTTCGCCATCTTCCGCCCCGGGCAGCAGCACGCGGAACGCCGCGCCGCCCAGCTCTCCTTTCACCGTCACAATGTCTCCGCCGGACAGCAGCGCGCTCTTGCGCGCGATCGACAATCCCAGTCCCATGCCGCCCTTCTTGAACGAAATCGTCGGCTGGAACAGCGATGCCCGCACCTGCTCGCTCAACCCCGGACCGGAATCGTGGATCTCCACCGCCACCCTGCCATCCTCGGCCGAGATCAGCCCGAGCACGCGCCCGCCCTCCCCCGCCGCCTGCGCGGCGTTCTCCAGCAGGTTAGTCAGAATGCCCTTCACCAGGTCCGCGTCGGCGAAGGCCAGCGCCGGCCCCGCGGCCAGCCGCACCGTGTAGCCGATCTCCGGATGAGCCGCCTTCAGGAACGCCACGCGCTCCTCCAGCACCGCATTCACATCCAGCCGCACGGGCTTCACCGGCGGCTCGGAGGCGAATTGCGAAAACGCCCGGATGCGCCGCTCGAGCGACTCGACTTCCTCCACCACGATCTGCGCCGCCTGCTCCATGAACGCCCGGTCGCGATCGTCGTGGCGCGCCAGCATCTCTTCCACGGTGAGCCTGATGGGCGTAAGCGAGTTCTTCAGCTCGTGGGCCATCTTGCGCGCCAGGCTCTGCCAGCTCGCCATCTGGGTCAGGTACACCAGCCGGTCCGTGCTCTGCTTGAGATGCGCCGCCAGGTAGTTGAAGGCCTGCCCGGCGCGGCCCACCTCGTCGTCGCGCCGCACTTCCACGCGCGCGCCCAGATCGCCCGACGCCAGCTTTTCGAGCGCCGCAGTCAGTTCCTGAATCGGCCGGCTCACGCGGTGCGCCAGGTACACCAGCACCGCCAGAGACGCCAGCCACACCGTGGCCAGCAGCACGCCGAACGTGTATGTGAATCCGCGGCGCAAGTCGCGCGCCCGGTTTTCCGAAACGATGGCGCGGGCTTCGGCAATCTGCTTCGAGAGCCTCCCCATGGCCACGCCGCCCAGTGGCTGCGACCACGCCAGCACCTCGTTGCCGCGCCTAAAGTAGTACACCAGACGGTTGCCCTCGCTGCCCTGCAAGGAGAACCGCTCCGGCTCGCCGCTCTCGAAGAAGTCGTCCACGCGGTCGGGCCAGTTCTGCCGCTCAGCCGGCAGATAGCGCACCGGCTTCATCCTGCCTGCCGCGGCCGCCTGCTTCAGGTCCTCGCACGCGCGCTGGTAAAACTCCCGCCCGGTGCTTTCGAGCGACCGTGAAATGCGGTCCAACTCCGCCATGGGCGCAAGCGTGAGGCTGCGTTCCAGCAGGTTCGAGGTGATCCACAGCGTGGCGGCCAGCGGCGCCACGGTGCTCGCCACGAACACCAGGATCAGGCGGTTGCGGAGGCGGTTCACCCGGTTCGCGGTCCCCGGTGCTCCGTGCGGCGCAGCGCGCGCAACTCCAGCGGCCCGGCTTCGAGCGTCCATTGCGGCTGCTCGGAGCGCGGCCGGCGGCTGAAGAACTCGATCAGGCGCGTGATGTTGATGCCCGGCTCGCCCACAATGGCCGCCTCGTCTCTCGCGTCGGAAGCGCGAAGTTCGAAGCGCAGCCAGAACGGGCGTTCGGGCGCCAGACCGGAAGCGCTCACCACCATGCTCTCCAGGCACCACGCTTCCGCCGCGCCCGCCGCCAGGTGCGAAGCCGAGCGCGGCGCGCCGCTCAGCCGGTTCACCGAGAACTTCTCCTCCCACAAATCGTAGCTCACCACGAATCGTTCCGGCAGGCGGCGGAACACCGTGGCGAATTGGTCCGTGGAGATGCTGAGCTGGGAAAAGAACGTGACCGCCGCGCCGTCTTTGAGGCGCTCCAGGGGCTTGCCGGAAAGAAAACGGAGCTGCGGGGCGGAAATGTGGATGTTGTCCCCGTCCCAGGTGGCTGACAGTCCCGCGGGCGCGGTGAAGGCCCGGGATACAGGAAGAGCGAGGCCGGCGGCCAGCCAGCTACGACGGGTCGTCCTGTACGGTCCCGGTGCCTCAGTCAATAATTCATGCCCACCATGAAGATCGGCTCGATCCGGCCTTCCCTGAGCGGAAACGCCAGCGCCGCGGAAAAACCGCTGTGCCGGATTCCCACTCCCGCCGAGTGCCGGGCCACGGCCGCTCCGCCGCGGTTCCACACCGCGCCCGTGTCGTAAAACACCTGCAAGGGGCCGTAGCGGTATTCCAGAGAGTTGTGCGCCATGCGGTCTCCGCCCAGCGGATCGAGGTCGAACTTGTTCCAGCCCCGCAGTGTGGAACTGGTGCCCAGCACGAAGCGCTCGTAAAGCGGAGCCCGGCCGCCGATGGTCCCCGCGGCGGCATCGTCCACCAGCATGTGGCGGCCGCGGGAGATCGCATAGCGCACCTCCGCGTGATGGCGGGCGTAAACGTAATCGCTGCCCAGGACACTGGTGGCCGCGCGCAGGCCGTAGCCTGCATCCAACTCCCCACCCTCCATTTGCCGATGATAGCGCAGAGATATTATCGCGGCGTTGGCGGCAAGGCCGGTCGCGGCCGGAAAATCGGGTTCCATGTTCTCGAAACTGGCGCCCAGCGTTACCGTCAGCGGTGCGGCGAGCACGAGGGTCGCGGTGGGCTCCACGGCGTGCCGGGTGCGGTAGATTTCCCGCCCCGCCGCCATCCGGGTGGCGCGGTTCCATTGCTGGTGGAATGAACCGGCTTCCACCCGCAGGCGCACGCGGTCGGTTCCCACACGGCGGTTTTCATACCGCCCGGTCAGCCCCGCGTAGCGCTCGGCGAGTTCGTCGCCGTCGCTCACGATGCCCGCGGTGAAACGGTTGCTCCCGACCTGCGCCGTGCCTTCCACCGCCGCGCTCCAGCCCTGCTTGGCGTGGTACAGAAACTTGGGAACGGAGAGTTCGTAGCTGCGCGCGCGGCCTTCCACCTCGAAGACGACCTTCACGTGCTCAGGAGTGTCGCCCCGCATGACGTGATGGCTCACCGAACGTACGTGCAGTTCACGCCGGATGCGGCGCGCCAGTTCCTCGACATAGCCGGGATTCAGTTTCTCGCCCACCAACTGCCTGATCTCCTGCCGCAGACCTTTGCTGATGTTGGATTCCTTCGCGCCGGAAAGCTGGACGCTCTCCACCGTGTACCGCGAATTCACGTTCATCGCGCCGGTTTCGGGTTGCTGAGTCCGGGCGTACAACAGGCCGCCCACGAACAGGCAGCCCAACCACGCGTATTTCATATCGGGGATATCAATGCAAACCGGCTACCAGAGGTAAATATCTGTAGTGGAAAGGGATATGGACCAAACCCGTGTGCCGCGCGTTCACAGGTGTGCGGACGCGCGCGACACACTAGAGAACCTTGGCCAACTCGGCCCCAAAAGCCGTCTGGGGCTGCTGCTTGCTCTTCTTGCGGCGCTGCCGCTGCTGGCGCAGGTCGGCCGTGGCCTTGGCCTTCTGCTCTTTGGTGCGCGGCGGCTGTGCGGGATTGGCGCGTAACAGGCGGTCTTCCAGCGGTGCGCGATCAAAACGCCGGATGATCGCTTGCATTTCGTCGGCCGTCGGGGCTTCGACGAAGGCGAACCCCTTCGATTCCTGGGTCTCGTGGTTGCGGATGACTTTGATCGAATCTGCGACTAGGTCCTCCGCGGTCAGCCACTGCTTAATGTCGTCGGCGGTGACCCAGGCGGGGAGGTTGCCAAGAAAGACAGTAAAGCTCATTCAGTGATTATTGGACTCCGTTGGTTGGTTTCGGCGGCACTTCAAGGGGAAGGATCTCTGCCACATAGATGGTACCAGACCGATGAGGCAAGTGGCAATTCGCCGGTGGGCCGCGCGACGTCTTCTCACTCGAACGGTACTCCCTGCGCCTGCATCAGGCCCTTCATGTAGCCGAACGCGAGGATCTTCCCGAGCAGCGCGTATCCCGGCGACGCGTTGGATTCGCCTTCCAGCGTGGGAGCGTGGTCCGGACGCA
The DNA here is from genome assembly GCA_041946965.1 of Bryobacteraceae bacterium. GTDB lineage: Bacteria > Acidobacteriota > Terriglobia > Bryobacterales > Bryobacteraceae > JBHGBM01. The sequence continues at coordinate 48,218 of JBHGBM010000004.1, forward strand.
CCGGGCCCCGGAATCCGTGCTCGTGATAGATGCGCAGCATGCGGCCCATGTTCGTCGGCCCGTTGTCGTGGAAGGTCTCGCGGAAGCGCTCCCGCGTGCCCCGGATGTCGCGGAAGTGCACGAAGAAGATCTTCTTCTGCCTGCACCACTCGCCGGCCAGCGCCTCGATGTCCTCGCCCATGGCCTTGAAGTTCGCCTGGCAGAACGTAATGCCGTGCGCCGGACTGGGAACCAGGTTCAGCACCTTGCGGTAATTCGCCGCGCTGGTCAGGATGCGCCCGATGCCCCGCAGGGGCGAGATGGGCGGGTCATCCGGGTGCAGCGCCATGTTCACCCCGGCCTTCTCCGCCGCCGGGATCACCGCCTTGAGAAAGTACTCGATGTTCGCCCAGATCTTCTCCTCGGGGATTTCGCCGAACCTGGTCAGGCCTTGCTGCTGCGCGGTCTTGTAGTCGAACTCGGAGGTGAGCGCGCCGCCGCGCTCCGGCACGTCCGCCCGGGTGCGATACCATCCCAGGCCCGCCATGAAGTTGTAGCAGACCATGGGGATGCCCGCCCGGCCGAGCGCCCCGAGGGCCGCGATGTAGTTCTCGATCTCCTCGTCGCGTCCCTCGGCTCCGAGCTTGATCTTTTCGGCCGGCACGGGATGGCTTTCCACGCCCGCGATGGCAATCCCCTCCTTCTCGAATCCCTCTTTGATCCTGCCGATGACCTCCGGGTATTCCGCGCGCCGCACCCGCGCCAGTGCTCCGCTGACCCCGGTAATCGCATGCGTTACCCCGATTTGGCGCGCCAATTTCATGGTTTGCGCCTGTCCGGGCGCCATGATGAGCGCCAGTTGGATCCGCCCCGTCCCGCCGGGCGCCGGAACCGCCGCCGCCAGGGCGCTCTCGAGACACTGTCTGCGGGTGAAGTTGGGCATGTCTGGAATCCTATCAGGTTTGGGGCGGGCTGATTTGCGGTAACCTGGGTTTTCGCCGGTACGCCATTCTCAAGCGGGAGTAGGTAACGGTGTCTGGTGTGCCGGTAGTGGGCCTGGACGCATGCTCGTCGATTTCGACCTGGTCAGACGCGCGCAAGCCGGCGACGGCGCAGCGTTCAACGAGATCGTCCGGGCGTATCGCAAACGCATCCTGGGCACCATTTCCCGGCTCATCGCGCGTCCGGACGATGTCGAGGATGTCGGGCAGGAAGTCTTCATCCGGCTGTATTTTTCCCTCGACCAGCTTCGCGCCCCGGAGGTCTTTGAACCTTGGCTTTACCGGCTGACTGTGAACGCGGCTTACGACTACCTGCGCAAGCAGCGCCGGCGGCACGAGTCCCGCATGTCCGACCTGAGCGAGCAGCAGGTCATGATGGCGGATGCCGCCGCTGGGAGCCGGAAGAATCAGGAGGAACAGGAGCAGAAACGCGTCCGGGAAACCGTGGACGCGCTGCTCGGGTGCGTTTCGGAAGCCGACCGCATCCTGTTGACCTTGAAAGAAGTTGAGGGATTATCGCTTAAGGAGCTTGAAAACATCTACCAAGTCAATGAAAATGCTCTTAAGGTCCGCCTGTTTCGCGCCCGGCAGCGGGTGCTGAAGTCCTTTCAGGCGGCCGCAGAGCGGAAGGGAGCAGGTTCGGCACACGCCGATTGATTTATGTATTCGCGCGGCAGTGATGAGGAACAGCTCGACGCCCTGTTCCGGGCGTACCGCGGCGCATGTCCGGATGTAGAACCCGGCCCCGGCTTCATGCCGGGAATCTGGGAGCGCATCGAAGCGCGCCAGACTTTCCCCATGTTCTTTGGACGGCTGGCCCGCGGTTTTGTCACCGCGGCCGTCGCGCTCACCATCGCCATGGCCACGTACCTGTACGTGCCCCAGCAGAATGGCGCGTTCTACTCGGAGACTTACGTCGAGGCGCTTGCCAGCCATGACGTGGAAACCGATCTGTACGAGCCCGTCCTCTACGATCCGTCCGAGCCGGCAGGCCAACTGTGATGCGACGGTCCAGCCTTTCCGCCGGCCTCTACGTGCTTCTGGTGTTCCTGAGCGGCGCTCTCGTCGGCGCCTTCGCCTACCGGCTGTACATGGTGAATACGGTGAATTCCGCCAGCCGGCGCCCTCGCAGTCCTGACGAGTACCGCCGCAGCTATATCCAGGAAATGCGCCGCCGCCTGACCCTCAGCGACGCGCAGGTGACCCAGCTTCAGCAGATCATGGACGAAACCCGCGACCGCTTCCACGACTTGCATGAGAAAAGCCGGCCGCTTTTCAGGGCTATCGAGGACGAACAGGCGCAGAAAGTGCGCGCCATTCTGAGCGATACCCAGCGCGCGGAATACGAGCGCATGCGCGCCGAACGGGAATCCATGCGGAAAAAGAAGCGCTGATGCGCCGTGGCGGGAACCTCCCCGCCGCACGCCCTTGCGCTGGTCAGGCAGTCTTCTTGGCGCCGCGCGTCGCGCGGTACTTCCTCTCGAATCGATCCACCCGGCCGGCCGTGTCGATCAGCTTCTGGCGGCCCGTGAAGAACGGGTGGCAGCTCGAGCAGATTTCCACGCGGATGTCACCCTTGTGGGTGGAGCGCGTCCGGAAGGTGTTGCCGCAGGCGCAGATCACGTTTACTTCGTTGTAAGCGGGATGGATACCGGACTTCATGAAAACGGAGATGTCCTTTCGCGAAATTTCAAGTATACCAAAATGCGAACCCCCGTGGGTCCGCGGACCCACGGGGGCAAGGTAGCCAAATTAATACCTGAGGCCGAGGTGTTGCTTAACGCCAGAGGCCGCCGGTCCACAAGAGCTTTTCACCCCACCACTGGAGCGGGGTGGCTACGTTAGAGGAACGACTTCAACAGTCGGCCACCTCTCGCGGTCTACTATCTCTCATTCTACTGGACCACCTCCCTTCCCAGTGATACCTCCATACTCCCATGCAGTACGACGTTTGTCAACGAAAAATTGACAACCGCGCCCCTACCTATTGGGCCCCTGTAGAGCTTGGGCCAAGAAGCGGCACAACGCCAGCCCATCCCACCACTTGAACGGGAACTGGCCGGTGGTGTAATGGCCGCAGGGCAGGTTGACCACCCGGTGGGGGACGCCTCTGTCGCGAAACGCCTCCACCACCTGGCGCGAGAATTCCGGCAGGAAGGTGGTGTCGTGGGTCGCCCACACCAGCAGGGTCTTTACGTCGCGTCCCACCATGCGGTTGAAGTACGCAGCCGGGCTGATCGGCGCCCAGTAACGCCGCAACTCCTCGCGGGTCAACACACCGTCGAATCCCTGCTGGACATGGCGGGTGGAAAGCCCCGTCCAGACCACGTCTCCAAACCAGGTGGAGACGTGGTTGAGCGCCTGGGCACGGATGCGCGGGTCGTGCGCGGTGGTGATGAACGCGATGCACGACCCCAGGCTGGTTCCGAGAATCCCCAGGCGGCGGTAGCCGCGCCGTTCCAGCCAGTCGAGGCAGGCGCGTGCGTCCACCACGGACTGCCGGCAGGCGTGTATGGTGCGCCCCACGTTGCTTGAGACGTGGTAATCGGCGCGTTCCAACTCCGCCGGCATGCGCCGCCCATGATAGGCCAGGTTCATGCGAAGGGCGGTCAAGCCGAAGCGATTGAGCAGCTTACACAACCCTATATGGCCGTCCTCGCCGGCATTCCACTGCGGCAGCACGACCACCGCACGGTCCCCCGCGGCGGGGAAAAACCGGGCGTGTACGGTGTTGTTTTCGGGAAAAGGTGTCGAGAGGGGGCTCTGGAACGTGAGGCATTCGCCCGAGAGCCGGAACTCGGCCGGCGTCCGGTAGGCATAGAATGCGTCGCTGTGGCTTGCCAGTTCGCTCGAGATCGCTTCCAAACGGCGCCGCGGGTCGCCGCCCGCCCCCGAGTCGAGCCATTCCAGACCCCATTCGAACGGCCGCACCTTGCGATTCGAGTCCCGGCTGGCCAACTTCCGCTCCCAGCGGTCCATCCACCGGGCATATAGTCCGGGCATCGTCAGAGAGCAGCCAGTTTAACAAAAAAGCCCCGCTCCGGTCAGATGGGAACCGGAGCGGGGCTGATCTAAGCCCAGACGAGGCAACGCACCAAAGCTCGAAAAACTCTAAACCCCGGTTATAGGAAAAGCACGTGGCGTTCCAGCCGCAACCCGTTGATTTTGGGGAGTCGTTCACACCGCATATACGGTTTTCGGAAGGACTCGCTCCCGAATTGTGGAAGCCGGGGTTTACAATTGTGTTATTGACGCAAACCAAAACAGGAGTGCGCACCTCCGTTTCCACGGGTACCGTGCTCGCGGGGTTCTTCCTTTCGGGGTTCCTGTTTGCGTTCCCCGGGGCCATTCTTCCGGCCTGGGGGGCCCACCGGGATCCACCCGCTTTTTTAACCGTCGGGAACTACTTCCTTTGTCTTGCCGCGGGGATGGTTCTGGCCGGGTGGATCTTTCAGCGCCTCCTCCGATGGGGCGTTCCGGTCCTGCTGGGGACCGCCTCCCTGCTCGGCTGCGGGGCGCTGCTGTACCTTGCGGCGGTCAGTCCGCCGGCCGCGGCGGCATGGCGCATGCCCGGTCTCGCGGTCCTGGGCCTGGCCGGGGGGCTGCTGACCACCGGCCTGTTTCACGGCGCCTCGGCCGGCTACCACGACGATCCGGCCCGCAGCGTCATCGTGGGCGGACTCCTCTACGGACTTGGCTGCCTGGCGGCCACCCTGGCCGTGGCCGGGACGTTCTACGCCTATACCGTCCCCAGCATGCTGATTCTGATGGCCGCGGTTCCTGGGCTCTACGCGGGCGTGTTCTTTAGAGCGCAGATCCCCGCAGCCGACCCGGCCGGCCAGCCCAGCCTCAGGCAGGCGCTGCGCGACTTCCGCAGCCCCGGCGCGGTACTGTTCGCCCTACTGCTATTTTTCCAGTTCGGCAACGAGTGGGCGCTGGCCGGATGGCTGCCCCTGTTCGTCATACGGCGCCTGGGGGCCAGTCCCAAGGTGGCCCTCACCATACTCGCCCTGTACTGGCTGGCCCTGCTGGTGGGCCGAGGCGTGGCAGTGTACCTGCTGCCGCGCGTGCGCCACGGCCGGATACTGGTGCAAAGCGTCCTGGCGGCCATCTTCGGGGTCCTGCTGCTCTATTCCACCAACAACGCGTTCGGCGCGGGCGTGGGTGCCGTGGTGGTGGGGTGTGGTTTCGCGGCCATATATCCGCTGGTCGCGGAGAAGATCGGCCGGCGGTTCCCCTATTTCCACCCCGCGTTTTTCAGCGGCATCTTCACGCTGGCGGGCCTTGGCGGACTGCTGGCCCCGGCCACTCTGGGCTACTACGCCCACTTCGCCGGAATCGGGGTGGTGATGGCGTTGCCCGCGCTCGGCACCTGGATGGTACTGGCATTGCTGCTCCTCATATGGCTCGAAACCAGGCTCAGCGGGCAGTGACATGAGAACTCTGGCCCTTCTTTTGGCCGCCGCTTGGGCGCTCGCCGCCGCGGACCTGCCCGAACGCATCCGCGAGACCATCGGCGCTTCGCCGGTGGCGCGCACCGCGTTCTGGGGCGTCCGGATCGTGGAGGTGGAAAGCGGAAGCACCCTATGCGACCTCAACTCGAGCCATTTTTTTGTTCCGGCGTCGAACACCAAGCTGTTCACCACGGCCCTGGGCCTGGCGCGCCTGGGTCCGGACCACCGCTTCCGCACCACGGTTCTGGGGGGAGCCGCGCCGGACGCCCGCGGAGCCGTCCCCTGGCTGCGCCTGGTGGGCGGCGGCGACCCCAACCTCTCCGCCCGCGCCATCCCCTACCGCCCCGGGCCTGTCGCCGGCGACCCGCTCCAGGCTATCGAAGACCTGGCGGACCAGATCGCCGCCAAAGGCGTGCGCCGCGTGGATGGAGACATCACCGGGGACGACACCGCCTACGTCTGGGAACCCTTCCCGGACGGCTGGTCGGTGGACGACCCGGTGTGGGAGTACGGCGCGCCCGTCAGCGCCCTCACCCTCAACGACAACGCCTTCAGCCTCACCATACGGCCCGGCGCGCGCGAGGGCGGCCTCGCCGCGCTGGAGCTGGCGCCGCCCGTCCCCTTCTACTTGATCGACAACCGCGTCGTCACCGCGGGCTCGCGGCGCCGCATCCGCATCGACCGCGAGCCCGGCGGCCGCCAACTGCGCCTCTGGGGCGTTATCCCGCGCAACGATCGGGGTGAAACCACGCTGCTCGGCATCGACGACCCGGCCCTGTACGCCGCCCGGGCGCTGGCGGACGCGCTCGCCCGCCGCGGCGTGGCGGTGAAAGGCCGCCCCGTTGCCGCCCACCTCTACCCCGACGAGGACCCCGGTCCGCCTCCCGCGGGCGTGGAACTCGCCCGCCGCGAATCGGCCCCATTGATCGAGGACCTGCGCATCACCGGTAAAGTCAGCCAGAACCTGCACGCCGAACTGATCCTGCGCGCCGTGGCCCGGGAGCGCAGCGGCATCGGCTCACGCCAGGCCGGGCTCGAAGAGATGGAGGTGTTCCTCGACGAAGCCGGCGTGCCGCGCGACTCCTACAGTCTGAGAGACGGCTCCGGGCTTTCGCGCCTCAACCTGGTCAGCCCGGCCGCCGTAACCGGCCTGCTGCGCTTCATGCACGGTTCCGCGAGCCGTGACCACTGGCTCAGCCTGCTGCCCATCGCCGGGCGGGACGGCACCCTCGAGCACCGCCTGCGCGGCGCTGAAGCCGGACGCATCCGGGCCAAGACCGGCACGCTCTCCCACGTCAGCGCCCTCTCCGGCTACGCCGACACGCGCTCCGGGCGGCTGGCCTTCTCCATCCTGGTCAACAACTACAACGGCAGCGCTTCGGAAATCCGCGCGGTAATTGATAAAATCTGTTCATTGATGCTGGAGTGATGCATGCCGATTTTTGAATACAGTTGCCAGGATTGCGGGACCCGTTTCGAAAAGCTCGTGCGCCGGCCAGAGGAGGAGATCGCCTGCCCCTCGTGCGGAAAGACGCACTTGCGCAAGGAACTGTCGGTTTTCGCCGCCCACGCCAACGGCAGGAGCAGGAAATCCGGCGTCCCGGTGTGCCCCTCATCCGGAGCGCCCTGCCATAACCCCGGGGGCTGCGGGTTCGGCGGTTAAGCCCCTCACTTTTTGCGAACATCCCGGCGACCGGATCCGTTACTTTCCTTGAGAAGCGCCATGGAAACCTTGATCCGGGACATCCGGTATGCCCTGCGTACCATGGCGAAAAGCCCCGGGTTCGCCGCGGTCGCCATCATTTCCCTTGCGCTCGGCATCGGCGCCAACACCACCATCTACAGTTGGGTGAAGTCCATCCTGCTCCGGCCCCTGCCGGGCGTGAGGGACGTCGATCGGCTGGTCATGTTGATCGAACGGAGCCGCGCGGGCGTTTTCAACAGCACTTCCTATCCGGATCTCGCCGACTTCCGCGAGGCGGTTTCCTCCAAAGCCGACCTGGCCACCTACAGCATGCAGACGGTGGGGCTGAATTCCGGGGGCCGGACCGATCGCGCGTGGTCCGAATCGGTTTCCGCCAACTACTTCACGGTGCTCGGTGTGCAACCGGTGCTTGGCCGCGGCTTCCTGCCCGAGGAGGACCTCAAACCGGGGGGCGCCCCGGTGGTTGTGCTCAGCCACCATATCTGGGTGAACCGCTTCCGTTCCGACCCGCACATCATCGGCAAGACCGTCATCTTGAACAGCCGCTCCTTCACCGTCGCCGGGGTGGCTCCGGAGGAGTTTCATGGTTCCTTCGTGGGCTTGTCCACAGACCTGTGGACCCCGGTCATGATGCACGCCGCGCTGTTCGGCTCCCGGCCGGACCTGTTGAACCAGAGAGGCAATCACTGGCTGCTGGTGTTCGCCCGTCCGAAACCCGGCGTCAGCGTGAAACAGGCCGAGGACGCGCTGCGCGCCGCGGCCAACGAATTGGGCCGCCGGTATCCCGCGACCAACGCCGGCAGAACCCTCTCGCTCGTTCCCATTTGGAAGGCTCCTTTCGGCGCCACTTCCATCTTCCGCCCGGTACTGATGGTGCTTACTCTTGTGGTGGGGCTGGTGCTTCTGATCGCCTGCGCCAACGTGGCCAACCTCTTCCTGGCGCGCGCCCTGGGCCGGCGCAAGGAAATCGCCATCCGGCTTGCGGTCGGCGGGAACCGCCGCCGCCTCATCCGCCAGCTTCTGACGGAGAGCATCCTCCTCGCGCTCATGGGCGGAGCCGCGGGGCTGGTGGTGGTCGAGTGGGCCACCCGCCTTCTCCGGACCCTGACGCCGCCGGCCAACCTCCCCGTCCACACGATCGTGGAGACCGACGCGAGCGTGCTGCTGTTCGCCCTGTTCATTTCGATCTTCACCGGATTGCTGTTCGGCCTGACGCCCGCGCTTCAGGCATCCAATCCCAACCTGGTGACGACCCTGAAGGACGATGCCGTACGCCTGGGCGGCGCGCCGGGGCACGCGCGTACGCGCAGCGTCCTCGTGATCGGCCAGGTTGCGCTTTCGCTGGTTCTGCTGATCGGAGCCGCGCTGTTCGTGGAAGCACTCAACACGGCGAAAAGGATCGACCCCGGGTTCGATCCCAACCACGTGCTGGCGGCGAGGTTCGATCTTCAGCCGCTCAATTACTCGCAGGAACGGGGACGGGCTTTTCAGAAGGATCTGCTCGAACGCGTGCGGGCCATCCCGGGAATCGAATCGGCGAGCTACATCCGCCGCCTCCCACTGGGCTTCACCGGTGGGACCTCCAGCGCCATGACCATCGGCGGCTACGTCCCCAAGCCCGACGAAGAGGTGGTCATCGACGTGAACTGGGCCGGTCCCGGCTATTTTCACACCATGCGCACCCCCATCTTGCGCGGACGCGATTTCGACGCATCCGACGAGATGGCGGCGCCGCGGCGCGTCGTGATCAACGAGGCCATGGCCCGCCGCTACTGGGCCGGGCGCGATCCCCTCGGAGGCAGGATTCGCTTCGGCGGCGTCGAGTGCCAGGTCATCGGCGTGGCGAAGACCGGCAAGTACCACAGCCTCGGCGAAGAGCCGCTGCCGTATGTCTTTCTCCCCCTGCCGCAGTTCTATAAATCGGACGCGGTGCTGCTGGTCCGCGCCGCCGGCGATCCCCGCGCGTACGCCGCGCCGGTACGGGCGATTGTGCGCGCCATGGATCCGAGCCTGGCGCTGTTCGATGTGACCGCCCTGACCGATTACATGAGTGTCCCCCTGTTCCCCTCCCGGACGGCCGCGTCGTTTCTCGCGCTGCTGGGCCTTCTCGCCCTGGCGCTCGCCACCGTAGGGCTTTACAGCGTGATCGCCTACGCCGTCGCCCAGCGGACGCGCGAGATCGGCATCCGCGTGGCGCTCGGCGCGCAACGCCGGGACGTGCTCTCGCTGGTCGCCCGGCAGGGGCTCTTCCTGACCAGCGCGGGCGTCCTCCTGGGCCTGGCGGGAGCAACCGGCGCGACCCGCTTTGCGCGCAGCATGCTGTATGGCGTCAATCCCGCCGACCCGTTGACCTATTTCGGGCTGGCGGCGGCGTTGTACCTCGCCGCAATGCTGGCCTGCGTGGTGCCCGCGTATCGCGCCGCGCACGTCGATCCGGTGGTGGCGCTGCGCCAGCAATAATCAGGGCTGCGCCGGATAGACTTTCACGAAGCCCGGCTTGGATTTGATCTTGATGCCCGCCGAAGTGGAACCGGGCGGCAGGTTGGAATCCCTGCTCCGCTTCAGGGTCGCCTCCTCCGGCGTGGCAACCCTCTTTTGAACCTCCGCCTTTACGCCGGCGCCGGACGCCGGGCGGGCGTCGATGCGCTCAATTTCGCTCTTCGGGATGGCGGTGTTGGTGGTTTTCACGATCACCACCACGGCATTCTGGCTGAGCGCTTCGAAACGCGCCTCCACCGGCCGCTTCCGGCCGGTTCTGTAAATGCGAAGCTCACTGCCCCGGTCGAGCTCGCGCACTTTCGCCCAAGGATCGTCCTGCGCGAAGGCGGCGGCGGCCGCCAATGCCAGAAATAGCTTCAGCATGTCCCTGCTGCCACTGTAACAGGAGAATCAACTTTACAACGCAAAGTGACTGGCCTATACTCAAAACATGGCTACGCCCCTTCGCCGCGGCCTGCGCGACCCCATCCCGATTCAGACCCATGCCATGGACAACCTGCGCTACATCCGCGAGACCATGGAGCGCGCGGGTTCGTTCACCGCGGTGCCGGGCGTTGGCGGGATTGTGATCGGCTGCACGGCGGTGGCCGCGGCGCTGCTCGCGGCGGCGCAGGCGGGGCGTGACGGCTGGCTGCTGGTCTGGCTCGCCGAGGCCGCGTTGGCCTGTATCGTGGGGTTCGCCGGCGCGGCGCTGAAATCGCGCCGCGTGGGCCTGCCGCTGTTCTCCGGACCGGGCCGCAAGTTCCTGGTCGGCTTCTTCCCTCCGCTGGCGGTGGGCGCGCTGCTCACCCTGGCGCTTTACGGGGCGGGCAGCGCCGCGCTGCTGCCCGGGATGTGGTTGTTGCTTTACGGAGCCGGCATGCTCACCGGCGGCTCGGCCTCCGTGCGCGTGGTGCCGGTGATGGGACTTTCGTTCATGGCGCTGGGCGCCATCACACTGTTCGCGCCGGCGGCGTGGGGCAACTGGCTTCTGGCCGCCGGGTTCGGCGGCCTGCACCTGGCCTTCGGCGCCATCATCACGGTGAAATACGGTGGCTAGACAGAATGCAATTCCAAAAGAGCCGGAGCGGCGGGCGCGCCTCGAGGAGATCGCGGCGGACTCCCCCAAGCTCGACCGGCTGATCCACGAGCGCCTGCGGCTCGGCATCGTCAGCGCGCTCGCGGTGAACGCCTCGCTGACCTTCAACGAGCTGAAGAAGCTGCTCGCAACCACGGACGGCAACCTCAGCGTACACGCGCGCAAACTGGAGGAAGCGGGTTATATCGCCTGCACCAAGTCCTTCGAGAACCGCCTGCCCAAGACCGAATATCGTCTCAGCGCGGCCGGCCGCCGGGCGCTGGAGCGGTACCTGGACCACATGGAGGCCCTGGTGGAGGCCATGCGGGAACGATAGGTCTTTTTTTATGCCCCAGAGCTTTATCAATCAAAGTACTTCCGGATTATTGCACGCGGCCATTATCATGGACGGCAACGGCCGCTGGGCGCAGTCCCGCGGCCTGCCGCGCATTGCCGGGCACCGCGCCGGCGCCGACGCCGCCCGCCGCGTGATCCGCGCCGCCCCCGGCCTCGGAATCGGCGTGCTTACGCTGTACGCCTTCTCCTCCGACAACTGGCGCCGCCCGCCCGACGAAGTCTCCGGGCTGATGGACCTGATGGGCCGTTACCTGGACGAGGAGACGCGCCGCTCGCTCGAAAACGGCGTGCGGCTCGAGTTCATCGGCCGCCGCGACCGCCTCTCCGGCGGCCTCGCCGGACGGATGGCGCACGCCGAACAGGCGACCGCCGCCGGAGGGCGGCTGCACCTCCGGGTGGCCATCGACTATTCCGCGCGCGACAGCATCGCGCGCGCGGCCGCGCGTCTCGGAGGCAACGGCGGCGTCACCCGCGAATCCCTCGCCGTCGCGCTCGGCCCCGAAGTGGACCTGCTCATCCGCACCGGCGGCGAGCAGCGCCTGAGCGACTTTCTGCTCTGGGAATGCGCCTACGCCGAACTGATCTTCTCCCGCCGCATGTGGCCCGATTTCGGCCCCGACGACCTCGCCGCCGCGGTGCGCCAATTCCGCGCCCGCGAGCGCCGCTTCGGCGCCGTGCCGGTCCCCGCGCAGCCCCGCGCCGAAGCGTGGCTGGATTAGGCTCGCAGCCGTTCCTCGTGCGAAGTGAGACTCGGAAAGTGAGACTCCCTTGATCTCCTTTCCCCCCGGATGTAAGATCCCTGCGCAGGTTCTTGTCAGAATGTTGCAGGAACGCGCGGTGGAGTTCAGCGACGTGGCGACCGAGATCCACGCGGTGCTTGACGGTTGGTCCACGGCGTTCGAAGAGCAGCCGCCTCAACATCTCAACGAGACGGCGGCCAAAGTGGATCTCTCGCCCGAGCTATTGCGCCGCTGGTTTGGTGACGCCATGTTGCAGCAGCCGCTGCACATAGCGGACCTCCAGCGGGCGTCTGTGGTGGACCTGTTGCGGCTGCTCGACTACCTCAACGACTATGTGCCCGTGTTGACGCGTCACGCACCAGCCGGCAGGGGCATGCCCGTGCAGGAACGGGTAGACGTGATGGACAAGAGTGCGCTGAACGCACGATTGGCGCGCAGCTACCTGGTCGAACTGATGGACAGGGCGCGCATTGCCTGAGCAAACGCCCGGCCAAGCTCCGCCCGGCTTCCTCCACTTTGCCGGGTTCCGCCACTGGACAGCTTCTTTGCTTCCGGCCTTCGTGGGGACGGCGCTTCCTTTTGGGTTGCGCCCACGGGGCTTCTCCTTCAAGTGGCCCGGTGCGATCGAGTTCTTCATCGCGACCGTGCTGTTCCACGCCGGCTTCTCGTTGCTCCAGGCACGGCTCGAGAACAGGTCCACGGCCGCCTGGCCGGGGTCTCGCCTCCTCGGGATTGCAGGCGTGTGCCTCGGCGGGGGTTGCCTCCTCGGCGCCCATTTGGACCGCGGTCTGGCACTGCACAAGGGTGTTCCCGGCAGCATCTTCATTGTCTACGGGCTCTGCGTGCTCTTCGTGGGCGTGCTCTACGTTGTGCCCCCGTTCAACTTCTGCCGGCGGGCGGGCGGCGAGGTGGTCCTTTGTGAAGCCATGGGTCTGCTGCCCGTACTTGGGGCGTATATCGTCCAGGTTGGCGACCTCACGCGCACGGTCTACCTGGCCTCGGGGCCGATCGTCGTGGCTACCGCGCTATGGGTATGGACGGATGAGCTCATTACCCGGGTGGACGACGAACAGGAGGGGCGCCAAACGATGGTTATTCTGTTCGGTTCGCGCTTCTCGGCGCGATTCATCACGCCCGCGCTCTTGGTAGTGTTCTACGCGGCGTTTTTCCTGGCCGCCTTCGCTTCTTCGATACCGCGGTGGACTGTGCTGATTGCGGTGCTCTTGTTCGGACTTGCGTGGAGAATCGCCAGCGTTTCCTGGAAGGAGTACGACAGTTCACCGCGCATGATCGAGGCGCGCAAGAAGGCTTTCGCGTTGCACTTGGCCACCTGCATCCTCATTGCCGCCGCGTCTCTGATGGCGGCTTGCGGTATCATATTGTGGTAGGATACTTTGTATGCCGCGCGGCAACCCGTCACCGAAGCTTGCCATCACGATAGACCCCGACATTCACAAGAACGTCCTTGCGGCGGCCGTCCGCGACGGGGTAAGCGTCTCTGCCTGGATGACCGCTGCGGCGCGCGAAGCACTGCACCGTCGGGCTGGTTTGGCGGCGGTCGCGCTGTGGGAAAAGCAGCACGGGCGCTTCACGGCGGAAGAGATGAAGGAAGCTCGCCGCAGCGTGCGGGCTCAGCTCCGGGCATCGCGGACGGTTCGGCGTTCGGCATGAGCGCCGTCGTCTACGACGCCGCCGTTCTGGTGGCCGCCGATAGAAACGAGCGGCGGGCGTGGGCTGAACACAAGGCCCGTTTGGAACTCGGCGTGGTTCCATTGGTTCCCGCGCCGGTGGTCGCCCAGGTCAGCCGGTCCCCACAACAAGCCCAACTCCGGCGCTTCTTGACGGGGTGCGTCGTCGTTCCTCTTGGCGAGACCGAAGCACACGAAGCCGGGCGGCTGTTAGGCATGACCAGAACGTCGGATGTCGTTGACGCCGTTGTGGTGACGACGGCCGTGCGACAAAGGGCCACGATTCTCACAGGCGACCCGGACGACATAGAACGCCTCGTCAGAGCTTCCGGCCGCGGAGTCGCGGTCGTCGCTATCTGAGGGATAGAAGATTCTTCCGCTCCGAGTCCGAACGTCCGGCCTCGCATGCCCTCAACTCCCCCTCAGAAAATATTCTGGAACACCAGCCGCAGCACCAGGTTCCCGCGGCTCTCTCCCGCCGCGCGGTTCAGGGTCCGCACATACCCGGCCTCGAAACGCGCCGTGACCACGATCACCTGAATCCCGCCGCCCGCAGCGCAGCGCGTCCCCGGACCGGCGCGCGCGGCGTCCATCATGATCAGCGGCTTCACGGCAAAAATGTTGGCGTAGTTGGCGAGGTACGTTACCGGCCCGCGTATCGACGCAATGTCGCGCGCCGCCTGCCGGGCCGCCTCGGCTTCCGTCATCCCGCCACGCATGCGGTAGTGGGCGGCCAGCACGTTCTCCGCCGAGTTCACGCCGAAATTGGTGATCGCGCTTTTGAGCGTGCCCAGCTCTTCGTCGCCGCCTAACGGTTCGTTGGGCACCAGCGGCACGGACCACTTCGGAACGGGCACGCTTACGTTCAGGCTCGCCTGCCAGTAAGAGCGCGCCCCCGCCGCGCCGCCCACGCCGAAACTGCGCAGCAGCGGACCCGCGGGCATCTCGCCGAGCGCTTCCGGCCGCTCGTAGAGGAAACTCGCCCCCTGGTTGCCGGCGTAGAACAGCGCGTAAGCCGGCGGGTCGCCCCACGCGCGTCCGGCCCCGGCCAGCGCCTCCACCCCGATGGTCCGGTTCAACGCCAGCGGGATCTCTTTCTCGTAGCCCACCGCCAGGGCGCCGCGCCGGTAGCCGGCGCTCTCGCCCCACAGAGCCGCGCGCGCGAAACCGCCCCACAACATCCGGTCCGCGACGGCGTGCACGCCCGCCGCGTTCTCCCGGCGCGCCTCGGTCCCCAGCCGGTCCGCGCTCCAGCGGTGGTGCGCCCCGAGCACGACGCGCCCGAGCTTCACGCTCACTCCGCTGCGCACGGCGTTGCGCAGGAAATCGTCCGCGTGCCGCGGGGCGCGTGCGGCGCTGAACTCGCTTCCCACCCTGAAATTCCGCCGCCGCCAGGCGAGCCCGCCCGCGCCGTCGTAGTGGGCCGTGTCGAGCGACCGCCCGCCGCGGAAGTTGAAGTCGAGGCCTCCGGCCCGCGCCCCGGCCTCCGCGCGCAACGCCGCGCCCGCCGCCTTGTCGTACTCCAAGCCCACGCGCGGATCCGGAATGCGCGAAGGCAGCGGCGCCTTCCTCACCGCGCTCGGCCGGTTCGACCGCGGCAGCGGCAGCATGGCCCCGCCCAGGTCTCCGAGCGGCACCCGCAGGTACACAGGCTCGAAGATCACGTCCACCTGCTTCGGCCCCACCACCCGCGTGCAGGAGGTGGCGAACAGCACCGCGGCCATCCCCATCGCGGCGTCGAACCGCTGCTGCTCGCGCACCGCCGCGGCCACGCGGCTGAGCGCCTCGGAGACGCGCGCGGGCGAATAGCGGTCTCCCCCGGCCACCGGCAGTTGCACATCGGGCAGCGAGCCCCAGCGCGCCTCCACCCGCACGTTGCGAACTACATATCCGTCCGCCTCCGTGATCTCCTGGTTGCACTGCGCCGCCAGCGGCGGCGCGAGCAGGGCCAGCAGCCACCTGGCACAGGCACGGTGCAATCTACGCCCCCGGAGCGGCCACCACGGCGGGCATTCCGGCCGCGGCAATGGCCGCCATGTGCCCGTTCACTTCCTTCTCGTCCTCCGGCGTCGTCTGGCCGGAGTTCGCTATGGTGATGACCTTGGGAGCGAGCTTGGCCGTCGCAATCTCGGCCTGCGCCCCGTTCACGCCGTTCCGGATGGTCTGCTTGATCCCTCTGATCTGCTGCGTCTCGGCCGGGCCCGGCGTGTAAGAGACGTGCACCACCTGGACGAATTCGCCCTCGATTTCCTTGTACAGGTCGAAAACCAGCTTGAACAGCGCCTGGTTGTCCGCCGTGCAGGATTTCTCCACCAGCAACTCGAACTTGAACCCCGCTTGAGGGCTCATCACCATCACCTGAAGGACGAACGGCTTGCATCCTCCGGGCGCCACCGGCTTGATTTTGGTCGGCATCGAATCTACCTCCGGGGAAGTAATGCGATTCTACCCCTTCCGGCTCACAAACGGGTTGCCCTCGACGTAAAAGCGCAGCGGCCAATCGGCGCAACGCCGTATGCCGATGCGCGGGCTCACTCCCACGGTGAACCGCGGCGCCTCGGCCGGCTCCCGCACCACCAGGCCGCCGCGCGTGACGTCGCGCCCGTTGTGGGCGCGCGTGATTCCCATGGCCAGGGTCAGCTTGCCGGGTCCCGAGGCCAGGTCTTCCAACTTGCGCGCCCGAGGCCGGCGGCGCCACATCTCCTCCACGCCCGCCAGCGGCTCGAGCGCGCGGATCAGCACGCAACCCGCCGTGCCCTCCGGCTCCGCCACCAGGTTCAGGCAACAGTACATGCCGTATATGAAGTACACGTAGGCGTGTCCCGGCGGGCCGAAGATCACCCGCGTGCGGTCCGTCACCCCGCGCGAGGCGTGCGCCGCCAGGTCGCTCAGCCCCAGGTAGGCTTCAGTCTCCACGATGATGCCGGCGGCGGGCCCATGCACCAGCACTTTGCCCAACAGCCCGCGGGCCACCTCCTGGGTCGTCCGCGAGTAAAACGACCTCGTCAGGATCCGCCCCCGGATTGCGCGGTCGCACGATTCCATTGCACAATATCATCGCGCAAATGCGACTCTTCACCGCCATCGACCTGCCCGAGCCCCTGCTCAACACCATCGCCCATCTGATCGAGCGGCTCCGCCCCAAGGCCCGCATCAAGTGGAGCCCGCGGGAAAACCTGCACATCACCACGAAGTTCATCGGGGAGTGGCCCGAGGAGCGCCTGGAGGAACTCCAGGAGGCGCTGGCCGCCGTCCCCACAGCCGGCCCCATGCGGATCGCCATCCGCAAGGTGGGCTTTTTCCCCAACCCGCACGCGCCGCGCGTGTTCTGGGCGGGCATTGACGCCCCGCCGGAGCTGGCGGCGCTGGCGGATGCCACCGATCGCGCGCTCCAGCGGCTCGGCGTCGAGCCCGAGCGCCGCGCCTTCTCGCCCCACCTGACGCTGGCGCGCATCAAGGAGCCCGTACCCAT
Organism: Bryobacteraceae bacterium; assembly: GCA_041946965.1. Taxonomy (GTDB): domain Bacteria; phylum Acidobacteriota; class Terriglobia; order Bryobacterales; family Bryobacteraceae; genus JBHGBM01. The sequence continues at coordinate 65,170 of JBHGBM010000004.1, forward strand.
GCAGCCGCTGCGGGAGGCGGTCGCCGCCCTGCCATCGCTCGAGTTCGGCGAATTCACCGCGGACACCTTCCACCTGTACCGCAGCCATTTGAGCCCGGCCGGCAGCGTGTACGTTAAAATGGCGGAGTTCCCGCTCGCAAGACCATGATTCCGTTCCTCGTAGTGGCCATCGCCTACCTGCTCGGGGCCATTCCCTTTGGCTACCTGCTGGTCAAATGGAAAACCGGCGCCGACGTGCGCGCCTCCGGCAGCGGCAATATCGGCGCCACCAACGTCCTGCGCACCACCGGACGCGCCGCCGGCATTGCCACCCTCCTGCTCGACATCGCCAAGGGGTTTGCCGCCGTGTGGCTCGCCGCCCGGCTCACCGGCAGCGACCCGCTATGGATGAGCGCCGCAGCTCTCGCGGTGATGGCCGGACACGCCTTCCCGGTATTCCTGAAATTCAAAGGCGGCAAAGCCGTGGCCAGCTTCGTGGGCGCCTTTCTGTACCTTGCGCCGGCGCCAATGGCCGCCGTGCTGGTGGTGTTCGTGGTGGTGGTCGCGAGGTTCAGGTTCATCTCGCTGGGGTCGATAACGGGCGCCGCATCGCTGCCTTTGGCGGTGTGGCTGATCGATCATCCTCCTATAATAGTAGTATTAGCTGCTGCGATGGGCGGGGGATTCATCATCTGGCGGCATAAAGAGAACATCCGCAGGCTGCGCGCGGGCAACGAGCACACCTTTTCCCTCGGGAGCCGCGGGCGGTGACCGAGCTCAGCATTATCGGGGGGGGCAGTTGGGGGACCGCACTGGCCATCGTGCTGGCTCCGCGCTTCCGCCGGGTGCGGCTCTGGGTTTACGAGGCCGACCTCGCGGCCCGCATGCGGGCCACCCGGGAGAACGGCGTGTACCTGTCGGGGTTCTCAATTCCTACTAACGTAGAAATTGATCATGATCTGGGAGCCGCCCTCGACGGTTCCGAGGTCGTGCTCAGCGTCATGCCGTCCCACCTGGTGCGAGCCATCTACCACGAGATGCTGCCGCACCTGAAGCCCGGCATGCTGTTCGTGAGCGCCACCAAGGGGCTCGAGAACAGCACTTTACTACGTATGTCGGAGGTAATCGGGCAGACCGTGGCGCGGCGCTTTGCGCCCAAGGTGGCGGTGATCTCCGGGCCGTCCTTCGCACGGGCGGTGGCTGCGGGGGAACCTACCGCAATTGTAGTGGCAAGCACGGATATGCGGATCGCGGAGGCCGTGCAGCACGCCTTTTCGGGTCCCACGTTCCGTCTATACAGCAATCCGGATCCGATAGGTGTCGAAATCGGCGGCGCGGTGAAGAACGTGGTTGCCATCGGCGCGGGCGTCTGCCACGGCCTGGGGTTGGGCAGCAATGCCCTGGCCGCGCTCATCACCCGCGGCTTGGCGGAGATTACGCGGCTGGCAACGGCCATGGGTGGGCGTCCGCAAACCCTCGCGGGTCTCGCGGGTCTGGGGGACCTGGTGCTGACCTGCACGGGAGATCTCAGCCGCAACCGGTCGGTGGGCATCGATCTGGCGCGTGGGCGCAAACTGGAGGAGATCACGGGCTCGATGAAGATGATCGCCGAGGGCATTAAAACGACGAATGCAGTAGTAGATCTCGCGCGGCGGCACAACGTGGAGACCCCAATTTCTACACAAATGTACGAGATGCTACACTTTGGCATCCCCCCGAGGGAAGCCATACGCCGCCTGATGGAGCGCTCCCTGAAGGGCGAGTAGCACCGTGATGCGGCGCGAAGTCAAAAAAGGCGCAACCTGAGCATGCCGGAAAGGGTTAGCACACTAGTGGGCGGCGCGGCGGCGGCACTCGACTACGATGCCGAACTGATGCTTCGCGTTAAGGACGGCGATGGCGTCAGCTTCGGCCTGTTGCTCGAGAAGCACCGGTGCGCGGTGATCCACTTCCTCTTTCGCATGGTACAGGACCACGCAGTCGCCGAGGAACTGGCGCAGGAAGTTTTTTTCCGGGTCTACCGCTCCCGCGCCACTTATGAGCCCACGGCGAAATTCACCACCTGGCTGTTCCGCATCGCCACTCACCTCGCGCTGAACTCGCTGCGCGACGGCAAAAGGGAGCGGGGGCAGGAACGGCTGGACGACGGTTTTCCGGACACGCCCGTCCGGCAGGTTTCCGACCGCCGGCCCACGGTGGAGCAGAAACTGGTTTATGAGGCGCGGCTGGACGAGGTACGCAGGGCGGTGGCCGGGCTGCCGGAGAAGCAGCGCGCCGCCGTGCTGATGCACAAGTACCAGGAAATGGAATATTCCCAGATCGCGCGCGTGTTGGGCTGTTCGGAGTCGGCGGTGAAATCGCTGCTGTTCCGGGCTTACGAAACCCTGCGGGCGCGGCTGGCGCACCTGGTTTGACGGCTGGGGTGGCTATGAATTGTCCGATCGAGACTCGGGAAACCTCGGAATTGCTGCTGGGGTATTGCGCCCGCACGCTGGATGCGGGGACGGCTGCGCTGATCGAGCGCCACATCGCGGGGTGCTCCGCCTGCCGCGAGTTGTTCGCAGCCCAGCAGGCGGTATGGCGCGCGCTGGACGAATTCGAGGCGCTGCCGGTAACGCGCGACTTCGACCGCAGGCTGTATGCGCGCATCGACCGCGACGCGCGCCTGCCGTGGTGGAACCGCGTGCGGCTGCCGGCTCCCCGGCTGGTTCAGCGCGGGCTGCCGGCGGCCGTCGCGGCGGGCCTGATCCTGATGGCCGGCCTGATTCTGGAACGGCCCGGCAAGCTCCCTGCACCACCGCCGGAGGCGCGGGCCGAATCGGTGCAGGTGGACCAGGTGGAGAGCACGCTGGAGGATATGGAACTGCTGCGCACCTTCCAACGCGACCTCCGCGCCGCGCAACCGAGCGCGATGTGACCATTATGGGGCGGACGGCGATTGCTTTTCTGCTTCTGGGCCTGACGTGCGGCCTCGCCGCCGAGCAGCGTAAGGCCCCCCGCCGGCCCCCGGTGCCCGCCGCCGCCTCGCCTCTGGACCGCTGGAATCAGATGAGCCCCGCCCAGCGCGACCGCGCCCTGGCCAAGCTTCCTCCGGACCGCCAGAAAAGCATGATACAGCGGCTGGACGAATTCAACAGGCTCCCCGAGGCCGAGAAGAATCGCCTTCGCCAGCGCTATGCCCGTTTCAGCCAGATGCCCCAGGAAAAGCAGGAACTGCTCCGCCGCCAGATGCGCAGCTTCAACCAGGTGCCCCCGGACCGCCGCCGCGTGCTTGCCCGCGAGATCCAGAACCTGCGCCGCCTCTCCGATGACGACCGCCGCGCGCGCGTGGCGAGCGAGGATTTCCGGGGCCGCTACAGTGCCGAAGAGCAGCAGATGCTTCAGGACCTTTCCGAGTATTACCCCAGCCTCCGGAACGCGGATGGCCGCCCCGCGGCCCGGCCAAAACAATAAGTTTGAAATTCGTGAAAAATAATCCGAGTATCCCAAAATAAACTTGCTTATTCCGCCGATATTCTGGTAAGGTCTGTGGAATCGCTCCGGCGACTTTGGTCATGAAGCGCTCTAGAATAGAAGAACCCGGGCAGGGCAGCGTCCCGCTCTACCGACGCATGCTGGTGGACAAGCGGAAGACAATCCTGGCCAACTTCGGCATCCAGTTCGACGCCTCGGCGAAATTCGAGTACAAAGCCGAGGAAGATCAGGCGCAGGTTTCCCATGACGAATTCGTCTCCCTGCAACTGAACAGCCTGGATTATGTGCAGTTGCGGCTCATCGATCAGGCCCTGGACCGCATCGCCGCCGGCGATTACGGCACCTGCCAGGAATGCTTGCAGCCGATTCCGGCCAAGCGCCTGCGCGCGCTTCCCTGGGCCCGTTACTGCGTGGGTTGTCAGGAAGAGATCGGATTCCGGGAGGGGCGCCAGGATTTGGAAGACCGCCCGCGCCCCTACCCCGCCGGGCAGGGCTGAACCTCACTCCACGTGCGCTTTGAGCATCTTCAGCACTTCGGACTTGCTCACCGCGCCGACGCGCTGCTCCACCACCCGGCCGCCCTTGAACAGCAGCAGCGTGGGGATGCCCCGGATGTTGTAGCGCATGGCGGTGTTGCCGTTCGAATCCACGTCGAGCTTGCCGACCTTCAGCTTGCCTGCGTACTCGCCGGCGATGGCCTCCACCGTGGGCGCCATCTGCCGGCACGGGCCGCACCATTCGGCCCAGAAATCCACCAGGACCGGCACTTCCGAGCGCAGCACTTCCTGGTCGAAACCGTCATCCGTGAAGGTCAACATGTTCTCACCGGCCATCTAAACTCCTCCTGAAAGGCGGCGGTACAGCGCGACATAGCGGGCGGCGGAGGCTTCCCATGAAAAATCCTCGCGCATCCCGTTTTCCACCAGAGTTCGCCAGCGGGGCGGATCCGCGTAGGCGGCCCCGGCGGCGCGCACCGCTTCGAGCAGGGCCTGCCCGCTGTATTCGCGGAACTTGAACCCCGTGCTCTCCTTGATGGTATCATCAAGCCCCCCGGTGGCGCGCACCACCGGCACCGTGCCGTAGCGCAGGCTGTACATCTGGTTCAGCCCGCACGGCTCGTAAAGGCTGGGCATCAGGAACATATCCGCGCCCGCCTCGACGCGGTGCGCCAGGGCGTTGTCGTAGCCGAGCCGCACGGCGATGTTCTCGGGATACGCCGAGGCCATGCCGCGGAACAGGTCCTCGCACTCCGGGTCCCCCGCCCCCAAGCCCGCCAGGTAGAAACCTTCCGCCGCGAGCTGGCCGGCGATCTCCGCGATCAATCCGGCGCCCTTCTGCACGGTGAGCCGCGAAACGACGCCCAGCAGCGGCCGCTCCATGGCCTCCTCCGGCAGACCGAAATCGCGCAGCAGCGCGCGCTTGCACTCGCGCTTGCCCGCCAGGTTGTTCACCGAATAATTGGCGGCGATGTACGGATCGGTCTCCGGGTTCCACTCGCGGTAATCCACGCCGTTGAGAATACCGGAAAGCACGCCGCTGCGGGCGCGCAGCACGCCGTCCATGCCGAAGCCGTACTCGGGCGTCTGGATTTCGCGCGCATAGGCCGGGCTCACCGCGTTCAGCCAGTCGCTGTAGTTGAGGCCGCCCTTGATGAAGCTGACCTGCCCGTAGTATTCCAGGCCTTCGGGAACGAAGGAGCTTGGATCAAGCGCGATTTCGGCGAGCGCCTCCCGTGGAAACAGGCCCTGGTATCCCAGGTTATGGATGGTGAACAGCACCGGGGCGCCGAGGAAGGTGGGATCGTTGGCGAAGGTGGTGCGCAGGTAGGCGGGAACCAGCCCGGCTTGCCAGTCGTGGCAGTGCAGGATGTCCGGACGGAAGAGGTACCGCGCCACCGCCAGCGCGGCGCGCGCGAACACAGCGAAACGGATGTGATTGTCGCGGTAATCCTCGCCATTACGCCCGTAAAACCCTTCGCGCTCGAACAGCGCCGGGTGGTCGAGGAAGTAGAACGGGATATCGCCCGCAGCGCGCCACACCGAAGTGTCGTAGCGCGCCGGCCCGAGCCAGATGGGAAGGCTGTCGAAGACCCGCCGGGCGTCTTTCAGGCTGATGCCCGCGTAGCGCGGCAGAAAAACCGCCGCCTGGTGGCCCAGCGAGCGCAAGGCCGCGGGCAGCGCACCCACCACGTCGCCCAGGCCGCCTGTCTTGGCGTAAGGGATGGCCTCCGAGGCGATCATGAGGATTTTCATGGGATGCGCGGGCAAACCTCCTCTTCAGCTTACCGCAGCGTTTTCCGCGCCCGGCCAGACTTTTTCAGCCGGCCTTCCGGCCGGCTGGCAACCGAACTACGCCAGCCTCCTGGTGCTGGCATAATGGGATCCAGCCCATGACGAAAGTTGCCCTTCTCGCCCTTGCGGCCGCGCTCCTGCCGGCACAGCATGTCGCCAATCTACGCCAGCTCACGAAGGGAGGACAGAACGCCGAAGCATACTGGTCGCCCGACGGCGCGCGGCTGGTCTTTCAGTCCACCCGCCCCCCTTACGGCTGCGACCAGATCTTTATGATGAACGCGGACGGTTCCGGCCAGCGGCTGGTCTCGACCGGCAAGGGGCGCACAACCTGCGCGTATTTCCTGGCCGATGGCAAGCGCCTTTTGTATGCCTCGACCCACGCCGCCGGCGAAGGCTGCCCGCCGCCGCCGGACCGCAGCCAGGGCTACGCCTGGGGCGTCTTCCCCGGCTATGACATCTATCTTGCCGACTTACAAGGCCGCATTTTAAAGACCCTCACAAACACTCCGGGCTACGACGGCGAAGCCACGGTGTGCTGGAAAACGGGAGACATCGTCTATACCTCGATGGCCTCGGGCGACCTCGACCTGTGGCTGATGAAATCCGACGGTTCGGCCAAACGGCAGATCACGAATAAGACCGGCTACGACGGCGGCGCGGTGTTCTCCCGCGACGGGAAGAAGCTGGTGTGGCGCGCCAACTACCCGGGGACTTCCGAAACCCTCGGGCGTTACAAGCAACTGCTGGCGAAGAATACCGTGCAGCCCATGAAGATGGAAATCGTGGTGGCGGACGGCGACGGCCGCAACGCGCGCCAGGTCACCCGTTTCGGCTGCGCCAGCTTTGCCCCCACCTTCACGCCGGACGGGAAGAAGGTGCTGTTCGCCTCCAACAAGAACGACTGCGACAGCCGCAACTTCGACCTGTTCCTGATGAACGCCGACGGCTCCGGTGTCGAACAGGTGACCAACTGGGGCGGTTTCACCTCCTTCCCGGAGATTTCACCGGACGGCCGCAAGCTGGTCTTCTGCTCCGATAAAGGCGCCACGGGACACTACGAGTTCAATGTGTTCACCGCGGACTGGCGGTAGATCTCCCGCTTATCCCTTTCCCTTCGGCAGCTTGCTCCACGGCACCACGCCGCAGCGCGCCGCCCAGGCGTCGTAAATGCCCGTCAACTCCTTCACCTTGGCGGCGTTCTGCTCCGCCAGGTTGCGCATCTCGGTGCGGTCGGCCGCCATGTCGTAAAGCTCCCAGTTCCCCGGATGGCGGCTCACCAGTTTCCAGTTGCCCTGGCGCACGGCGCGGTTGCCTTCGTGCTCCCAGCACAGGTAGGGGTGCGGGGTGCGCTGCCTGCCCTGGAAGACGGGCACCAGGCTGCGGCCTTCGGCGGGCGTCACCGGGCGCCCCTGGTACGTCTTAGGGTATTGCACTCCGCCGGCGTCCAGGCACGTAGCCATCAGGTCCACCAGGTGGCCCATCTGGTTGGTGAGCGCGCCGCGCTGCTTGATCACCGACGGCCAGTAGGCGATCAGCGGCGAGGAGATCCCGCCCTCGTGCACCCAGTGTTTATACAACCGGAAAGGCGTATTGCTGGCGTTGGCCCACGGCAGTCCGTAACTGAAGAAGGAATCCGCCGGTCCCGCGGGCACGCCCGCCGTGCCGCGATCCACTTCCTCCGCGCAGCCGCCGTTGTCCGCCAGGAGCATGATGAGGGTGTTGTCCTCCTGCCCCAGTTCCTTCACCTTGGCGAGCACGCGGCCCACGTTCTGGTCCATGCGGTCGATCTGCGCCGCGTACACCGCCATGCGCAGGTCGAAATCGTCCTGGTTCTTGACCGAATCCCATGCGGGCGCGCTTGGATCGCGGGGCGTAAGCGGCCACTTGCGGTCCACGATCCCCATCTCGATCTGGCGCCGGTGCCGCTCCTCGCGCAGCCGGTCCCAGCCCTTGCGGTACTTGCCGCGGTACTTGGCGATGTCCTCCGGCCAGGCGTGCAGCGGCCAGTGCGGCGAAGTGAAGGCCAGGTACAGGAAGTACGGTTCGGGCTTGCGGCCGTATTCGTCAATTAACTTCACGGCATGGTCCGTGAACGCGTCGGTCATGTAGAACTTCGGCGAATCGGGCGTGTACGGCGTATTGTCCAGCGCCATCTTACGGCCCTTGTCGAGGCGGAAGTAATTCGAGGCGCCGCTGATCAGGCCGAAGTAGCGCTCGAAGCCGCGGTCGAGCGGCCAATGCGGCCGTTCTTCGCCCACGTGCCATTTTCCGCACATCAGGGCGTGATAGCCGCCCTGCCGTATGGCTTCCGCGATGGTCACGCAGCGGTCGTTCAGATAGCCCTGGTAGGGCGGGATGCCGCGGTTGTTCACCATGTGTCCCACGCCGGCCTGGTGCGGATACAACCCTGTCAGCAGGGATGCGCGCGTGGGGCAGCAGCGCGCCGTGTTATAGAACTGCGTGAAACGCAGCCCACCTTTCGCCAGCCGGTCGATGTTGGGAGTGGCGATCTCCGAGCCGTAACAACCGAGGTCGCTGAACCCCATGTCGTCGGCCATCATGAGAATGATGTTGGGCCGCCTGGCCGCGGCGGCGAGGGGAGCGGCGGCCGCCGCACCCATCGCAGACAAAAAATTCCGGCGTGAAAGATCAGACATCGGTATCCCATCTTAAAGCAAATTGGATCGGTGGGGCAGGCGGTTCGCCCGGCCAGGCCATCCCCTTCACGCGAAACGTTTCAACGCCTGCTCGTCGACCTCGACCCCGAGTCCGGTGTGCGCGGCAAGAACCACCGGCCGCGCTCGAAGCGCACCGGCTCGCGCACGATCTGGGTGCGGAAGGGGTTTTCCGTGCGGTCGCATTCGATGAGCTTCTCCTCTACGGTGGTGGTGGCGGGATGCCGCGGCCGTGCCGCATAAAAATGCAGCGCCGCGGCCTGCCCCACCGCCGAGCCCCAGGCGTGCGGCGTCACGTGCACCTGGTGCACGGAAGCCAGCGCCGCGATCTTCATGCCCTCGCTGATGCCGCCGGTGGCGCACAGGTCGGGTTGCGCGTAATCGAACGCCCGGCGCCGGAGCCACGGCTCGAAGCCGAAGCGAGTGTACTCGCACTCGCCGCCGGCGAGGGGAATGCTGGTGGCGCGCTTCACTTCGAGATACGCTTCCGGGTCGAGCGGCGAAACCGGCTCCTCGAACCAGCCGATCTCGTGTGGTTCTATTCTCCGCGCGAGCGCAATGGCCTCCGCGGGCGTATAGGCGTGGTTGGCGTCGATCATCAGCCGCGTTTCGGGGCCGATCGCGGCGCGCACCATGGCCGCCAGCATGGCGTCGCGCTCGACGCCGAAGCCCACCTTCATCTTGACGGCGCGAAAGCCGTCCGCCAGGTACCCCTCGGCCTCGGCGCGGAACTCCCGCTCCGGATCTTCGCCCGGGTAGAATCCCGTAGCGTAGCATTCGATGCTCCCGGTCTCTTCGCCGCCCAGCAGGCGGTAGAGCGGCACGCCGGCGTCGCGCGCTTTGATGTCCCAGCAGGCGATATCGAGCGCGCTGATGGCCGCCAGCAGGACCCCCTTCTGGCCGTAATCGATGGAGCGCGCGTAGAGGCGCGCCCAAAGCGCTTCGGTGTCGCGTGGATCGCGACCGCAGGCGAGCGGGGCGAAGAAGTCGCGCACGGCGGCCGCCACCACCTTCGCCGGACCGTAGCCCTCGCCCCATCCGGTCAGCCCCGAGTCCGTGTCCACCGCCACCAGGGTGGTCTCGCGGCGCGTGAACGTCCACTGGGAGAACGAAAACGGGTGCTGCACCGGCGCCCCGATCACGAAGACCCGCACGCCCGTGATCTTCACCCGCGGATCTCCTGGAGCACGCGGGCGACTTCGGCCTGCGGATCGGGGGCGCGCGTGATCTGGCGGCCCATCACCAGGTAATCGGCGCCCCACTCGATGGCTTCCCTCGGGGTCGCCACCCGCTTCTGATCGCCCTTGGAGGCGCCCGCCGAGCGCACCCCCGGGGTCACCAGGATGGCCTCGGGACCGGCGATGCTCCGCACGCTTGAGGCTTCGAGCGGCGAGCACACCAACCCGTCCAGCCCCGCTTCGCGCGCCTTCCGCACCCGCATGGCAACCAGCTCGGAGCACGCGCAGGGGTAGCCCAGGTCCGCCAGGTCGCGCTCGTCGAAGCTGGTGAGCACGGTGACCGCGAGCAGCTTCAGGTTCGACCCGGCACGCCCTTCCGCCGCCGCCCGCATCACCGGCACGCTGCCGTGCACGGTCAGGAACCGCACGCCGGTGCGCGCCACCTGCGCCACCGCGCGCCTCACGGTTTCCCCGATGTCGTAGAGTTTCAGGTCGAGGAACACGTTCTTGCCCTGGTCAAGCAACTCCCGCACCACCTGCATGCCGGCGGCGGCGTAAAGCTCCATGCCGACCTTGTAAAAGTTCACGCTCGTGCCGAGGCGGGCCACCAGCGCGTGCGCTTCCCCGGCGGATTCCACGTCGAGGGCGACGATGATCGGGTTCTCAGCGCTCATATCAGCCGTATGGGTTTTTCACCGCGCTCCACCACGCGCCCGACCCGGTAAGCCGCCGGGAAGGCGCGCGCGAGCGCGGCCGCATCCTGTTCGGACATCGAGATCAGCAATCCGCCGGAGGTCTGCGGGTCGTAGAGCACCGTCTCCACCTCCGGCGCCGGGGCGCGTACCGCGTCCACCGCGCAGGAGCTGAAATCGCGATTGTTCTTCAGGCCGCCCGGCACGGCGCCCTTGTGCGCGTATTCGAGGGCTCCGGGGAGGAACCGCACCGCGGCTGCTTCGATCTCGAGAGTCACACCGCTGGCGGCCGCCATTTCGCGGGCGTGCCCGATGAAGCCGAAACCGGTGACATCCGTGCAGGCGTGCGGTTCGAATTTCAAGGCCTCTTCGCAGGCCCGCCGGTTCAGTTCCAGCATGGACGCGGCGGCCGCCTCCACGTGCGCCGCCTCCGCCATGCCGCGCTTCAAAGCCGTCGCGATGACGCCCGTGCCAAGGCTCTTGGTGAACACCAGCGCGTCCCCCGCCCGCGCACCGGAGTTCGCCAGAACCCGCCGGGGGTGTACCGTGCCGGTGACGGCGTAGCCGAACTTGATCTCCTCGTCCGCGATGCTGTGGCCGCCGATTACCACGCACCCGGCTTCCCGCATCTTCTCCGCGCCGCCGGCCAGGATCTGTTGCAGATCTTCGAGTTCGCCCTTCCCCGGGTAGGCCACGATGGAGAGCGCGGTGAGCGGCCGCCCGCCCATGGCGTACACGTCGCTCAGCGAATTGGCCGCCGTGATGGCGCCGAAGGTGAACGGGTCGTCCACGATGGGCGTGAAAAAGTCCACGGTTTGCACCAGCGCGAGATCGGGGGAAAGACGGTACACTCCGGCGTCGTCGCAGGTGTCGAAACCTACGAGCACGTTCTCGTCGGCGGCGCGCGGGATGCGCGCCAGTACCTGGTCCAAAACCTTTGGACTGAGCTTGGACGCTCAACCCGCGGCTTTGACTCGCGCGGTCAGTTTGGACATGATCTCTACTTATAATAGCTGCATGACCCGCTCCGCCGCGCTTTCCACGGTGCTGCTGCTCGGCCTGGCCGCCGCGCTGGTTTCACGCCCTCAGGCCGACCCGCGCCTGAAAAACGCCTTCCGCAAGCCCGCGCAAAACGGGTGGATCTTCGTCCACCTGGCGGGCGCCCCCGCCGAGATCGGGTTCCAGCACGGCTACCTGCTCGCGCCGGAGATCCAGGATACTTTCAAAGTCATCTCCACGGAAATCACGCACGACGAAAAGCGGGACTGGGAGTTCTTCCGCAAAGCCGCGCGCGAGATGCTTTGGCCGCGCACCCCCGCCGAGTACCAGCAGGAGATCCAGGGAATCGCCGACGGCCTCAAGGCGCGCCGCGCGAAGCTTGATCTGTACGACGTGGTGGCCATGAACGCCTGGCTCGAGCTGGGCTACTACACCCGCTGGCTCAAAACGCAGCAGGGCCAGAAGCCCGCATCGAGCGCGCCCGAGCATTGCAGCGCCTTCGTCGCCACGGGCAGCTACACGAAAGACGGCCGTCCGGTCATCGCACACAATGCCTGGACGAGCTACGCCTCCGGCGAGCGCTGGAATATCGTTTTCGACATCGTCCCCGCCGCCGGGCACCGCTTCATCATGGACGGCATGGCCGGGCTGATCCACAGCGGCGACGATTTCGGCGTGAACGCGGCGGGCATCGCCATTACCGAGACCACCATCAGCGGGTTCAGCGGCTACGATCCGAACGGCATTCCCGAGTACGCCCGCGCGCGGAAGGCCATGCAGTACGCCGCCTCCATCGACGATTTCGCCCGCATCATGCGGGAAGGCAACAACGGCGGCTATGCCAACGACTGGCTGGTGGCGGACATGAACACCAACGAGATCGCCAGCCTCGAGTTGGGCCTGAAGAACGTCACGCTCGACCGCAGCAAGGACGGGTTCTTCGTGGGTGCGAATTTCCCCATCAACCCGAAGCTTGCCGCCGAGGAGACCGACTTTGACCTGAAGGACATGGGCCGCAGCCCCAACGCGCGGCGCGTGCGCTGGCTGGAACTGATGGATCAGCACAAGGGCAGGATCGACGTGGCAGCGGCGCAGAAATTCCTTGCGGATCACTACGATACGTTCCAGAAGAAGGAAGAGCCCAGCGAGCGGACCATCGACGGCCACATCGATCTTTCCCCGCGCGGTTCCCAGCCGTGGCAGCCGCCGTACGGAACCGCTGGCGCGGTGCAGAATAAAGCCATGGACGCCGCTCTGGCCGCCCGCCTGGGCTTCACGGCGTTCCTGGGTCACGCCTGCGGGATGAATTTCAAGGCGGCCAGGCACCTCAAGGAGCACCCCGAGTTCGCCTGGCAGAAGGGCATTCTGCGCGACATGCCGGCGCGCGCCTGGACCACCTTCGCGGTGAAGTAACCAGGCCGGCTACCGCCAGTTCGGGAAGGGATTGTTCCGCGCCGCGCGGCAGGCGGCCAGCAGATCAGCCACGCGCCGCCGCCGCTCCAGCAGCCTCTCCAGGAGACGGTGGAACTCGTCCTCCTCGCCCTCGATCCACTCCGGCGGCACCTGTCTCCAGGCCTTATCCACAACCGCTTCGGGAAAATGCACCACGCGGTTGAGCCAGGGTTGAAAGTCGTCCAGAGAGCGGATGTTTTCGTAAACCAGGCGCCGCGGGTAAAGTCCCTGCAACGGCGAATCGGTGAAGGTCCAATTGGGTCCGTCGAAGATGAACCCGTGATCGATCATGCGCACCACGAAGCCCGGCTTGGCCGCACGGGGCTCGCCGGGCGACCAGTCCCGCACCAGCGCGCGGTAGAACACCGACTGCCGGCCGTCGGCGTTGGCGGCCCACTTGTCGAACACCAGCACCCCGGCGAACTCCCGGGCGTTGCTCACCTGGGCGAGCAGGGCGTCGGGCAGGAAATCGTACACCGCCGTGCGGGCCGGGTCGCCGGGGAAGCGCGAACCGTAGTGCCACCCCGGTTCCACGGGGATGCGCCGGTCTCCCAGGCTTATGTACACGTCGGAATTCTCGCGGAGGAACTCGGGGGTGACGCGGATCAGCGCGATCTCGGGCGTGGAGATCTGGAGGTATTGCAGGAATACCGAAGCCACCAGTTCGTTGACCAGGATGCGGCGATGCTGCGGGTTATTGCGGAACTTGACGACGTAGCAGGCGTCATCGTCCGCCTGGAGCAGGTAGGACTGGGCCCCACCGCGCATCTTGCGAATCGCGCGGCGTGCGGTAAGCGGCATGGGTGCTGTAATCTAGTGGTCGAGAGTCCACACTTATCACACACCGGAGGAGCACAAATGGCGGAGGAAAATGAAGCGCAGACTGCGCCGCCCGCGCGGAGTAAAGACGAAATTGCCCTCGAATTGACCAAATTTATCGCCGTGCAGACCGGCTACGGCCGGAATTCGGGTCCGGCGGCCGGTTTTTCCGGCAAGCCCGGCTCGCGCACCCCTGAAGAGCACGCCGAAGCGCTTCTGGAATTGTTCCAGCGATGCCGCAGGACGCTCGGCCAGTAGGCCTCAAACACGAAACGCCAGGAACCGCAGTAAAGGCGGACTCCTGGCGCTTGAGAGAAGGGAACACTACCCCTTTCGATGTGCCGAGGCGCAGCTCAAGGAGAAACGACTAGCGCTTACGGCTGGCTTTCTTGGCCGCCTTCTTGACGGCCTTCTTCGCGCCGCCTTTCTTGGCGGGAGCCTTCTTGGCCGGAGCTTTCTTCGCCGGGGCCTTCTTAGCGGCCTTCTTCGCGCCACCCTTTTTGGCGGGAGCCTTCTTGGCAGGGGCTTTCTTCGCCGGAGCTTTCTTCGCCGGGGCCTTCTTGGCCGCCGGGGCCTTCTTCACGGCTTTCTGGGGCGGAGCCTCCACAGGGGGAGCCACAACTGGAGCTTCCGGTTCGGCCGCAGGCGGCACCGGGGCGGCGGTCGGAATCATCTCTTCCATTTCGTCTTCCTCGTCTTCCTCTTCGTCCTCTTCCTCGTCCTCGTCAAACTCGTCAAGCCGCGAGTCCCTATCGGAGTTCTCGTCGTCGCCGTAGTCCTGAAAGTCTTCCAATTCTTCTTCGTCTCTCGGAGAGAATCTCAGGCTCTCAAACATTATCCAGGCCTCCTGTTCGCGGACAGATCAGAATTAGAATGAACCCTTTTTCCGCCAGAGGCAAGAGGCAATCGCGAAAAAATGGAAATTTTGTGACTGCGGCCGCTCAGTTGCTCGCGGGCGCGGAACGATGGCCACTGGAGGCCGCGCGGCTCAACGAGGCCTGCGTCTTGCGCGCGCTCTTCGAGGCCGCGCTCGGGACCGCCGGCTTGCGCGCGCTCGCCGCAGCGGAGGTCTTGCGCGCCGCGCCGCCGCGGCGCGATGAGGAGACGTTTCTGGCGCTGGTCCCACGCGTGGAAGCGCGCCTCACGGTCCTGCTCTGGCTGGCCGCCGCGGTGGGGATCAGCAGCAGTGCGCCGTCGGTCAACGCGGCCATCGAGGGATTCGCCGCGGAGATGCTGGCCGCGGTCACGCGGTAACGCCGCCCGATGCCGGCCAAAGTGTCGCCGTTTACCACTTTGTGCACGCGCCATGCCGCGCGCCGATGCTCCGGAACGCGCTCGATCGAGGCGCGCAGCGCGGGTCCGGCGCCCCTAGGCACACGCAAAGAATATCCGGCCGGCGCCGCGGGTTTCAGCAGCGCCGGATTGAGCTGCATCAGCTCGGAGACGGGCAGTTCGAGCAGGTCCGCCACAAGCTGCAAATGCGTGGTGGCGCTCATCTCCACCGAATCGTATTCCAGCGGCGTGTCGGGAGAGACGGCATCCAGCCCGTAGTCGCCGGGGTTCTTGGCCATGATGGTCATGGCCAGGATAATCGGCACGTAATTGGTGGTTTCCGCCGGCAGCACGCGGCGCTCGCGCAACTCCCAGAAGTCCGCGTATCCGGTGCGTTCCACCGCGCTTTCCACCACTCCGGGGCCGCAATTATACGCGGCAATGGCCAGGTACCAGTCGCCGAACTGGGTGTAGAGGTCGCGCAGGTGCTTCGCGGCGGCGCGCGTGGACTTCTCCGGGTCCAGGCGGTCATCGCTGTAAGGCGTCTGCATCAGCCCGTATTGCCGTCCGCGGAAGGCCATGAACTGCCACATGCCCGCGGCCGCTTTGCGCGAGAGGGCGCGCGGCATGAAGCCCGATTCGGCCTGCGCCAGGTAGATCATCTCCTGCGGGACGCCTTCCTCGTCCAGGATGCGCTGGATCATCGGCCGGTACCGCCCGGCACGCTCCAGGCCCGACACCAAAGTCTTGTGTCCCCGCGAGGAGAAATAGTGGACGTAACCGAGCACCGCATCATTGATGGAGAGCGGCAACTGCGATGAGATCGCGTGCGCCTGCTCCCTGACTCGGCTCTTCAGCTTGGGATCCACCGGGAAGGTCATCTCCAGGATGTCTTCGAGCGGCGCCTTCTCGTAGCGTTGATCGTCCGGATCCGCGGAGGCGCCCAGCCCGGCCAGGTCGTAGCGGTGGATGGCGTCCACCATGCTTTCGAGCTTGCGTTCCCAGGCCGCGCGGTCGCCCAGCGGTTCGGAGCCGGCCTCCAGCATCAGGTCGATGGCGGAATCGAATTCCTGGCGCGCGCGCGCGGCGTCCTCGGATTGATATAACCTGCGGCCGCGCTGGAACCTCTGCTCGGCGCGCTGCATCAACTCATCGGCGCGCGAGGGCGTGGCCGGCGGCGGCGTGACCGTGTGCAGCGACACCGGGATGCTGGAGAGGTATTGGTTGGGTTCCACGGGAGGCGGGGGCGCCACTTCCGGTTCGGCCGCGTGGACGTGCGGCGAAGCCGGAAGAAAAGCCATTTGGAACCTGGACTGCTGACTGACTCCGCAGCCGGTAAGGACCAGGAATGCCGATATCGAAGCCCAGAAATAAGGCCACTTTGTTCGACCGGCCATCAAAAACCTCGAAACAAAGGATTTAGGACTACACCGCCAACCGGCGGCGCAAAGTACCCGCCCTCCTGGACGAAGCTAAGACTCTAGCGTACTCGCGCCCCGAAGGTCAAGTTTCGTACAAATTACCACAACCCCGTGTCGCGGGGACGCGGGCGATCCTCTACTCTTCTTCTTCCTCTTCTCCGGCCTTGGCCGCCTTCGCCGCCGCGATGATCTTCTCGGCCTGCTGCTGCGGCACGAAGTCGTAGTGGTCGAACTCCATGGTGAACGAGCCGCGCCCCTGCGTCATAGAGGTGAGGTCGTTCTGGTAGTTCAACATTTCCGCCATGGGCGCCTGCGCGCGGACGATCTGCGTGCCGCCGCGCGTCTCCATGCCGGAGATGCGCCCGCGCCGCCCGTTGAGGTCGCCCATCAGGTCGCCCGCATATTCCACCGGGGCCTGAACTTCCACGTTCATGATCGGCTCCAGCAGGGCGGGCTTGGCCTCCTGCATGGCGTTCTTGAAAGCTTTGCGGGCGGCCAGCTTGAACGACAGTTCCGAGGAGTCCACATCGTGGTAGGAGCCGTCGTACAGGATCACTTTGAAGTCCACCAGCGGGTATCCGGCCAGGAACCCGTTCTGGGCGGCTTCCTGGATGCCTTTTTCCACCGCCGGAATGTAGTTCTTCGGAATGGCGCCGCCGAAAATCTGGTTGACGAACTCGAACTGCCCGCCGCGCGGCAGCGGCTCCATCTTGATCCAGCAATCGCCGAACTGCCCGTGACCGCCGGTCTGTTTCTTGTGCCGCCCCTGCACGTCGGCGGTGCCGCGGATGGTCTCGCGGTAGGGGATCTTGGGCGCCTTGAGGGTGACTTCCACGCCGTAGCGCTTCTTGAGGCGGCTCACCACGACCTCGACGTGCTGCTGGCCGCTGCCCGCCAGCAGGAATTCCTTGGTCTGGGGGTCGCGATAGAAGCGCAAAGACTGGTCTTCCTCCAGGATCCGGTTGACCGCGTTGCCCATGCGGTCCTCATCCTGCCGGGACTTGGCTTCGATGGCGAACGCGATGGAGGGCTCGGGCAGCTTGACGGCGGGGTAGACCGCGGGGAAACCCTTTTCCGCCAGCGTATCGCCCGTGAGGGTGTCCTTCAGCTTCGCCACCGCGCCGATATCGCCCGCGTGGATCTCGGTGACGGGGTTGATGGTCTTGCCGTGCGGGGCGCCGATATGAGAAAGCCGCTCGGCCGAGCCGCGGGTCAGGTTCTGGAGGTTGGCGTCGTTCTTCAATATGCCGGAGCAGACTTTAAAGTACGTGATGCGCCCGGCGAAGGGATCCGCCGTGGTCTTGAACACGGATGCGGAGACCGGATCGGAGATGGAGATCTTGCGCAGGACGGCCTCGCCGTTCACCGCGGCCGCAACCTCGCGCGCGTCCGGCGCGGGCAGGTTCTCCACAATAAAGTTGAGGATCAGGTCCGAGCCGATATTCCGCAGCGCGGAGGCGCACAGCACCGGGGCCAGCCGCATCTCGCGAATGGCCTGCTGCAATCCTTCCAGGATGCGCTCCGGCGAGAGCGTGCCCTGGTCGAAGAACTCTTCCATCAGGGCGTCGTTGCCTTCCGCCACCATTTCGACCAGGGCCTCGTGCGCCTTCTGGGCGGCGTCGGCGATGCCGGCCGGGATCTCTCCCTCCCTGCTCTTGCCGTCGCCGTCGGGCGTGTAGGTGTAAGCCTTCATCCGCACCAAGTCCACCACGCCGCTGAACTCGCGCTCGGCCCCGATGGGGACCTGCACGGGAACAGCAGTGCGGCCGAAAGTCTCATGGATGCTTTCCAGCGCCCGCTCGAAGGAAGCCCGCTCGCGGTCGAGCTTGTTGATGACCACGGCGCGGGGCAGCTTGTAGTCGTTGGCAAAGCCCCAGACCTTCTCGGTCTGCACCTCCACGCCGGCCACGCCGTCCACCACCACCAGCGCCGAATCGGCCGCCACCAGCGCCGCGCGCGTGTCATTGATAAAGATGTTGTACCCGGGGGTGTCGAGGAGGTTGATCTTGGTCTTTTTCCACTCCACCACTTCGTTCGCCGTGGAAATGGTGATCTTCCGGGCGATCTCTTCGTCGTCGAAATCCGTGATGGTATTGCCTTCGTCCACCCGAAGGAGCCGGTTGGAACCGCCGGACGTGAACAGGAGCGCGGAGGCCAGGCTGGTCTTGCCGGAGTCGCCGTGCCCGGCCACACCTACATTACGGATGTCCTTGGTTTCGTAAACTTTCACTGGATTGTACTCCCGGTGTAAAAACGAAATCTTAGCACGAATCCGCGCCGGGCTTGGTCCCGGCGCATGTTGGTTTATTGCAACGGCTTACAGCTACTTGGCAGCGCCCACCACGCCCGCCAGAGGGCTGCTGGCGCTGGCGTACAGCCTCTTCTGGATGCGGCCGGCGAGATAGGCCAGGCGCCCGGCTTCCACGGCAAGTTTCATCGCCGTCGCCATGCTCTCGGCGTCCCGCGCTTCGGCGATGGCGGTATTCATGAGGACGCCGTCCGCCCCCAGTTCCATGGCCACGGCGGCATCGGAAGCGGTTCCCACGCCGGCATCCACGATCAGGGGCACTTCGGTGATCATCTCCCGCATAATGCGGAGGTTGGCCGGGTTCTGCACACCCATGCCGGAGCCGATGGGGGCCGCCAGCGGCATCACCGCGGCGGCGCCGGCGTCGATCAGCTTGCGCGCGTTCACCACATCGTCGTTGGTGTAGGGCAGCACCACGAAGCCCTCGCGCACCAGGATGCGGGTGGCTTCGAGCAGTCCGGCGTTATCCGGGAAGAGCGTCTTAGGGTCGCCGATGACCTCCAGCTTGACCCAGTTGGAAAGCCCCACTTCGCGCGCCAGCCGCGCAGTGCGCACGGCGTCGTCGGCGGTATAGCAACCCGCGGTATTGGGAAGGATGAAGATCTTCGACCGGTCTATATAGTCGAGCAGCGACTCCTTGCTGCGATCCGTCAGGTTGACGCGCCTCACGGCCACCGTGACCATGTCGGCGCCGGAAGCCTCGTGGCAGCGGCGCATCTCTTCGAAGGTTCGGTACTTCCCCGTGCCCACGATGAGCCGGGAGCGGAACTCGCGGTCCGCGATCTTCAAGGTCTGGGACATGCTTCCATTGTAGTGCGCGGCGCTGGCTCCGTTCCCGGTGCAGCACGCCGGCGGAGGGCTTCTTATCGCCCGCCATCCGGCGCGCGCCCAGTTCCAGCGCGTGCGGCGAGCGGGGTGTGAGGAACGGCACACGATTGTGATAATCTGGAATTTCATGCAGCTTTGCGATGTTTACGCGCGGCTCGGGGAGCCGGCGTTCAACGAGCTGATGCGCGGCATCTCCATGGGGAAACTCCGGACCTACCAGTTGTTCGAGGGGTTGAAAGCCGCGGCGCACGTGCACAAGCTGAACACGGAAGTCCTGCGCAAAGGCGCGCCGCGCTTCTGGGCGCGCATCACCGGCGGCGACGAGGACTTCGCCAAGGACCTGGGGCAGGCGATCCTGGTCTCGCACCTCGATATGATCACCGCCGTGCTGGATTTCCTGGGCATTCCCCACGAGAACGGGTTTTTCTCGAAGGAGACCGACCCCAAAACGTACTTGACGGAGGGTTGGCACTCACGGGTTTTTGACAAGTTTTGCGGCGCATTTTCGGATCCGGTACTATTGTTCTACCTCAATCACCTGGGTTGGGAGACGGGGCTATTCACCGAACCGTTCGTGCCCGCCGCACGCGACGCGGCCTCGTAGGTTTCGGCCTTCCGCGTGCAGTAGGTTTGGTATAAATCATGACATCGCTCCGCGCGCGTGGGCTGTTGTCCGTCCTCTGTGTCTGCCTGGATGGAGACCCGGGGTGGCGGAGTAAACTCCGCAGGATCAGGCGGTTCGGCATGAACACCGGGAGTTTGCGGCGGCCTGGCGGGCGGGCTTTTCTTCTGTTCTCTCCCCGGGTTGCTCACCGGGGGGGATGGGTGTAGTGGGCCATATGACGCATCGTGGGACACCAATGCCCGAATCCCGGTCAGAAGAAGACAGCGTGGTCGAAAGAGGTTGCCTCCTATGAGCCACTGTGACTTCCATTATTCGCATCTTTTACCGCATAAGCCCGGCATTCTTCCGTTGGATGAAACCATCGTCAAGCAGTGCCGCCGATGCGGCGTGACGTTCACGACCAAGTCGCGCATCCGGAAGCGGTGCGACGCTTGCCAGGAAATCGTGTCACTGGAGAAACAGAAGAAGGCAAACGCCCGGCTCAAGGCAAGGCGCGCAGCCAAGCGCCAGGCCCTGCTTTCCGGCAAGAACTGACTGTTGGACCCGGTTGCGAGCGCCCTGCTACACTGGAAGTCTTCCCGTTTTCATGCTCGAACAATCGATTTCGGAGCTCGAATCCCGGGCTCTCGACCGCATCCGGGCGGCTCAGAATGCGGAGCAGCTCGAGCCCGTGCGCGTCGAGGTCTTGGGACGTAAAGGCTCGCTGGCGCAGATCAGCAAGGATTTCGGCAAACTCCCCACCGAGGAACGCGCGCGCGCGGGAAAGCTTCTCAACGCCGCCAAGCAATCGCTCGAAGCCGCGCTGGAGGAAAAGAAAGCGCAGTTCGCCGAAGCCGCTCTCGGGGCGCGGCTCGACGCTGAATGGCTGGACCTGACTCTTCCCCCTCCCGGGCCCCGTCCCGGAAAACTGCATCCCATCACCCGCATCCAATCGGAAATCGAAGATCTTTTCGTTTCGCTGGGCTTCACTGTGCTGGACGGGCCGGAAGTCGAGACGGAGTACCACAATTTCAATGCGCTGAACCTGCCGCCCGATCACCCCGCGCGCGACGCGCAAGACACCTTCTGGCTCACGGACCGCAACCTGCTGCGCGCCCACACTTCGCCGGTGCAGGTTCGCGGCATGGAAAAGCTCGGGCCGCCGCTGCGCATGATCGCGCCCGGCCGCGTGTTCCGCAACGAGAGCGTGGACGCCTCCCATGACCACACCTTCTACCAGGTGGAAGGCATGATGATAGACCGCGAGGTCTCGGTGGCGCACCTGGTCTACTTCATGAAGACCATGCTGACCGGCATCTTCAAGCGCGAGGTCACGGTGCGGCTGCGTCCCGGCTACTTCCCTTTCGTGGAACCCGGTTTCGAGCTCGATATTCACTGCCTCATCTGCGGCGGCAGCGGCTGTCCGGTGTGCAAGCAGAGCGGCTGGGTGGAACAGGTCGGCTGCGGGCTGGTGCATCCCAACGTACTGCGCATGAGCGGCATCGATCCCGGCGAGTGGAACGGCTTTGCCTTCGGACTGGGCCTGACACGGCTGGTGATGATGCGCTACGGCATTGACGATATCCGCTGGCTGCAAAGCGGCGATCTCCGCTTTCTGGAACAGTTCTAAGCGCTGCCCATGAAGTTCTCCTACAACTGGATTCGCGAGTTCGTTCAGGACCTGGACACCCCGGCCGGCGCGCTCGAGCGGCTCATCACCATGAAGACCGCCGAGTGCGAGGGCATCGAGCCGCACGGCGAGTTGCTCTCAGGCGCGCGCGTGGCGCGCGTGGAATCGGTCGAATTCCTCCCGGACAGCCACAACGTGAAGGCCGTGGTGAACGCCGGTCCCGGCGGGCTGAAGACCGTGGTGTGCGGCGCGCCCAACTGCCGCGCGGGCAAAATCACCGTGTGGGTTCCGGTGGGCAAGAAGGTCATACACGGCGTGGAGAGCGACGGGATGCTCGCAAGCGGCGTGGAACTCGGCATCAACCGCGAGAGTTCCGGGATCATCGAAGTGGAAGGCCGGCCCGGCGATCCCCTGCGCCGCTGTGCTCCGGATAGCATCATCGAGATCGACAACAAGTCCATCACCCACCGTCCGGACCTGTGGGGACACCTGGGCATGGCGCGTGAGGTGGCGGCGATCCTACGCAAGAAGCTGGTGGATCCGGTGCGCCCGGAGCTGCTTCCCGAGGGGCCGTCGCCGGTGCGGATCGAGATTCCCGATTACGGCCTGTGCCCGCGGTACAGCGCGCTGGTGATCGAGAACGTCACCGTCAGGCCTTCGCCGCTGTGGCTGCAAGCCCGGCTGACCGCGGTGGGGCTGAACCCCATCAACAACATCGTCGATCTGACCAACTTCATCATGGCGGAGCTGGCGCAGCCGATGCACGCTTTCGACCGCGCCAGGCTCAAGGGCGACACCATCTGGGCGCGGCCCGCGCGGCCGGGCGAACGCATCCGCGCACTCAACGACGAGGAGTACGAGCTCGGCCCGGCGAACATCGTGATCGCCGACGCCGGCGGTCCCATCGCCATCGGCGGGGTGATTGGCGGCGCGGAGAGCGCCATTGGCGGCGGCACCACGTCCATCGTGCTGGAGAGCGCGAATTTTCAGGCATCCAGCATCCGCAGGACCTCCGCGTCGTTGAAGCTGCGCACGGACGCATCCATGCGCTTCGAGAAGGCTCAGGACCCGCACAACACGGTGCGCGGCCTGGCGCGCGCACTGGAACTGCTGGAGGAGCTCTCTCCAGGCTTCCGTGTGGCCGGCGGCGTGACCGAGGCGAAGCGCGAGATTCCGCCGCCCGCGCCCATACGGCTGGCCATCGACTGGCTGGTGCGCAAGCTCGGCCGCGAGGCGGACGAGAGCGAAATCCGCGACGTGCTGGAACGCCTCGAGTTCGGCGTCGCCGTGGAGCGCCCCGGCGTGCTGATGGTCACGGTGCCCTCGTGGCGCGCCACAAAGGACATCTCGATTGCGGACGACCTGGTGGAAGAGGTGGGCCGCATGGCGGGGTACGACACGATCACGCCCACGGCGCCCTTGATGGCCGTGCGCGTGCCCCCGGTCAACGAGGAGCGCCGCTTCCACCGCACGGTGCGCGACATGTGCGCCGCGCAGGGCTTCACGGAAGTCTACAATTACTCCTTTATCAGCGAGGAGACCGCGCGCCTGTTTTCGAGCGACCCGGAGACGCACTTGCGCGTGGAAAGCCCGATTTCCTCCGACCAGTCGCTGATGCGCACCTCGCTCATTCCCGGCATCTGGAAGAACATCGGGGAGAACAGCAAGCACCGGGAAGCTTTCCGGCTGTTCGAGATCGGCTACGAGATCCACAAGCGCGAGGGCGGACTGCCGGACGAAATCCCGCACCTGGCCGCGGCGCTCTACAACCGGCACGGCGACGGCGCCGCGGGACTGTTCGAGATGAAACGGTTGGCTTTGTGCCTGATGCCGGGCGTGGAAGTGCGCCCCGCACAGGCGCGTTCCTACGAGCACCCCGCCCGCTCCGTGGAACTGGTGTGGAAGGGCGGCCCCATCGGGCGGCTGTTCGAAATGCACCCGAAGCTGGTGGAGGGCCGTGCCGCCGTCCTGGACGTGGACCTGCGGCGGATGCAGGAGCTGGGCGCGGCGGAAGTGAAGTACACACCCGTACGGCGCTTCCCGACGAGCGCCTTCGATCTCTCCGTGATCGCCGGCGCGCGCGAGCTGGCGGCGGCCCTCGAGAGCAAGGTCGCCGGCTTCGCCGGACCCATGCTGGAGGCGATCGAATACCTCCGGCAATACAGCGGACCGCCGCTGGCCGAGGGGACCAAGAGCGTCTCCTTCCGCCTCACGCTGGGCGCGCCGGATCGCACGCTGTCCTCCGACGAAGTGGGCCAGATCCGCGCGCGGATCATCGAGGGCATGCGCGGCCTCGGCTACGAATTGCGCGTGTGAGCACGCGCCGCACGATGCCGGGCGGCTGGGTGGACCGGCGCAAGCATCCGCGCAAGTGCCGCTGGTGCGGCGGCGAAGTTCCAAAGGGCCGGTATACGTTCTGCTCGCCGGCGTGCGTGCATGAATGGAAGCTGCGCACCGACCCAGGCTACCTGCGTGAGAAGGTCTTCGAGCGGGACCGCGGCGTTTGCGCGCTGTGCGGCGTGGATACGGAGGAACTCCGGAAGAACAAACGCAAGCTGGATTGGGCGGCCCGGCGCGCTTTCGAGAAGGAGTGGGGCCGGCGCCGTCATCTCTGGGACGCCGACCACATCGTGCCCGTGGCGCGCGGCGGCGGCGAGTGCGGCCTCGACAATCTGCGCACGCTCTGCCTCAAATGCCACCGCGCGATCACGTCAGGACCGTTCCGTTGAGGACGCGCTGCGCTTTACGTGATGCAGCCCGCGGCGCCCGCTCCCTGGCGGTCGCGGCTCGGAATCGGGCTCTACCTTGCCGCGATCTCGTACCAGGGTGCGAACTGCTGGCCCTCGGCCTGCAAATGAATGCGAAAACCCGCGGCCGTGCGTTCGGCCGGCACGGGGGCGAGCCGCTTGCCCGCGCCATCGAGCGGCCAGACTTCCAGCGCCCGCGCGGCGGATCTCAACGTGACATGACTCTCCACGCGTTCCATCCACACCGGCGCCACGCCTCCGTTGCGGCTGCCCGAAGGCTTGCCGGGCTGGTCCGGTTCCAGCGTGTACCAATCCGCGCTATACGGAACCAGCTTCTGCATCCGGCCGTTTGCGAGCGACGCGAAAGTCGCCCCGGGTATCGATAGGAGCATGCGGCGCGAGTCCGCGATCGGCATGCCGTCGAGCGCGGTCACCAGCAAGGTCACGAAGCCGCGGGCCGAGGGCGCCAGTTCCACCTCAATGGCTCCGGCGGCCGCCTTCTTCACGAACCCGAACACGCCCGCCGCCTGCGGCGCGGCAATGCGGAACACCGCCCCGTCATAGGAGATCTCGCCCGGCTCCCCGGCGGCGACGGAAAGCGCCGTGCCCTTGTCGTCCCGCCGGATGGCCACGGGGTGCGCCAGCGCCACTGCGGGGTCCAGGTTGAAAAACGCAGCCAGCCCGCCAGTGCGCTTCGCCCGCGTGTAGGCCAGCCGCTGCTCCGTGCTCACCGGGTACACCAACGGCGACTTCCCCTCCCGCACCACGCTACGGAACAGAAGCGCCGACTGTCCGAAGCCCGGCCACTTGCTCCAGTCCGAATTGAGGTCGAAGCCGCTTGGCGTGCCATTGTCCCAGTTCCGGTTGTGGGAGTAGGCGAAGTGCATGATGCCATCCCAGCCCTGAAATGCGCCGAAGGCCGCCAGCGTGGGATCGATCTCCGCCGCCTGCCGGTTCGGCCACGGCTGGTTGAATTCGCTCACCGTATAGGGGCGCCCGGCCTCGCGCGCCGCGGCCATGTTCAGGAACGCGCTGAGTCCGCTTCCCACCGAGGACATATCGCGGATGCGCCAGTCGCGCGGGTCCCAGCGCTGGTGCGGGAAGTTGTAGTGGTCCACATAGAAGTGATTGTCCTGGTAATCGAGGCCGGCGTGGCTGTCCAGGTTCAGCAGCCCTCCGAAACCCATCTGGGTCCCCGCCACCGGCACGAGCTTGTCCGTGCTTTCGCGCACCGCGTCGCGGATGGTGTCGAGGTAGGCGCGGTCGGCCGTCATGAGGAAGCGCAGAAAGGCGTCGCCCTGCATGGGCCCGCCTCCGCCGGGAAACTGCTTCCACTTGCGTTCGAGCTCATCGCGGTAGGCGCCGCTCACGGTCTTTTCCAAATTGCCGCGCATCCACGAATCCACCAGCGCGCTTTCGTTGTTGATCTCCACCATGGCGAGCACCGGGTCGCCGCGGAGCGCGAGAGCCGCGATCAGCTTGCGCGCGTACTCCGCCTGTAGCGCCACCATTCGCGGATAGAAAATGTGCAGAGGCTTGCTATGGATCGGAATTTCCTCCGGCGGCACTTTGTCGATCTCCGGACGGAAACGATAGCCCACGTGCAGGTTGAGATTGGCGTAAATGCCCTCGGCTTTGAGCGCGTCGAGGAAGCCGCGCAGCCGCTTCACCGCGATCTCGTTCAGCGTGGGGTACGGCTCCGTGGTGAGGCTGCTGCCCGCATTGGCCGGATCGCGGTCGGGGTTGGTGTCCATGTGGTGCAGGCGGACGATGTTCACGCCCAGCCGGCGCAGGCGTTTGGCGATGCGCGAGGCGTCCTGAGGCTCGGGGAAGTTCGCTCCGAAGGCGAGGTTCACGCCGAAGAACCGCTCGCGGCGGTCGTCGCGCGTATTCGGCTTCAGGTCCCGGCCTACGGTGTAGAAGTGCCCATCACGAGGGAAGATGCGGTCCTCGGCGCCGATGGGGTGGTTGAGGAAGCTGAAGTCGGGCGCCCCTGCGAGGTGGTCCTGATCGACCGCGAACCGATAGTACCCATCCTGGGCGAGCCCGGCCACGGCCGCGAGTAACAGCAGCACAATCCGCATGAAGCCAATGTTACTCAATCTCAAGCCCGGCGGATGGCGGAGACCAGGCCGGCGGCATAGGGCGGCATGGCGCTTTGGCGATCCCGAGATGCACGAGCCGGCCCAGGCAGCAGGCCAAGCCGTTGCAGATCTCGCGCAGAGAGCCGGCGCGTCCGAGTTGGCGGAACAGCATGGGGACGAACTGCGTCCAGCGGGTAAAGCCCTTGGCGTCGCGCTCGGCGGCGTGCGGCGAGGCTCCCGGGAAGGAATCGCTCGCCAACGTCAATTATAGGTGGGCGCCCTTTCTATTTCAGAGTGCAGCCGCCTGTCTTGAACAAGAGTGATGCAGTTCAACGGAAATGTTTCCGGAAAAATGGCTCCGAACGGGCGATTCTGGCATATCATCATCGCAGGTTGCATGTAACGAGACGCGAGGTCTGAAATGAAGCGCATGCGATGTTGCCCGGTTGCGCTGGGCGCGGGCATCGCCGTGGGCCTGATGGCCCAGCAGGCTCCCGGCCCGGCGGGTGTTCGCGAACTTTTTTACGCCGGCGCGGCGCCGCGGGAGGCGCTGCCGCCGATCCGCAAGGCCGCCGCGGCGGAGCGCGGGAGGCGTGAGGCGCGCGCGCCGCGCCCGCCGGCCACCGCGCCAAAGGCGGCGCCGCGCGAAGAGAGCGTGGTGCTGCCGGTTGCCGGCGCCGCGGCGCGCAACCTGGGCCTGCGCTACAACCTGGTGCTGGTGGACCAGGCGACCGGCCGTTCCGAAACGGTGACCTCGACGCGCAATTTCACCAAGGGAGAGTGCTTCGCCATCGACATCGAAGCGAACCGCTCCGGGTACCTGTACGTGCTGGTAAGACAATCGGGCGGCGATTGGATGCCGCTGTTGCCATCGCCCCGCATGGCCGGCGAGAGCAACGTCATCAACCCCGGCCAGAAGGTGCGGGTGCCCTCCCGGCACTGTTTCGAGATTGCGGACCCGCCCGGGACCGAGAAGCTGTTTGTGGCGCTGGTGCGCGACCCGCGGGAGGTGACCGATCTTCACGACGGCATCGGAACCCAGACCCCGGAAGAGCCCGCGCCGTCCGCCAAACCGGGACCGGTGCTGCTCGCCAACGCGCACCTGGTGAACGACGCCGTGGCGCGCATGTCCTCTCCCGTGATCAACCGCGACATCCTGATCCGTGAAGTCGGCCAGCCGGCCGATTCCAGGGAGGTGGCGAATTCCGTGTACGTCGTGAACGCGTCACAGGAGCCTGTTTCCAAGGTGGTCGCGGAGATCCTGGTGCGTCATCAGTAGAGGCGGTCACTCTTCCCGCGCTCTTGCGGCGGGCCACCCCTGCACGCGGTCCCGGACCATATTCACGGTCAGGCGGAAGGGCTCGCGGGTGAACTCCTCGACGCTGGCGCCTTCGAACTCCAACTCGGCGCCGGCCGGCGCGGCGGACCCGAACGGCTCATCGACTTTCAGCAGGAGTTCCTCGCCCGTGCCGCCGGCCATGCTCAGCACGATCTCCTGGGGCTTCCTTGCGGGGGTGGCGCGGACCACGGTTCCACGCAGTTTGGGCAGCGGCGCCCGGCGCAGCGTCTCGTTCAGGTACTTCTCCCAGCCGGGCGACTCCAGGCTCCTGCGGATGCGCAGCCATGCAGCCAGTTCAGGGTGGGTGCGGGTCAGTTCCTCGTCCTGCCTGCGCACCGCCGCGGCCGCGGCCGACTCGATCTGGAAACCTTCGGGCGGCATCGGGTCTCCGGCGGCCGCCGCGGCGCGCAAGGACTCCAGTCCGTCGGTCCCGCCGTGGTATGCGGTATAGATGCGCTCCAGTTCCGCCGCGAACTCGCGGCTCCGGTCCGGGCCCGCGGCGCCTTTGGCGGGGGGAGCGGCGGCCCGGGCCAAATGCCATAGCGCGGTGACCTGCTTATCGGAATGCTTCGCCACGATGGCGGCGAGCCACGCGGACATTTCGGCGTCGCGAGGGTTGGCTCGCAGCCAGGCCGCCAGTTGCCGTTCGGCCTCGTCATATGCACCCCGCGCGCAGGCCACCCAGACCAGCGTGCGCGTCCCCAAGCGTTGGATCGCCGCGCGGCGCTTCTGCCATTCGGGATCTGGCGCGGCCGCCGCCTTGTCCAACAGTTGGCGGGCGGCCTTTCCGGCCTGATCCAGGAAAGCCGGGGAGGGCTGGTTGGCTTCCGGAGCCAACAGCGTGAACCAGTACAGCCCCAGCAGGTTATCGGGCTGCGCGGCCACCATTTCGCGAGACACCTCAAGCATGCGCGGCCACGCACCCATGGACTGGTAGGCCGAGAGGTAGAGTTCCCGCCGCACCTGCTGCTGAGCCGTGCCCGGATATTTGGCCTTCCACTGGTCGAGCAGCGCCAGCCGCTTCTCCGGTGCAGCTTCGGAACGGACCAGCAGCGCCAGGTCGTATTCGCCCCGGTCGGTCCAGGTCTCGCTGAAAAGGGGCGGCGCGGCCGCCAGGAACGCGAGTAGGGCGGCTCCGGAGAGCTTGTGCGGTGTTCTCATGTCATTCCCTCACGGCGAGCTGCACGGTGCCCAGCGGCTTCACTTCCACCTGGCGCTCTTTCACGGCCTTGCCTTGCTCGACGGTGCGAACCTGGTAGGCGCCGGCAGGGACCTGGAGCCGGGCCGGGATCTGCCGGGCAATCGGGATGCCGTCGAGCAGCACGGTGACGTTTTCCTGCGGCCCCGCGAGGTACACAAACCCGAAATCCTGCGTGAGGACAATGTGCACGCCCTTCTCCACCCACTCCGGGCCGATCCGGCGCAACTCGGTCCGAAAACCATCCATGCTCACCCGCACGGCTGCGTCCGGGATGAGGCTGAGCACGCACGGGGACTGGCAGCGCTGCTCGGGATCTCCCTCAACGGCCAATTCGGCTCCCGAGGGGTCGGTCGTGACCTTCACGGCCCGCCCGCCGCGACGGGTGACGCCGCTGGTGTTCGCTTCCCCTGACGCCATCTCCCGGATTCTCAGGTCTCTGGTCCTGCGGACCGAGATCAGTTCGATATGGAAGGCTTCCGGGGAAGGCTGAGACGCGGCTTGTTCCGGCGCCTGTTCCGCCGGCGCCGGCGCGGGCGGCGCGGGGAAAGGCGGCGGCACGCCGGCCGAGAGCGGCGCCGGCGCCGCGGGCGCGGCCAGGGCGACATCCTTCAATTCGGACCGCAAGTCCAACGGAAAGGCGCGCGGGTAGCGCGCGGCCGCTTCCCAGTCCGGGACGCCGAAACGCACATCCGCAAAAACCTCTTGGGCGGGCGGCGGTTCCGGCAATCCCGCCTTCAACTCCGCCGCAGCCGCGGGATGAACCGCCGCGAGTTCCTTCAACATCCCGTCGGCCTTGGCGGCCGCGGAGGAGGATCCGCGCGCGCGCACGGCCTTGAGAAGCCGCACCGCATCCGGGAGCCGGTCGGCAAGCAGGTAGCAGTCCGCGCCCGGGAAGGCCGACTGCATGGAGAAGGCATCCAGGTTCAGGGCTTTTTCATAGAGTTCCGCCGCCGCCGCGAAGTCGCGGGCTTCCAGGTGCGTCTCCGCCTCGTTCAACAGAGTGAGGTACGGCAGTTTGTGCCGGGCGGTCTTGTCCAGGGCGCCGCCCGGCTGCTTCTTTACGACCTGTTGCAGCAAAGCGATCGCTTCCGGCCAGTTGCCGCGCTGCTCGTGGCGCAGGGCGTCCCGCAGCCACTTCTCGAACAGGCTGGGATCGTTCTCCGCCTCCAGCCCCACCGGGGGGTGGAAGTAGAAGCGCGCGGTGAGGCTGGTCTGCGACCACGGCGTTTGCCGGCCCTGGGTGGCTTTTCCGACCCGGAGGCGGACGCGGTTGAAGACCTCATCGATGGTGAGGCCGGGTTGCGCGACGTAGTCCGCCAGCGCCTCGGTGAACCAACTGTTTTGTCCTTCGGGATTGTCGGCGGCTACGTGGCTCGGGCTTGTCGAGAAAGCGATATAGGTTTCCTTGCCGGCATTGAGCGGGATGGCCAGGCCCGCCTCCAGCGAGTGCCGCTCGGCCACGGGGTTGCTGCGGCAGGCGTCCACGATGACGATGCTGCGCGCCACGCGCTGCCGTTTCAGATAATCGAACAGCATCGCCAGGGAGATGGACTTGAACTTGGCTTCCACGACGTCCCGGGAAGTGGAAAAATCCACCGGGATCAGCATGTTTTCGTTCTCGACCTGCACCGCGTGGCCGGCATAGAAGAAGAGCGCCGTATCCTCGGGCCGCAGGGCCTGGAGGAATTCCACAATGCTCTGTTCCATCGCGACCTTGGTGCCGTTTTCGCAAACGATGGTCCGGAAGCCGGCGCCTTGCAGGGCCTTGTCCATGGCGCGCGCATCGTTCACGGCATTGCGCAGCGGACTTACGGGATACGCGTTGTTGCCGATGAGCAGGGCGACCCGCTTGCCTTCCTGGCCCGCGGCGGCGCCCGCCGCAACGGTCGCGAGCGCCAATAGCATCGTCAGTTTCTCTGGCACGGCAACCCTCCTCACCGGCTCAGGAACGTGACCTGCCTGGAGCGGCCGTCCAGGGTGAGGTCTTTGTCGCAGTTTGCGGACGCCAGCCGGGGACCGTTGTAAAGGTACTTGATCCGGGAAGTCCGGTTGTCCGCGCGGATCTCTTCCCCAACGAGGCGGCCATCCTGGTACTGCATCACGCGCTCGTAAACCTGCGTGCGCTTGCCGCCGTCCGGAGAAGCGAGTTGGAAGCCTCGCACGGCCGCCAGACGGGGGCCGTCCCACTGAAACTCGAGGAGCAGGTTATCCTGCGGGCCGTTCCGGTCCGCCAGGTGGCGCGCCTGCTTGACGCGCCCGTTCCCGTCATAAGTGAAGCGAAAATAATGGATCTTCTCCCAAACGAACGGGTGGAAGAAGCGGTTGCCGGCCAGGCCCAGGGTGACGTTCACGCCAGTGAGCCTCTCGACTGCGGCCGGATCGGCGTAAGG
This sequence comes from Bryobacteraceae bacterium, assembly GCA_041946965.1. Lineage (GTDB taxonomy): Bacteria > Acidobacteriota > Terriglobia > Bryobacterales > Bryobacteraceae > JBHGBM01. The sequence goes on from JBHGBM010000004.1 coordinate 96,556, forward strand.
GTTATTGGGCAGGACCAGCGCGGACCGGCTGAATCGTTCGTCGGGGTCCGGCCCTGGGGCAGCGGGGGTTGCCTCGTCCAGGGCGACCGCGAATACCTGCGGCACACGGTCTTCGTAAGCGAAGGAAATCTTCTTCTCGCCGGTCACGCGCTCGTTCTTCTCGAAGGTGGGGACCACCGCTTTCAAAAGCGGGCCAACCCATTCGAAGCTCACCCTGAGCTTGTTGGAGGCTTCGATGTGGTCCACCCGCGCCTGGAACGCCAGGCTGAGCGGGCAGTAGTAAACGCCCGCGGGCGCTTTCCAGCCCGAAAGCCAGTTCGGCTCGCCGCCCTCGGGGGGTGGAGCGGCAGGCTCGCTGGCGGCCAGTACGGCCCGGGCGCGCGCACGCTGTTCGGCGGCGGCGTCCACGGTGTCGGAAAGTTCCAGGTAGCGGGACAGAAGGGCGCGGCCCTCGGCGGGCCGGCGGACAACGAGCGCGGCCATGCCGCTGTAGTACAGCAGGTTGGGATCGTCCTCTTTAACGCGCAAACCCGCCGCGGCCGACGCCCGGGTGCGATGGAACGCACCCTCTTGCCACGCCTTCGCCGCCTGCGCCTGCGCCTCCTTGAGGGCCGTGGTGCGCTGGAACAGCAGTTCGTTGCGCAACTGCGCCGCCGGTTGCCGCTCCTCGTCCACCGCGCGCATATCGTAGGCGTCGAGCGCCGCCAGCGCCTTGCCGGTTTCCCGCATGGCCGCCAGGACCTCGGCCTTCTTGAGCAGCACGGAAAGCGATTCGGGGTCGATGGCCTCGGCTTCGCCCACGCTCTTCAGGGCGTCCTCCAACTTGTTCTGTTCCTTGTAGCGGCTGGCGAAATGCAGGGCTTGGGCCACCGCCTCGCGTTGTCCCACGCTGAGCTGTTTTCGTTTCTCGCGCTGATCGACGGCGGCGCGGCGGGAATACTCGGTCCAGGCCACCGCGATCTCCTGCTGCAACGCCGGATCGGATGGCGCGCGGGAAGCCGCCAGCCGGAACTCCTTGAGCGCTCCCCGATATTCACCCTCGGCCATGCGCTCGCCTCCGAGCTTGCGATGGGATTGGAGGCTCTCCTTCATGGCGCGCACCCGGTTATCGCGCAGATCGGAAAAAGATGCCGCGTATTTTTCGAAATCGCGATACGCGAGCAGGTAGGAGTCCCAGTGCCCGGCCGAGACGAAGGCGCGCAGGACAGCGGCCCTGCGGTCGAGCCAGTCCTTGCGCTCGGCCAGCGACTTCCGCAGCCGTTCCTGTTCCGGCACGCCGGGGTAGGTCTGGCGGGATAACTCAGCGAGCATGAGACCCTCGTTCAGCACCTCTACCGCGGCCCCGCCGCGCTCGAAGCGGTCGTACCTGTCCTGGAGCGAGCGCTCCACGTACTTCTCGACCGCCTTCATCGCGGGGCTCGACCCATAAGCTTTGGCCGCCGCCGCCAGCAGTTCCACCTGGGCCGCGAAGCTCTTACCCTTGCCTCCGATGAGCTCCAGGGCGCGGCTGTCCATGCAGATTGCCGCCAGACCCTCGGGTCCCTGAGGCAAGAACGCCACAAACGCCTGCGGGGTCACTTCGGCCGCGGCCTTGTCCGCGGCGGTCTTCTTGTACGTGATGCGGGCCGTCTGCCACATGCCGGCGGCATCGGGGGGCGCATTCTTGGGCGTGTTCTGGGGCAGCGTATAGATCGGACCGCCCTGAGCCGTGTAGGCCGCCATGACCCCGGTGTCGCCATCCTTGAGCAGGGTGTCGCCCAGTTTCACCGCGGGAAGCCTGGCGGCAGGGCCTGTCAGCCGCGGTTGAGCGCCGAGGCTCAGGACCTTGTCTTTACCGTTCACCGCGAGCACAGCGGCTTCGGAAAATTGGATGCCCGTCCCGGTCCGCGTAATCAGAATGCCGGCGCGGGCTTGTACCGCAGTCAGCACGCATAAAACGGCGATAAACGGCAAACGCGATCCGGGTGGCATGAGTGGCGCCTGTTTAAGCGAGTGTATCCCTAATGGGCGTGCACTACAAGATTCAGACATAAGTGGGGTACCCCTCTAGACCTGTAGTACTATGCCACTTAGTGCCAGGTCTGACTGCGGGGCGAGGCGGTGACTTCAGCGTACGACTTGGCTAACGTCGCGGGGTGCGATTGACACCGTGGCCGCTGCGACATAGAATTTTCGATCATCGATTAGCCACGGAGGTGTGCCGGATGATGAGACTGGTCTGCCGTTTGCTCCTCGGGAGCTCTCTCTGCTTTTCCCTTCCGCTGTTGGCGCAGGAAACTCGGGGCGTGATTTTCGGCCGCGTGCTGGATCCCAGCAACGCGCCCGTGTCGGGCGCCACTGTGGTCGTGCTGAACACGGATACCAACACGGCGACGCGGCTGGCCACCAACGAGACCGGTTATTACGAAGCGAGTTTTCTTCTGGCCGGAAACTACCAGGTCGTGGCCGAATCGGCGGGATTCAAGAAGTCGGTGCGCGGCGGGATTGTGTTGCCCGTCGGCGTGCGCCTGGAAATCAACCCGCTGCTGGAACTCGGCGACGTCACCGACACCGTGTCGGTGACGGCCGAAGCCCCCATCCTGGAAACCAGTACGGCATCGTGGGGCCGCAACCTGGACAACCGCAGCGTCATGGACCTGCCGGTGATCGGCAACAACACCATGGTGCTGGTGAAGATGACGCCCGGCATACAGACCAGCGGCGTGAACGACTATCTGGGGCCGCACTCGAACAGCGGCGCGTCCGACTACAGCACGGCCGGCAATGTGGGCGGGAACGAATGGTCCATCGACGGCGCGGCAAACAACGGCGCGTCGCGCAAGAGCGCGTATCTGCCGGTGTCCGATACGGTTCAGGAGATGAGGGTCGAGACCGCGAATTTCGACGCCTCCATCGGGCACACTACCGGCATCAGCGTCAGCATGATGACCAAGGCGGGGACCAACTCCTTGCACGGCACGCTGACCGAGATCCACTGGCAGCAGCGCTGGCGGGCCGCGCCGTTCTTCACCCGGCAGCTTTACTACCGGAACATCGCCGCCGCCGAGGCCGCCGGCAATACCGCGCAGGCCGAGCAACTGCGTTCGGAGAACATTACCGCGCCGGGCCGCTCGAACAATTACGCGGGCACCGTCGGCGGGCCGGTGGTGTTGCCGAAAATCTTCAACGGAAAAGACCGGCTGTTCTTTTTCTTCAGCTACCAGGGCAACAAGGACTATTTGCAGGACCTGCCGAGCCGCCTGAACCGGACTATTCCGACGCTCGACGACCGCCGCGGCGACTTCTCCCGCCTGCTGAAGGTCAACGCGAGCCTGTATCAGATTTACGACCCCCTCAGCGTCCGGCCGGATCCAGCCCGGCCCACGCACTATATCCGGGATCCCATACCCGGCAACGTCCTGCCCGCCTCCCGCATCGTCAACCCGGCGGCCAAGTTCTTTACCGGAATTCTTCCCATCCCCAACAACGACCCCGACCCGGCGATGGAACCGGCCAACAACTATATCGCGGTGGACATGCCGCTCCTTCGCGATTACAAAGCCTACACGAACCGCATCGATTACCGGTATTCGGACAGGCACAAGTTCTTTGGGCGCTGGAGCTGGAACGACTGGATCAACGATTCCGGCGACTGGACGTATTCGACCTTTCGCGGTCTCCAGACGGGCGGTCCCAGCACCCGGACCAACCTGGGCGCCACCGCCGATTGGGTGTACACCATCAGCTCGAGCGCGGTATTGGAGGCGGCCGTTTCCGTGAACAACTACCGCGAAGGGCCCAGGCCGGTGATACCCTTGCAATTCAAGCCTTCCGACGTGGGCCTGCCCGCCTACATGGATGCGAAGGCGGGAGACCGGCATCACCTGCCCCAGATGAGCGTCGCCGGCTACGAGAGCATGGGCCGCGGCTCGTATCCGGCTTACACACGGTACCGGAGCGCTTCGGGACGGGGTGAACTGTCGCTCATCCGGGGCAGTCATACGATCCGGGCGGGGGCGGACATGCGGGGCCAGTTCCGAACCGGCGGCGGCGGGGGCAATACCTCCGGGAACTTCAGCTTCTCCAATGTCTATACTCGGGCGGGAGACGATAATTTCCGGCCAGCCGGCACTCTCGGTCACAGTTGGGCCGCGTTCCTGATGGGGTTGCCGGACAGCGCCACGGTAGCCACCACCGACAGCTACGCCATGCTCAACCCCTACTATGGAGCGTTCGTTCAGAATAGCTGGCGAGTTACCCGCAGCCTGACGTTCAACCTGGGTCTCCGCATGGAGTACGAGGTGGGAGCCACGGAGCGTTACAACCGCGTGATCGGCTATTTCGACCCCAACGCCAAGCCGCCCACGGCGGACATCGCCCAGGCCGCCTATGCTCGAACGCCGGTGCCGGAATTGCCGGCTTCGCAGTTCACCGTGAAAGGCGGATCCCTGTACCCGGGCACGGGTGGCCTGACGCGCCGGTTATGGCAGAGCGAGCTGATGTGGCTGCCGCGGGTGGCGGCAGCGTATCAGGTCAACTCCAGGACGGTGCTGCGCGCGGGCTACGGGCTGTTTTACGACACATTGAACGTTCTGAACATGGGCCCGAACCAACTGGGCTTCAGCCGCACCACTTCCACCGTCATCACCAACGATTTCGGCGTCACCTGGCAGGCGGGAAATCCACGGGCCGGCATCTCCCCCATGAGCGATCCGTTCCCGCTGCGCGCCGACGGAACCCGCTTCGATGAGCCGCTGCGGGACGCCCTGGGGCTGATGGCCGTGGCGGGGCGGTCGTGGACGTTCACGGACTTCAATCTCAAGCATGCGCGCCAGCAGCGCTGGCGCATCGGCCTGCAACGGCAGCTCAGCACGAACATGATGATCGACGTGGCTTACTCGGGGTCCTACTCGGATCGCGTGCCTCTCGCCAAGAATCTCTCGCCGCTGCCCGAGCAGTACTGGGCCAGCGGCATGGTGCGCAACGATGCAATCGCCACGAACTTGAACTCGAATGTCACCAATCCTTTCCGGCTCGCCAATTTCGCGGCCCTGGCCGCGAGCAATCCGCTGATCTACCGGGACATGGGCACTCAAAGCTTTTTCACGAGTTCGACCATTCGCAAGAACCAGTTGTTGCGGCCCTATCCCCAGATGTCCGGCCTGACCTCGGAGATGGCGCCGTTGGGCGAGGTCCGGACCGACGCGCTCGAGATCGCCTTCGAGCGCAGGTTTTCAAAGGGTCTCTCGCTGAACGCCGGGTACACGCGCCTGCGGGACCGCGCGGCGGAGTTCTTCGCCGATGAATTTGATCCTTTGCCGAGCTGGCGCGAGAGCGACGAAGGGCGCCCGCACCGTTTCACCGCGACCGGCCTTTACGAGATCCCGTTTGGAAGAGGCCGCGCACTGGCCCGGTCCGGCGTACCCGGCGCCGTGCTCGGCGGTTTCCAGGTTGGCCTCACTTACGAATGGCAGCCGGGACCGCTGCTGAGCTGGGGGAACCTCTTCTATTACGGGGACCTGGCGGACATCGGAAGCGGCACACGCACCCTGGACAGGTGGTTCAACCTCGCAAATTTCGAGCGCACCGCTTCAAAAACGCCGGCGGCATTTCACCGGCGGGTATTCCCCACCAGGGTGGACGGATTGCGCCGGGACATGACCAACCAGTGGAACGGGAACATTCAACGCGAGTTCAAGGTCAGGGAGCGAATCGCGTTGCAGTTCCGCGCGGATGTCATCAACATTCAGAACCGCTCGCAATTCGCCGCGCCGAACATGACCCCGACCTCGACGAACTTCGGGAAAGTCACTTCCGAGGTGGCCGGAACCAAGCGCTTTTTGCAGATCCAGGGACGGCTGCGGTTTTAGCCTCCGCCGCCCGGTTTTGGGGCGGCCGGTGACGGCCATCCCTGCCGCGACGGTGGCCGCGGAGTCATTTTCATCGTGGGTTGTGAACCCGCGGGATTCATGAACACTCAGCAACGCGCGCCAAGTCCGTCACATGCGTACAACCTGACGCGACTGTGACATTCCGGCTCTGCTACACTCCGGGCATGGGCTCGTACCGCATCGAACCGCGCTCTCCCTCGCGCCATGCGCGTTTGCCGCTCGCAGCCATCCTCATCGCGCTGTTTCTTTTGCTGATGGCCGCGCGCGCGCTGGCCTCTTTCGTCATCGAGTACGCCTGGTGGCAGGAAATGGGGCAGGTGTCCACCTGGATCGGGATGCTGAGCTACGGCGTCATTCCGCTGGCGGCCGGTGCGCTGGCGGCCTTCGCGGTGCTCTGGATGGCGCACGCGCGGGCATTGAAGTTCTCCGGCGTCCGCCTGCGCGATCACCGGCGTTACGCCAGGATCGCGACCGCCGCCGCGCTGCTGCTCGGCTACATGTTGGCATCGGCGACCATCGAGACCTGGACGGTGGTGCGCTGGGCGGGCTCGCGCGGCCTGGCCGCGCAAGCCTGGCGCGACCCTGTCTTCGGGCACCCGCTCTCCTTCTATCTGTTCGACCTGCCCTTCTATTCCGTGCTGCGCAATTATGTGCTCGCGCTCACGATCCTGAGCATACTGGTTTACTGGATCGCCGCGCGTGTGTGGCAACTGCGCTACCGGTTCGCCGACCTCCGCGAGATGAGCGAGATCGATCCGACGCTGTTCCGCCTGGAAGGGGGCCTGGAGTCGCGTTTTCTGCGCGGCGCCGCGGTGGTGTTCCTGCTGGCGCTGGCCTTCCGCTTCTTCCTGGGCCGGTACGAGATGGTCTACAACGAGCACGGCTTCATGGTGGGGGTGGATTACACCGACCAGTACATCGGGCTGCCGCTGCAATGGCTCGTGATCGCGGCCTGCTTCGCGGCCGCGCTGCTGGTGTTGTTCGGACGCTGGGTGCTGGCCGCGGCCATGGCGCTGGCTCTTCCCATTCAATTCGCCGTGCCCCGCCTGGCGGCCGCGCTCTACGTGCGGCCGAACGAGATCTCGCTCGAGCGGCCTTTCATCAACGCGCACATCCACGCCACGCGCTCGGCATTCGGGCTGGAGGAGCGCACCCGCGCCGTCGAATTCCGCGCGCGGCAGGACGCCCCCATCAACGTCGCCGAGCACAAGAACCTGCTGGATAACGTACGGCTGTGGGACTGGCGCGCGTTTCACGACACCATCAGCCAGATCCAGGCCTTGCGCCCCTATTACGTGTTCAACGACAGCGACGTGGACCGGTATAACATCGACGGCCAGTACCGCCAGGTGCTGCTCTCGCCGCGCGAACTGGACATCCGCCAGCTTCCCGACGCGCGCACGCGCTGGATCAACCCGCATTTCATCTACACCCACGGCTACGGGCTGGTGATGGCCGAGGTCGCGCGCATCACCACCGACGGCCTGCCGGTGCTCATGGTGCAGAACGCGCCGCCGGAAATCAAGACGCCGTCGCTGAAGCTCACGCGCCCGGAGATCTACTACGGCGAGGTCACGCACGAACCGGTCTTCGTGCACACCGGCCAGCGGGAGTTCAACTATCCGTCCGGCGAGGACAACGTCTTCTCGAAGTACGAGGGGCGCGGCGGCTTCCCGGTCTCGTCGTTCTTCATGCGGCTGGCTGCGGCGGCGAGCCAGGGCGACGCCAACATCCTGCTCACCGGCTACCTGACGGGCGAGAGCCGCATGATGATCCGCCGCAGGGTCCGCGACCGGTTGGAGCGGCTCGCCGGATTCATCGAGTGGGACTCGGACCCCTACCTGGTGGTGACCGCCGATGGCCGGCTGGTGTGGACCTGCGACGGGTACGCCACCTCGGCCGCGCACCCCTATTCGCGCTCCGTCAACATGGCCGGCATCGGGGCGGTGAACTATATCCGCAACTCGGTGAAGGCCACCGTGGACGCCTACGACGGCGCCACGCGGCTGTATGTCTTCGCGCCCAACGATCCCATCGTGCAGGCTTACTGGCGCCTGTTCCCCGCGCTGTTCCGGCCGGCCTCGGAGATGCCTGCCGATCTGCGCGCCCACGCGCGATATCCGGAAACCATGTTCCGCGCGCAGGCGGAGATCTACCGCACTTTTCACATGCTCGACCCGCAGGCGTTCTACAACAAGGAAGACGTGTGGGACCTGGCGCGCTACGTGCCGTCGCAGAGCGGCGAGGCGCGCCCCGTGAGTCCCACCTACGTGGTGGCCACGCTGCCGAACGAGGACACGCCGGAGTTCCTGCTGCTGCTGCCCTTCACGCCGCGCAACAAGGACAACATGATCGGGCTGATGCTGGCCCGCTGCGACGGGGAGAAGCTGGGCGAGATCGTGGTGCTCCAGCTTTCCAAACAGGAACTGATGTTCGGTCCCATGCAGATCGCCGCGCGCGTGAACCAGGACCAGACTATCTCGAAGGACCTGAGCCTGTGGAACCAGCAGGGCTCGCAGGTGTTGCGCGGCCAGATCCTGGTGCTGCCGGTGGGCAATACCTTCTTGTACGTCGACCCGGTTTACATTCAGGCCACCGAGGCCCGCATGCCGCAATTGCGGAAGGTGGTGCTGGCCGCGGGCAACCGGCTGATCTACACGGACACCTACGAGCAGGCGCTGGCGCAGCTTGGCGCCGGCGCGCCGGCGGCGCCGGCGCCAGTGCAACAGGCCAAGGCGCCGCCTGTGCCCGTGCCGGCGGCGCTCGATCCGCGCGTGCAGGCCGTGCGGGAACACCTGCGGCGCTACCGGGAACTTGCGGCGCAAGGACGTTGGGCCGAGGCGGGCAGGGAACTGGAGGCGGTGGAGAGCGCGGTGAAGTGACGCCGCCGATTATTCCGGCAAACAACCGGCCGGCGAATCAGGGCACAAGGACCGCCAGATCCGGACTCGCCAGGGGCCGGTTCACCGGTCCCATGAAATTCGCTTCCATGAGGCTCAGGGCATCGGCGGGCGAGAGGCGATGCGGCGCGGGAAGACGCGTCAGAACCGAGTACGCATCGCCCGCCTTCGCGGCGCAGCCGCCGGCGGGCTTCGTCAACGGCTTCGGAAGTCAGCGGCGGCACGGTACCATATCATCTACCATGAAACTCCCTTCCACCGCGTCACGAGAGTCCCAACGCACGGGGTCTCCAACACGCTGTCGCGCCCGGTTCCTGGAGAAAGTGTGCCAGCGCGCTGTGCGCGAAGAGCTTGCACTACGCGAAGTTTCCGCTGCCGCCCAGGCTTCTCCTGTGATGCCGGTGTTGCCGCGCACGGACATCTCTTCCCAAGGGCTGAGATGAGATAATCGGATCATGCTGACGTCGTACATCCGGGCCGCCATGCGCCAGGCGCGGTACGAAATCGTCGAGGACGACGGTTCGTTCTACGGCGAAATCCCGGCCATTCCCGGCGTCTGGGCCAACGCCAAGACTCTCGAAGCTTGCCGCGAGGAATTGGAGAGCGTGCTTGAAGGATGGCTCCTCCTCAGTATCTCCGATCACTCTCCGATTCCGGAGATTGAGGGCAGCCGGATTGAAATCCGGGAAGTCGCCTGAATGCCGGCCATCGGCCCGATCAAACGAAGGGAATTGATCGCATACCTGCGTGCCTTAGACTTCGAGCCTCCCGTGTCCGGCGGCGATCACCAGTACATGCGAGGGCGGGGTCGCAAGCTGCGCATTCCGAACCCTCATACTGATGATGTCGGCCGGGGGCTGCTGATGCGCATCCTTCGCCAGGGTGGGATCACGCGCGAGGAATGGGAAGCACTCTGAACTCCTGACGCACCGGATGGGCAACAAGGGCTCGTCGTTCCTGTCCCGACGTTGCCATTGACGTAATAATATTGGAGCCGCTCGTCTGCCACTGTCCCCACACCGGGCGCGGGGCCAGGCCAGCGAAAGCAAGGCCAGGCCGGCGGTTTATCGCGCCCAGCTATCTGTGAGTCGATCGGCGGCATGATCGGGGGGCTCAGTGCAGAAGGCTCAGCACGGAAAGCGAAATAAACGTAAGCGTCCGGCCGCGACACGTTGACAACAAGGCGGGTCCTCTGGGTTGCCGCAGAACGCAGCCCACCTATTTCCGCGGGAAATAGGTGGGGCCGGTTCGCGCCGTCCCAAGGTCAGTCGGCGGTAGATGTCGCGGGTTCCTGGAGCCGGACATTCCAGGGCAGCAATTCCGCGATCCGGTTGATCGGGTGATCCGCGATGCGGCTGAGCACCTCTCTAAGATAAGCCTCGGGATCAATCCCGTTGAGCTTCGCGGAGCCGATCAGGCTGTAGATCGCCGCGGCCCGCTCACCACCGGAGTCGGCTCCTGCAAACAGGTAGTTCTTCCGGCCCAAAGCCACAGCGCGCAGCGCGCGCTCCGCTGCATTGTTGTCGATCTCCAGTCGCCCGTCGCCGCAATAGCGCACCAGCGCGTTCCACCGCCCGAGGGTGTAGCCGACTGCCGAGGCAAGCCCAGTCTTCCGGGACGCCTTCCGCTGGATCTCTTCGAGCCATTCGCGCATGACTTCGAGCAACGGCCGCGAACGCGCCTGGCGCGCCTCCCGGCGTTCGTCGGGAGATCGACCGCGGATCTCTGTTTCGATCTCGTATAGTTGCCCGATCCGCGTCAGCATCTCCCCCGCAACGGGTGAGGCGTGGGCTTGCTCCAGATCGTAGAACTTACGCCGCACATGCGCCCAGCACGCGGCTTCCTGAATGGCGCCGCTTTCATAGAGCCGGTTGAACCCGGCATATTCGTCCGCCTGGAGCGTACCCCGGAAGCCTTTCAGGTGCTCCTGCGGATGATCGCCCTTGCGATCCGGGGAATAAGCGAACCAAACCGCCGGCGCCGCCGTATCGCCCGCCGGCCGGTCATCCCGAACGTAGGTCCACAGGCGGCCGACCTTCGTCTTCCCGTTGCCAGGCGCGAGCACCGGCACCGGCGTGTCGTCGCCGTGCAGCTTCGCGGTGCTCATCACGTAGCGCCTGAGCGCCTCGACCAGCGGCGCCAGCGCGCGGCTGGCCCCGCCGACCCAGCCGGCCAGCGTCGAGCGATCCAGTTCGATGCCCTCGCGCTCGTAAATGTCCGACTGCCGGTAGAGCGGAAGATGGTCGGCGTACTTGGCCACCAGCA
>JBHGBM010000040.1:0-45093 GCA_041946965.1 Bryobacteraceae bacterium
CGCAGTCCGCTCGCCGGCAGCCCGAAGCGCGGCGTGTTGGTGAAATTGAACGACTCGAACCGGAACTGGATGGCGTGCCGTTCGTTGATGGGGAACCGCTTGCCCAACACGAAATCGAAGTTGCGCGAGCCGGGGCCGTAGAGCACATTACGCCCCGTATTGCCGTAGACCCCCGGCGCGGCCGCCACGAACGCGAACTCGTCGAACCAGCGGTCGATGGTCGGGTTGTCGATCTTGCCGCTGCCCACGCGGTTGCCGCGGTTGCGCGTCCCGGTGTTCTGCGTGTCGCCGGGGTAGCTGATATCGAAGGGCGTCCCGGTCATGAGCGTAAGGATGCCTCCCACCTGCCAGCCTCCGAGCAGCGTCCGCGCCACACCCCGCAGGTTTCCCGTGGGCAGCTCGTAGGTGAAGCTGGTAATCCAGTTGTGCCGCCGGTCGAGGCTGGCGTTGCCGCGCTCGTTTGTGTAGTCGTATGGGTTGGCAACGCCGGAAAGGTTCTGGTCGAGCGACTCCTCGGACTGGTCGATGTTGTGCGACCAGGTATACGAAGACAGGAACGTGAGTCCCTTGGAGAAGCGCTTCTCCGCGCGCATGAAGAAAGCCTGGTAATTCGAGTTCGATCCGTTGTCCCGCAGCGTCACGGCGTTCCACTTGGGGCGTACGCGCCGCTGGCTGGCCGGAATGCTGACGTGCGGGCCGGGGTTGTTGATGTCGCGCCCGGTGTACAGGTGCGTGGACTTCGCCCCCTGGTAGCCGAACGCGAACAGGATGTCTCCGGGCATCTGCCGCTGCACGTCGAGGAACCACTGGCTGCTGTACTGCGAAGGGAAGTCGTCCAGGCTGCACTCCACGGTGGTTCCGGCCACGGGCGCCGTGGCGGGCAGCACCACCAGCGGGAAACCGTTGCTCACGATGGCCGCCGGCGTGATGTTGTCGCTGTTGGTGGTCACCTGGGTGAAGTCGGGTGTCTGGTTGATGAAGCGCGCGCTTTCCGAAGTGATGTAGTCCGCCTCGCCGTAGAAGATGCCCACGCCGGTGCGCACCACGGTCTTCGGAGTCGCGCGCCAGGCGATGCCGAGGCGCGGCGCGAAGTTGTTCAGATCCTCGTTGCCGCCCGAGTCGCGGCCGTTCTTTGGACGCTCGAAGGTTTCATACCGCGGGTCGGTGCGCGCCACGTTGAACTCGGTGATGTAGCGGCTCACCCCCATGCGTCCCACCTTCACGCCTTGGGGGAAATACGGGTTCACGAACCACTCCCACCTCAACCCGATGTTGAGAGTCACGGTGGAGCTGAGCTTCCAGTCGTCTTGCACGTAGAGGCCCCAGTAAGGCGCGATGGCGTCCTCGCTGAGCTGGTTGCCGACCTGCGTGCTGGCGGCGTACCCGAGCAGCATGTCGGCCAGGCCGTTGCCGGTCGCGCTGCGGCTGGCGGCGTCATTCGGTTTTTCCGCCGTGAACACCTTGCTGAACGTGAACAGCCCGCGGCGGAGGCGCTGCGCCTCGCGGAAGATGTCGGCACGCCGGAACTCCACGCCGGTCTTGATGGAATGCGAACCGCGTTGGATCAGCAGGTTGTCATTGATCTGGAGATTGTCCAGGAAGTTGCGGTTCGGCCAGAAGCTGCGCGATCCGATTTCGTTGTAACTGTTCGGACTGAAGCGGGCCAGCCCGTGGTCCATTCCGTCGTTGAAGGTGTCGCCCGGTACGTTCTTGATCCCGTACTTCTTATTCAGGTTCTCCTTGTCCAGAATGTCGAAGAGCGTCGGGTAGTGCGTGAACCCGAAACGCAGCTCGTTGAAGATGGTGGGCCGCACGGAGCGCGTCCAACTCCCCATCCAGTTGTCCGAGGGCAGGATGACCGTCTGCCCCAGCCCGCCGCCGTTGGCCTCGCGCGGCAGGGGGCCGTTCTGAAGCTTGGTGTCGCGCCGGATGCTCCAGCGGAAGAAGGTCCGGTCGGCGTCGGTGAAATTGTGGTCGATCTTGATGTCGTATTGGTTGTCCGTCTGCATGTCGCTGGGCGCGAAGAAGTAGTTGTTGGTGGTGTTTTCGCGTCCGGCGATGTTCGGCAGCGGATAGTTGGGAATGATCTGCGAGGTGATCGAGTCCCACCGCGCGCGCGGGATCACGTTATTGGGGAAGGCCTGCCGGATGGCCGCGGCGCCCGTGCCGGTGGTAGTGAGCGGATCGAAGATACGGTCGCGGTTGCGCCCTTCCTGCGAAAAGTTTCCCGACCGCGCCAGCGCCCCCGGCACCGTCGAAGTGAAACTCATGCCGCGGCGGATGCGCGCGCCCTGGTAGCTGAAGAAGTAGAACGTGCGGTTGCGGATCACCGGCCCGCCCACCGTACCCCCGAACTGGTTCTGCCGCAGCGTAGGCTTCTTGGAGCCGGAACGGTTGGCGAAGAAGTTCGTGCCGTCCAGCCGCTCGTTGCGCAGGAATTCGTAGAGCGACCCGTGCAGGTTATTGGTGCCGGATTTTGTCGAGACCAGCACCTTGGGCCCCATGCGGTAGCCGTACTCGGCGGAGTTATTGTTCGTTACCACCTTGAACTCCGCCACCAGGTCCACGGGCGGCTTGACCGCCTGCGCCTGAAAGCCCAGCGGCCCGCCGGAGGCGCGCGAGCTGTTGTCGATGCCGTCCAGCAGTACGTTGGTCTGGAAGGCGCGCTGCCCCAACCCGATGAAGCCGCCCTCCTGCCCGTCTTCGCCCGCGGTGCGCGCGCCACGCCCGAGTTGCTGCGCGCTCAGCACTCCCGCCGCGGTCTTGGCCAGCTCCAAATAGTTGCGCAGGTTGAGCGGCATTTCCACGATGCGCTTGTTCTCGATCACCTGCCCCATGTTGGTGGTTTCCGATTCCAGCAGCGCGGCGGCGGCGGTGACCTCGATGGTTTCGGCGACGGCGCCGATCTTGAGCGCCAGGTCGATGCGCGCCACCTGGCCCACATCGAGCTTCAGGTTCTCGACCGAAACCGGGGCGAACCCCGTCTTCTGCGCTTCGATCTTGTAGTCGCCCACCGGCAGCAGCGGCGCGGTGTAGAAGCCCTGTTCATTGGAGCGGACCGTGGTGACGGCGCCGGTGCCAACGTTGACGACCTTGACCACCGTATCCGGCACGGGAGCGCCGGAGGGGTCGGATACGATGCCTTGGAAGCCCGAGTTCTGGGCGAGCAGAGGGAGAAATCCCAACAGGAGTACGGCTGCAAACTTCATAAAGACCTCGCTGGCGAAAAAGTATACTACGGTTGCCCGCCGCTTGCGGGACCCGGGCGGCGGCTCATGAACGTTCTTGCTTCCTCCGTTTGCGCTTGCCCCCTGGGGCGGCCGTTCCCGGCTGTCCTCCAGGCCACGGTACACCGAGGTTCTGGCTGCGCTGTTTCGGCCCGCCGGGAACCCAGGCCTCTATGTCGCCCGTGGCGGCTTTCAGATCCCAGGAGTCCCCGCATTCCTTCATCTGCGCGGCGAGGCGGCGGTCCATTTCTTCCACCAGCGCGCGCGAGCCGCGCTCCTCCACCAGGTTCTTCGTCTGGAAGGGATCCTTGGCGGTGTGGAACAGCAGCCACGGGCCTTGCGCCGTGCGCGCGTAAGTGTACTCGCGGGTGCGAATGGCCCGCCAGCCGGGCCAGGGCACGAAGGCGTACATCATCTGAAGCATGGCGTAGTCGCGCGGCGCGCGGCGGGAGGCGCCGGTGAGCAGCGGCGAATAATCGGCGCCGTCGAGCCCGCCGGGAACTTTCAGCCCGGCTAGTCCCGCCAGCGTGGGATACACATCCACGGTGCTGAACGGATCGGCGATCACCTGCCCCGGACGGATGGCGCGCGGATAGCGCACCAGCAGCGGCACGCGCGCCGACGCCTCGTGCGGCCACCGCTTGGCCTTGTAACCGTGCGACCCCACCATGTCGCCGTGGTCGGAGGAGTAGCACACGATCGTGTCCTCGGCTACGCCGGCTTTATCGAGCGCCTGCATGATGCGCTGGAACTCGAAGTCGAGGCTTTCGATCATGCCGTAGTAATCCGGCAGCGAGGCGCGCGCGAAATCCGTGGGCGCGCCCGGGGGCACGTTGGGCGGCAGCTCGATCCTGGCGCCGTCGTAATGCTTGCGAAATTCCGGGGGCGCGGCATAGGGCGTATGCGGCGGAAGCCAGGAGAGCACAAACAGCCAGGGCGCGCCGCCGCGGCTTTTCTCCTCGATGAAACGGATCGCATCGTTGGCCAGCAGCGTGGGCTTGTAGATCTCTTTCCCGTTGGCCATCACGTAATGGCCGTGAGTCAACTGGCTCCTGGCGCCGCGCTCGTCCACCTGGTGGCGCGGGAAGCCGAGCGGCATGGAGCCCTCCGAGCCGTAGCCGCGCGGGATGTGCCACTTGCCGGCGTAGCCCGTCTCATAGCCGGCGTCGCGGAACAACTCCGCAAAGCCCCGGGCGTTGCGGATGAAGTTCACGCCGTTGCTCACCACCCCGTGATGATGGGCGTAGAGCCCGGTCATGAGGCACGCGCGGTGCGGGCAACAGACCGGAGTGTTGGACATGGCCGCGTCGAAGCGGGCGCCCTGGCGCGCGAAGGCGTCCAGCGCCGGCGTACGCACGTCCGGCGTTCCGTAGCAGCCCATCGACGTGGCACGCTGCATGTCCGAAAACACGTAAAGAATGTTGGGACGGCGCTTGCGCGGCGCGGCGCCCAACGCGAGCGCCTGTAGCAACTCGCGGCGTGAAAGCCCTTGGCTCATGGGACCAGGATAATCCATGCGGTATGCTGGCAGGCAGCATGCAACGCAAGCAGAAGAAAGAGGCAGGCGGGCGGACCGTCGTGGGGGAGCCGCCCACACCCGCGATGCTGCGGCGAATCGGCGGCGTGCGCGCGTTTCCGCCGCCCGCGGCCGGTTTCCAACCCGGCGGCGAATGGAGCCAGTCCTATCGCATCTTCGCCTGCCACGGCTACATCGAGGAGAACAACCAGACCGTCGGGCGGCTCAGGCTGGAGCGCCGCGCGCTTCCCCACGGCCGTTTCCGCCTCGCCGTGGACCAGACCGTGGTGCACGACGACGGCTCTGTCCACACCCAGCAGGCCGAAGCGGTGTGCCGCGACGAGGCGCTCGCGCCGCTGGTGGAATGGAAACTCACCAGCCGCCACGAAATGGCGGACGGCACGTCGCTGCCGGACCTCTGGGCCGAGGAGAGCGGCCGGGTGGAGGGCGGCAAGCTGGAACTCCGGCGCAAAGGCGGCGTCTGGCGCCATACGGGGCCGGTGACCTCCGACTGGTCGCTTTTCGCCGGCATCGGGCGGCTCCCCTTCGAGACCGTGTCCCTCCCGGCGTTCGACATGCTCGAGGGGCTGAGCCTCTTCCGTCCCGGACACCGCATCACCTACCGCGGCCCGTACGAGGGATCGCTTCACTGGTTCCAGCAGACCGGCCACGGCACGCTGCCCTACGACTACTGGCTGGACGGCGCCCATCGCCTGCTGGTGGTCTCCATGCTGGCACGTTCCTACATTCTGGATCCCGCGGCAGAGGAAGCCATGCAGCAGCGGCGCCGGCAGCGCGGCGCGAGGAGGAGCAATGGCTGACCTCAGACGGCGCGAGTTTCTGCTGACGGGCGCGGCCGGTTTGGCGCCGAAGGGCGCCGGGCGGCCCAACATCGTGGTCATCGTGACCGATCAGCAGCACATCGATTCCATCGCCGCCGCCGGCAACCGCTACCTGCGCACGCCCGCGATGGATCACCTCTACCGCACCGGCGCGAGCTTCGCGCTTTCGCACAGCCCCGACCCGGTGTGCAGCCCCGCGCGCAGCGCCATTTTCACCGGCCGCATGCCCAGCGAAACGGACGTGGCTTCGAACGGCCGCCCCATCCGCGCCGGCATTCCCAACCTCGGGGAGTGGTTCGGCGGCCAGGCGAACTATGAGACGGTCTATGCGGGCAAATGGCACCTGCCGCGGACGTACACGACGCGCATTCCAGGCTTCCGCGTACTTCCCGGCGGCATCGGCGGGCAGGGAAACCTCGGGGACACCTCGGTCTCCCGGTCGTGTGAAGCCTACCTGCGGGGCCGCCGGTCGAGCGAGCCGTTCCTGCTGGTGGCGTCTTTCCTTCAGCCGCACGACATCTGCGAATGGCTGCGGCTGAACATGCGCAACCCGGAGAAACTGCCGCATCCGCAGATTGCCGGGGAACTGCCGCCGCTGCCCGCGAACTTCGCGCACGAGGAGCGCGAGCCCGCCGCCCTGCGCCGCATCCGCCAGCGCGCCGAGCCCGCCGAGGGGCGCTGGAACGAGCCGCATTGGCGCTACTACCTCTGGAGCTATTACCGGCACGTTGAAATGGTGGATGGCGAGGTGGGGCGCATCCTCGAGGCGCTGCACGATACCGGCCGCGACCGGAACACCGTGGTCCTGCTCACTGCCGACCACGGCGAGGGCCTCGGGCAGCACGGCATGGTGCGCAAGAGCTTCTCTTACGATGCCGCGCTGAAGGTGCCGTTCCTGATCTCCTGTCCGGGCCGCATCCCGGAGGGCCGCAATGACGCGGCGCACCCGGTGAGCGGCGTGGACGTCATGCCCACCTTGTGCGACTACGCGGGCATCGCGCCGCCGCCCAGGATGCGCGGCCGCAGCGTGCGCCCGCTGGTGGAAGGCCGCGCGGCCGGAGGCGGCGATTTCATCGTGAGCGAGATCCCCGCCAACGTGGGCCGCGTGGTGCGGACCGGGCGCTATAAGTACGTAACCTTCGCGGGCGATCCGGTGGAACAGTTGTTCGACATGCAGCCGGACCCCGGCGAGACCCGCAACGTGGCCGCCGATTCGCGCTACGCCGGCGCGCTCGCCGATCACAGGAAACTGCTGCGGGAGTGGGAGAGCCGGCTCGAGAAAGCTCCGGGCCTGCCCCACGCGGAGGCGTGGGCGGCTCTTTGAGGGCCGCTATAATTGTTCGTCTATGTCATGGTCTTCGGTTCGGGTGCCCGCGTCGAGCGCCAATATCGGCCCGGGGTTTGACGCGCTGGGGCTGGCGCTCGCCGTGTACCTGGAGTGCCGCTTCCGCCCCGCGCCGCGGCTCGCCATCCGCGCCGAAGGCCGCGACGCGGACCTCATCCCGGCCGGAGAGGACAACTTGATCTGGCAGACCGCGCTGGCGGTGGCGGAGAAGATGCGCATGCCGCTGCCGCCCATCGAGCTGGAGATCCGCAACGACATTCCGCTCGGCAAGGGCCTGGGATCGAGCGCCGCGGCGCTTACCGCCGGCGTGGTGATCGCGGACGTTCTGCTGGGTCTGAAATGGAAGCCGCTGCGGATTCTGGACGAAGCCGCGCGCCTGGAAGGCCATCCCGATAACGTGGCGGCCTGCACCCTCGGCTCGATTGTGGCGAGCGCCATCGATTCGGGCGGCGTGGCCCGCGCCGTACGGCTCGAGCTGCCTGCGCGGTTCGGCGTCGGCGTGGTGGTTCCGGATTTCGTGTTGCCCACCAGCGAAGCCCGCGCCGTGCTGCCCGACTGCTACAGCCGCCAGGACGCGATCTTCAACGTGCAGCGTGCGGCGCTGCTCATCGCGGCGCTGGCGGCGGGTGCCGTCTGGGCGTTCCCCGCCGCGCTCGAGGATCGCTTCCACCAGCCCTACCGCGCGCCGCTGGTGGCCGGCCTGGACGAGATCCTGAAACTGCGCGCCCCCGGCCTGCTGGGCTGCGCGCTGAGCGGCGCGGGGCCCTCCATCCTGGTCTTCTTCGAAAAGGGATACGACCAGGTCTGCGACCTGGTGCGCCAGGTCTTCCGCCTGCACGGGCACGCTTCGGAGGTGCTGCTGACGCGCATCGCCGAAACCGGCTTCGATCTGCGGGAAGACGAATCGCAGGGGGAATGAACCGCCGGGATTTTCTCCGGGCAGCCGCGGCGCCGCCGGTCCAGGCACGGGGGCTGTCACCGCTTGTGGTGCCGGTCCAGCGCGTGATGGACGTTCGGGCGAAGTGCACGCGGGAGGAACTCCGGCGTTTCTGGTGGAGCATTTGGCCCCAGGCGGTGCGGGACTTCAGCCGGTGCGCTATCGAGCTTCGGACCACCGACCGGACCGGCGAGATCCGGCTCTCGCCCGCCGGCAGGCCCCTGTTCCGCGGGCTGGAGCGCCGCGTGATCAACCTGGTGCTGACCGGCGTCATTCCGATGCATTGGGACAACGGCCGCGCCCTGCCGGGCGTGACCACGCTGTTCGAGGGCTATCACCTCTGCGTCATCGCACTGCGCTACGCGCACGGGCACCGTGTCCCCTACCTTTCGGTCAACACCTGCGTGCACGAGCTGCTGCATGCGCTGTTGCAGGATATTCTTGTGAGCCGCCCGCGGTGGTTCCAGACGCTGGAGCGGGAAACCCGGAACGACTGGTGCGCCACGCGCCTCTGGTTGTTCCACGAGGGCGGCATCATCCGGGAGTCCGCCCAGGCGTACCTCAAGCGCCTGCAAGCGCAGAACTGAACGGCGGAATCCTGGTCCGTGCTACATTGAGGGCAGCACCCACGGGCGGTTAGCTCAGCCGGTCAGAGCGCCTGCCTTACAAGCAGGAGGTCGATGGTTCGATCCCGTCACCGCCCACCATGTGAAAACCAACCGCTAACAGCAAAACAGCAAGACGCCGAACGCGCGGCAATTCCGCTCTGGATGAGTGATAGGGCCGGCTTGATCGGGCGGGTGAGGCGGCGGCACGAACCTTCCGTAACGAATCACTCCTCTCAGAAAACGGCCGCGGGCCGCCGGACACAGGTCCAGGCTACCGGCACGCCGCCGCCCCCTTGCGGCACATCGTATTGCCGTTGAAGCTGAAGCAGCCCTGATCCACTTGCCGGTAGCTCACCTCGGATTGCCTGCCGCCGTTGTAGGACAGCCGGATCCGCCCCTGGCGCGCATCGCCCTGGATGCTCCAGTTGCCCTGGGATCCGCCCTGGCTGGCGGTCCCCCACGCCATCGTCTGGTTGCCCAGACTGTCGCGCGAGGTTCCCGAGTAACTGGATTCGGATTGCTCGCTAAAGGTCCCGCCGGGACACAGCGTCAGGCTCCTTTCCGTGCTTCCCGAAAAGCCCCAGTAGCTGCCCGCGAATTGGGCCATCAATCCCGGATCGCTCGGGCCCGCAGGCGGCGCGGTCGAGCCTCCCGCCGCTCCCGCGGCGGCGCTCGCCAGCCGCTGGATGTCCTCGGTCTTGAGGTACCGCATGGTGCCGTCCTTCGCGCTCAAGTCGATGTCCAGGCGCAAGTCTTTCGCCTTCAGAAACGCTTCCACCTTCAACTCGTTCGCCTGTACGATGTACTGGCCCGGCTTCAGGTTCTCGAACTTGTAGCGCCCGGTAAAGCCCGTCCGAACGCTGTCGAGGACCTTCCCCGTCTCGCCATCGAGCAGCTTCACCGTGACCCCCGACGCTGCTTCGGTCGAGGACCGCCCGATATAGCCCGAAATTTTGAAGCTGTCCTTGGCGGCGTGGGCCGCCGCAACCCCGAGCATGACAGTGACGAGCACCGTAACCCGGCTCTTATTGGAATTCATAGGCACCGTCCACCTCTCCCAGGATTCTTCACGGTTAAGTGTAGTCCAGTTTCTCACGGGATCGAAGTTCAATCTCGCGGGAGAATTCCAGGGAGGCAGTACTCTGTGTATGTACTGTTTCGCACATCCACTAGTACACCGGTTCTGTTGACCGCCGGTGCAATTAGGGCTAGACTGCCTCCGGTCAAAGGCCCCACGGCGTAGGTTACAGTGCGGCGCTTGGCTCAAACAAGACTCAGGGAGCGTGACGCGCCACCCGGGATGGCCCCGCGCGGCCCCTCGACCCGGCCAACACCTTTTCGTTCAGGAGGCGTTACAAAGATGAAGAAATTCGTGTGTATCTTGGCGCTGGCGCTCTTGGTGGCCATGAGCAACCTGCCGGCGCAAACCTTGTCCGAACTTCAGGCCCAGGCTGCGTTTCAGGTGCAGCTCTGGAGCGCCGACGGCTCCATTCAGTACTGCGACTACCTGGTAATTTCCATCATCAACACCGTCTGGATCAGCGGCAACCACGGCGGCTGCGTCAGTGGGCTGGTTAGCGGGAACGTCGGCGCGTTCTTTATGATGGCGCCGTTCGGCCAGACTCCGGCCATAGGCGGAAACGCGAATACGACGGGCTTCGCCCCCGGTTCCCACTTCTTCCTTATGGACTTCACAGCCAAGAAGTGGGTGCTGTACCACAACGACGGCGCCGGCATGCAGTTGGTGAACCAAGGGATCATTAAGTATGCCGCGCCGCCAGCGAGCGTAGTGTTTATCGCGGGACCGAGCAGCCATACGAAGAAGTAAGCAAGGAAGAAGGCAACCGCTTGAAGCGTGGGGGGGCGGCGTAATCCGCCGGCCCCTCACTTTCCAAAGTTGGCAACCAGGAAGGAACCGATCATGGTCAGGAAAACGTTGATATACGGAACTGTTTTGGTGTTCGCTTTGAGTTTCGCCGCGTCGCTGATGGCCGTGGATAAGCAACTCGCGGGTCAGGCCCAGACGGCAGCGGCGGCCGCCGGTCCCCGCGACTGGCAACCCCGGCCCATTCCCATGGGAGTCTCCATCGGCAACACCCCCAGCCTCCCCTACATCTATGCGGGCACGGCCGGGTTGCTGGTTCACTCGTTCAGCAATCCCTCACTGAAGTTCATTCTGAGCAACAACCACGTGCTGGGCGCTAAAGGGCCGAACCTCTGCCCCAATACGGCCACCGTGGGCACGTGGTCTTTGCAGCCCGGAACCCTGGATATCGGGAACGACCCGGGCAACGACCCCTATTACGTCGCTGGGGTCGTGGCCGGCTTCCTTCCTTTGACGTCCGGGTACAACATAATCGACGCCGCGCTCTCGTTCACCACTACCTCGCTGGCTTCGTCCACCATCCTGGGCATCGGGCAGCCCGGCGCATCACTCGGATTCCCAAGCCCCGGCCAGGCGGTCATCAAGTCCGGGCGCACCACCGGGGTGACCAACGGCACCGTCGATAGCGTCAACGTGACCGTCACGGTCAACTACGGGTCGAGTTGCGGCACGTACACGTTCCTGGGACAGATCATGATCACTCCCGGCACGTTCTCCGCGGGCGGCGACTCGGGTTCCGCGATCCTGGACGCCGCGACGCGGTCTCCCGTGGGGCTGCTCTTCGCGGGCAGCTCCACGTACACGGTGGCCAACACCATGTATTGGGTCTACCGGATCTTCCGGGTCACCCACGATGCGCCCGGCGCGGCGATCGCCAGCACCGAGGATCTGGACCGGGCGCATGAGCTCTGGACTCGCACCGCCGACCCCCGCATCGCCCACCTCAAGGAGGTTCAGGGCCGTCACGAGCGCGATCTGCTGAGCCGTCCGGGGGTTCACGCGGTCGGCATCGGCAAACACGAAAACGGCCGCGACTTCGTATTGAAGGTCTACGGCCGCGGAGCCGCCGGCCTGCCGCCGCAGGTCGAAGGCGTGCCGGTTCGGATGGTCGATTCCGGCGGCCCCTTCACCGCCCGCTAGAACATAGCCGGGGCGCGCCCCCGCCCCGGCTTTTCCTCTTCCATCAAAAACTTCGTCCCTCCACGCCCCCGCCGGAATTCGCGGCTCCAAAACACACCCGTAGTGATATGCTGAATCCGGCCGCAAGGCCGAAAGAGAATTCAGATCCAGAAAGTATGTTCATGCGACAACATCGGATCTCAGGGCTTTCCCGGAGTGTGACAGCCGTTCTGGCGTTGACTCTGGCGATCGCCTGGGTGGGGCGGCCCGCCCGGGCGCAAGTGCTCTATGGAACCATGGTCGGCACTTGGAAGACCAGACCGGAGGCGTGCTTCCCAACGCCCTGGTCACCGTCACCAACACCCTTACCGGCCAGGCGCGCGAGACCAGGACCGGCGAACGCGGCGACTTCCTGCTGCCCGACCTTCAGCCGGGAACTTATGAGGTTCGGGTGGCGCAATCCGGTTTCCGGACCTTCGCCAAGACCGGAGTGACCGTACCCATCAACGCCACCGTGCGCGTGGATGTGCGCATGCAGATCGGTGAAACCAGCGAAAGCGTCACCGTAACCGCCGGCGCGGCCGTCTTGCAGACCGACCGCTCCGACGTCAGCGCCGAGCTCGGAAAGAAGGAACTGACCGACCTGCCCGTGACCGGCTACCGCAACTACCAGTCGCTGTTCCGGCTGATCCCCGGCTTCACGCCGCCGCAGCATGCCCACTCGATCGCCGGCAACCCGGCCCGGGCCCTCACCACCAACGTCAACGGCACCAGCTACAGCAACAACAACACGCGCGTGGACGGCGTCAGTCCCACGCACCTGTGGGTGCCGCACATCACCTTCATGGTGACCCCCATAGAAGCCATCGGCACGGTGAACGTGGTGACCAACAGCTATGACGCCGAGCAGGGCTTCGTGGGAGGCGCCTCCGTCAGCGTCGAGGTCAAGACCGGAACCAACGAGTTCCACGGCAGCGCCTTCAACCATCACACCAACAGCGCGCTGGCCGCCAAGAACTTCTTCTACCCCGTGGGGCAGAAGAAGGCCAAGAAGATCCTCAACCAGTTCGGGGGGACCGTAGGCGGCCCCGTGATCCGGAACAAGCTCTTCTTCTTTTACAGCTATGAGGCCATGCGGGAGCGCGAAAACTACTCGGCCTACACCACCATCGCCACCGCGGACCAGCGGGCCGGGGACTTCACGGCCTACGGCGTGCGCCTGTACGATCCCCTCACCGGCACTCCGGACGGCGGCTCGCGGACCCTGTTCCCCAACTCGGTGATCCCGGCCAGCCGCATTCACTCCATTTCGAAAAAGCTGATCGACCTGCTCCCCGCGCCCAACCTGCCGGGTTACAGCACCAACTACTTCGCCTCGGCGCCGCTGATCTTCGACCGCACCAACATGGACCTCAAGGTGAACTGGAACGTCTCCAGCCGCGGCAGCCTCTTCGGCCGCTACAGCCAGTTCAAATACTACGTCTACGACAACTTCCGTCTGGGGCAGGCGGGAGGTTCGGGTGTGGCCAGCATTTTCCCCGGCACCGACGAGGGCACGCCCCGCAATGCCGTCATCGGCGGAACCTATACGTTCACGCCCCGCTTCCTGATCGACGGGCACGTGGGCTACAGCCGCCTGGTGCAGTTGGGGCACGACGACTTTTACGGCAAGAACATCGGGCTGGACGTGCTGGGGATTCCGGGCACCAACGGTCCCGATATCAAGCAGAGCGGGTTTCCAGGTTTCTCCGTGAGCGGCTATGAGGCGATCGGGAACGCCATTACTTCCTCGCCGCGCTTCCGCTGGGACAACCAGTTTCAGTACGCGGCCAACGCCGCCTGGACCAAGGGCAGCCATAACCTGCGGTGGGGCCTGGACCTGTGGCGCCAGCACATGAACCGCTTCCAGCCCCAGTCCGGGTTCGGCCCGCGCGGCGGCTTCACGTTTGCCGGCGGCCCCACCACCATTCGGGGCGGCGCGGCTTCGAACCAGTTCAACGCCTGGGCGGCCTTCTTGCTCGGGCTCCCCACCAGCCTGGGTAAGAGCTTGCAGACCCTGAATCCGGCCGCCACGCGCGCCTGGGACCAGGGATTCTACTTCCGCGACCAGTGGCGCACCACGCGCAACCTCACGCTCAACCTGGGGCTGCGCTACGAGTACTATCCAATGGTGACGCGCGACCATCGCGGTCTGGAGCGCTATGATGTCGAGACCGATAAAGTGTACGTGGGCGGTGTGGGCAGCGTACCCATGAACGCGGGGGTCTCGGTCAGCAAGAAACTCTTCGCACCGCGCATCGGCATCGCCTACCGGCTGGGTACGAAATCGGTGATCCGCACGGGCTACGGAATCAGCATCGACCCATATTCCATCGCCCGCCCGCTTTTTGAGGCCTACCCCCTGGTCATCACCAGCACTTACAGCGGCGACAACACCTACCAGCCGGCCGGCTCGCTCGAGAAAGGCATTCCGCCGATCCCCCCGCTCGACCTGGGGAACGGCGTCATCAGCCTTCCTTCCACCATCGCGGACAACACCATCGACAAGAACTTCCGCCGCGGATACATCCAGTCGTTCAACTTCACGCTGCAAAGGGAACTGCGGGGCGGGTTCACCGCCCAGGCCGGGTACGTCGGCTCGCGCAGCATCAGCCAGACCAACTACCGCAACCTGAATGCCGCGCCGCCGGGCACCGGAGTGAACGGCCAGCCGCTGTTCATCAGGTTCGGGCGCCGGGCCAATATCCTCCTGCACGACCCTTCGTGGAGTTCCAACTACAACTCCCTCCAGGCCAGGCTGGAGCGGCGTTTTGCGGGCGGCTGGCAGGCCACGGTGTCCTATACCTTCTCGAAGTCGCTGGCCAACGGCGGCGTGGGCGGCAACAGCGACACCAGCCTGTTTTTCAACACCCCCGAGGCTCTGAGCCGGAACCGCGGTCTCACCAGCTATGACCGCACTCACAACCTGCAAGTCTTCGCCATCGCCGAGTTGCCCTTCGGCAAGGACAAGCGCTGGGTGAACACCGGCAGGTTAGGGCCGGCGCTGGCGGGCGGCTGGCAGATCAACACGGTGTTCGCCTCTTACAGCGGAAACCCATTCAGCGTAAGCTCAGCCGCCACATCGCTGAACGCGCCCGGCAACAGCCAGGTGGCCGACCTGGTGAAGCCCAAAGTGGAGATCCTCGGCAACGTCGGCAAGGGATCTTCCTTCTTCGATCCGCTGGCCTTCCGCGCCGTCACCGACGTGCGCTTCGGCAACGCGGGGTTGAACATTCTGCGCGGCCCCGGCGTGGTTCAGCTCGATCTCGGGCTGTTCCGCGAGTTCCGCCTCACGGAGAAGGTGAAACTCCACTTCCGCTCCGAGGCATTCAACGTCAGCAACACGCCGCACTTCGGCAATCCCGGCGCCACCGTCTCCAGCATGATCCTGAATGCGGACGGCAGCATCCGCTCGCTGGGCGGCTACACTGAAATCACCAGCGCCAGCGACCAGCGGGAGATCCGTTTCGCGCTGCGCTTGAGCTTCTGACAACCATGAAACTACGACTGATCGCGGCGGCCCCGCTGGTCTTCTCCGCGGCCGCTCAGCCCCTGCCCCGCGACACCGGATACCGCGGGATCTGGTATTACAACCAGCCCTCGAACGATCAATACGCCTACAAATACAGCGGCGGATTCGCCACCTACCCGCAGCAGCAATCGCCCATCGCCTGCTATGCCAAGGCGGCCAACAAGACGTTCTTCGTCTATGGCGGCACCGTGGAAGGCAAGCAGGAACTGCTCCACATGGTCTCTTACTACGACCATGCCACCGGGCAGGTGCCCCGTCCCAGGATCCTGCTCAACAAGAAGACCGAGGACGCGCACGACAACCCCGTGATGATCCTGGACGACGCCGGTTACATCTGGGTCTTCTCCAACTCCCACGGCACATCGCGCGAGTCCTTCATTCACAAGAGCCGCAAGCCCTATTCGATTGACGAGTTCGAGCGCGTGTGGAGCGGCAATTTCTCTTACGGCCACGCCCACTTCCTCCCCGGCCAGGGCTTCTTGTTCCCGCACACCCGGTACATGGACAAGGGCCGCAGCCTGTTCTGGATGACCAGCCGCGACGGGCGCCAGTGGAGCGAACCGCGGCCGCTGGCCCGCATCATCCAGGGCAACTACCAGATCACCTGCCGGCAGGGCTCGCGGGTCGCCACGGTGTTCAACTACCACCCCTCGCCCGGGGGCGTGAACAGCCGGACCAACCTTTACTACCTGGAAACCGCCGACATGGGCAAGACCTGGAAGACGGTGGACGGCAAGGTCATCCAGCCGCCGCTCACCCAGGTGAAGAACCCCGCGCTGGTCCACGACTACGAATCGGAGAAACTGCTGGCCTATCTCAAGACCGTGCAGATGGATGCCCAGGGCCACCCGGTTATCCTGTATCTCACCAGCAAAGGCTACGAGTCCGGGCCGGCCAACGATCCGCGCATCTGGTACACCGCGCGCTGGACCGGCAAACAGTGGGACATCCGGCGATTCACCACTTCCGACCACAACTACGACTTCGGTTCGCTCTATATCGAACCGGATGGCGCCTGGCGCGTCATCGCCCCCACCTTGCCCGGCCCGCAGCCCTACGGCACGGGCGGGGACATGGTGATGTGGATCAGCCGCGACCAGGGCCGCGGTTGGAAGGCCGTTAAGCAACTCACCCGCAACAGCCGCTTCAACCACACCTACGCGCGCAAACCGGTCGACGCCCATCCCGGCTTTTACGCCCTGTGGGCCGACGGCGACCCGCTGAAGCCCTCGGACTCGGCTCTGTATTTCACCGACCGCGAGGGGACGCACGTCTGGAGGCTGCCCGCCAGGATGGCGGGGGATTTCGCCAAACCTGAAATCGCCTGGTGAAGCGCGCCTTGGCACTCAAGTGGAGGATCGCGGCCATGCTGGCCGCGGCCGCCGCGCTCAACTACGCGGATCGCGCCGCCATCTCCAGCGTGCTGGCTCCGCTGCGCCACGACCTCGGCCTGAGCGACGTCGCTCTGGGTTCGCTCGGCAGCTTCTTTCTGTGGAGCTACAGCCTGGCCTCGCCCGTCTCCGGCGTGCTCGCGGACCGCTGCTCGCGCAGCCGCCTGGTGGCCATCAGCCTGGCGGCCTGGAGCCTGGTGACGATAGGCACGGGACTCGCCTCCGGGCTCGGCATGCTGCTCGCCATGCGTGTCCTGCTGGGCGTGTTCGAGAGCATGTACCTGCCCGCCGCCACCGCGCTGCTGGCGGCGCATCACCAAACCTCGACGCGCGGAACCGCCATGGGTCTGCACTCCGTGGGGTTGAATTTCGGGGTGGTGGCGGGCGGCACCTTCGCCGGCTACTTCGCGGACCGCTTCGGATGGCGTTCCGGCTTCTGGGTTTTGGGCGCCGCCGGATTGCTGATCGCCGTGGCGGCGGCGCGCGTGTTGAGCGATGGGCCGTCCCGGCCCGGCGGGATGCCGCCCGCGCGGGTGCCGCTGAAAGCGGGGCTGTGGCGCCTCGCCCGCATCCCCTCCTACCTGATCCTGCTGGTCAAGGCCATGCTCGCCGGGATCGGGATCTGGATCTTTCTCACGTGGTTGCCCCTTTACTTCCGCGACGAATTCGGCATGAACCTGGCCGCCGCCGGATTCGCGGGCGCCTTTATGCTACAGGTTTCGACGGTGATCGGGATCGGCGCCGGCGGCTGGCTTTCGGACCGCTTCGCGACGCGGCAACTGCGCAACCGGATGCTCTTTCAGAGCCTCACCTACCTGGCCGCCGCGCCGTTCCTGCTGCTGTTCATGGGGAAGCCGGGGTTCGCCACGGTCGCCTTCGCGGTCTCGCTGTTCAGCCTTCTCAGGGGGATGGGACAGTCCAACGAGAATCCCACGCTGTGCGACGTGGTTCCGCCGGAGCTGCGCTCCACGGCCATCGGGATCATGAACACCTGCGCCACCGCGGCGGGCGGCGCGGGTGTACTGCTGGCCGCCGTGATGAAGTCCGGCCTGGGACTGGCCACGGTGTTCGCCGCCATCTCGAGCGTGTTCGTTGTGGCGGGCCTTTTCCTGCTTGCCGGCTACCGCTTCTTCATGACGCGCGATATCGCCCGCGCCGCTCAGGGCAGCCTGACCTTGGCCAGATAGATCGACGTTTTTCCTTCGTGGGAGGAGTAGTAACTCACCCAGAGAAGTCCCTGGTGCATCACCAGCCCGGCGTAAGAGCAATCTCCTTTCGAGGGCAACTCGAGAAACTCTGTCAGCTTTCCTTCGGTGGGATCGAGCCAGCACAGCGCCGTGCGCGTCGCCGGCTTGTGCAGCCGCACCGCGGCCACCCAACGCGAGCCGGGCGCGGCGATGAAGTTCGGCCCTCCGATCTGGACGCCCGTATCCTTCCACGTCCATTCCAGGTAAGGCGGGACGGCGGAACCGATGAGCGCCGTGGCGGAGGCGGCGGGGATCGGCGGCTTGCCGCCGTACGGGTCGCGGCGCAGGAGCGCGATGGCCCGTTCGCCATCGAAGCGGATGGCCGATTCCCCCGGCGAGTTGCGTACCCCGGCGTCTTCGATCAGCCGCTTATAACTGCGGCCGTCGCTCGAAGCGTACAGCCGCAGCGTCCGCAGGTTGCGGTCGCGGTTGGTGTTGTAGCCGAAACCGTAAGCGGTCCCTTTGTGCCAGGTCACCCGCCAGAGCCAGAAGTCCGGGTCGCCAACGTTTTGCGCGGCGCCCCAGGTGCGCCCGTCGTGGGAAAACCAGGCGAGCGATTGGTGGCGGTGTGGCGCGGGTTGCCGCAGCGCGACCGCTCCCATCAGCATCAGCCGGCCGTCCGGCGTGACACTGATCTTGGCGTCGCGCAGGTCGCCCTCGGCCGATTCGATCAGCGCCGCGGACTCCCACCGAGCGCCGTCCCGGGAGGTGATGACACGCAGGCGGCCATCGGGAGAACCGTGTCCGGAGCCTTCGCGGAATACGCAGTACCAGCGGTTGCGGAAGCGGGCCAGGTCGGTGAAAGCGTTGTGCGGCGCCTGGTCCCAGATGCGGTGCACATCGACGATCCTGGCTTCTCCCGCAAAGCACGGCAGGGCAAGCAGAAAAAGTGCGGCTCTCATAAAGCGCTCCTCGGAAGGATCTCGTTCTCCTCCACAAACCTCCGCACAGGCGCCAGCAGCTCGTCGCTGGGCGCGGGCGCGAGCTGCGCCATGTGCGACTTCATGACGCCCAAAACCTCGAGCGCCGCCTTGATCGCCATCAAACGCAGCACGGTGGAATCCTGCGGCCTGGCCTCCAGCAGTCCGAAGACTTTCATCAGGGCGGCGATGCGCGGCTGGTAGCGCGCGATGGCGTCCGGCGCGCCGCCCGCCGCCGCGTTCCACGCCTCCACCATGAACGCCGGCGCGAAGTTGGCGATGCTGACCACGCATCCGGCCGCGCCCGCCGCCGCCGCCGGCAGCGCCAACAATTCGTTGCCGTGCATGTAACTGAACGACGCGTCCCCGCGCACGTCGCCCAGAATCGCCAGGGTGCGCGCAAAGTCGTTCACCGTGTCCTTGAGGCCCACGAAGTTGGGATGCCGGCGCAGCTCATTGATGGTGGGCGGCTCGAGAGTGTTGTTGGTGCGGAAAGGGATGTTGTAAGCCACCACCGGAAGCGGCGAGCGGTCCGCAACCGCGCCGAAGAAGCGCACCATTTCGCGTTGCGAAGTCCGGAAATAATACGGCGTGAGCACCACGGCGAAATCGGCGCCGGCCTCCGCGATGGCGCCCGCGCGCTCAAACGTCTCTTCGAGCGAGTTCGAGCAAAGACCCGCGCACACCGGCACGCGGCCGCGCACGCACTTGACCACCGCGCGCAGAAGCCGGAGCTGTTTCGGCCACGCCAGCGCCACGCACTCGCCGGAGCTGCCGAGGGCGAAGACGCCGCTCACACCCCCCGCCAGCAGGTGCTCGACGAGCCGCGCGGTGGACTCCTCGTCGATTTCCCCCTCGGCCGTGAGCGGGCTGACCATGGGCACGATCACACCATTCAGGCGTTGCATACTAATACGCTCGAATCTCGAACACCCGCGCCGCCGGGTCCCCGTGCGTGCGCCTTACCGCCAGCCGCACCGAATCGGCGATGACGGGCCGACTGAGCGCGTGTCTCCTCTTCCGGAGATAGTTGCCGCGAACCTCCGTCACCGTGCCGCCGCAGATGAGATCGTAATCGGCCACGGTTTCGGGCTGCGGCCCCCGGATCATCCTGGCGGTGAACGCGTCGCTCAGCGAGAGCGCCAGCTCGCGCTCGAAGCCCGTGTCAAAGGTGATCTGGATTTCGCGAATCGTCACCGGTTCCGGCCAGGCGAGCTCGATCCAGGCCGGCAACGCGGCCGCCCGCCACTGGTTCGAGCACTCCGGCAGGCTGGGATGGAATCGCGGCGCGGTAGCGCGCGTGAGGCCGTTCGCGACCTGCGCGGCCGCATGCCCCGGCGCTTCCGAGGACGCCCTGATCGCGGCCGTGCGCGCCAGGTCGCGCTCGCCGGTCCCGCGCGCAGCGAGCAGGAACATGTCATCCTCGATCAGCCACTGCTGGAGGCGGCCGAGGTGCGGCGCGCCGGCCAGGTCCGCCGCCCGAGCGAGTCCCGTCTGGCAGGCCAGCGCCGCCGCCGTTCCCACGGCTTGCCCCGTCAGGGCGCAGGTGGCCATCACGCGCGTGGAAGCCTGTGCAACGTGCGTGGCCGAAATATTGCGCCCAGCGAAAAACAGGTTGTGTATGTTGCGCGAATACAGCGCCCGCAACGGGATGGAGTAGAGGTGCGGCACGTCGATCTGCGTACACGGGTACTCCCCCACCGCATCCACACCCGCCGGCGGATGCAGGTCCAGCCACCAGCCGCCGTAAGCCACCTCGTCCTCGAAGATGCGGCCCCCGGCGACGTCGTTTTCCGTGAGTACGTGGGGCCCGAGAAAGCGGCGCGATTCGCGCTTTCCCGGCAGCATGCCGATCCAATCCAGACTCCAGTTTCGGGCGTCTAAGGCGGGCGCGGCCGCGGCGTCCGCTTCCAGCCACTTGTCATATGCGGCGCCGTGCTCTTGGCAGCGGCAGCCGTTCTTGACGTGGTCCCAGACGCCGAGCGCGATGCGCAGCAGTTCGTGGCGTATGCCCGCATTGTCGCGGATGGTATCGAGTTCACCGCCCCACTCCACCCACCAGTAGCCGAACTCCCGCTCCCGATGGCTGCGCAGCCGCAGATCGGCCGCGGTGAAACGGCGCGCCCAGGCGGGCGCGGCAAAAGGACGCGGGCCGTCCTTCCGGCTGGCGCTGAACAGAATCGTGCTGCCGAGCGTTTTCGCGTCCGCCTCCGGGACGGCGTGCGGCTCGCCGAATTCGCCGCGGGCCTCGCGGCCCACGCGGAAATCGGCGCCCGCTTCTTTTCCCAGGCGCCCGTCGCCGGAGCAATCGGCATAGAACGGCGCTTCAATTTCGAACTCGTCTTCGGTGGAGCAACGCAGCGCGCGGACGCGGCGGATGAAGCCGCCGTCAACTTCGCAGCCGGTGCAGGCGGTATCGAGCAGCAGGGTGATCCCCGGCTCGCTCGCGACTTTGTCATAGAGCAGCAGGTCGAACATCGGCCAGCGGCGGTCGGGGTTGCGGACGCTGTCTTCCACGCGCAATTCGTCGATGATGCCGCTCTCCCGCGCCCCCGGCCGCTTGCCCGAACACGACGCGCCGGAAATGTGCATGCGCACTTCCGACGACGCGTTGCCGCCCAGCACGCTGCGATCCTGCACCAGCGCCACCCGCGCCCCGCGGCGCGCGGCTGCCAGAGCCGCGCACACCCCGGCCATCCCGCCTCCCGCCACGCACAGGTCCGCGGCCAGCCTAACGGGCATGGACCGCTCCCAGCGCGCGTTCGTGGAAGCGCAGCGCCTCCGGCAGCGCTTCGGCGACGACCGCGAAAACGTGGCCGCCCGCCAGCGTCTTGAATTCGTGCGCGATATTCAGTTCTTCCAGCTTCCGGTGAAAGGCCAGGTTCATGCGGTAGTCGAAGGCGTCCTTTCCGGTGGCGAACCACAGCCGTTTCCCCCGCAGCGCCGCGGCGCCGCCCATCGGATTGTGGCGGGGCCATTCCGGCCGCGGGCCGAACACCGCCGGCACGGCATGGTTATCGCGCCCGGTGTAACCCTCGTTGGGAAAATCCAGCAGGCCCAGAATGCCCGTCCAGGAGACGAACGCGCCCGCATGCCGCTCCATCAGCCGTATGGATCCGTAGGCCCCCATGCTCCAGCCGCCGCAGCCCCGGCGCTCCGGCGGGATGCCGAAAGCCCGCCCCACCAGTTCGGTCAATTCGACCACGTGCTCCGGATACCCCCGCGCGATCCACCAGGAAGCGCCGCCGTCGGGCATGAGGATCACGTGGCCGCTGGAGTCGAGCGCCGCGCGCGTGGACGGCTGCTCCACAAGCGTGCGGTGGTTTCTTCCGCTGCCGTGTAGAAGCACGACAAGCGTGGGCGGGCTCGCGAGATGCGCCGGCACGAAGAGCGAGTACCGCTCCTCGCCGCCCAGAGCCTCAGAGCGGTGGGCGCACTCCCAGGCGCGCTCCCCCCACGGCCGGCAGGCGCTTTCGAGCCGCGGCGGCAGGCTCTGCCCCATCAAGGCGGCGGAAGCGTAGAAAAGCCAGAATCGAGCCGTCTTCCGCATTGCATTATCGGTAACGCTAACGGTAGACTATTACGCGAATGGCTCGCGTGTCAATTTCCCGGCGCGAAGGCCCCGGATTCCAGCCGCTACGCACCGGCTCCATCCGCGCCCAGGTGCTCGAAACGCTCCGCGCCTCCATCTTCTCCGGACAACTCAGCCCCGGCGACGCGCTGCGCGAGGCCCACCTGGCGCGCGATTTCGGCGTGAGCCAGGCCACCGTGCGCGAAGCGCTCATCGAGTTGGAGCACCGGGGCCTGGTGGTCCGCAAACCCAACAAGGAAACCGTCGTCACGCGCCTCAGCCAGGAGGAGATCGCCGAGCGCGCGCAGCTTCGCGCCGCGCTGGAAGGCATGGCCGGCGTGCAGGCCGCCCCGCGGCTTACCGGCGATGATTTCCAGCTTCTCGAGCGCAAGCTGCGGGACATGGACGCGGCGCGTGCCGCCGAAGACTACTTCGGCTTCTCGGCGGCCGATCTGAACTTCCACCGCGCCGTCTGGGAAATGTCAGGCAACAAGACGTTGTACCGCACGCTGGAATATCTGACCATCCCGCTGTTCGCCTTTCTCAGCATTCAGCGCAGCCGGCGGTTCCACAACATCTCGCCGGCGGTGCGCCCGCATCAACCCATCGTGGACGCCCTGCGCTCGCGCGACGAAGCGGCCATCAAGGCGGCCTTCGAGGAGCACATCATGGGCTCCTACCGGCAGCTTGCCTGACGCCTCTACCGGTAGAACGGCTTCCAGGTGATCCAGCGAGGGCCGTAGTGCGGTTCCGGCTGGTTCAGCTCCAGGGCGCCGAGGTCGGGCGCCTTCCCCGTGAAGCTGTCGTTGATGGTGGGCAGAACCACGCCGGCGTCCACGGCTGTGGAGTTCGCCTTCAGCCGGAAACTGAAATCCATAGAGTGGTACACGTGGTGGCGGCGCGCCGCATCCGGCTGCGGCAAATTCTCGAAAATGTCGTAATCCACTTCGATGCCGTGCGCCTCCTGGCCGGTGGCTTTCTGAAACTCGGCCAGGGTGGCGAAACCGCGCCGGTCCGCCTGGGCCGGCTGGTAGGCCGTCTTGCCGGGCGCGGGCGCGAGCCAGGTGTACTGGCGGCCCACGCCGCGGTTGGGGCGGAAGCCGTTGTAGTCGCTGCTGTAGCTCGCCGTCGCGTTGCCCCACGTCATGATGCCGCGGTTGGGCGCGTCGCGGCCCAGAAACAGGTTGTTGCGAAAGTGGGTGTTCGAGTAAGGTCCCGGCGCGGTCTGTTCGGCGATCATCGTGTTGTGGTAGGCGAGAATGCCGGCGGGCACCGCGGTGAACTTGAAGGCCCCGCCGCCGGGAACGTGATAGAGCAGGTTGCGGTAGAAGTAGACCGGCCCGCCGAACACGGGCTGCGCGCTGTAACCGTTGTGAGCGGCGTTGACGCCGCGGTTCTGAAAGACGCGGATGTTGTGTACGCCCCCGTCGGATTCGATGAAGTCGTCGTTGGAGAGGTGGATGTCGTTGTTGTAGATGTCGATGGAGGAAGCGCGGCGCTCGGGATCGGCGTCCGGCGGCCCGTAGGTCGAGACGCAGATGCCATCGTGAAAGTAGGCGACCGCGTTGTGGGCGATGATGTGCCCGGGCCCGTAGACCTTGACGGCGAAAAAACTCCGCAGTTGGTGCGATGGATAAATGCCTGCTGCGCGCGAGCCGGCCTGGTTCCAGCCGATCACCCGCATCCGGTCTTCGCGGCCCAGGAAGAGATTGTCGGAGATGAAGAAATCGCTCGAATCCGCGTTCTCCGTCCACACCCCCACGCCCACGTCCTCGAAACGGCAGTTGCGGACCGTGAGAGCCACCGCGCCCATCACTTCCTTATCGCCCGCGAAAAAGACGATGTCGGTGTTGCGGAAGGTCAGGCCTTCGAAGATGTGGTGGCGGGTGGCCATCACGTCGAAGAGCTTGTGGCTGCCCGCGCCGTCGAAGATGGCTTCCCCGTCGCCGGCCCCTTTGATGGTGATGGGCTTCTCCGCCGTGCCCTTCAAAGACAGCGACCAGGACCCGGTGAACGGCGCGCTGAGCGGGTCGACGTAGTTCAGACGCTCGGCGCGGTACAGGCCCGCGTGTACCAGGATGGTGTCGCCCGGCTGCGCCTTGTTCATGCGGACCGCGGTCCAATCGCCGCGGCCGGGGCCGTAATAAGCGTGCTTCAGGCCGATGAAGCTGGGCTCCTGGCGGGGGCCTGCATGGTCGGGGGGATAAACATGGAGGACGCGCCCGCCCTGGTACGATTTCGGTTCCGCCCGTGTGGCCACCGTGACGCGCTGCCGCGCCTGGCCCTCGACGCCGTCCGGATCGCGCAACGTGAACTCGCATTCATAGCTGGTGGCGGGCTCCAGGTTCAGGATGCTCCCCGCGAAGCCGTCGGGGACCGTGTAGGTCATGCGGTAGTCATCGCGGTACACCCGTTCTCCGCCAATGCGCAGCAGCGGCAGCGCCGCCCGCCACACGGTGGCGCCCGCCTTGCGGAAACGGACCTCGACAGTGGCGTTACGGTTGGCGTCCCCCTCGATGGCCCATTCAAATCCGAGGTTCAGCAGCGTCGGGTGTTCCACATGGAAACGGCCGGGCCGGGTGGCGTTCTGGGCCTGTAGGACGCAGGCGGCGAAGAGAAGCAGGCTAGCGGCACGCATGGTGAAAGTATTCTATGACATCCCGTTGGCCTCCCGGGGCCGGTTGACAACCACCGGGGCTCTCCATATACTGCTATCGTTATCGATACCGAGTGGAGGTCCCCTATGGATCCGCGGTTCAGGCTCGTTGCCGCCTGGCTCTCCGCCGCCCTGTGGGCCGCTCTGGCCCAAACGCCTACCGGCGAGATACGCGGGCGCGTTGTGGATGCGTCTTCAGCCGTGATTGCCGGAGCGAAGGTCGAAGTCACCAATCTCGAAACCAAC
Organism: Bryobacteraceae bacterium; assembly: GCA_041946965.1. Lineage (GTDB taxonomy): Bacteria > Acidobacteriota > Terriglobia > Bryobacterales > Bryobacteraceae > JBHGBM01. The sequence goes on from JBHGBM010000040.1 coordinate 25,082, forward strand.
GTCGTCATCCCCACCACCACCAACACCGAAGGCAACTTCCTGGTGCGCAACCTGAATCCGGGCGCCTTCCGGTTGACGGTGGCGCGAGCCGGCTTCAAAACGTACTCGCGCCAGCCGCTTCAGGTGCGGGTGGGCGATGTGCTGAACCTGGAGGTCCCGCTCGAAGTGGGCGCGGTTTCCGATACCGTCACCGTGACGGCCGAAACTCCCCTGCTCGAAACCGCCAACGCCACGGTCGGGCAGGTCGTGGACACCCGGCGCATTCAAGACCTGCCCACGCCCGGCAACAGCGCCATCTATCAACTGCAATTCGTGCCCGGCGCTTCCACCACCACCGCGGTGACCAACCTGTGGCCGCCGGACGCGCTCGGCAGCGGCAGTTCGACCTCGATCGGCGGCGGCCGTCCCGGCGCCAACGAGTTCGCCCTTGACGGCACCCCGATGATGACGCGTGCCGGCGGATTCACCTTGAATCCTCCGCAGGAAATGGTGCAGGAGGTGCGGGTGACCACCGCGGCCTACGACGCCTCGCTCGGGCGCTTCCTGGGCGGCCACGTCAACATGGTGATGCGCAGCGGCACCAACACCCTCCACGGCAGCATGGTTTACCAGAACCTGAGCCGCGGCATGATCGCCAAGGACCTGTTCACCAGCAACGCCATCAATGATCCCAAGACCGGCCCCGTGACTCCGGAGAAGATCGAGAGGAACTGGCCGCCCCAGCGCGTCCTGCGTTTGCAGGGCAACATGGGCGGGCCCCTGTACCTCCCCGGCATTTACAACGGCCGCAGCCGCACGTTCTGGACCTTCGGCGGCGACGGCGTCGACCGGCAGCGCGCCGCGCGGGCCTCCTACACGGTCCCCACGGCGGAGCAACGGCTGGGCGATTTTTCGGCTTTGCTGAGGCTCGGCTCGCAGTACCAGATCTATGATCCGGCCACCATCACACCCATCGCGGGCGGGCGCTACAGCCGCCTGCCGCTGGCGGGCAACCTGGTCCCGGCCAGCCGCATCAATGCGCTCTCGAAGAAGCTCCTCGAGTATTACCCCCTGCCCAACGCCACTGGCAGCCCCGACGGCACCAACAACTACACGGACCCGAACATGGCGGATTCGCCCTACAAAGGCTACCTCGGGCGCGTGGATCACACCGTAAACGAACGCCACCGCTTCTTCGTGTCCTTCAACATGGCCTACACCGACCCGCAGAGCGACCGCTACTTCCACAACGACGCGACGGGCACCATCCGGGAGCGCCGGCAGCGCGGGCTGACATTCGAACACACCTGGGTTCCCGCGGCATCCACGATTCTCAACTTCCGCTACGGCTTGAACCGCTTCCGCGATGACACCGCTCCGCCCAGCCTGGGCTTCGACCTGGCCGCCCTGGGAATCAACAGCGCCCTGGTTTCTCGACTCGATTCGTCTCTCACCACCCTGCCCCAGCTTACGATTACGGGGAACACCGGCATCGGCGGCGGCAGCGGATCGCGTCCCCGTACTACGTATCACAACCTGATCGCTCAGGGCACCCACGTCCGCGGCAATCACACCGTGCGCTTCGGGATTGAATCGCGGCTGATGTTCGAAAACAACTGGAGTCTCGGCAACATCTCGCCCGCCATGCAGTTCACCCAGACCTGGACCCGCGGGCCGCTGGATAATTCCGCCGCGGCGCCCATCGGACAGGGCCTGGCCTCGTTCCTGCTCGGGCTGCCCACGGGCGGCTCCATCAGCCGCAACGCCTCCGTGGCGGAAGCCTCCCAGTACTGGGGCCTGTTCGCGCAGGACGACTGGAAGATCGGCCGCCGCCTCACCGTGAACATCGGCCTGCGCTGGGACTACGATACCCCGACCACGGAGCGCTACAATCGCGCGACCCGCGGCTTCGCCTACGGAACTCCCAGCCCGGTGGAGGCGGCCGCGCGCGCCAACTACGCGCTGAGCCCCATCCCTGAAATTCCGGCGGCCCAGTTCCGCGTGACCGGCGGCCTGCTGTTTGCCGGCCGGGATGGCGCCCCGCGCGGCTATGTGGATCCCGACCGCAACAACTTCTCCCCCCGCATCGGCTTCGCATACCAGTTGACGCCCCGGACGGCGTTGCGCGGCGGCTACGGCATCTTCTTCTCGCCCTTTGGCTCCGATCAGTTCGACGCCAGCCAACCCGGGTTCAGCCAGACCACGCCGCTGGTGGCGAGCCTCGACAACGGCGTCACCTTCCGCGCCTCCATGGCCAACCCCTTCCCGGACGGGTTGCTCGAGCCCCAGGGCGCAGCGCAGGGGCTGGCCACCTACCTCGGCCAGGGCATCAGCGTCGTCAACCCCGGCCTTCACGACGCATATACCCAGCGCTGGGGATTCAACGTCCAGCGGGAACTGCCCGCGCGTTTCCTGGCCGACATCGGATACATGGGCAACCGCAGCACGGGCCTGGCCGTCTCCCGCGCGTTGAGCGCGCTCCCCAACCACTACCTGAGCACCCGCCCGGTCCGCGACGATGCCACGATCTCCTATCTCACCGCGCAGGTGCGAAACCCGTTCGCCACCATCGCGCAGTTTGCCGGCACCGCGCTGCAAAGCACCAACGTGCAGCGCCAGCAGCTCCTCTCGGCCTACCCGCACTACACCAGCGTCGGCGCCGCCGCCAATGACGGCTACGCGTGGTATCACGCGCTGCAAGCCAGGGTGGAGAGACGCTTCGCGGCGGGATACACGTTGCAGGCAAGCTACACGTTCTCGAAAAACATGGAGGCGGTCAGCTACCTGAACGGCGGCGATGCGCGTCCCCACGAGGTGGTGGCGGCCATCGATCAGACGCACGTCCTGGCCATGACCGGCGTATACGAGCTCCCCTTCGGCAAGGGCCGGCGTTTCGCCAACTCCAACCGCTGGCTGGATCTCGCCGTCGGCGGCTGGGCCCTCAACGGCGTGTGGCAGGTGCAGAGCGGACGCCCCCTGGAATGGGGGAACATTCTCTTCACCGGCAACATCAAAGACATTGCGCTGCCGCATTCCCAGCGGACCCCCAACCGCTGGTTCAACGTGGATGCGGGTTTCAACAGGAACTCCGCCCAGCAACTGGCGAGCAACCTGCGCACGTTCCCCTTGCGCTTGAACGGCGTGCGGGCGCCCGGCGTCAACATCACCAACCTTTCGCTGTTCAAAGATTTCAAGATCGCCGAACGCGTGCGGCTGCAATTCCGCGCAGAGGCTGTGGACGCGCTGAACGAAACGCCTCTCTCGACGCCCAACGTCTCCCCCACCAGCGGGTCGTTCGGGACCATCACCACCGTAGGCGCGGGCAACACCCAGCGGCGCATCACGCTCGGCGGGAAGATATCCTGGTAGCCGCCATGCCCGTGATCGCATTGCTGCTGCTGGCCGCCCCGCAGCTCGAGGTGATATCCGTGCGCCGCATCTGGGACCAGGCGCCCCACAGCGCGTTCGGCGACATCATCCGCTTCCGTGACCGCTGGTTCTGCGTCTTCCGGGAGGGCCGCCGGCATGTCGCCAGGCCGGGAGAGGAGGACGACGGCAAGTTGCGCGTGATCGCCTCTCGCGATGGCGAGGCCTGGAAGGCCGCAGCGCGGATCGCGGAAAAAGGAATCGACCTGCGTGATCCGCACTTCTCCATCACCGCGGACGGCCGGCTCATGATCGTGGCGGGCGGCTCGGAATACCCCGCGGGACGCTACGCGGGGCGGCAGCCGCGCGTCATGTTTTCGGGCGACGGCTCCCGCTGGACCGCCCCGCGCAGAATCCTCGAACCCGGCCACTGGCTCTGGCGCGTGACATGGCACGGCGGCCGCGCCTACGGCGTCTCCAAGTACGGATCGCCATCCAAAGAGATGCCCGCGAATCCCCGCCGCGTCAGGTTGGTGACCAGCGTGGACGGCCTGGCCTGGGACAGCGTCGCCGAACTGAACGTGCCCGGGGGAGATGAAACCACCCTGCGCTTCCTGCCCGACGGCCGCATGGCCGCGCTCATGCGCCGGGTTTGGGACGACGGCGACCTGGCCATGATCGGGCTGAGCGCGCCGCCGTTCCAACAATGGCAGTGGAGCAAGACGGCCCACTACATCGGCGGGCCGAACTTCATCGTGCTTCCCTCCGGCGCCATGATCGCCGGCGGCCGCGTGTTTCCGGGCGGCGACCGCAGGACGCCCCGGACCGCGCTGGGACCGTTGAGTTACACCGCCTGGGAACCGTCACTGACCCTGCCGAGCGCCGGCGATTCGAGTTACCCGGGCTTCGCATGGCATCGGGGGATGTTATGGGTCATGTATTACTCCTCGCACGAAGGAAAGACCGCCGTTTACCTGGCGAAACTGCGTGTCGAGGAGTAAGTCGATCATCAACCGAAGGCAGTTCCTCTATGCCGCCGCGGGGGCCCGGGCGCGCGCCTGGACCGCCTGGCGGACCATGGAGATGCCGGACGAACCGAAATACCTCAGTTCCGGCGCCGGTTGCCCGCAGCGCGTGGACCTGGAGAACGGCGAGATTCTGCTGTCCCTGTACTTCAGCGACGGTATGGCGCCATCCGCCGGCACGGTGGCGCGCTGCGCTTTCGACGGGCGCACCCTGCGGTTCCTCGAGCACGGCGACGAATTGAGAACCGGCATCGCCAGGGGCTACGGCGAGCCGTCGCTCACCCGCTTCCAGGGGCGCTTCTATCTGACCCTTCGCAACGATGTCCGCGGTTACGTAACATCAGGCTCCGACGGTTTGCACTTCGACACGGACGACGGCTCCGAACTGCGCAACTACAACACGCAGCAGCACTGGGTGACACACAGCGACGCGCTGTATCTGGTCTACACCCGCCGCGGCGCCGGCAACGATCACGTCTTCGGCCACCGCGCGCCGTTATTCATGGGCCGCGGGGACCCCAAGCGGCTGTGCGTGATCCGCGCCACGGAACGCATTTTGGCGCCGCAGCGCGGAGCCCGCCTGGGCAACTTCGGGGTGGTCAACGTGACCCGCGACGAAACCTGGGTTACCGTCGCCGAATGGATGCAGCCGCGTGGGTGCGAAAAGTACGGCAGCGATAACAGCGTCTTCGTGGCCCGAATCCACTGGCGGCGGCCGAACCGCCTGGTGTCCTGACCGGCGCGGGGCTCGGGCGCTGCTACCCGGTCCTGCCGATGGCCTCGAAATCCCCGTCTGCCCGCGCGGCCATGCAGTCCCACAGTTCCTGGTTGCGGGCGCAGCCCGGGTCGCCCGCGCGAATGTCATCCAGATAAGCGAAAGACCGCGCGCGGCAACCGCCGCAATAAGCGCGGTCCACGCACACGGCGCAGTGGTCGCCGCGGTCGTCGCGATCGGACAACACTCCAAAAAGCGGGCATTCCCAGATATCCGCGAAGGACTGCTGCCTCAGGTTGCCAACCTTCAATGAGGAGATGTAAACGCACGGTGTGATGTCGCCGTTCGGTTGAATCGCGCAGTAGCACCGGCCCGCGCCGCAGCCCCCGATATAGCGGGAGAGAACCATGGTCTGCGGTCCCCGCCCGGTGCCGGCATGTCCGGTGGCGAAAATGCCATCGGCGGGCGCATAGGCCACGCAGGAGCGGCCAAACTGAGGCGCCGTCGAGATGATCGTGATCCTGCCTTCCTGCAAGTGCCCCACCAGCTTCCGCATCAGCCATTCCCTTTGCGCGGGCGTCAGGTCCGCGTCCGCCATGCCGCCGCCGCGCCCGACAGGAATGAAGTTGAAGTGCGAGAAGGTCCGGCAGCCGAGCGCGATGGCGAACTCCACCACTTCATCCACGCTCTTCACCGTCCGCCTGGTGAAACAGGTGGCCAACCCCGTGCGCATGCCGCCCGCCACCGAGTTCCGGATCCCCTCCACGGACCGCCGCCACGCCCCCGGCTGTCCGCGAAAGCCGTCATGCTCTTCCGGCACGACGCTATCTACGCTCACCTCCACGTACTTGACGCCGGCGGCAATCAGTCGCGCCACCGTCTCCCTGGTCAGCAGCGTGCCGTTGGTCGCCAGCGTGACGTGAATCCGGCGCTCCCGGGCCCGCTCCAGTACCGGCCAGAGGTCCCTGGAGACCAGCGGCTCGCCTCCGGCAATCGCCAGGAACGGCACCCCCGCGGCGCCCATCTGGTCCACCGCGTCGAGCTTTTCCTCGAGCGTCAGCTCACCGGCCGCCCGCGCCGCTGTCGCGTTCTGATAACAATGGACGCATCGCAGGTTGCACGCCTGGGTGATGTTCCAGACAACCATCAGCGGAGCGGCGAACCGCTGCGGCGCGCTCAAGCCGTAGCGGGCGATGCTGCGTCCCGTCAGCGCGAGCGCGCGGACCGTGGGCTGGTGGTGAAACAGCTTCCTGGTCATGAGCTCCCGTTCCAGATGCGCACGCCGCAGCGCGTAGTCGATAAGGGCTTCCGAAACGCGCCATCTCAGGCGCCGCGCGTCCGCCAGGCCCGGGTTATTGTAATGCTCACACACCCGCTCGAAGAAACAAGCGCCCGTGTGGTCCGGCCGTGTGATGGCGCCGAGAAAGCGCCTGGTGAGCGGCCGCGCCAGGATGTCCTCCAACATGTGGCGAGCGGCCGGCTGGTTCCTGGTCAATTCAGTCTCCATGGCTGTCGCAGGCGTACGGCGCACGGCACCGTACACAACCCTTGCTCTGTTGCCATAGTCGCAAAACAGCGGTCGCCCTGGCTCTCCGGGTGACGCCCCCGCGCTGCCGTTTTTGTGAGGCGGAACACAAGTCCGGCGCCCGTCCGCTGCACTTGTCCGACGCCGCAGTCTCTTCGGAGCGCCCTACCCCGCCGGCCCGATTTTCTTCCGCAGGTCGCCGATTTCGGTGGTCAGCTTCTCCTTCAGCTTGCCGTGCTCCGTGGAGAGCTTCTCGATCTTCTCGTCGCGCTTCTTCAGATCCTGAACCTTGACCGCCGCCTTCTCGAGCGCCTCGAGCCTGTGCTGCAATTTCTGAGCCCCTTCGGGCTAAACTGAAAACTTGGAGGCTGGGTGCACGCGCACTCCCACAGTCAAATCCCGGCAACCGGCCGTGTCCTGAGATGGTCGCTGGTGGCGACCGTGGCGTTCGTGGCGGTGGAGTTCATCGCGGGCCTGGAGGCGCGCAGCCTGGCGCTGCTCTCCGACGCGGGGCACAACCTGACCGACGCCCTGGCGTTGCTGCTGGCCTGGTTCGCCTACAACCTGGAATCGCGGCCCGCCGATGAAGTAAAGACCTACGGTTACCGCCGTGCGGGCGTGCTGGCGGCCTCCGTCAACGCGCTCACGCTGGTCGCCCTCTCGGCGTGGATTTTTTACGAAAGCTGGCACAGGCTGCGCAGTCCGGAGCCGGTGAAGGAAACCATCATGATCACCGTGGCCGCGCTCGGGCTGGTGGTGAACACCGGGATCATGTGGGGACTGCGGCGGGCTCGCCGGAGCGATATCAACGTCCGCAGCGCGTTCGTCCACATGATGGGCGACGCGCTCGGATCGGTCGCCATCATCATCGGTTCTGTGGTGATCCGGCACACCGGGTGGGACCGCATGGACCCGATACTCTCCATCATCATCGGCGGGCTGATCGTGTGGAGCGCCTGGGACATCATCAAGGAGTCGCTCAACGTTCTGCTCGAGGGCCTGCCGCGGGGGCTGAATTTCGCCGAGGTGGCGGCGGCTATCCGGGGGGTTTCCGGCGTGCTGGACGTGCACGACCTGCACATCTGGAGCCTGGGGTCGAGCACTCACGCCCTGAGCTGCCACGTGCTGATCGAGGATGTGCCGCCGTCGGCGAGCAACCGCATCCTCAAATGCATGAATCAACTGCTGGCGGAACGTTTCGGCATCCGTCACACCACGGTGCAGTTCGAGCACGTGGGCTGCCCGGTTTCGGAGAACGGCTGCATCCTTCCCGCCGGCCCCGGGCAGCAGCACTGAGCGATGTGTGTTCCCGTGTTCCAGCCACCGCTCCCTGGCAGTCGCGGCTCGGCAACGCGCTCCAGATCAATGACATGCGTACCGAGCCGCGACCGCGAGGGAGTTTAGTGCGTGCCGACCGCAGCTTCGCCGGCAGGCATCCTACGCGCCAGCTCGCGTTCCACCTTGGAGACCGGGGCGGCGTAACCCTTTGCCTGCCGGGGGTTCCAGACGTTGCGCAGCGCGTAGACGTTGCCGTACTTGTGGAACACCAGCAGGCCGGTGTCCGCCTGTGCGCCCTCGGGTCGCTTAAAGCTCTTGGTGAGCAGGAACAGCGTGGCGGTGGACTCCGGGGAATGGAATTGGATCTTGCGAAACTCCGGATCGAATCTCACCTGGTAGGACCCGGCGGGCAGAACCTGGTCGCCGGCCAGAAACTGGAAGGGGATATCGGCGCGCACGGTGACGCCCTCGGCGAACAAGCCGGCCGGCAGCAGCATCGCGGCGGCCATCACGACGATTAAGCACTTCATAGTGGGTGGGGCTCCTCTCAGCAACAGAATACGGATGAAGAGGAGCTTTGTTTCGCGCCGGAACGCGCCGGAGCGCGCGTGGCGTACTTTGGCGTGCTATGGCGCGGCGGGGGCGCCCGGGAATCCGGGCGCCCCCACCGAACCTCAGAGGATCACTGGACAACCACGATATCGGAACCGTTGAACGCGGCGCCTCCGTAGGCCGGCTTCAACTTGCCGGTAACGTGCACCGTGAGCACATTCCCCGGGACCACCGGGCCGAACTTCGCGAAGAGTTGGGTGTTGTTGATGAACAGCACCAGATCCATCACACCGTCCGCCCCGATCTTGTTGCAGTCAGTGGGCACGGTCTGGGTACCCGCATAAGGCGTGGCGACATCCTTTACGTAGGTCACAATGGGAACCAGGTCGGTTTCCACCCTCACCGTGGGCACGTCGATCTTGCTGACGTTGAACGCCAGGGTGCCGACGACGGCAATCGGGATCACGCCCTCCCGCGCCAGGACCGGATTCGGGCAGAAGAGCGGCTTGACATCCACCGCGACAGTGTTCTGCGGCACTGTCCATACCTTCGTCACCGTCTGCGAGTAGATGGTTGTCCCGGCGGCATCCACGAACGAAGCCCGGATCTGGTCCGTGCCGGCAATATTGGTGCCGGTGTACGTCCAGGTCACCTGGCCGTTCGTGTCGGTCTTGCAGTCGGCCGGGTTGCAGACTCCCGAAACTCCGGTGTTCGGGCCGCCGATGACGGCGAAGCTAACCAGAATACCCGGCTGCGGGATATCCGGCAGCGCCTTGAGCGTCGCGGTAACCGTATGCTGTGTTCCCACCACGTTGGTGGCGGTGTCGGGTTTCAACGTAATGCCGACGACGGTACGGCCGCAGGGCAGGCCGGACGGGTTGAAGGGCTGAAGGACCTCGAACTTCCATATGTTCTGGAGGTCTACCGAAGAACTCATGTAGTCCGTGTCCAGCCCGTTGTAGATGATCAACCCCTCGTTGGCGCCGGAAACAAGCTTGGCGTAGGTATGCACCGGCCCGGTAACGTTGAGGATGTTCGTGCCGGCCATGCTGACGCACCAGTTGGGATTGTAGGTGGTCATCACGTTCATATCACCCACGGCATCGGTGTTGTTGCTGAGCCTGGTCGCATCGATGTATTTCGGATCTCCCGGGATGTTGCTCGCCAGGGAATTGTTTTCCACGATGGTCAGGGTGCCGTGGGCGCCCATGGCTCCCGGATTGGACGTGGTGAACGAATACGGCAGCCAGGAGTAATCCTGCGGCGCGCACTCGCTGTCATAGATGATCAACTTCTTCCCCGCGTTCACAAAATTCACCAGTGCCGTCTTGCCAGCGGCGGGCAGGTTCGCCATATTGCAGCCCAACCCGCCGGACGCTGTTGACGATGCCACGTTCAAGAGGGCGGTATCGTAGGCGGCCAAGTTGGCGTCGGTGACATTGGCCGCCGTGATGTTCGTGAAATTCACACCGGTGACCAAAGGCAAGGTGCCGCCGTTCATTACCGTTCGTGTGGCGATTACAGCCACGTTGACAGATTGAGTTGCGGCAAAGGCGGTCAGACAGAGCACGACCGCCAATGCCAGAGCATACAGAGCCTTCATATCGTCATTCCTCTTTCGCTGGAAAACCGCCGCTCCTGCGAGTGGTTTTGCTAGCTAAATTGGTTAGCGTGCCGGGGGTGACTTGCACACAACCGGAAGTCGGCAACTTCGGGTGCGACCCTCCCCCCCGGGAGGGGGCCGCGCTTCAGCGAACCACACACAAAATGCGTTAGGGAACTTTCCAACATCGCGGCGTACGGCGAGATTCCGCTTGCGTTGGAGGGGAAAAAGCCGAGATCCTCACGGCCAGCCGGTAGTCGAGACGGCGCCATTTGCGGTGTCCTCCGTCCTTGCGTATGGGGCTGTAAGACAGGTCCGTTGCGATCCCGGATCCGTGAACGATTCCAGGAGGCCTACAAATCGCCTTTGACACACACGTAGCGGGAATGACCTTCCCGGCCTCCCGGAAGGCCATTCCCGCCTAGATCATCACAGTTGCTCCCGGCAGACTACGCCCGGTGTGATCCAACCCGGGGTCCACCCTTACAGCGGGCGCACCCCGCACCGGGGCGTCAGGCAGCCCGCCGCCGGAGCTTGCGGCCGAGGAACAGGAGCAAGCCGCCGGTCAGCAGGACGGTAGTGGGCTCAGGCACCGGTCCCAGGATCTTGTCTTTGCTGATAACGAGCGGCGCGGTGCTCGAAATCATCTTGTCCCACTGAAATGCCCACGTGACATCGGCCAGTCCGGCCACGAGGTTATCATTCAGATTCGACCAAACCCCGTCCTGCAACTTGTTCAGAGTGGAGCCCCAGGCTCCGGCTTCCGCATGGCTGGGCTTCGGCGTGACCACAGTCTCGCTCATGATCAGTCCGCCGCCTGCCCCTGGAATCTGGTTGACGAACCGCAGGCTGGGGTCGATCTTCACATAGTCCAGAGCTGAGGGGCCCAGGTCGAAATCGGAATACTGAAAGAAGTGAAAATCCAACGAGCCGGCGCCCACCCTTTCTACTCTAATCGTCTCGGCGATATCGGATATCAGGCTGCCGGGAGTCCCACCAGTCAAATCGTACTCTACCTGAATCGTGAACCCCGTGCCGGTGTAGACCAGCGTCGCCTTATCAGGGGTCGGTTGAGTCACCGTCGGCGACCCGAGGGCGCTGATGGGGGCTTCCGGATTGCTGCCGACCCGGTACCAGAACCACTGCTGGTACAGGACGCTGTTGCCGTCGACGAGCCAGCTATACATACCGCTCTGGCTCTCGGGGTCAATCAACGCAGTTGAGTTGGTATCCGTCAGGGTCACTATAGTGGCACTCGCAGGTGACACCATTAGTACGGCCGTGATAAGCACCATGACAAACTGAACAACTGTGACGCGCTTCATTCACTCTTCTCCTTCCGCTGTGCTCGGATGCCTCACGCGCACCCGACCGTCTTCTTCCCGCCGCAACAGCGCGCGGACGCGAGAGACGTCACGGACCGTTAAAGCAATTTTGCAGCCTATCGCTCCAGAGGATATAACCCCTTCGTTATCAGTTGCTTCGAGCCATTCAACCAGCAGCGAACAAGCGCGAAAGAGGGAAAGTCTTTTTCCTTTGTTGCCAATCCTGAGGTCCGGGGAGAGGGGAACCGCCAGGGGTCGGGGGCCGCGGATTCATTTTCATCGTGGGTTGTGAACCCGCAGGGTTTATGAAAAGTCAGTACGTATGTTACTGATTTTAAAAGTATTACCTGGTGGCGCCGGCTAATCCGCCGCGGCTGCGTCCGGGTCGGGGAAAAAAGGGAAGATGGTGTCGAGGCGTGTGACGCGGAAGCAGTCGCGCACGTAGCCGGGTCCGCTGGCCATGCGCAGGTCCGCGCCAGCCTGCTGCGCGCTGTTGAGCGCCGCGATGAAGCGGCCTATCCCGGTGCTGTCGATACGCTTCACGCCCGTGAGGTCGAAAATCAGACGGCGGCAGCCTTTCTTCAGCAGTTCGGAGGTGAGCGCCTCGATCTCCGCGCTCTCCGGCCCCCGCATGACGCTGCCCGCCAGCGACACCAACGTGGTGCCCGGCCGCAATTCCCGGTGCGTGATTTCGAGCAACATGCCTAAGGTCTATTATCAGGCAGAAGCACGATGCGTGCGCGGGGAAAGGCGAATTTGCGTCCCACTTCATCCACCACGCTCACCTGGCAGGTGTAGGGACCGGGGGGCAGCTTCGCCAGCGGGACCTGGAAACGCACCGGCAGCACGCTTGTGCGGGGACGCGCGGTTTCGTTGAAGCGCGCGGGCTCGGCTTCGAAGGCCTTTACCCGGCCCCGGTAAAAGGCCAGCGACGCCGCCACGCTGGGGGTCTTGCTGGATGCGTCCAGCGCCGGGTCGTAGACTTCCGCGTAGACGTACAGGTACTGATCCTTGCGGAACACGCGGGTAATGGAGGGGATGAGCTTCTGGCCGCCGCTGATCAACGGGTTGGCCTCCAGCAGTCTCCTCTTGGCGCCCGCCGAGCCGACCGCGGCCGAAAGCGGCTCGCGCTGGCTGCTCCAGACCACCGAGCTGACCCGGAGCTGCGGGCTCGCGCCGCCGAGGTCGGGCACGGTGAAACCGGTCTCGAAGGTTCCCATCTTCCCCGTTTGGTTTTCGCGCGCCAGGAACTTCAGGCGGTACTCACCGGGCGCCAGCGTGAAGCCTGTATCGTACTGAAACGCACGTTGCGCCAGGCGTTCGGCGTTGGCCTGGTCGAGTTTGACCTTGATGCCATCGCGCACGCTGGCGGCCAGGCGGCCGGACTTATCGCGGATCTGGCCGATGAAGTCGAACTCGGTGCCGCCGCGTTTCGCCAGCGCGATCTCCGAGCCGGGGATCTTCACCGCCACGGGCACGAAGTAGCGGTCGCGGCCGATGCGGAACCAGTTGACCTCCACGGCGAGCGGCAGATCGGTGACCGGGTCGCCCAGCATGAGCGCCTCTTCCAGGTGCCGCTCCTTATCCGCCGCGGTGAAGTTGCCGAACTGCTTGGCGCCGAAGTAGCCGCTGCGGTAATCGAGCCTGGCCTGGGGGTGGGAGGCGAGCTTCACCTGCACCCGCCGGAAGCGGCCGTCCATGGCCGTGTTGGTGCTGTAGTAGCCGAGGATGTAGTAGCTGCGCACGTCCTGCTGCGCCTGCACGATGCCCATGGCGAGGTCGTTGGAATCAAGCAGCGCGCGCCCGCCGGTATCGGCGGCGAGCGACACGAGGGTCTCCTGCTGGTCCTGGAAGCGGCCGGCCTGCTGGCGCTGCGAAGCGCCGGTGAAAATGCCCGACCCTCGGGAGGAGCCGCGGCTGGCGTCACCGCCCGGAACCATGGCCATCAGGCCGCGGGCGTCCACCGGATAGAAAGCCACGTTGGCGCGTACGGCGGCGTTGATGGTGGAGCGCAACTGCGACTGGTTTTCCACGCCGGTCTTGCCCACGCCGCTCGAAAAATACACCAACGCCTTCTTCTCCGGCAGCCCGGCGAGCATCTTAGCGGCGCTTTCGAGTGCGGAGAGCTTGCGGTCGGTGTTGAAGATGTTGAATTCGCTCTCGTCGGCCTGGAAGGCGGCCCCGGTGTCCTCGCCGGTTTCGTCTCCCGTGTCGCCCTCTTCGGCGAGCTCGGAAGCCTCCCCGATGGGGAACGCCTTGATCACGCTCGCCAGCAGGTCGCGGTCGTGGGTGAAGTCCTGCTTGACCTCGAGTTCCGACGCGAAGGTCATGATGGCCACCATGTCGGCGGCGGTCATGTGCTCGTCCAGGAACTTGAGGGCGGATTGCTGCGCACGCAACTGGTCCGGGGGCGGCATGGAGGAGAAATCGAAAAGCAGCACCATGAGCCGCCGGTCCTGGTATTGGATCTTGCCCGGCGCGGCGGTGGTGATGGCCTGCGGACGCGGCTTGGCGGGCTCGGCGGCGGCCACCTGCGCCCGCGGCGGGGCGAGCGGGCGGGTCTCCAGGTTCTGAAACTCGAAGACCGCGATGCTTTGCGGCTTGCCGTCCTCGATCACCGTGAAGTCACTCTTCGTCAGGCCGGTGATGTCTTTGCCGCTGCGGTCGCGCACCGTCACATCGAGCACGACGAGGTTGGTGGTGGTCCGGAAGACCACTTCGGGCTGCTGCGCCAGCGCGGCGAGCGCCAGGCCGATGGGAAGCGCGCGCATGGTCAAAACCTTATCCTCAGGGTGGCGTTCACGGTGCGCATCCGGCCGGCGGCGGTCGCCAGGCCGTAGTTGGAGGCATTCACTACGGTGCCCAAGCCCGTAATGGCCACATGGTTGGTGAAGTTCTGGCTGTCCACGCGGAGTTCCACGCGCTTGCGCTCGGTGATGGCGAAGGAGCGTGAGAGCGAGAGGTTGAGCGAGACGCGCCCCGGGCCGTCGATGGTGTTGCGCCCGGCGTTGCCGAAACGTCCCGAAGGCGGCGTGGTGAATGCGGCCGGGTTGAAGAACCCGGAGCCGGAGTTCACGGGCAATCCAGTGGCATCCGCGCGGCCGGCGCCGATGGCGCCGGTGCCGCCGGTATCGGACTGGTTGCCCATCACGCGCGCGGTGAAGGGGCTGCCGGAACTCGCGCTCATGCCGCCGCTGAACGTCCAGTCTTTCAACAATCGTTGCCGCGTGCCGGCGCCGCTGCGGTCGCTGATGGGGGAGGAGACCACGTAGAACAGGTTCAGGGTGTGGATCTGGTTGAAACTCGAACGCCCCCGCTCCGCCCGCAGGTCGTTATCGTTCTGCGCGACCACCGCTCCGCCGCCGCCCAAAGTGGAGGCGTTGTCGATGGACTTCGAGTACGTATACATGAGGTTGGCGGAAAGCCCCCGCGAGAAACGGCGGGTGAAGCGCGCCTGCCCGGCGTGGTAGATGGAGTTGCCCTGCGAGGAGTCAAACGTGAACCCGACCGCGTTGCCGATCTGCCGGCGCTGCTCTGCGGTGAGCGGCGAGCCGGGCGCGGCGCGGTTGGGCAGGCGTTGTATGTCCAGCCGCGTTCCCTTCGTGCCGAGGTAGCCCACTTCCACGACCAGCCGGTGCGGCAGGCTCTGCTGAACGGCGAAATTCCACGTTTGCGCGTAGGCCACGCGGTAGTAGCGGTCCACCGCGTAGGTGTTGGTGATGCTCTGCGCCGGAGTGGCGGCGAAACCGTTCGCCAGCGTCAGGGTGCGCGCCAGGCTGGTATTCACCGTGGCGGTTTTGGCGAAGGGCGGCTGCGCGGCGAGCCGCGAGGGAAACTGGTTGTAGATCGACCCGTTGTGGAAGATGCCGTAGCCCATGCGGATCTGGGTGGAGCGTTTCGGAAAGGGCCGCCACGCCATCGCCAAGCGCGGCGAGAGATTGTTCCTGTCGGGGTCGATCAGCCCGGCGGCAAACGCTCCGCTGTAAGGGCCGGCGACACCGGGCGTGACCACCGCCACGCCGGTGAACCCCGGCGCAATATCCAGGTTCGCCATGCGCCCGAACTTCTCATGGTAGGGCGTGAAGTATTCGTAGCGCAGCCCCAGGTTGATGGTCAGGTTGGCGCGCGCCCGCCAGTCGTCCATGGCATAGGCGCTGTACGCCGAGGCGCGGAAGTAAGTGTTGCTGTCGCCGAAGCGCACGCTGCTCGATTGCGGCAGGCCCAGGAGGAAATCCGCGAAGTCGAACCCGGTGCCGGCCAGCGGCTGCCCCTGCGCGTTGAAGCCGCTGGTGGAGAGCCCGCTGAAGGTGAAGGTCCCGCGCGCGTTCTGGTCCGTGCGGGTGTTGACCTGCATGCGCCGGTAACCGAAACCCGTGCTGAAGGTGTGCTTGCCGCGCATCACCGTCACGCCGTTGTTGAGGCTGGCGGTCTGGTCGCGCCGCAGCACGGGGCTGGCATCGGTGAGGCCGCCGAAGTTGGTGAAGTTGAGGTTGGGAGGTCCCCAGTTGACCGGGTCGCGGGCCACGCCGGAGATGCCGAGCTCGCCGGCCACGTCGCGCCGGAAGGCGAAGAACGGGACCGTCTCGCTGCGATTGCGGCTGAGTTCCAGGCGCAGGTTGTTGTGAATGCGGCGGGTGATGTTGTGGGTCCAGCCGCCGCCCACGCTCCAGCCGTTGCCGTCGAGCGTATCGCGGAAGCCATAGAGCTGGAGGTTGGTGGAGTTGCGCCACTGCGAGTTCACGTGCGCGTCGATGCGGTTGCTGGTTCCGAGCGACCGGTTCACGCGGATGCTGAAGTTGCTGCTGTCATTGCCCTCGGAGCCCGTGTTCTGGTAGTTTTGCACGCGGCCGGGCAGGTTCGGCAGGGGGATGAAGTTCAGAAGGCCGGCCGCAGCGCGGTCTACGCGCGAAGCGGGCACCACGTTACCGGGGAAAGGCAGGCCGGTGAGGGGGTCGTAGATCTGGACGGCGGCGCGCGTGACGGATTGCGAAAAGTCGCCCGCGCGCTCGAGCGGGGAGGGCAGCGTGGCAAGGGCGCTATAGGGGCCGCGGCCGCGCGTCATGAAGAAGTTCAGGAACACGAATGTGCGGCCGAACACGGACCCTCCCGCCATGGCGCCGAAGCGGTTTTGCGCGTAGGAGGGCTTGGGCACCTCCTGGCCTGTAAGGGAATAGGGGCGCGCGTCGAGCGCGGAGTTGGAGAGCGTCCAGTAGAGCGCGCCGCGGATGCCGCCGCGCCCGCGTCCGGCGCGATTGCCGAAGCTGGCGCCGGGAATGGGACGTCCGCGCGAACCGCCGCGCGAACTGCCGCGCGGATCGCGGCCGCCGCCGCGTCCGCCGCCCATCATGGGGGGTCCGCCACGTCCACCGCCGCCCATCATGGGGGGGCCTCCGCCGCGTCCGCTGAGGCCGCCGCGGCTTCCCATGATCGAAGGAGGCCCGCCGCCTTCGGAGGGAGCGCCGCCCCGCATGCTTTCGGCGCCCGGAGGTCCGCCGCCGAACTCGCCGCGGCCGAACTCGCCGCGGCCGGGACCGTGCATGTCCTCGCGCGTGGCCTCCTGTAGCCCGCTGCTGAGGCTGCCGCTCACCAGGAAGGCTTCATTGGCGTTGACGGCGTCCACCGGGGGCGCTTCGTGGGCCGGGGCGCTATCGAGCGCCTGCTGGATCTGCGTTTCGGCCGTTTGGGTGACGTTCAGCGCCTGGAAAGCCTCCTGCCGGGGAGCGGCGGGCCGCGCGGCGGCGTAGGGTTTCAGCTCGAGCGTGAAATCGGCCGCCGCACCGGATTGGACCTCGCGGCGGGCGGGCTGGAAACCGAACATTTCCACGGTTACGCTCCACGCGCCGGGGCCGAGGTGGAGCTCATAGCGCCCGTCTTCGGCCGTGGTGGTCACGTGCTTCTGCGGGCCCTGGACAGCCGTGACGGAGGCGCCCGGAACCGGGATATCGCCCGCGCGCACGATTCCGCCTGTTTTCAGCGGCGCCTGCGCGGCCGCGCACAGCACGAGCACCGCCGGCAAGAACATGGCAGGAAAAACCCCCTGACCCGCGAATCTGAAACGGTACACTGCCCCTTAACTCCTGTTTGCACCCATCGCCATGAATAGCAATGATGTTTCCGGCCGCCGGAACGTTACTGGCGGCGCAGCACGCGCCCGGGACGCTCTTCGGTCATCTTGCCGTCGAGCAGGATGGGCTTCCCATTCACCAGGACGTGGTGGACTCCCACGGCGTACTGGTGCGGCTGAGTGAAGGTGGCGCGGTCGGCGATTACGGCCGGGTCGAAGACAGCGATGTCGGCCTTCATGCCGGGCCGCAAGAGGCCGCGGTCGAGCAGGCGCAGGCGGTTGGCGGGCAGCGTGGTCATGCGGCGCACGGCGTCTTCGAGGGTGAGCGCGCCGCGCTCCCGCACGTACACACCGAGCACGCGCGCGAAGGCGCCGTAGCTGCGCGGGTGCGGCGCCGCTTCGCCGAAGACCTGTATGCCGCCGTCGGAGGCGACCATGGTGAACGGGTAGCGCAGGATGCGCTCGACGTCGGTTTCCGCGATGGCGTGGTAGACCGCCGAGCAGCCGCCCTTCTCCTGAATGTCCATGGCGACTTCGGCCGCGTTTTCGGGCGTGGGCGCGAGGCCGCGCGCGTCCGTGATCTGGGCCAGGCTGCGGCCGGCCAGGGTGGGATCGAAGGCGCACGCCGCCATGAAAATGTTCTTGGCGTCGCCGCCGCCGCGGTTATCGAGGATGTTGCGCACCACGGCGCTCTTGATGCGCGCGCGGGTTTCCGGATCGCGCAGGCGCTTTGCCAGCCCGCCTCCCGCTTGCGCCCATTGCGGAAATAGCGCGGCGGTGCCGGTGGAAGAGGCGGTGTAAGGGTACTGGTCGATGGTCACGTCCACGCCGCGCGCCCGCGCCTCCGCCACCAGCGCCAGGGTCTTTTCGCTGGCGCCCCAGTTGGCGCGCCCGATGATCTTATGATGGGTGATCTGGGTGGGCAGCCGTCCCTCTTCGCCGATGCGTATGGTTTCGCGCACGCCGGCGAGCACGCCGCCGGCTTCCTCGCGCATGTGCGAGATGTGTACGCCGCCCATTTCGCCCACCACGCGGGCGATCTCGATGACTTCCTCGGTGGGCGTGTAATTGCCGGGCACATAGAACAGTCCTGTGGAAAGGCCGAAGGCTCCGTCCCGCATGGCGCCGCGCGCCAATTCCTTCATCTTTTCGATTTCCCCGGCGGTGGCCTTGCGGTTTTCCGTGCCGATTACGGCGGCGCGGATGCTGCCCTGGCCCGCGAGCATGGCGAAGTTCACGGCCGGGCGCGCCGCCTCCACCTTGGCCAGAAAGGGCGCGAGGGGGAGCGGCGAGCTGCCGTCCTGCCCTTCGATGAGGGTGGTGACGCCTTGCCGCACGTAGTTTTCGGCGGTGGGGACGGCGAAGATGCCGCGCCGGGCGTGCGTGTGGATATCGATGAATCCGGGGGCGATCACCAGGCCGCGCGCGTCGATCACCGCCGCCGCACGCGCTCCGGAGAGGTCGCCGATGGCGGCGATGGTGTCGCCGCGCACGCCGACGTCGGCGGTGTACCAGGGGGCGCCGGTGCCGTCGATCACGCGCCCGCCGCGGAGGATCACGTCGTAGCCGGGCGCCAGCAAAGTCAGAAACAGGACCAGAGGCAGCACGCGATCATTGTATTCCACTGGCTTGACCGCGAAATTTTCGGACAATAAAATCTCTTTAGGCTTGGAATGGGAACTTGCATGCGGGCGACATTCGCCGCCGCGATTCTGCTTGGGGCCGGGGTGTGCCGCGGGCAGGCGCCGGCCAGCACCGTGGTCGGGCAGGTGCGGGACGCGAGCGGCGCTTCCGTGGCCGGCGCCGCCCTGGCGCTGAAGCACGTGGACACCAACGAAACCCGGCGCGCCGTCACGGGCTCGGACGGCGAGTTCACCATCCCCGACCTCGCCCCGGGCGCGTATGAGCTTACCGCGGAGAAGGAAGGCTTCGAGCGGCTGCATCAGACCGGGCTGGTGCTGGCGGTGGACCAGATCGCGCGTCTCGACCTCGCGTTGAAGGTCGGCTCGGTCACCCAGACCGTGGAGGTGACGGCGGAGACGCCGCTGCTCAACACGGAAAACGCGAGTAAGGGGGACGTGATTGTCACCGAGGAGATCGCGGAGATGCCGCTCGAAGGCCGCGATTTCCAGGACCTCGCGTTCCTGGTTCCGGGCGTGGCGCGCAAGCCGCAGGGCGGCAGCGGCTCCAACATGGCGATCAACGGCGCGCGCGCGGACAACACCAACTTCACTATCGACGGCTTCAACGACCAGAACCCGCGCGGCGGCGGCGCGCAGGCCCGCCCGCCGGTCCACACCATGCAGGAGTTCAAGATGCAGACCTCGGGCTATTCGGCCGAAACCGGCCGCGTGGCGGGCGGGGTCATGAACATGGTGCTGAAGTCGGGCGGCAACCGCGTGCACGGCGATATTTTCGAGTTCATCCGCAACGAGTTGTTCGACGCGCGGAATTTTTTCGCCATCGAGCGTCCCAAGCTGCGCCGCAACCAGTTCGGCGCCACCCTCAGCGGACCCGTGTGGATCCCGCGCATTTACAACGGCCGCAACCGCACGTTCTTCCTGTTCGGCTGGGAAAGCC
>JBHGBM010000041.1:0-44973 GCA_041946965.1 Bryobacteraceae bacterium
GCCATCATCTCCGGCGCCGCGCTGCTCAACGCGCTGGAGCTGACCGGCAAGAGGATCGACGAGATCCGCGTGGTGTTCAACGGCGCCGGCGCGAGCGGCATTTCCTGCGCCCGGCACTACGAGCGCCTGGGGGTGAAGCGCGAGAACATCATCATGTGCGACACCAACGGGGTCATTTACCGCGGCCGCACCAAGGGGATGAACCCCTACAAGGAGCGCTTCGCCACCGGCAGCGCCGCGCGCACGCTGGCCGAGGCCCTGGTGGGCGCGGACGTGTTCTTCGGCCTTTCCTGCGCCAACTGCGTGACCGGGGAGATGGTGAAAGCCATGGCCGGCAATCCTGTCATCTTCGCCATGGCCAACCCCGATCCGGAGATCCCTTACGAGGTAGCCAAGGCCGCCCGGCCGGACGCCATTGTGGCCACGGGCCGGTCCGACTATCCGAACCAGGTCAACAACGTCCTCGGCTTCCCGTTCATTTTCCGCGGCGCGCTCGACGTGCGCGCCACGCAGGTGAACGACGAGATGAAGCTGGCCGCCACCCGCGCCCTGGCGGCGCTGGCCAAGCAAGACGTCCCCGATTCGGTGCGGCGCGCCTATGGCGTCGAGATGCTGGAATTCGGCCGCGATTACATCATCCCGAAACCCTTCGATCCGCGCGTGCTGCTGTGGGAAGCGTCGGCCGTGGCGCAAGCGGCCATGGAGACCGGCGTGGCCCAGCGGCCGGTGGACCTGGACCAGTATCGCGAGCAGCTTGAGCGGCGTCTCGGCCGGGCCCGCGAAGTCATGCGGGTGGTGATCCACAAGGCGCGGCGCGCACCCAAGCGCGTGGTGTTTCCCGAGGGCGAGGAGAGCAAGATTTTGCGCGCCTGTCAGATCCTCATCGACGAGAAGATCGCGGAGCCCATCCTGCTCGGCAATGAGCGCGTCATCCGGGAGCAGATGGAGGCCCTGCACCTGCACTTCGACGGCGGAGCGCGGATCGTGGACCCGGAGACCAGCCCGGATCTGGCCCGCTACACGGACCAGTTGTACCTCATGCGGCAGCGCAAGGGCATCACGCGGTATGAGGCCGCTGAGATCATCCGCCGCAAGGTCGTGTACGGCTCCATGATGGTGCGGCTGGGCGACGCCGACGCGCTCATCAGCGGCCTGACGGCCCACTATCCCGACACCATCCGGCCGGCCCTGCGCGTGATCGAAGTCCGGCCGGGCCAGAGCAAGGTCGCCGGCGTGTACGTGCTGATTACGCCCAAAGGCGACATCTATTTCCTGGCGGACGCCACGGTGAACATCGAGCCTTCGGCGGAGGATCTGGCGGAGATCGCCATTATGACGGCGGAGACGGCGCGGCGCTTCGACGTGGAGCCGCGCGTCGCCATGCTCTCCTTCTCGAATTTCGGCAGCACGCGGCATCCGCTGGCGGAGAAGGTGGCGCGGGCCACCGCGCTCGTGAAGCAGCGCGTCCCAAACCTTGTGGTGGAGGGCGAGATGCAGGCCGATACCGCGGTGAGCCCGGACATCATCGAGGACACGTATCCTTTCAGCGCGCTGAAGACGGCGGCCAACGTCCTGATCTTCCCCAACCTGGAAGCTGGCAACATCGCTTACAAGCTGCTGTGGAAGATCGGCGGCGCCGAGCTGATCGGTCCCATCCTGATGGGACTCTCCAGGCCCGTGCACGTGCTGCAACGCGGCGCCGAGGTCGCCGACATCGTCAACATGGCCGCCATCGCGGTGGTGGACGCGCAGGAACTGCCGCTGCAACGGAAAGCCAACGTCTGAACCTGATATGAACCGGCGTGAGTTTCTGGCTGGGATGGGGGCCGCCGCGCTCCCCGCCCCGCGCAAGCCGAACATCGTCATCATCCTGGCCGATGATCTCGGGTATGGCGACCTGGCCTGCTACGGCGGGCGCAATCCGACTCCCCACCTCGACGCGCTGGCGCGTGGGGGTGTGCGTTTCACGGATTTTCATTCCAACGGCGCGGTGTGCAGCCCCACCCGCGCCGCGCTGATGACCGGCCGCTACCAGCAGCGCTGCGGCATTACGGAGGTGATCGCGGCGGCCGGCCCGCGGGACCAGGGGCTCGATCCCGCCGCCCAGACGGCGTTCCCTTCGCTGCTGCGTAAAGCCGGCTACCGCACGGCCATGTTCGGCAAGTGGCATCTCGGCTATCAGCCGCGGTTCAATCCCGTACATCATGGCTTCGACGAGTTTCGCGGCTACGTAAGCGGCAACGTGGATTACTTCTCCCACGTGGACCAGGCGGGGCACGCCGACTGGTGGAACGGCGACCGGCTGGCGCCCGAAGAGGGCTATACCACCGAACTGGTGACGCGCCACGGCGTGCGCTTCATCGAGAGCAACCGCGAGCGCCCGTTCCTCCTGTACCTGGCGCACGAGGCGGTGCACTATCCCTACCAGGGTCCTGACGGCAAGCCGCAGCGTGTGGCGGGTCAGGCGCCCCCGCGCGACCCGAAGCAGGATGTCGCGCCCGTGTACCGGCAGATGCTTGGCGCCATGGACTCCGGCGTGGGCCGCGTAATGGATACGCTGCGCAGGCTCGGGCTGGAGCGTGATACGTTCGTGTTCTTCTTCTCCGATAACGGCGCGACGCAGGCGGGCTCCAACGCCCCGCTGCGCGGGTTCAAGAGCAGCGTATGGGAGGGCGGCCACCGCATCCCCGCCATCGCCTACTGGCCCGGGCGCGTACCGGCCGGAAAGGTTTCCGCGCAAACCGGAATCGGCATGGATCTGTTTGCCACCCTGCTGGAAATCTCTGGCGCACCCGCCGCGCCGCGCAAGCTCGACGGAACCAGCCTCATGCCCATCCTCACCGCCGAAACCCCCCGTACGCTGTTCTGGGGCCACGGCCCGCAACGCGCGGTGCGCGACGGCGACTGGAAGCTCGTGCTCATGCCGGAGGCCGAACCCTTCCTGGCTAACCTGCGCGCGGATCCCGGCGAGCGCACCAACCTGGCCGCGGCCGAATCCGCCCGCGTGGCGCGCATGCGCGAGATGCTGGCCGCCTGGGAAAGAGACGTACAATAGCGCCCATGGCACTCCTGCTGCTACTGGCGCTGGCCGGGTTTGACGGCCACTGGCTCGGGACCCTGGACCTCGGCGCGGCGAAGCTGCGAATCGCTTTGCACATCGCCAACGGCAAGGGAACGCTCGACAGCCTGGATCAGGGAGCCACCGGCATCCCGCTCAGCACCCTGACCACCGACGCCGGCAAGATCAACTTCGAGATCGCCGCGCTCGGCGCCCAGTACGAAGGCGCGCTTTCCGCGGACGGAAAACAGATCACCGGCACGTTCCACCAGCGCGGCCTCACGCTTCCGCTCCTGTTCACGCGCACGGAAAGCCCGGTTGAACTCGCCCGTCCCCAGGAACCCAGGAAGCCGTATCCATACGAGGAAGCCGAAGTCACGTATGAGAACAAGGGCATCCGCCTCGCGGGCGCCCTTACGCTGCCGCGCGCCGCGGGACCGCATCCGGCGGTGCTCCTCATCACCGGCTCGGGGCCGCAGGACCGCAACGAAACCGTCGCGGGGCACAGGCCGTTTCTGGTGCTGGCGGACTATCTCACGCGCCGTGGCTGCGCCGTGCTGCGCGTGGACGATCGCGGGGTGGGCGGCTCCACCGGCAGCGTCATGGCGAGCACCTCGGAGGATTTCGCGGCCGACACGCTGGCCGGCGTCGCGTACCTCAAGGCGCGCAAGGACATCGACGCGCGCCGCATCGGACTGCTGGGCCACAGCGAAGGCGGGCTGGTGGGGGCGATGGCGGCCGCGCGCAGCCCGGATGTCGCCTTCCTCGTCATGATGGCCGGGCCCGGCGTGCGCGGCGACCGCATCCTGCTCTCGCAGATCGAACAACTGAACCGCATCGGCGGCGTTTCCAAGGATGTGACCGCCAAGAGTCTCGAAACCGAGCAGCGCCTTTTCGACATTCTGCGCGCCGAAAAGGACAACGCCGCCGCCGTGAAGAAGATGGAGGCGGCGCTGCCGCCGAACCTGCCCGCCGCCGAACTCGGCCGTATACGCGCCGGGCTCAAGAGCATGACGACGGCGTGGTACCGCGCTTTCCTGGAGTACGACCCCGCCGTCTATCTCTCGAAAGTGAAGATTCCCGTGCTGGCGCTCAACGGCGAACTGGACGTGCAGGTCGCGGCGGACCTGAACCTTCCCGCGGTGGAAGCCGCGCTCAAACAGGCGGGCAACCGCCGCTATTCCGTCCTGAAGATGGCCCGCCTGAACCACCTGTTTCAGCACTCCAAGGACGGCTCCCCGGCCGAATACAGCCGCATCGAGGAGACCATCGCGCCGGAAGCCCTCAAGGCCGTCGGCGACTGGATCGCTACCAATACTTCACGATGAGCGCCTTGGATTTCCGCACGCCTTCCACCGGGTCGCCTTTGCCTTCGTACTCGATGGAGAGCGGGCCGCGGTAGCGGTTCTGCTTCAGCATCTTCAGGACGCGCGGAAAATCGTAGCTGGCGGCCTCGCCTTCCGGCGTGAACTCGTTGATCTTCACGTGCGTGCTGAAGGCGTAGGGCGCCAGCAGCGCGATCTCGTCGTAGCGCCGGTCCGCCGGGAAATTGCCGAAGTCCACCGCCGCGCCCACCCACTTGGGGCCGGTCGCCTTGATCAGCTTCACGATGTTCGCCGCGGTTTTCGAGACGCCGCCGTGGTTCTCGATCGAGATGCGCACCTTCAATTGTTTCGCCAGCGGCAGCAACTCCTGAAACGCGGCCGCAACGCGCTCCACGCCGGCCGTGTCGTCGGCGTTCTCCTTGCCGGTGTTGCCCACGTTGATGCGCACCAGCGGCGCGCCCAGCCGCGCGGCGGCGCGCAGCTTCATTATGTCCGTCTCGATCTGGGCCTTGCGTTTGGCCTCGTCGGCCAGGGCGAGGTTACCCTCCATCACGAAACAGGTCACCACGCGCCCGTTCTCCTTGACGGCGGCCTTGATCCGGTCGATGTAGGCGTCGTCATAACCCTTGAAGAACATGTCGTTGAAAGAGATGCCCTTGATCCCCAGTTGCTTGTAGAAGGCCGGAGCGCCGATCATGTCCAGTTTGCCTTCCCGGATCAACTGGCGGAAGCTGTAGGTCTCGGCGGCCAGCAGGTTGCCGCCACGCAGTTTGGCGTCCTGCGCGGACGCCAGCGCGCAAAATACGAGCGGAATGGTTAGCAATCGCATAAGTGCGGACTATAACAGCCTCAGCAGATGCGCGGCAACTGTTCGGTAAACGGCAGGTCGAGGATGCGGCGGCCGCCGATCTCGGTCTGGAGCAGCACCATGGGAGGATGCGCCGCGACGGCCTCGCCGATGATCACCGCGTCACGCCCTTCATCGGTGGCGCGCATGGCCGCGAGCACGGCTTCGGCGGTTTCGGACGCTGCGAAGGCCACCAGCTTGCCTTCGTTCGCCACGAACAGCGGGTCGAGCCCGAGCAGCTCACACGCCGCCCGCACCGGTTCCCGCACCGGAATGCGCGCGGCTTCCACTTCGACGCCCACCTGCGACGCCGCCGCCATCTCGCACAATGACGTCGCAAGGCCGCCGCGCGTGGGGTCCCGCATGGCGTGAATTTCGCCCGCCGCGAGCATGACTTCCACCAGCCGGTGGAGCGGCATCGTATCGGACGCGATAGCCCCTTCGAATTCCAGCCCCTCGCGCACGGAAAGCACCGCTATGCCGTGGTCCGCGATGGAGCCGCTGAGGATGATTCGATCACCCGGGCGTATGTTGGACGCCGAAACGTCCACGCCCGCGGGCACCAGCCCCACGCCCGCGGTGGTCACGAACAGCTTGTCGGCCGAGCCGTGATTCACCACCTTGGTGTCGCCGGTGGCCACCGTCACGCCCGCCCGCCGCGCCGCCTCCGACATGGCGCGCACCACGCGCTCCAGTTCCTCCAGCGGCAGCCCCTCTTCCAGGATGAAGGCAGCGGAAAGATACAGCGGCCGCGCGCCGCTCATCGCCAGATCGTTCACCGTGCCGTTGACGGCCAGCTCGCCGATGTTGCCGCCGGGAAAGAACAAGGGCGTGACCACGTAGGAATCCGTGGTGAACGCCAGCCGCGCGCCGCCGGCTTCGAACACCGCCTGGTCGTCGAGCTTCGCCAGCAGGGGATTGTCGAAGGCGGGCAGGAACAGCTGGCGGATGAGCTCGGCGGAGAGCCGTCCGCCGCTGCCGTGGCCCATCACGATGGTCTTCCGCGAAGCGAGCGGGAGCGGGCAGGAGAGCGTGAAGTCCGGGTTCATATCAGTGGCGGCCGTAACGGTAATATGCGGCGCAGGCGCCTTCGGCTGATACCATGGTGGCCCCCAGCGGCGTGAGCGGCGTGCAACGCCCGCCGAATGCGGCGCAGTCGCGCGGCTTCTTCAGCCCGCTGAGGATGGCCCCGCTGATGCACGCGGCGGGCTCATCGGCGCGAATGTCGTCCACTTCGAACAGGCGCGCGGCGTCGTATTCCCGGAACTCCTCCCGCAGGCGGTAGCCGGAATTCGGAATCACGCCGATGCCGCGCCAGGCGCGATCGCAAACCTCGAAGACCTCGAAAATGCGGCGGCGCGCCTCGAGGTTGCCTTCGCGGCGCACGGCGCGCGCGTAACGGTTCACCACCTCCGCGCGGCCCTGCTCCAGCATCTCCACCGCGGCCAGCACGCCCTCCAGCAGGTCCACCGGCTCGAAACCGGTAATGACGATCGGCGCGCCATGCCGCGCCGCGATGGGCTCGTATTCCTCCCAGCCCATGACGGCGCACACGTGCCCGGGGCCGAGAAACGCCTGCACGCGGTTGCGGGGCGAGCCGAGGATGCCCTCGATGGCGGGCGGCGCCAGCACGTGCGAAACCAGCATGGAAAAATTGGCGGCGCCCTGCGCGCGCGCCTGCCACACCGCCATGGCGTTGGCGGGCGCGGTGGTCTCGAATCCCACGGCGAAAAACACCACGCGCTTGTCCTGGTTCGCGCGCGCGAGCTCCAGGCAATCCAGCGGTGAGTAGACCACGCGCACGTCGCCGCCCTCGGCGCGGATCTGAAACAGGTCGGCGTGGCTGCCGGGGACGCGCAGCATGTCGCCGAAGGTGCAGAAGACAACGCCGGGGCGCCGCGCGATGGCATGGGCGCGGTCCAGGATCTCGAGCGGCGTCACGCATACCGGGCATCCCGGGCCGTGCACCAGCTCGATGCCTTCCGGCAGCAGCTCATCCAAGCCATACTTCAGGATGGCGTGGGTCTGCCCGCCGCAGACTTCCATGATGGTCCACGAGCGGCTGGCGGCGCGGCGGATTCGTTTCAAGAGCAGTTCGGCGGCGGCGCGGCCGCGGTACTCGTCAAGGTGCTTCATTGCCGTCCTGAAGCTCGCCCAGCTCGCGCAGGTACTGGAGCGTCTTGGCCGCTTCGTCCTCGTCCACCTTGGCGATGGCGAAGCCGACATGCACCATGACGTAATCGCCGGGCGCCGCTTCCGGCAGGTATTCCAGGCAGGTCTCCCGCCGGATGCCCGCAAAATCCACGGTCCCCATGCGAACGCCCCGTTCCTCACGGCACGCGAGGATCTTTCCGGGAACGGCAAGACACATTGCACTTCCATTTTATCAGCGTAGACTTAAGGGAATGAACACCGGACAACGGGTGGCGTTCACCGGAATGGCGGTAAGCGGCGGCCTGGCTGCGATCAAGATCGTTGCCGGACTGCTGGGCAGCTCGACCTCAGTTGTGGCGGACGGCTTCGAGTCCGCAGGCGACGTGTTCGCCTCCGGGTTCGTCTACCTGGGCCTCTCGCTCGCCGCCAAGCCCGCCGATGAGAACCATCCCTACGGTCACGGGCGCATCGAGATCCTTACCGGCTTGCTCATAGGGCTGGTGCTGACCGCCGCGGGCGTCCTGATCAGTTATCATTCCCTCGAAACCCTGTCCCGCATCCACATGATCCCGGCCACCTACGTGGTGTGGCCGCTCATCGGCTCCGCGCTGGCCAAGAGCGGCCTGGCGGGCCTGAAATTCCACTATGGGCGCAAGCTCAAGAGCGCCGCGCTGGTTGCCGACGCCTGGAACGATTCAGTCGATATTCTCTCGGCGATGTCCGCGCTGACGGCCGTAGGGCTGGCCATCCTGCGCCCCGACCGGTTCCTCGCGGCGGACCACGTGGGTGGATTCGTGGTCGGCCTCATCGTGGTGTTCACCGGGCTGCGGGTGGCCTACGACACCGCCAGGCAGCTCATGGATACCATGCCGGATGAGATCCACATGAACGCCATCCGGGGAGTGGCGCTGCGCGTGAATGGCGTGCGCGGCGTGGAGAAGTGCTTCGCGCGCAAGACCGGCATGCAGTACCACGTGGACCTTCACCTGGAAGTCGATCCCGAAATGACCGTGCGCGCCTCCCACGATCTCGCCAGCGTGGTGCGCGACTGCATCAAGCGGGATCTCGAGTGGGTCGCCGACGTGCTGGTGCATGTGGAGCCGTCCGCTTAGGCTTAACGAATCCGGAACAGCCGCACGCTCCCCGCTTCGCAGGCCGTTTCCAGGTTCCACTCGGCCGGCGCCACGGCCATTCGGGCGCCGAGCGGCGCCAGGCCCTCGTCTTCGGTCGGCGCCAGAATGTACTGAAAACCGGCCCGCGCCAGCGCCCGTGTCGCGGCCGGCCGCAGTTCCTCGGGCGCGCGGCGGGTAACCGCGGGCGCCGCGTCGAGCGTGCGCCACCGGCCGTCGGCCCCCCGGCCCAGGTACGTGAACGGCAAATGACGCAGCGGCGTGTGGGAGATCATGCCGGCCCCGTTCACCACCGTAAGCCCGCCGAAATCGATCTCCATGTATATCCCCGCCCGCGCCGGCTCCCAGGTGCGCCAGCGCGTGGCGAGATTGCCGTCCGCGGCGAGCGAGGCTTCCCAGCGATTCACGGAAGACGTGAGCGTCCACCCGCCCGGCCGCAGCGGTTCGTCGCCCCGGTACACGCGTAGTTCGTGAATGCACCACTCCACAGGCGCGCCCGCTTCCAGCCGCACCCGGAGGGCGCGGAGGGGTTCGGCCGGCCACTGGCCCGCAACGTCGAAGAGCGGGTCGCGCCACTCGCCGGAGGTGCGCAGTGCGTCGAGCAGCCTGTCGGCGTCAGCCGAATGCCAGAACACCAGCGATTCGCGCCCGGTGAATGCGGAAGCCACGCTCATCAGGGCGAAAATGCGCTCGCCGGGGCGTGTGCAGCCGTTCACCATGCGCGCCACCTTGTATTCGTCGAGCCGGTTGGAGAGATACTCCGCTTCGCTCTCCAGGCGCAGCGCGGCCTTCCAGGGCCACTCTTTCAATCGCCACGCCTGCGGGCTGTAGCGGCCCGCCACGGCGGGCCAGCAGAGCACGGCCTGCGCCAGCATCAGCGCCCAGACGCCGGAGCGGGGCAGCGCCATGGCGAGCGCCAGCCACAGGAACGGCAGCGCGGGCATCAGGAAACGCGCGCCGATGTTCCAGAACCAGGGCAATGCGAGGGCGGCTCCGGCAAGCCACAACAGGCGCCCCGCCGGCCGGCGCAGCGCGAGCAGGCCCAACGGCAACAACAACAGCAGCGGTCCCACCAGGCCCTGCAAGCGCCAGCCGAAGGCGAGTTCGGCGGGCGCGTTCGCCAGTGTCACGCCTCCATATGTAGCCAGAGCCCGCGCCAGGATTCGCTCGGAGGCGACGTGGAAATGGCCGTTGGGAAACCACCCGTTGAACAGCGGCGCGAACGGATTTTCCGCCAACAGAGTGTTGCGCAGCAGCCATGGAACCATCATGACCGCGCCTGCCGCGCACACCGCCACGGCGCCGCGCCGGCCCCGCCGGTTGAGCGCGTAGACCGCGGCAAGCGGCACGGTCACGATCCCGCTGAACTTCACGGCGTAGCAGAACCCCGCCGCCACTCCCGCCAACGCATATTCGTCCCGCAGCAGCAGATAGAACGCCGCCACGGTGAAGAACACCAGCCCGGCATCGTTATATGACGATGTCCCGGCGACCCCCGCCACCGGCATGGCGAAGTACAGCACCCCGGCGGCCAGCCCCGCGCGGTCCGGCAGCCCGAGGCGGCGCGCCACATGCAGCATCAGCGCCGGAGTGGCGAGCAGGAACGCAAACTCCACCAGCTTGGCCGCGGAATGCCTCCCGAACGGAAACGCGAACAGGAACAGCATCTCGAGCCCCTGCGGCAGCATTTCGAAAAAGCCCACGCGATCGGGGAAGCGTCCCAGCCGGGCATACTCGGAAACCAGCCCGAGATGATACGTGATGCCGTCGGGCGTGGACTCCGGCGCCAGCGCGTTCAGGGCATAGAACAGGCCGAAAGCAGTGAAGATCGCCGCGGCCAGCGCGCGCGTGACGCGGTCCGCCGGTTCCACCGCGGGCTCCGGTTCCGGTTTGCGGCCCAGCGCCGCCCAACCGGCCAGCGAGGCGATACCCGTGGCCGCGAAGGTCCACCGGTTCGCCGCGCCGGCGCACAGCAGCAGGAACACAACCAGGCTCAGGGCGGCGGCGCCGGTTGCAAAAATCGTCGTCCGGGGCAGGGAACGGCGCAGCAGCACCGCGCCCAGCGCATACGCAGTCGCGATGCAAAACAGGCCGCCAAATAGGACGAGCCCGAGTTCCACCTAGCGCCCTTTCCCCTTTCCCGGCAGCCCCGCCGGATTCTCATGCGTACGTTCGCGGAAACCGCCCTTCAGCCCCGTGGCGAGCGACACGGCCGATTCGCCGTACTTGTCGCGCAGCCGGTCCACGGCGGAGAGCGCCTGTTTCCAGCGCACCTCGCGGCCGTCGTCGAGCAGGCTCATCTGCCCTTCCGCAGCGCCAAACCCGGAGGCGTGCACGCCCAGCAGCCGCACGCGCGCGCCGCGCTTCCAGTTGGCGTGGAACAGCCGCCGGGCTTCCTCCAGAATCACCGTGTCAATCTGCGTGCCGGCATCTAGCGAACGCGCCCTGGTGATGGTGCTGAAATCCGAATACCGCAGCTTGAGCTGAATGGTGCGCGCGAAGAACCCGTGTTCCCGCAGCCGGCGCGCCACCATCTCGCACAGCCGCGCGAGCGTGGAATCGAGCAGCTCGAGGTCGGCGGTGTCCTGGGGGAAGGTGTGCTCGTGGCTGATGGACTTCGCGGCGGCGTCTTCGCCGATCTCGCCGTCGAACCATCCACCGCTATCGAGCCCGTGCGCCTTCCCGGCCAGGGCCAGCCCCCACTTTCCGAAGCGCTCCTCGAGGTACTTCTCGCTGAAACGCGCCAGGTCGCCCACTTTGTGGATGCCGAGCGCGTTCAGGTTCTTCTCCGTCACCCTGCCGACCCCTGGAATCCGGCGCACGTCCAGCGGCGCCAGAAACCGCGCCTCGCGTCCGGGCACGACGTACAGAATCCCGTTCGGCTTGGCCTGGTCCGAGCAGACCTTCGCCACCAAGCGGGAGCACGCGATGCCGATGGAACAGTCGAGCCCGGTAGCGCTTTTCATGGCTTCGTGCAGAAGGTGCGCCGCCCGCAACGGCGGACCGTACAGGCGCTCGGTGCCGGTCATGTCGAGATAGGCTTCGTCGATGGACGCCATTTCCACCAGTGGCGAGAACCGCTGGAGCACCTCGAACACCTTCTGCGAGCATTCGCGGTAGCGCTCGGGACGCCCGTCCACGAAGATCGCCTGCGGGCAAAGCTTGTACGCGGTGCGCAGGGGCATGGCGGAGTGCACGCCGAACTTGCGCGCCGCGTAGGAAGCCGCCGAGACCACGCCCCGTTCGTCCGGGCGCCCGCCCACCACCACCGGCTTACCTTTGAGCGAGGGATCGTAGAGCTCTTCCACCGATACGAAAAACGCATCCATATCGACGTGGAAGAAGGTCTTCATCCGCGGCCAAATAAATCTACCGCCGCGAAAGGTCGCGGATATACAGGTCCTTGAACCGCATGTTGCCCTGGCCGCCGGAGTGAAGCTGAAGCGCGATGCCTCCGTCGAAGGAGCGCGGCGCGGGATCGGTGAAGTCCACCACCCACACGCCGTTCAGCCGCGCGCGATAGCGGTTTCCCTCGACGATCAGCAGGTAATCGTTCCAATCGTTCGGCTTCATTACGAACTCGTTCTCGGGCGAGGGCCACACGATCCACTGCCGCCCGTCGCCGTAGATGCCGCCGGTATGGTTGCCGGGATGCGGGTCGATCTCGAATTGCAGGCCTTGGGTGATCGTCGCCGTGCCGGGCTTGAACTCGGCGTGGAAGAAGACGCCGCTGTTGCCTTCCGCTTCGCACTTGAAGCGCAGCGTCATCTCGAAATCCTTGTAGTTCTTCGCGGTCTTCAGATACCCGTATTCCTTGCTCACGCCCTGTCCGTGAATCGTGCCGTCCTCCACGGTCCACTTCTCGTTGCCCACCAGAACCCAGCCGGTCAGGTCCTTGCCGTTGAAGAGCGATTCCCAACCTTCGCTGTAAGGCTTGGGGCGCTCACGCTGCTGCTGCGGGAAAGTGGCGAGGGCCATCGCGAGGCCCAAAACGATGATGCGCATGTTCATTCTCCTTCTTGCGGAATTCCGATTTCGCGTTCTATAGCCGCGGCGATGCGGGCGCTGCACTCCTCAACCTCACCCAGGCTGGGGCCTTCCACCATCACGCGCGCCAGCGGCTCGGTGCCCGAGTACCGCACCAGCACGCGCCCGCCGCCCGTCTCGCACCGGCGCATGGCCTGGACCACCTCGGGGATGCCGTGCAGCGGCTTCTTCTCGCGAACCCTGACGTTGACGAGCTTCTGCGGATAGATGACCAGCCCTTCGGCAAGCTGGTCCAGCGTCTTGCCCGATGTAACGGCGATCTCCAGCACCCGCAACGCGGTCAGCAGCCCGTCGCCCGTGGTGGCCCATTCGCGGAAAATCACGTGCCCTGACTGCTCGCCGCCCAACATGGCCCCGGAGTGCACCATCTCCTCCAACACGTACTTGTCGCCCACGGGGGTGCGGACCATGCGTACGCCTTCCTGCGCCAGCGCGCGCTCGAGCCCCAGGTTGGACATCACCGTCGCTACCACGAGGTCGCCGGGCAGCTTGCCCGCTGCTTTCAGCGCGCGCGCGGCGATCAGCATCACCGCGTCGCCGTCGACCACGCGTCCTGAGGGCGCGATGAACATGGCGCGGTCCGCGTCGCCGTCGAACGCGATGCCCGCATCCGCCCGGCGCCGGAGCACGCTTTCCCGCAGTCCCTCCAGGTGCAGCGCGCCGCAATCCAGGTTGATGTTGCGGCCGTCGGGAGCGCAGTTCAACCTCGTTACGTCCGCGCCGAGGCGGCCGAAGAGGTCGGGGCCGAGCTGGCAGGCGGCTCCGTTGCCGGCATCCAGCACGACCTTCAAGCCGTTGAAGCGCGATCCCGCCGTGGAGGCGAGATACGCCAGATACGCTTCGTCCAGCCCGGGTTCCGCCTCCAGGCGCCGCCGCTCCGGCTTCAGCTCCGCCTCGCGCAGCCGGAAGATCTCCTGTTCGATGGCGTGCTCTTCCTCGTCAGGCAGCTTGAACCCGGAGTGGCCGAACACCTTGATGCCGTTGTCGCGATACGGATTGTGGGAGGCCGAAATCATCACGCCCGCCGCGAACGGTCCGGTGCGGGTCAGATAGGCTACGCCCGGCGTGGTCACGACGCCCGCGTCCCGCACGGTCACGCCTCGTTCGGCGAGTCCGCCCGCCACATGTTCCGCGATCTGGGTCCCGGATTCGCGCGTGTCCCGGCCGATCAGCACCGCTGGCGCCTGCCCGCGCGAACGCAGGTCGGCGCCCAGCGCCAGCCCGAACGCGAACACGGTTTCCGGATCCAGGGGATATTCGCCCGCCACGCCGCGTATGCCGTCTGTTCCGAAGAGGTCCTTGGCCATTATTTCCTTTTCATCTGTACGGAAACCTTCACCTGCGAATCTCCGGCGAAGCGCACCTGCGGATCTCCCAGGAACGTGTTCACGATGTAGTCGCGCGAGCCCTCCAGCCTGGCCGTATCGATGGGATCCGTCACCACCGCGTCCACGCCGTTCACGCGGCTCTGCGGACCGACGATGCGGAGAGCCGGAGGCGTCACCGTGTAGCCGGAGACTTCGTAATCCGCCCGGGGCGCGGGCGCGAACCGCACCCGGACGGGCACGGTCCGGTAGGCGCGCGGTTCGAAGTCCAGCCGGATCTGCGAGGGGATGGCGCGCAACAGCCGGATCCCGCGTGGCAGACGCACGTCGCCCGGCCGGATGCTGAAAGTCTGCTCGCCCGGACGCACCCGCGACATATCCAGCACCACAGCGTAACGGCTGGCTTGCGGGCCGGCCCGCAGCTCGCCGTACGGGCCGCGCACTTCCAGATACACGGATTCCACCACGTCCGAGCTGATTTCGATTCCCGCCGGCAGGTCCTTGTACTCCACCGGCACCAGGACGAAGCTGGAGAGCTCCGGCTCGCTGGCCACCAGTCCCCACAGAATCACCGCGATAGAGAGCGCCACCAGCTTCCACCAGAAGTCGGTGAACACGAACCGGAGAGCGCGCATCAGCGGGGACTTCACTGCGGTTTCACCTTTTGCGACGGGCTCTCCTGGGCCATCGGGATGTCGGCGGGCTGCTCCTCTTCCAGGTGCGGGCCGGGGCGGTGCGCGCCGAAATGCGCATTGATGCGTTCGTCCACTTCACTGATGGTGAGCCCCTGCTCCATCTCTCCGAACGCGGCCACGGAGATGCGGCCTGTTACTTCGGAGACCACCAGGGAAAGGCAATCGGTCTCTTCCGTAATGCCGATGGCGGCGCGGTGCCGCGTGCCGAGCTTCGAGGAGAGCGCCGGGTTGGTGCTCAGCGGCAGAAAGCAGGCCGCCGCCGCCAGGACCTTCTTCTGCACGATCACCGCGCCGTCGTGCAGCGCGCCGCCGGGCTGGAAGATGGCCAGCAGCAGGTCGCGCGACAGATGCGCGTCCATGCGCACGCCGCTTTCCACGAACGTGCGCAGCCCGATATCGCGCTCCATGACGATGAGCGCGCCGATCTTCTCCTGCGAAAGCCGCGCCAGCGCCAGCAGGATTTCGTCGCTCGATTCGGGCCGCCGGAAGCCTCGCGCCAGCCAGCGCTTGCGGCCCATGCGGGCCAGCGTGCGCCGGATTTCCGATTGAAACAGCACAATCACCGCCAGCGCGATGTACGGGACGATGTAGGAGAGCAATGTCCGCAGCACCTCCAGGCCGGCCCAAAGCGAAGCGGCGTACAGCCCCACCATCATCAGGATGCCCAGCAGGATGTGGCCCGCGCGCGTGCCGCGGACGATAGAGAGCGCCTGGTAGATAAGAAAGCCGACAACCAGGATGTCGATGACCCCGGTAAGGGTCAGGTTCGGCAGCGGCAGGGTGAGTTGCGACAGGGGCAACGGCATCGGCTGGCTCTCACGAACGGCATCACTGGCCCAGCCTCATATCTTAGCGCACCGGCCGCACTCCGGAACTCAGTACTCCCTGTCGGTGAGGATGCCCGGCTGCGGCACCGGATACTTTCCGTCTGCCCCCAGTTGGAGCGGCGCGGGTCCGTCCAGAGTGAGCTTATCCACCCCGGGCGCGAACTCATGCGGGCAGTTGAGGATCTCGTCGAAAGTCACGATTCGGCCCGTGTGCGCGGCCATGCGGCCCATCGACGCCACCAGGCTCGCCTCGGCGCCGCGCTTCACCTCGTTGTAGGGCTTGTCATTGCGGATGGCGTCCAGCAGGTCGTCCCACTCGTACTGGTAGGGGGTCGTCTCCGGCTGCGGGAAGGCCCACACCAGGTTCGGGTCGGGCGGCAGAGGCAGTTCCTTGCGCGAGCTCACGCGCGGCATCTTCTGGCCCTTGTAGATGCGCGTGATGCCGGGCGTATGGGCGAGCGTGGAAATCACCGCCGAGCCCTTGGAGCCGTGGGCGTAGCTGGCGAACTCGTCGCGGCAGCCCTTCATGTTGCGGCCGTCGAAGAAGAGCCTGGCGCCGTCGGGGTAGGTGTACTGCACCGAGTAGGTGTCGAAGTTCTGGTCCAGCGAATCGCCGCGGTAGTGGCGTCCGCCCACCGCGTGCGCCTCCACCGGCCAGGCGCCCTTCATCCAACTGCACTCGTCGATCTGGTGGATGTAGTAGTCGCTGAAGACGCCGCCGCTGGCCCACAGGAAAGCGTGGAACCTCTGGATCTGATACATCAGCTCGCTGATGCCCGCGGGTTTCGGCGGGGCCGTTCCGCCGCCCTGTCCCATGCGGTAGCCGCGCATGGCGATGATCTCGCCGATGGCGCCGTCCCGAATGCGTTTGAGCAGTTCCTGCCGGGCGCGGCAGTGCCGCACCATCAGTCCCACGCCCGCCTTGAGATTCCTCTGGTCGGCGAGTTGGGCCAGCTTCAGCATCTTCACCGTAGTGGGGCCGTCCACAGTCACGGGCTTCTCCATGAAGGTGTGCAGCCCCTTGTCCAGCGCGTAGCTGAAATGCACCCAGCGGAACGCGGGAGGCGTGCCCAGAATCACCACGTCGCCCGGCCTGAGAGCATCCATCGCATGGCGGTACGCGTCGAAGCCGAGCATGCGCCGCTCCGGGGGCACGTCTACCTGCGCGCCGAATTGCGACTTCAGCTTGTCGTAGCTGCTGTTGAGTTTGGCCGGAAAGACGTCCGCCATGGCGACGAGCTTGGTCGGGCCGTTCTTCACCGACAGCGCGTTCGCCGCCGCTCCGGTGCCCCGGCCGCCGCAGCCCACCAGCGTGATCTGGACCGTATTGTTCTCCGCCGCGTGCACGTGCGGAAGCGCCACCCCCGCCAGCGCGGAAGTCGCGAGGAACTGTCTGCGCGAACCCGAATTCATTGGGTCTCTCCCTTCACATCTGGTCTAGCTTACCCCAAAACCGGGGAGAGGCGGGACGAGGGAGCGCCCGCCCGGCACGGCGTGCCCGTCAGTAATTCAGCTTCAACCCGAATTGAATAATCCGAGCGTTGGCGTTGGTCGAGGAGATCACGCCGAACGTGCTCGAATCGTAATTGCCGCTCGGGTTGGAGAAGTTCGCGTAATTGAAGATATTGAAGAACTCCGACCGGAACTGCAACCGCAGCCGCTCGCGGAGGGTGAACTGCTTCTGCACCGCGAAATCCAGGTTGGCCTGGCCGGGGCCCCGCAGCGAGTTGCGTCCCAGTGTCCCGAAGCGCGTGCGCGGCGCGGGTGCGAACACGCTCTTCACCAGGTATCCGCCCAGGCGCTGCCGCGTCGAGCCGCTGGTGTACGGGTTGCCCCCTACGTAGTCCGCGTTGCCCGCGCCGCCGCTGCCGATGTCGCCGTCCCACGCCTGCCCGCTGAGCGAGTTGGTCACGTTGATCGGAACGCCCGATTGCGCCAGGCCGATACCGGAAATTTCCCACCCCGCCAGCGCGTACCGCGCCGGTGAGCCGCTGCTCCCCAGCGGATTCGGCAGGGCCAGGTTGAAACTGACGGTCAGCCGCTGCGGGCGGTCGAAGGTGGAAAGCCCGCGGTTGGCGCGGAAGTTGTCCGGGTTGCCGCTGCCGCTAACGTAGTAGCGCGAGGTGCTGCCCGCGTCATCGATGGTTTTCGAAATGGTGTACGCCGCCAGGAATTGCGAGCCGCCGGTGAAACGCTTTTGCACCGTGAACTGCCCGGAATGGAAAATGGAATTGCCGTTGTTGCCCTGGTACCAGATGGGACCGTAGCCGAGGAACGGCCGCACGAAGTTGCCGGCCGCGTCCGGCCGCGGGTAGTTCAGGTTGCGCTGGAGGAACAGGTGCGTTCCGTGCGTGCCCACGTAGGCGGCCTGCACCACCACGCGTCCCGGCAGCTCGCGCTGAAGGTCCAGGTTCCACTGCTGGGCCGTATCGGTCTTGGGATCCTTCTCCACCGCGCGCATGGTGAGCGAGGAGGTCGCCGTGGGCGTGGGAAGCGCCTTGGGGTCCAGCCCCTCCAAACGGTACCGCCAGCCGTCCGGAACCCCGCCCGCCGGGAAATTCAGCGTCTGCACGGCGGTGAGCGGCGGGTTGGAGCGCAGTTGCTGGAACACCTGCGCGGTGCGCTGATCGAAGTAGATGCCGTAGCCGCCGCGCAGCACCGTGCGCGCGTCCCCCGCGGGAGACCACGCCAGGCCGATGCGCGGTCCGGCGTTGTGCGTGTCCGTGAACGTCGTGCTGGCGGGCACTCCGGGCGAAACGTTTCCCACCACCACGCCGCCGCTTTCCGGCGTGCCGGGCCGGGTGTAGCGGTCGGGCCAGAAGCTCACCACGTTGAGCTGCGCGTCGTATGGCGGGATGTTCAGCTCGTAGCGCAGCCCCAGGTTCAGCGTCAGGTTGGGGCGCAGCTTGAAATCGTCGGCGGCGAAGAAGTTGTACGCGGTCTCGCGCAGGTTCTGAATGCCCGCGCCGGTGCCGTAAACGCCCCGCGAGGGAAGGTCCAGCAGGAAATCGGCGAAGCCGTCTCCGGTGCTCTGCCCGCTGAAGGTCCACGTGGGCCGCTGGTTGAGCGTGCTCATCGGCTGGATGCGCCCGCGGCGGATCTCCGCGCCGAATTTGAAGGCGTGCCTTCCCTTGAGCAGCGTGTAGGTGTCGCTGAACGTGAACAGGTGGGCGTTGTCGCGATAGGTTTCCGTGATGCCGAAATTGAAATAGCCCGAAATGCTCACGCGTGGAAACCCGGGCAGGTCGTTGGTGGCCGGAATGCCGAGCGTTTTCGGATCCGTCCGGTCCGCATTGTTGCTGACCGACACGCTGCGGTCCCACCCGAACCGGAACTCGTTGATGTGCGTGGGCGAGATCACCCGCATGTAGGAGACCGCCAGATCGTACTTGTCGCGCGTGTTCTGGTTCTCCATGCCGGGGAACGGCGAGCCGCCGAACGGATCGGTCTGCGGCGTGCGGCTCCAGAACCAGCGTCCGCTGAAGCGATCCTTGCCGGAGAAGTTATGGTCGAGCCGCGCCACATGCTGGTCGTTGCCGCCGGAGATGGTGCGCACGTCGACGAAGTTGATGGGGCCGCCCGTGGAAGCGTTCGGCAGCGGGATCAGCTTCTCCATCACCGCGCGCGAGATCGGGTGGATGCGATTGGCCGGAATCTGGTTGCCGGGGAAGCAGCCGCGGCTGTCGCTGGCGGTGCAGGGCAGTCCCGTGAGCGGATCGCGCACCAGTTTGCTGAACGTGCCGGCGCGCATGGCGGCGGTCGGCACACTCTGGCGGCTCAGCGCCGCGCTGGAGTTCGAGTTCCGCTGGCGCGTGCCTTCATACCCCAGGAAGAAGAACGTGCGGTCCTTGCCGCTGTAAATGCCCGGTATGGTGACGGGGCCGCCGCCCGAGGCGCCGAACTGGTTCTGGTTGTTTTGTCCGCGCGCGGCGGCGAAGAACGGCCGCGAGTTGAGCCTCGTGTTCCGCAAAAACTCCCACGCGCTGCCGTGCAGTTCGTTGGTGCCCGAGACCGTCACCACGTTCACCACCGAACCGGCGTTGCGGCCGTACTCGGCGCTGAACATGCTCGTCATGACCTTGAATTCCTGAAGGAAATCGGGACTCGGCGCGCCGATGCCCGTGTTGCTGTTGTTCAGCGCGTTGAACGCCGGCAGGCCGTCGATGAGCAGGTTGTTGCTTCCCGCGCGCATGCCGTTCACGTTGGGGTTCACGTTGCCCAGGCCGGGCGAATCAGCGTTGTTGAGCGCCGAGGAGACCCCCGCGGTGAGCCCCAGCAGGTGGGTGTAATTGCGCGTGGAAAGCGGAATGGCGCGGATGCTGTTCGCCTGGATCACGCGCCCCTGCGTGGCCGTTTCCACCTGCACGGCCGTGGGTGCCGCCACCACCGTGACCGCTTCCTCCAGGCGCCCCACGTTGAGCGTGAAGTTCACCGGGATGCGCTCGGTGATCTGCACCTGAACGTTCTCCTGTACGGCGCGCTGCATGCCGGCGAACTCCGCCGTTACGGTATAGATGCCCGGCGGCAGCAGCGGGACCACGTACGCCCCCTGCGAATCGGTCACGGCGTTGCGCACGATGCCGGTGGCCCGCTCCGTAATGGTGAGGCGCGCGCCGGGTATGACCGCGCCGGTGGAATCTTTCACGGCGCCAAGGATGATCCCGGTGGTCTCCTGCGCCGTGGCGGGAAGGCTTAATGCGGTTCCCAGAAGAATCAGCAAAGCCGCTGAGGTTCTCATGCTCATCTCCTGATGGGGTACGAATGCGGATAGTCTATCAGAAGAGCAGGCATCCGGTTTGAAGCGCGGATCGGCCGATTACTCAGCGAGCCTCTTGAACGCTCTGCCGCAACGCCATCCTCCCAACATCAGCCCCGCCGCCCTGGGCCGCCATAACCCGCTCCGCAGCCTGCGCGCACAGGAACGGCCCGGTCAGGTTCACCCGCAGCACGCGCTCCCATTCCTCGAGCGGCGTATCCAGGAAGGGCCGCGCGTGACCGATGCCCGCGTTGTTCACCTGCACGTCCAGGCGGCCGAAGGCGTCCACCGCGACGCGCACCATGGCGTCCACCTGTTCCGCGCCGGCAATGTCCGTTTGGATGGCGAGCGCGCCCGGGATGTCCCGCGCGGCCGCCAGTCTCACCGCGTCTTCAGCTCCATGCGCCGCAGGCAGAATGCGTCGTACTCCTTCACCCCGGAGAACACCAGGTACATGCTGTTTCCTTCGATCCATTTTGCGGGCAGGCGGTAACCGTGCGTGCCCGGCAGGTCCCAGCGATCGGTGTGGAACGCCGTGGTCCACGGTCCCCACGGCTCGGGAGCGTCGTAGATGCCCCAGCCGCTCTCTTGGTTCTGGCCGAGCAGCAGCAGGTAGCGCTTGAGGCCGGGATGATACACCGCGTCCACCCGCTGGCACGCCCCCGGATAGGAGAACACCGGCCCGCGTTTGGCGATGTCGCGGGTCCACACCGGCCGGCCCTTCTCCAGGCGGGCGAAGAACTCGTAAGCCTCGCGCTCCCGTATACGTTTGCGCGGCACGCGCGCCAGCGCCAAAGCGTCATCGGATTCGTAGGCGCTTGGGCCGTCCTGCGAGTACGTGTAGACGTAGCCGTCGCGCGCCCCCGCATAGTTTCTGCCGAAATTGAGGAAAGCCGGCGAGCCGAAACTCTCGGTGAGCTTGAAGCCCCACTGCCAGGTCTTGCCGTGATCCTCGGACCAGGCCAGTTGCGCGTTGCCCACGTTCCGCACCCACATGTAAATCGCGCCGTCCACCGCCAGCATGCCGCTGGTCTTGGGCCCCTTCTTGCCGTCGCCGGGGCGCTCGGCGGTTGCCGAGCGCAGATTCACGGCCTTGTATGCCGCCGGCGGCCCGCTGATGCGGGCCAGGCCCAGGCTCAGCTTGACGGGGAGGCGCGGCTCGAAGCCCCAGCCGTCGCCGTAGACCGTGTAGATATCGCCGTCATCGGCCCAGGTGAGCGGCCAGTTGTCGCTGCCTATGGCGGCGCGCGTGATGGTCTCCGGCGGCGCGAACACCACCTCGCGGATCACCGGGCTTTGCGGGTAGGGCCTGATGGCGGCCACTGCCGGTTGCAGCACGTAACGGATCAGGTCGCCCCAGAACTTGCTCTCTCCCGGCGGGTTGAGATTGTTGCCGTTGCGCACCACCACCAGGTTCAGACTCGGCGCCACGAACAGCGCCTGCTGGCCCGCCCCGGCGCCCGCGAAGGCGTCGCGCGGAACCTTGGCCCACGCCCCGTCGAAGTTGGTGTACCAGCACAGGCCGGACCCGGGAACCGCGGCGTCCCTCTTGCGGTCCGGCAGCGGCATGCCGGCATAGGAGGTGACCTTCTCCACCCATTCCCGCGGCACGATCTGGCGTCCCTTCCAGTTGCCCTTCTGAAGCATGAGCTGGCCGATGCGCGCCACCGCGCGCGGGGTGAAATTCGCCCCGCCCCAGTTGGCGAATACGCGCAGCCCGTCCAGGCTGTAGCACTCGCCGTAGCCGATGCGCCAGTCCGCCTCGGGAATGCCGATCGGCTCGCAGATGCGCCGCCGGAGCAGCGCCTGAATGTCGCTTTCCCGCGCGCCGCGCAGGCTCGCCGTCACGGCGTAGGCCAGCGCCGCCATCCCGGGATTGCTGTAACGGTTGCCCGTGCCCGGGTCGAAAATCACCGGCGCCTGGTCGAGCGCGATGGAGATCGGGTCGGGCTTGCGCTTCCAGAACGCGCCCATCCAGCCGGGCAGCTTGTCGTGCGGCACGCCTTCCTCCTCCGCATCCTGGATGCCCGAGGTGTGGGTGGCAAGCTGCCGTATGGTGATACGGCTCTTGCGCGGATCGCCGGCCCAGCGCGGAATGTACTTCACCGCGAGGTCGTCCGGACGCATACGCCCGTCGGCCAGCGCCACCAGCAGCGGCATGCCGCCCACCAGCGCCTTGGCCAGTGATGCCGTGTAGTGCCGCGTCTCCGGCCCGGCGCCCTCGGCGTAGTACTCGAGCACGATCTTTCCGTTGCGGGCGATGAGCAGGGCGCGGGTGTTGCGCGCGGCGGCGTCCTTCTTCAACGCTTCCAGCCGCGCCGGGTCGAAACCTTGCGTCTCGGGGGCGGCCGCGGGCCAATCCGTCGCGGCCAGCATCAGGGCGAGTAGGGCTGTCATGCTTTATCCTGTGAACCGGTGCGGATGCGCCACCAGCAGAAGACCGCCGCCAGGTCGAGCGCGGCGGCCAGAAAAAAATGCGTCTGAATGCTCCCCGTCCACGCCAGCAGGGCGGGGAAGGCCACGGAACTGGCGAACGAGCCGATCGAGCCGAAGGTGTTCATCGCCGCCGAGAGCGTGCCCGTGCGCCGGCCGCCGAGATCGGATGAGACCGACCAGCTCGGGCTTAGGGTGAAATCCACGCCGAACGTGGTGATTCCGAAGCAGGCCACGAACGCGCCCACCGAGGTCACGTGCGGGGCGATCAGCAGCATGAGGGCGGCCAGCGCGAACCCGCACATGGCCGGCAGGCGCCGCGAGAGCCGGCGGTTGCCGCGGCGGTAGAGCGCGTCCACCGCCATGCCGCTGGTCCAGGTGGCCAGCGCGCCGCAATAGAGCGGCACGCTCGCCCACGCGCCGGCTTCCTGCGGCCCCAGCGCGAAGCGCGTGCGCAGGTACGGCAGCAGCCAGCTAAAGCAGACGAAGAACGTGAAATTGGAGGCGAAGTATTGAATCAGCAGGAGCAGGGAATCGAGACACACCAGGTCCCGCCAGCGCGATTCGCCCGCCGCGACCGGCCTGGCGTTCCCGCCCGAACCGATCAGCCGCAGCTCGGCCTCCGTGATGCCGGGCTTTTCGCGCGGATCGTCGCGGAACCAGCGGAACCACCACCACGCCCACGCGAAGCCGATCACCCCCAGGCCCACGAACGAAGCGCGCCATCCAAAGACGGCGACGGAGACCGACATCAGGGTAAGCCCCACCGCCGCGCCCAGCCGCGAGCCGGTATTCAGCAGGCCCAACGCCAGGCCGCGCTCCCTGGCGGGCAGCCACCCGTAGATGGCGCGCGCCGCAGTGGGGTACGCGCCGGCTTCCGCGGCTCCAAACAGAAAGCGCACTGCCACCAGCACCGCCACCGCGGAAACCAGTCCGGTTTGCAGTGTGAAAAGCGACCAGCAGGCTACCGTGGCGGCCAGGAACTTCCGCGGGCCCCAGCGGTCCGCCAGCCACCCCGAGGGCAGCATGAAGACGGCGTAGCCCAGCGCGAAGGCGCCGAACACCACGCCGAAGGTGAGGTCCGGGATGCGCAGGTCCGCCGCCATGTCGTTCTTCGCGGCCGAGATGCATACCCGGTCCACGATGGTGACGAACGAGAGCAGGAACAGGGCCGCCATCACGCGCCAGCG
This sequence comes from Bryobacteraceae bacterium, assembly GCA_041946965.1. Taxonomy (GTDB): domain Bacteria; phylum Acidobacteriota; class Terriglobia; order Bryobacterales; family Bryobacteraceae; genus JBHGBM01. Next base: position 23,788 of record JBHGBM010000041.1, read on the forward strand.
GATGTTGCGGCCGGCCTCGGGTTTCACACCTGTTCGCGCCGCGCCGCCTCTGCGGCCTTGACGCACCGCGCGTAGTTCTCTTCAGCGGTGTAAGCCGGGACGAAGACCGTGGCGAGCTTGAGCGGCTGATATCCGGTGTTGACGATCTGGTGCGGCTCACCCGCCGGCACCCACATGGCGACGTCGGCGGCGATGGGCGTCTCGCCGGTCGCGTTCACGCAGATTCCCTCGCCGGAAACCACGTAGATCAGCTCGGGACGATCGTGGGTGTGGGAATCGGTGCGCCCCGAAGGAGGCAGGATGGCGTGCGAGAAGGTAATCTCCGCGACGCCGCCCTTATCCGGCGCGAACAGCACCTTGATGCGGCGCGCGTAGGGGGCGGGGATCTCGACTCCTGGTTCTTCCCAGGCTTTGGCGATTTGCATGGCTCTCCTCGATAACGATTACAGAACCAGATCATGCTACGTCGCCACCAGAGCAGATGTCAAGCACGTGGGACTGGAAATCGGTTTCAGCAGCGAGGTGTCCCCGCGCCGCAGGAGGAGCGCACGATCAGGCGCGTGGGGAGCACGGCGCGCCGGCGCGGCAGCCTGCCGTTCTGAATACGTTCCAGCAGCAGGCGCGCGGCGGTGCGGCCCACGTCCTGCGCGGGCTGCGCCACGGCGGTCAGCGGCGGCCGCAGGGAAGTGGCCCACGGCATGTCGTCGAAGCCCAGCACCGCGATATCGGCGGGGATCTCGAGACCGCGCTCGTGGATGGCCTGCAACACGCCCAACGTCATCAGGTTGCTTGCCGAAAACACCGCAGTGGGCGGAGGCGTCGCGGCCAGCAGCGCCTGCATGGCGTGGTAGCCGCCCGACTGCCGGAAATCCCCGTAGCGCACCAGGTCCTCGGGCACTTCCAGCCCGGCGTCGCGAAACGCCTGCCGGTAGCCCTCCTGCCTCTCCCGCGCGGTGTTCAGCGAGAGCGGGCCGTTGATCAAAGCGATCCGGCGGTGCCCGAGCGTGATCAGGTGCGCCACGGCCGTGCGCGCGCCCTCGGCGTTATCCACCCCCACCATGTCGATCGGAAGGTCATCGGGAACGCGGGAAACCGCCACCATCGGCATGCCGGATTGCAGCATGCGGCGGTACTCCTCGGTGGGCGCGCGGCTGGCCGTGAAGATCAGCCCCGCGATGCCTTCGGCCCGCAGGCTGGCCACGTGGATCTGCTCGCGTTCGGGACTTTCGTTGTAGTTGGCCAACAGCAGCGAGTAGCCGGTGGATTGAAGCACCTCCTCGATGCCGCAAATCACGCTGGTAAAGAAAGGGTTCTCGATGTCGGGGATCAGCACCCCCACGGTACGGCTGGAGCCGGCGCGCAGGCTGCGCGCCGCGCGGTTGGGACGGTAGCTCAGCGCGCGCGCCGCCTCGTGTACTTTCCGTTGGAGATCCTCGGCGACGCCGCCCTTGCCGGAGAGAACCCGCGACACGGTGGCGGTGGAGACGCCCGCCTTGGCGGCGACCTCCCGCACGGTGACCACGGCAGGCCCCTTCGAGATCCTCGAGCGGCGGCGTTCAGCCATTTCGAAAGCCAGTGTACCCGAGCGCCGGGCGCGTGTCAAACGATTACACCACGTTACGAAACCGGCCGGAAATTTCAGCTTGCCGAAACCTTCGCCGTGGCGCGCTGTTGACACCGCGGTTATAATCCCTCCATGCCTATCGACAAACGCGAACTCAAAGAGGCTGCGTTGGCGGGGCTGCGCCACGAACAGCAACGGATAACTGCATTGATCGCGCGCCTGGAGCGCGAGCTGGGCAAGGCCAAGCCCGCCGCGGCGCCCGTGCAGCCCCGCTTGAGCGCGGATGGCCGCGCCAGGATCGTGGCCGCGCTCAAGAAGCGATGGGCGGCGGTCAGGGCGGCCAAGGAAGCCGCCGTGAGCGAGGTGCGGAAGCCGGCGGGCGCGAAGAGGCCCGCGGCGAAAGTCAAAGGACGCGCCGCCACTCCGGCGGCAACGCAAACGCCCGAGACCCCGGCAAACTGACCGCGGCAGGCTGGTGGCCCTGCCCTTCTACGGCCACGGATGGACACGGATCAAAAACATAGAATTGACCCGTGTGTCGCCGTGTCCGTCCGTGGCCAGAACTGAGTTTTCAACGCCATTCTGCGCATTCCGTTGTATACTCAGTTCCCAGCGTCCTGGGCAATGGAGAGTAACAAGTGAAAGATGGAACAAGCCTGAGCGTCGGAGTGCCGGCGGAGTCCGCGGGCGGCGAGCGGCGTGTGGCCATGGTGCCGGGCGCCATGGCCGTGCTGAGCAAGTCCGGCATTCAGTGGATTGTGGAGGCGGGGGCCGGAGAAGCTGCCGGATATCCCGACTCCGAATACTCCGGGAAGGGCGCGCGCGTCGCCGGCCGCGCCGAGGTCTTCCAGGCCGATGTCATCATCCAGGTACGCGGCCCCGGCGCCAACCCGGATGCCGGTGCGGAGGACCTGCTGCGGCTCCGGCACGGACAGACCGCCATCGGTTTCGGCGAGCCCCTCACCTGCATCGACGCCGCGCGCGCGCTGGCCGAGCGCGGGGTGAACTTCCTCGCCATGGAGCTGATGCCGCGCATCACCAGGGCGCAGGACATGGACGCGCTCTCGTCCATGGCCACCATTGCGGGCTACAAGGCCGCGCTGATCGCGGCCGATTCTCTCCCGCGCATGTTCCCCATGCTGATGACCGCCGCCGGAACCGTGGCGCCGGCGCGCGTGCTGGTCATCGGGGCGGGCGTGGCCGGACTTCAGGCCATCGCCACCGCCCGTCGGCTGGGGGCGGTGGTGAGCGGCTACGACATCCGGGAGGCGGTGAAAGAGCAGGTGGAAAGCCTTGGCGCCCGCTTTGTCGTCCTGGACCTGGAGAGCGGCGCCGCCGAGGATAAGGGCGGCTACGCCAAGGACATGGGGAAGGAGTTCTACCGCCGCCAGCAGGAACTGATGGCGGGCGTGCTGGCCGAGCACAACGTGGTGATCACCACCGCCGCCGTGCCCGGCAAGAGGGCCCCCATCCTGATCACCGGCGAGATGGTAAGCCGCATGGCGCCCGGATCGATCATCGTGGACATTGCCGCGGAACGCGGCGGCAACTGCGAGTTGACGCGTCCCGGCGAGACGGTGGAGGCCGGCGGAGTCCGCATCATCGGCCCGCTGAACCTGCCCTCGTCGATCCCCTATCACGCCAGCCAGTTGTACGCGCGCAACGTCGCCAATTTTTTGAAGTACCTGGTAAAGGACGGCAAACTCGAACTGAACCGCCAGGACGAAATCGTGCGCGAGACCCTGGTGACGTTTCAAGGCGAGGTGGTCCATCCGCGGGTGCGGGAACAGATGGGCCTGCCTCCCGCCTGACCTGACTTTCAAGACCAACCTGGAGTGTGTATGCCCTCGAATCTGGAATTGAGCCTGTACGTTTTCATGCTGGCGACCTTTCTCGGCCTGGAGGTCATTCGCAAGGTCTCGCCGCTGCTGCACACGCCTCTGATGTCGCTCACCAACGCCATCTCGGCCATATCGGTGGTGGGCGCGATCCTCATTACGTCGTCCGAAGGCGCCACCATGCTGAGCAAGGTGCTGGGCTTCATCGCCATTACCGCGGCCGTAACCAACATCGTCAGCGGCTACCTGATTACCGACCGGATGCTGAAAATGTTCAAGAAGCGGGGGGAGAAGCGCTAATGGCCAGCCTGGTGAACTACATCTACATTGTCTCGGCGGCGCTGTTCATCCTGTCGCTGAAGTGGATGAACTCGCCGGTGACGGCGCGGCGCGGCGTGTTTGCCGGAGAGGCCGGCATGCTGATGGCCATCGTCGGCACGCTGGTTTCGCACCAGGTCTTCAACTGGGAGTGGATCCTGGCGGCGTTTCTCATCGGCACGGCCGCCGGCGTTCCCATCGCCTTCATCATGCCCATGACGGCGGTGCCTCAACGGACCGCCATGTCGCACGCCTGCGGCGCGCTGGCGGCGGCGCTGGTGGGCACGGCGGAGTTCTACCGGGAGCCGAACCAGCCCAAGTACGTGCTGGCGGCGCTCATGATCGAGACCCTGCTCGGCTTCCTCACCTTCACCGGAAGCCTAATGGCCATGGGCAAACTCCAGGAGGTTCTGCCGCAGCGTCCCATCACTTACCGCAACCAGAACTTCACCAACCTGGGCCTGCTCGCGATCGCCGCCGGGCTGGGGGTCTGGCTGATCATTGCGCCGGAGAACGCCTGGATCTTTCCCATCTTCGCCGGCCTGGCGCTGCTGTTCGGCGTGCTCCTGATCATCCCCATCGGGGGCGCCGACATGCCTACCGTGATCGCGCTGTTGAACTCCTATGCGGGGCTCTCGGCCTGCGCCATGGGTTTCGTGCTGGATAACAAGCTGCTGGTAATCGCCGGCGCGCTGGACGGCTCCTCGGGCCTGATCCTCTCCATCATCATGTGCAAGGCCATGAACCGCTCGTTCACGAACGTGCTGTTCGGGGCCTTCGGGCAGATCCAGACCAAGGCGGGCGTGGTGGAGGAGCGCCCCGTGCGCAGCGCCAGCCCGGAGGAAGCCGCGGCCATTCTGGATTCCGCCTCGAGCGTGATCATCGTGCCCGGCTACGGACTGGCGGTGGCGCAGGCGCAGCACAAGATCCGGGAACTGTACGATTCGCTTTCGCGGCGCGGCGTGGACGTGAAATTCGGCATCCATCCGGTGGCCGGGCGCATGCCGGGACATATGAACGTGCTTCTGGCCGAAGCCGACATCCCTTATGACCGGCTCTGGGAAATGGACGAAATCAACTCCGAGTTCCCGCAGTGCGACGTGGCATTGATCATCGGCGCCAACGATGTCACCAACCCAGCCGCGCGAAACAACAAATCCAGCCCCATTTACGGCATGCCGATCCTGGACGTGGACAAGGCGCGCTCGGTGATGGTGATCAAGCGCTCCATGCGGCCCGGCTTCGCGGGGATCGACAACGAGCTGTATTACCTGGACAAGACCCTCATGCTGTTCGGCGACGCGAAGGCATTTGTCACGGAGATTCTGAAGGAATTGCCCGCCCCGTCGGCCGCGGCCAGATAGGCGCAGCGACGCTTTTTGCACAGACTGTCCGGCAATCCCACAGCATTTCGGGCAAAGTAGATGTTTAACTCGGATAAGTATTGGCGGTATGGAACAAGCCGGACTATACTGATCCCGCAGGGAGTCTGAGATGCCGTCATCTTGTCCGAAGTGCCACAGAGTGCTGGAAGAAGACGAGATCTGCTGCGCGGAAGTTCGCTACACCTGGCGGTGCCGGAGCTGCTCCAAGGTCGATACCGGTTCCGCGATCCCCTACGGAAAATGTTTCCTGTGCGGCGGCGAGCTGGAGGTGATCCCGAACCGCGAGCTGGGCGATTCCATGCGGTACCACGCCATCCACGACGCCGTGCAGTTTGAGGTCGATGTCGCCCATTTCTTCAAGCGCGCGCGCGAAAGGGCCAAAACACCGGAGCAGGGCATTGTGCTGGAGCGCCTGTACGAAGCGGGAGTCGATCATCTCCACGATTTGGAGGAGAAGTACCACGCCAGCGTGGAGCCGGAGATGGAACAGCTTGCTTCCGACGAAGAGAAGCTGCTCTCGGACTGGCCCTTGAAAGGCATCCAGGTGAAAGAGGACGCGGGTGTCGCCGATCTCTACCAGGTGGCGCTGGAGGTGGAGCGCCGCGCGCGGGAGCACTTCGGGCAACTGGCGAGCGAGTTCCCGGCGGGTCTGGAAAACGAGCTGTGCCGGGAAGTGGCCGCCGAAGAGGACGAGCACGTCGCCATGCTGGAGACGGAGCTGGAGCAGATCGCGCCTCCGCGGAAGAGCGACGGTCCTTAGCTCTTGCCTTCGGGTCAATTCCCTCCGCGGGGGGCGGGCCGTTTGGCCAGGCGAAACCGCCGGCCCCACGCAACGATAACCGCGCACTTCAGGCGACTTCCGGTCGCAAGCCCAACGGGGCCGCAGGCAAGGGCGAAGATTCTCCGGATTCTCCGTTGGACTTCTGACCTCCTGACCCACCAGAGGGAAAACGGCCGGCCTCCCTCCCTCGAAGCCGATGCTCGCTCCGCCGTCCTCGCCGTCAAGGGTTCGCTTCGTCGCCTGAAGAGCGCGCCCTTGACTGCTCCCTGCGGCTGAGCAGAACCGATCTTGTACGAGGAAACGCGAATTCGGGCAGGTCGCGCGTGTGACAGCGCCAGCGACATTTCCGTCGGGGCAGTTGCGGCCGGGGTGCTCCTCGGGAGCGTCTTTCTTGGGCGTGTGATCCTCAAGGGGAGGAGAGCGATGATTACGCTATTCTGTTCTGTTCAGGCTGAACAGCGCAAAGGAGTCGAAATAGTGGAACCACACCATCGGCCCTCGGAGTGGCTAGCGGGGGCGCGGGCAGCCATGGAAATTGAAGCGGAGGCGATTTCGATCGCCGCGCGCCGCTTGAACGGGAATCTGTCCAGGGCAGTCCGGCTCATCCTCGCGCATCGCGGCAAGGTGGTGGTGATCGGAATCGGCAAGTCGGGCCACGTAGGAAGGCAGATTGTGGCAACCATGTGTAGCACCGGCACGCCCGCGGTTTTCCTGCACCCCACCGAGGCGGCCCACGGAGACCTGGGCATTTATGCGCCAGGAGATCCGACCATAATCATCTCCAAGAGCGGCGCCACCGCAGAATTGATGCGATTGGTGCCCACCGTGCGTGAGTTTGGGTCGCCGCTCGTTGGGATCATAGGCCATCCCACCTCGCCTTTGGCCTCGAGTGCCGATGTCTTGCTGGATGCGTCCGTCGAGCGGGAGGCTGATCCGCACAACCTTGCTCCGACTGCAAGCGCCATGGTTGCACTCGCGCTAGGGCATGCTTTGGCGGTGGCTCTGATGCAAGCGCGCAACTTCACACCCGAGCTGTTTGGCAGGTATCATCCAGGCGGCCAGTTGGGCCGTTGCCTGCGCCTGAAGGTTAGGCAGGTCATGCATTGCGGCGAGCAGGTCGCGTGGACTCGGCCTGACGACTCCCTCAAGCAGGTAGTCATTGCCATGACCCAACGCCCACTCGGCGCGGCATGTGTGGTCGGCGAGGATAGGAAGCTCCTGGGGCTCATTACGGATGGAGACCTACGCCGCGCGCTACAGCTACACGATGACATTCGCCAGCTCCGGGCCGCCGACGTGATGACGGCAAGGCCGATCGCCATCGACCCCGATGCCCGGTTGCTGGACGCTCTGCGGCTGATGGAGGACCGGCCCTCCCAAATCTCCGCCCTGCCCGTAGTCGACCAGGGCACAGGTAGTTGCCTTGGGTTGATTCGCCTGCATGACATCTGCCGAACCGAGCTGACTTCCGCGTAAGGGGTCAAGCCAGATCCCCGGACAACACCGATGAGCGCGTTGGTTTTTCCCATGGAAGTTCTGTTGCTCCTGTGTCTCGCCTCGCCGGCCGTTGCGCAGGCCGAGGCGCCCAAAGCTGTGAGAAAAGACGCCGTGGTGGTCACCGGGACGTACGATCCCATTCCTCTTGTCGAGCTCGACCGCTCCGTCCGCACCCTGCCCGCGCGCGAGCTGAGCCTGCTTACCAGCATGCTTGATGACATCTTGCGCCTGGATCCCTCGCTCGACTTGCGGCAACGCGCGCCGGGCGCCGTTCAATCGGGAGTCTCGATTCACGGCGGCACCTTCGGGCAGACCCTTGTGCTGCTCAACGGCTTTCGCCTGAATGACGTCCAGAGCGCCAATCACAACATGGACATCCCGGTCACGCCCGATGCCGTTACGCAGGTCGAAGTACTGCGGGGATCAGGCTCCACCCTGTACGGGTCGGATGCCGTCGCGGGGGTGGTCAATTTCATCGCCCGGCCCCCGGAGGTTTCCGAGGTTCGCCTGCGGGCGGCGGTGGGCAACTTCGGTTTCAATCAGCAGCGGGGAATGCTGGCCTACTCGTCCCGGCGGTGCTCGGAGCAGCTCACTTTTTCGCGCGATTTCTCTTCCGGTTTCCGCGAGAACCGCGACTTCCGTAATCTGGCGCTCGCCAGCATCTCACGACTGGCTACTCGCTGGGGAGAAACCGAGCTTATCCTCGCACACAACGACCGTCCTTTCGGCGCAGACCGTTTCTATGGCGACTTCAACTCGTGGGAGCGCACCAAGACCTGGTTCGCGGCTGCGCGCCAACCGCTGGGAGCCAGGACAGACGTTTCGTTCGCCTACCGCCGCCACACCGACCTGTTCGTGCTCTACCGCGACCGTCCTGAAGTTTTCACAAACCGCCATGCGGTGGAAAGCTATCAAGGTGCCTTGCGGCGCAAGCAACCACTGGGGCCAAATGCGCGGTTGCATTACGGTACCGAGGCTTACCACGACTCGATTGCGAGCACGAACCTCGGCCGGCACAGGCGGGGGCGCGGCGCAGGCTATCTCGCCTATGACGTTCGCGCCCTGCGCCGGTTCTCGTTCACCCTCGGCGCGCGCGAAGAGCTCTATCGCAGCATCCGGCGCCAGTTCAGCCCGAGCGCCAGCGCCGGCTTCTGGGTCTCGGAACACCTCAAGCTGCGAGGCTCAGTCAGCCGCGCTTTTCGTTTGCCCACGTTTACCGATCTTTACTACCACGACCCGGCCAACCGCGGCTCACCCGACCTCCGGCCCGAGACGGCCTGGAGCTATGAGGGCGGCTTCGACTGGAACGCCGGCGCCAGGATTCGCGGCCAGATCGGGGCGTTTCATCGGCGTGAGCGCGACGGCATCGACTATGTCCGCGCCTCGCCGGCCGAGGTCTGGCGGGCGACGAACTTCCGCCGCCTGCGGTTCACGGGAGTGGAGACGGCGCTGGAAACCAGCCTGGCGCGCCAGCACCAGGTGGAGTTGCGGTACACCGGCTTGTGGGGCGTTCAGAATGCCGCCGCCGGCGCCGTATCCAGGTACACCTTCAACTACCCGATGCATGCCGGCCTGGCGGCGTGGCAGGGGACTATTGCGGGTGGATTGCTCGGCCGCAGCCGCGTCGGCGTTCTCCGGCGGTTCGCCCGGGCGCCCTATGCGGTCTGGGATCTCTTCCTGGCCTCTGGCCGCGGCCACGTTCGGCCCTTCCTCCAGTTCACCAATTTGACCGGCGCCGCCTACGAAGACGTTCCCGGCGTGCCGATGCCCGGCAGAGGCGTAGTTGCGGGCGTCCAGTTCGTGCCCTGAGCGTGGCAACGCCCGCTGCGGCCGTGCCCCGCATCGTGCTCGACCGCCTGTACGAAGCGGGAGTCGACCATCTCCACGATTTGGAGGAGAAGTACCACGCCAGCGTGGAACCGGAGATGGAACAGCTTGCTTCCGACGAAGAGAAGCTGCTCGCGGACTGGCCCTTGAAAGGCATCCAGGTGAAAGAGGACGCGGGCGTCGCCGACCTTTACCAGGTGGCGCTGGAGGTGGAGCGCCGCGCGCGGTCGCCATGCTGGAGACGGAACTGGAGCAGATCGCGCCGCCGCGGAAGAGCGACGCCGGGAGTTGACCCTGGCGCGGCGAGGACCGGGGTCAGCGGAAATTCTCGATGAGCATCAGGTCCGAGCCGAAGCCAAAACTCGAGGCAAACAGTACTGTCTTACGATCCGGAGAAACGGTCAGACCAAGTTGCGGTGTACCGTCAATCCTTGTGAGCAGGCGGCTCGTGCCGGTAGAGAACCGGTAGAACTGGAGAGAATACTGCCGGCCGTCGCCTGGCCGGCCAATGGTCTGATTGAGTTTAAACCCCGCTGGGGCCGCAGGCAATATCGCATCAAGAATTCTGTGAACATTTTGCTTGACACGACACGTGTTTCGTGCTAAGGCGATACCGGGGTGGGGTCTGGGGCACGGCTTGCTTTGGAGAAAGGACCTTTGTGGTCAGCACCAAGTCCCCGCTTCGCCTCGCGATTGGCCTGATGTGCGCTGTCGCGCCGGCGGTAGCTGCTGTTTTCTGCGTCAGCACGGCTCAGGACTTGCAAACGGCCCTCACCACGGCCGCGGCCAACGGACAGGGGGACCGAATCCTGCTGGTTCAGGGCACGTATCAAGGCAACTTCATTTACGGAACCGTGGAATCCGGAGAACTCGCAGTCGAAGGCGGGTATGCCGCCGGTTGCACCAGCCGTGTGGTGAATCCCGGCAATACCATCCTGGACGGAATGGGACTCGCCACGGTGCTCGCATTGAGCACGAATACGGCTTCCACGCTTCGGGTGGACGGAATCACGGTTCGCAACGGTCTCGCCACGTCCGGCAGTGGCGGGGGCCTGTATCTGGGATCCGCCGGCGACGTGGTGGTCGCTAAGTCGGTGGCCGAACAAAACCTGGCCGTGAACGGCGCGGGCGTCTGGGCATCGGCGGCCAATATCACCATCAGCGATTCGAGGTTCGCGAATAATGGGTCCGGTCAATGCTGCGGCAACGGCGGCGGCGTCTACGCAACCGGCGGTAACATCACCATCAGCGGTTCCACGATTACGGCCAACCGAGCCTACTACGGCGGCGGACTTTACGCTGCCGGCGTAGTGACGGTCAAGAATACGCTCTTCAACGGCAACACGGCTGAGTGGAGCGGCGGAGGCGCTACCATAACTGGTTACGCGCCTTCGCAGCTCACCGACAACCTGTTTGACGGCAACACTCTTGTCAACGTAGATGGAAGGGGAGGTGGGTTGTACCTTGCGGCCTACTCGGGCACCGTCCCTCCCAAAATCACGAACAACATCTTCCTTCGCAACAGCGCAAGCTACGGCGGAGGTTTGTATGTTGAAGGCGACAGTCCCGTCTCGCTCATCAACAACACCATTGTCTACAATTCGTTCGGCGTGGCGAACCCGCGCGGCGGCGGTGTTTCCCTTTTGCTGCGGAACGAGGCCGCACCCGTAGACATTTACAACAACATCATCTGGGGGAACGTCACGGTCGCGCCGCCGGCTTCGAGGGCGCCTCTTCCGTTCAGGCCTCCGGCTCCGAGAACCGGCGCCGCCGCGGCCAACGACCTGTACGTGGATAACGACGGCGACGGCGATTTCGTGCCGACCCCGGTGAACCTGTTCAACAACGACTTCGACCAAAGCGCCGCGGGAACCTACATAAAGATCCCGTTCCCGGTTTCCCCGACCAACCTGAACAACCTGGACCCGCTGTTTGTGGCGCCCGGCGCCGGGGACTTGCGGCTCAACGCCAATTCGCCGGTAATTAACAAGGGAAGCAACTCGGCCCCCAACCTGCCCGCCACCGACAAGTTGGGCAATCCCCGGATCGCGCAGGGCACCGTCGATATGGGCGCGACTGAATACACTCCCTGCGTGATCGGCTTGCAGTTGCAGTACCAGCCCCAGGTCCTGGGCATGACCATCGACATCGGCACGACCAAGGCCGCGCTATGGTCCACGCTGCTGGCCTCGCAATATGGGTTGCAGCCCCTGTGGAGCCAGGCCATTCCGGTCATCGATCCGCCCGTGCGCTTCCCGCTCAATATTCCGGGATTCCCGCAGATGGGCAACATCGGCATCCTCTCGGTGCTGAGCGCCTCGCCGCAGGGTCTGATGTGCTTCGATTTCGAAACCATCAACACCGGCGGCCCGGCGGGTGCGACGGTCCAACAACTGTACGACCTGGTGCGCAGCCACGGCTACCCGGTAGCTTCTCCGAAGCCGTAGACGCCGCGGCTGTGACCGCTACGGAATTGCCGCGAGGGCGCCATCGGCGATTGCCAACCCGGAGCCGGTGGCATCCGCGCCCCAGCAGACCTGCCCGGGTACTCCGGGCGCGAGCAGGATGTTGCGGCAGCCCGCCGCCAGGGGGATGGCGCCCGACGTGAGGGCGTTCTCCGCCTCGGTGGCCGTGAGAGCCGGCTTTTTCTGCGCCATCAGCGCCACGATGCCCGCCACGTGCGGCGAGGCCATCGAGGTGCCGCCGAGGAAGTAGTAGGAGCGGTGGCCGCTGTTGGTCTCATAGGGCCCGACCACCCAGCTTCCGGGCGCGGCCACATCCAGGTCCTGGCCCGGCAGCGCGCGGCTGGAGAACGTCGTGACATAGAAGTTGCTCGCTCCATCCTCGGGCACGTCGCGCCGCCACCACGTAGGGGTTCCGGCGGTCCACTCGCCGATCCAGCCGGATGCCGCCACGGAGATCACCGGCGGATAGGCGCCCGGATAGCCCATTCCCGCGGTTCCTTCGTTGCCTGCGGAGGCAACCACGACCACGCCCTTGGTGATCGCGTAGTCGATGGCGGCCTTCTCCATGGCGTCAAGGGCGCCGCCGCCCAGGCTCATATTGATCACCATGGGGTAGCCAGCCAGCGGTCCGGCCTTGAGGTCGGCTACATAGACGATGCCGCGTGCGATCGCCGACGACCAGCCCCTTCCGCTCTGATTCAGCACCTTCACCGGAATGATGGTGGCTTTCGGGGCGACGCCGTTCACCGCCACGCCGCCGAAGCTGTAGCCGATAATGCTGCTGGTGACGTGTGTGCCGTGCGAATTCTGGTCCTGCTGCCACTTGTTCGGCTGGGTCGAAACGGTTCCCTTATCTCCTCCCCCTCCGCCGAAGGAAACGCCGTACTCGGTGGCGATGCGCTCCTGGGGGAAGTATTGGCGCCAGGAGGAAACCAGCCCGGTATCGAGGACGGCGACGTACACGCCGGAGCCGTCATAGGCCACCGAGCGTGCTGAGCCGTCCATCACGTTGACGGCGTCCAGGTCCCAGGTGCCGATGCCGTCGCTGAAATCGGGGGCGGGCACGGTATCGATCGGGACGCCTTTGCGTTCGGCGTCCGGGTTCGCCGCCGTGACGAATGGCAGCGACCGGATAAGCGGCAGGCTGCTCAAGGGCGCCTGCATGGTTACCGCCTTGAGCGGAGCCACCACGTCGCGCACGGCGCCAAAAGCGCCGAGGCTGGCCAGGATCGCCTCGGTGGGGGCCGTGTTCAAGACCACGTTGAGGCCGATTCGCTGGTTCTGTGGTGAGGCTGTCTGGACGGCGAGGGCCGCCAGTAGGACAACAGAAAGCCTGGTGAGTGATCGCATAGGGTGCAATGTAACCGGCGGAGGCTCCTTTGTGCAAGCAGGCGGAGGGCTACATAGTCCGTACTGGTACCCGGCTGGTATTGCGGTCCAGGGGTGCCTCAAGTAGACTTGAACCGCGGGAGAAAACGTGTAATGGATGATCGCTGGGCCGTCTGGCAGGCCGAGTTGAACCGGCTCACGCCCTTTGCGCAAGAGTGGCGGGAGGGCAACACCGAAGATTTCATTCGCAGCGTGCTGAACATCGCCGCGAAGAAGCGCGAACAGAGGGACGCCATCCTGGCGCTGGCGGCTGAAATCGCCGATCTGCACCTGAATTACCGGCAACTGCTGGCTTTTTTCGACCTGGAAGCCGCCACGGAATCCTGGGCCGCCTCGGCCTGCGGAGCCGCGGACGTGGAACGGGTGCTGGCCGCGATGACCGAATGGCGTGGCTACCTGGTGAAATACGGCCCCAAATTCCCGCCGGATCGAACCGGGACGAGCACGCTGGCCGCCATGCAAGAGTGCATGCGAGAGGCGCAGGAAGCGGCCGAGAGGATCCGCCCCTGCATCGATATCTTGCACAGGGCGTTTGGTTCGGCGGCCGGCCCCGCGCCGGAACCCGAAAAGAGCGCCGCGATATCCGCCCCCGCGGCCGAGGAGCTCACCGAGGCAACCCGGGCGCCGGAAGAAGAGCCGGTGATTGCCGCCGATGCCCCCGCGCCCGGCGAGGAAACCTGCGCTTAACGGGCGCGGCACCCGCTCTGCCAGGATGCTGAAAACCCGGTTTTGGCCGCGGCTGCACACCGATTCACACGGATATATTCCTTGTTTTCAATCCGTGTGCGCCGGTCTAGTCTGACGCGGGTGCCTTCACGTCCCCCTGCGCGTGCCGCTGGAGGTACATCTCCGCCGCCCGGATGCGGATGGCAATTCGCTCGGCCGGGATGTTCAGCGCCGCCGCCAACCGTTCGACGCTTTCACCCCGGGCGTAGCGCTCGTAGAGTTCCATGGCGAAGGGTTTCATCGTTTACCTCCCGCGTCACATCCGGCCAGCAGCGATTCGGCATCCCACGGCGCAGACTCGTCCAGCCCAGCGACGCGTTCGCAGAACTGGCGCCACTCGCGTTCGGTGGCTGCGGCGGTGAAGTCGATCTCCACCGGGCCTTCCTCATCGGACAGCCATTGCCCGTTGGGCCTGCTGAACGCCGCGGCGGTGCGGCCGCGGCTGAAGGCGACACACATCGCATTCTGGTTCGCGCCGAGCAGTGTGGCGGGTTCCACGCGCCCGTCGGAGTACCGGATCAGCATATCGTCCCTCCGCGAACGATCATGAACCGAATCCGCCCCGTCCGACAGTTCCAGTCGTACGGTCCCGGTCCTAACGGTTCCAGGGAGGAGCTCAAGCCAGTCCGTGCTCCCGCATCTTGCGCCGCAGGAAATGCGCCGACTCGGCAATATCGCGCGGGCCGGTGGCGGGGTCCATTCCGTCTTCGATGGAGATCCAGCCGGCGAATCCCTGGGCTTTCAGGATGGCGAAGATCCGGTCGTAGTCGTTCATCCCCCGCCCGATGACGCCGTGCTTGAGGATGCCCGCGTAGCCGGCAACCGGATGCGCCTCCAGGCGCAGCAGGTCCGCCAGCGTGCCCCCCTCGAAGTACCGGTCGCTGGCGTGCATCGTGACCACACGATGCTTCACCGCTTCGAGAACCGCGATGGGATCCTCGCCCGCGATGATGGCGTTGGAGGGATCGTAGTTCACGCCGAAACTTGGATGGGGCGGAATGGCATCCAGCAGTTGCAGGAAAACGTCGAGCTTCTGCGCGAATTCCGGCCAGGTCCAGAAGCCGTCCTTGTAGTGGTTCTCGAGCACCAGCGTGATCCCGGACTTTTCGGCCTCCGGCAGCAGCTCGCAGATGCACTCCGCCGCCCAGCGCACGCCCTCGTCGCGGGCCACTTCCGGCCTGCGCTGGCCGGAGAGGACGCGGCAGTACTTCACCCCGAGCACGGCGCAGCCGCGAAGGGCGCGCTTTTGCGCCTCGACCTCCAGCCGTCGCTCGCGGGCGTCCGGTCTGGTGTAGTCGGGCGAGTAGCACATCATCGGGATGGCGCGGTTCCGGCGTTCGACTTCGCGGCGGATCCGCTCCAGCTCGCTGGGATCATCGAGCGGCGTGAAGGGCGCGTAGAACTCGAGGCCGTCCACGTCGAAGCCGTCCGACATGTGGATCCAGCCGTCCACGCTCATCGTGCGGGTCACGCACATGGCTTCGAGAAAGCACTTGGGAAACGCGGCCAGCGGCACGGTTACACTCCTTCGGTGGTCAGGACGGCCTTCACGTATTCGCCGGCGTGCAGTTGCTCGAAGCACTCCCGCCAGCTCGCGAGCGGCGCCACGCGGCCGATGAGGGGCGTAATGTCAAGCTGGCCGGAAGCGAGCATGGCGATGACCCGTTCCCAGATAGGCCAGTTATGAGAGAAGCTGCCCTGAAGCGTGACGTTCTTCTGCACGATGGGGTCGATGCTGAAAGAGAGGGGCTGCGGCCCCCATCCCACTTTCAGGATCTGGCCGGCGGGGCGCACCACGCGCATGGCGGTTTCGAGGGCGGCCGAGGCGCCGGAGGCGTCCACCACCACATCGAACTCCGCGGGACCCGGATCCGCCGCGGTGGCCTCCACGCCGAGGCTTCGCGCCGCCTCCAGCCGGACGGCGTCCGAAGGCAGGCCTGCGACCAGCACCCGCGCGGCGCCGCTCAGCTTCGCCATCAGGGCGCACAGCAGGCCGATGGGGCCCGGCCCGATCACCAGCACGTCATCGCCCAGCGCCACTCTGCCGTTCACGCACACCGAGTTGTAGGCCACGCAGCAGGGCTCGGTGAGGCAGGCCTTGATGAAGGGCAGGCGGTCCGGAATGCGGTGAAGGCAGCGTTCCGGAACGCGGACGAAGCGCGTCATGGCGCCATCCACGCCGTAGCCGAAGCCGCGCCGGGCGGGGTCCAGGTTGTAGAGCCCGCGCCGCGCGTAAGGAGAGGCTTCGTCGATGACCGCGGCGGTCTCGCTCACCACGCGGTCTCCCTCGTGGAACAGCCGCACGGCGGCGCCGCGGCCGGCCACGGTCCCGGCGAATTCGTGTCCCAGGATGCAGGGGTAATTCACCGGCCAGCTCGCGGTTCCCGCCCACTGGTGCAGGTCGCTGCCGCAGATGCCCACCGCGCCGGTCCGGAGCAGCACGTCGCGCTCGCCGATTTCCGGCAGCGGGACGTCGCGCAGTTCCACGCTGAACGGCGCGCGCGCATAGTTCACCACGGCGGGCATCATAGGCCGAAGATCTCCTCGAACGG
Source organism: Bryobacteraceae bacterium (assembly GCA_041946965.1). Taxonomy (GTDB): domain Bacteria; phylum Acidobacteriota; class Terriglobia; order Bryobacterales; family Bryobacteraceae; genus JBHGBM01. The sequence continues at coordinate 40,130 of JBHGBM010000041.1, forward strand.
ACGCATCTACCCAGAATACGTCCTTGCGGGGGCCCCGGCGCAGCGCCCGGCCGCGCTCAGTTTCTCGGTGGAAGGAATCGGCCATCTCGGCGGCGGTGAAGCCAGTTACGCCTTGGGCCTGAACCGCTTCGGGGTGGTAGCGGGATACGCGTGCTCGACGATCTCGTTCTGCAACGCGCACGCGGTCACCTACCAGAACGGGACGCTGACGGACCTCGGCTTATCCGGCGGGTTCCCCGTGACCCCGAGCGTGGCGCACGCGGTGAACAACCGCGGCGACACCGCGGGATCGGTGGAGACGGGGGCGGCCGTGGGCGGCTGCCGGGGTTTCGTGATCCTGGGAGGAAAGATCTACCGCGATTTTGACTTCCTGCCCAAGACGTTCAGCGCCGGCTTTGGCATGAACAACTGGGGGCAGGTGGTGGCTACTACAACGCCGACCTCTACAGCCCTTCGCTTCCCTTCGTGCGCCTCGCGAGCGGCGCGTGGTACGACCTGGGCACCCTGGGAGGCGGCAGCGGGACCGCCTACGCAATCAACGACCTGGCCGCGGCAGTGGGGAGTTCCATCACGTCAACGGGACAGACACACGCCTTCCTGTGGACGCCCGCCGGCGGGATACGCGATATCGGCACGCTCCCGGGCGGCACGTACAGCGAAGCCTACGCCATCAACATCGCGGGCGTGGCGGTGGGCCGCTCCAACCTCTCGGGCTCGCCTTATATGCACGCGTTCGCCTGGAGAAATGGAACACCCATGTGGGACCTCGGCGCCGCCGCCGAGGGCGCGTCGGAAGCTCGCGGCATCAACACCTGGGGGCATGTCGCCGGAGCGTGGACGGCGCCGGGCGGAACGTCCAAGGCAGTGCTGTGGGTGCGCGGTTACATGATTGATCTCAACCTGCTGCTGCCGGCCGGGAGCGGCTGGGAACTTACCGACGCGCGCGCGGTCAACGATTCGCTGCAAATCGCGGGGAACGGGATGCACAACGGCAAGGCGGAAGGATTCTTGCTGAAGCCGCCGGCGGGCGCCGCGCTGCCGCCGCCGGCGATCCCCGCGCAGTGACGGCGCGCGCATTTCTGCGGGGGCCGAGCCCGTCAGGTTCCCTGGAAGGACAGCGCGGCGAGGATCCGGTCAAAGGTCTCGCGGGGCATGTTCCGGGCGTATATCAGAAACCGTCCCGCGCCGCGGGGCTCTTTGAGCCAGGTGACGAGCACCTCCTGTTTGCTTCCCATGAATAGGTCCGTCCTGGCGGCCTCCGTCTCCTGGCCCGCAACCGTCGTTTTCCACTGCTGGGCGGCGTGCATCGGACCGAGGTCGCGCGGCGGCAAATCGGACCAATAGAAAACGTAGAAACTCTGTCCGCCGGGTCCTTCCCAGGAAGCGAACACTTGGTCCGTGAAGGCTCCCGGGATGTTCAGCAGCGGTTCGCGGCTCTTCTCGAGGGCCTTCCGCACGAAACCTCCGGGAAGCGGAATCGAAAGATTGGCGATCAGGGTGTGGTGTACCTCCGGCCGCGCCGGCGCCTCGCGGAAGCCGCACGACGCCGCCATCAACCCGGTAACGACGGCCGGTACGCGCCAGAGGAACATCTGCGATTCGAGGCCATTGTACCGGACTCATCGCGCCGCGGGAGATCTTATCAGATAAAACAGACTTGATATACTGAATGGACTGAACGGGGAGGTGGCGGTGTTTTGTCTTAAGTGCGGAGCGTCCAACCCCGACGAAGCAACTTATTGCAACTCGTGCGGCTCGCCGCTGCGATCTTCCGTTCCTTCCGCCGCGGGCGCGCCGGCGTATCCGCTGGCCGGACTCGGGGACCGGCTCCTTGCCGTCATCCTGGATACGATCCTGCTGGGCGCGATCTTTGCCGTGGCCGGGATGTGGGCGGCGATCCGGTGGGGCGGCGTCACCGGCGCCGGCTTCTCGCTCGAAGGAACGGGAGCCGCCGTGGCCATTTGCGCAACGCTGCTGTTCGGATTTCTCTACTACTGGCTTCTGGAGGGGATCTTTGGAGCCACGCTCGGGAAGGCCATCCTGGGTCTCTCGGTCAGGCGCAAGGACGGCGCGCCCTGCCGCCTCTCCTCATCGCTGATCCGCAACCTTTTGCGGATCGTCGATGGCATCGGGGCCTACCTGGTGGGCTTCCTGGTGGCGATCCTGTCCTCGTCGCGGCAGCGCCTGGGAGACCACGTGGCGAAGACCGTGGTGGTGACGAAACCCGTGGGGCGGTTTTGGCGCGCGGTGCTGGTCCTGGCGTGGCTGGCCGCCTGCGCGGGCGGGTTGATCGAGGCCTACTTGCTCCATCGGGGGGCGCCGCCCTCTCTCTCCACTGGCGCATTGCGGGTGGAAAACTTCGCGTTCCTTCAGGGCGAGAATGGTCCCCCCCGCGCAAGCTCCCCGTACGGGCCGGGCGATACGGTTTACTGCAAGTACCAGGTCAGAGGGTTCTCGACCGGCAAGGAGGGCAAAATCGACCTGCTCCTCGAAGCGGTGCTGCGCGATCCGAACGGACTGGCCGTGTACCCGCCCTGGCAAAAGCAACTCGTGCAGACGGTGGAGGCCGGGCGTCCGGTGGATGGTTCGTTCAGTGCGGGGCTGCCGCGGTTCGCTCCTCCGGGGGGCTATCGGATCGAACTGAAGGTTCACGACAAGGTGAAGACCGCGTCGGTGGAAGCGGCGCCCACGTTTCAAGTGGACGGGCCGGTGGTCGCACCCGCGGCGCGCCTTGAGATCCGCGATTTCGCCATGTCGCTTTCCGAGGGGGGACCGGCGGTTGAGGCTCTGGTGTTGCCGGGGGGTGGCACAACGCACATGCGGTGGAAGGTCTTCGGGGCGGAAGCGAAGGACGGCAAGGTCAACCTGCGCGTGGCCCTGAAGGTGACCGCTCCGGACGGAAAAGTGGTGCTCGATGAGCCGAAGTACGTGGTGGTGGACGATTCGTTCTACTATCGCCCGCCGGCGTTCTGCCTGCCCATGTCCGGCCACGTCACCCTGCCGGAAGGTTTCCCCAAAGGCGCGTACACTCTGCAATTCACCGTGAACGATGAGCTGGCCGGGGCCAGGATCGAGCACGCGGCGAGATTCGAGCTGCGGTAAGAGCCATTTCTTCCACTTCGGTATGCTGGAGAGCGTGAAACTATCCCTGCTCCTGTTCGTGCTGCCGCTGGCCGCCCAGCCTCCGTCGAAGTACCTGGCGGCTGTCCGCGAGTTCGCGGATCATGCGCTCAAGCATGGGCGCGATGTCTACGACTCGCGCCACACGCCGCTTTTCGTCGATGGACTCAACGTCGATACGCTCCAGCCGGTCACGTGGATTTCGACCAACGGCGCCGAGTGGGTGCTCTCGAACCTGGGCAACCAGCAGGTCTTCTTCCGCACGCTGGACGGGCTCTCATCGCTCACCGGCGACGCGCGTTACCGCCAGGCGGCCATCGACGCCACGCTCTACGCCTACAAAAACCTGGACTGGGGCGGGCTGCTGTATTGGGGCGGCCACGCGGCGTATAACGCCACCGCCGACACCTTCTTCTTCTCCGAAGACAAGGGCAAGTCCCACGAGCTGAAAGAGCATTTTCCCCACTATGACCTGATGTGGAAGGCGGACCCGGCGCGCACCCGCGTGCTCATCGAATCCATCTGGAACGATCACGTACTCGACTGGTCGAAACTCGACTTCAACCGCCACGGGTCGCCGCGCCCGATGGGCAGGCTTTGGAAGAACGAGTTTCTGAACACGCCCGTCTTCTTCTGGGGAAAGGGGCTGACGTTCGTGAACGCGGGTTCGGATCTGTACCTGGCTGCCGCCATGCTCTCGCATCTGGACTCGAACCCGGAGGCGCTCGCGTGGGCCCGGCGCCTGGCGTTGCGGTACGTGGAGACGCGCAATCCCAAGACCGGAATCGGCGGCTATCAGTTCTCGCAGACCAACGCCTGGTGCGACGGCGTGGGCAAGATCCTGGGCGACCGCGCCCAGTATCAGTACGCGGAATCGTTCCCCGGACACCACGTGGTCGAGGGCACGCTGTTTCCCTGTTACGGCGATGCGCCGGGTGTGAATCCGCAGCTTTGCCAGATGGCCATCGCGGAGCGGCTCGGTCCGGCTGGGGCGGATTTCCGGCGATGGGCGATTGAAGAGCTGACGGCCTGGGCGAAATCCGCCTATCGCGCTTCCGACAACACCTTCATTCCGATGCTGACGGACGGCGCCAGCATGGAAGGTTTCGTGGTCAAGAAAGACGGCTACTTCGGACCGAAGGGCCGCGTGCTGCGCGCCGGCAAAGCGCGGCCGAGTCACTTCTGGGCATACGCGGAGGCGTGGCGGCAGAGCTCGGACGCGTTGATGTGGGACATGGCGCGGCGTATCGCGCAGGCCAACGGCTACGGCGACATCGACGGGAAACTGGAGGTGCACACGACGGTCTCCGATGCCGGCGCGCTGTTCGGCTTCCTGGCGCTATACCGCAAGACGCAGAAGCGCGGATTCCTGGAGATGGCGGCGCGCATCGGCGACAACATTCTGGCCGCGCATTTCGTGAAAGGCTTCTTCGTGCGCTCGGCCAATCATGTGAACGCGAAGTTCGACGCCGTGGAGCCCCTGGCCTTGTTGCACCTGGAGGCCGCGCGGCAGGGGCGTCCCAACGCGGTCCCGGTCTTTCACGGGACGGGAGCGTTCTTCGCCGCGGCTTACGCGAACAAGGGCCACCAGTACGACAGCTCGATTCTGTACGGCCGTGGGCGAAAGGAGTAAGCCGAAGAACGGCCGGTTGACGAACTCGGCGGAGGTGGCGGAGAGAGAGGGATTCGAACCCTCGATAGAGTTTCCCCTATACACGCTTTCC
>JBHGBM010000042.1:0-93065 GCA_041946965.1 Bryobacteraceae bacterium
AACCCATTCCTCAGAATCCCTGCGCTTGGCTGCCATCCACGAATTCCTGCTCAGAGCCAATTTGTCCTGCACCAATCCGGGAGCCGGCACAGCATGTCCTCTCCTGGGTGAAACGGCTGGGGAAATCCCGAAGTGCAGTCCCGGCCGCCACGGTTCTGGACCGGTAAGCCGCGTCGAGTCATTGGCGGCTGTGTAACCCCGGCCCTAGCAATTACAGGTCCTAGACGCTCCAGTACCCAGGTCCGATTTGTCGGGAAGCCTACTCTCCCTGAGTCAACTCCGTGTCGCCCCGTACAAGTTCCGTTTTCATTCCGGAGAGCAAACACCTAGAATGTCTCAAAGCTCGCGCGCCAGGCCAGACTTGAGCGCGTCACGGAGGACAAATGAATCGAAGGCAGTTCATGCAAACGACTGCGGGCGCAGCGGCTCTGCTGGCGGCGAGGGGACGGGCGTACGGATACGCCGTGAGCCAGGCAACGCCGAAATTCGTCGACCCGCTGCCGCTGTTTGGCAGTGCGGACATTCCAATACTCACTCCCGACAAAACGAAGTATCCCGGAGTTGACTACTACGAGATTGTCGCCGGCGTGTTCCGGCAACAACTCAGCAGCGGTCTGCCGGCCAACGGCAGCAGGTTGTACGGCTATGCGGCGGATACCGCGACTCCGAACTTCAAGGCCTTGGGCGGTGCGATCATCGCCACAAAGGGCACGCCGGTTCGCATCAAATATCGCAGCGCTCTTCCGGCGCAGCACATCATCCCGTTCGATGCGACGCTGCCCACCGCCCCCGGCATTGTGGGTGGAACGCAGGACCGCATTGCCATTCACCTGCACGGCGGCCTGGTGCCATGGGCGAGCGACGGCGGGCCCTTCCACTGGGTAGCCCCGACCGGGGCCGGCGGACCGTCCAACGTGAACTGGCTTCCAAACGACATTGGCGGGTTGACCAACGACCTGTTCTATCCGAACCTCCAGAGCGCGCGGTTCATGTGGTACCACGATCACGCGATCGGAACCACGCGGACCAGCGCCTATGCCGGGCTGGCAAGCGGCTACATTCTCACGGACGCCGCGGACGCCGCCGTCGACGCCCTTTATCCGCTGGCTGGCGGCAAGACCCTCATCCTGGTCATCCAGGACAAGGTGTTCTACAACCCCGCGGCAGACCCGGGATACGCCGCGCAGGTCGGCGCCGTCGCGGGCGATCTCTGGTACCCGTATATTTACGAAAAGGCGATCTGGAAATACCAGGGCAACGCCAAGACATCGCCCGTTCCTTCGTGCGTCGCGGAGATGTTCGGAGACACCATGCTGGCGAACAGCAAGGTGTTCCCCTTCTTTGCGGTGGATCGCGGCGCTTACCGCGTCCGCACGCTGAACGCGTGCAACGCCAGGTTCCTGAACCTCAAATTCGTCTATGCCGATGCGACCGGGAAAGAGCCGCTGGGAGGTTACCTGGCGCCTACCGTCGCGCCGGTGACTGCCTGGATGATCGGCACCGAGGGAGGTTTCCTGCCCGGCCCTGTCCCGATCTTCATCAATGGACTCCCGGTGAACCCGGCAAACCTCACTCCGTGGCTGCAAGGGCCGGCGGAACGGTCCGACATGATCGTGGACTTCAGCCAATGTCCCGCCGGATCGAAGGTGCTGTTGTACAACGATGCGCCCGCGCCGTACCCGGTAGGCGCACCATTCTTCGACTACTATCCGGGCGCGCCCAAGAACCCTACCGTCGTGGCGCCGGGATCCGGCCCGAACACGCGCACGATCATGCGGTTCGACGTCGGCAGCGCACTGGGCCAACCGCTGGCGATTCCGGCGCTAACCGGCGCCAACCCACCGCTCCCCACAGTTCCGGATCCCATCAACGGCGGGCTGATGTTAGGGCCCCTGGCCAACTCGCCCTATGCGGGCTATACGGTGAATCCGGTGGCCAAAGAGATCACGCTCAATGAAGCGTTTGATATCTATGGGCGGCTGATGCAACTGGTCGGCACGAACGTCCCGCTCGCCAACAAGGGCGGTTTTGGGCGTGCGTACCTGGATCCGGTGACCGAAGCAGTGACGTACGGGACGATCGAGATCTGGAACGTCTACAACCTCACGGCGGACGTCCATCCGATGCACTTCCACCTCTTCAACGCGAAAGTGCTCCGGCGGCGCCTGTTCCGGAACTTCAGCGGCGGGGCGCCGAGCTGGTCCGGCTTGGGCCGCAACCCGGATCTCGGAGAGGAAGGCTGGAAGGAGACGATCAAGATGTGGCCGGGCGAGTGCACCACGATCGCTGTGCTGGTCGAGAACCCGATGCCAACGCCCACATACGGCAGGGACGCAAACAACCGGCCCATCGTCAACGTGCAACTGCCAAACGATCCCGCAACCGGGCTTCCGCGGCCGCCCGTGCCGGGCACTCTTCCCGTCAGCCCCCGGATCGGCGGCGACGAGTACGTCTACCACTGCCACATCCTGGAGCATGAGGAGCACGACATGATGCGCCCACTCCAGGCCCTGGGCGGCTAGGCCCTCCGGTCCCTTACCTACGAAAGCCCCGGCGGGCGAACGCCGGGGCTTCGCTTGGCATGCAGGCGCGCTCCGAGGAGAGGCCCCGCACACACTAGAGAGGATACTACAGCATGTTGCACGAGACAGAGGGGCCGAAGCGCGCGCGCAGGGGCCGTCTCTCCATGGTGCTGCTGATCCTGCCGGTGGTGGCCGCTTCATTTCTGGGCGGCGTCTGGTACCAGGGCCGGAAAGCATCGGATCACGCCGCGGCGCAGACGCGCGCGCCGCTCTATTACGCCTGCCCTATGCATCCCGGGTACAAGTCCGACCGGCCCGGAGAGGCCCCGTGCTGCGGGATGCGGCTGGAACCCGTGTACGCGGGCGAAACTCATGGTCAGGGCGCCGCGGGTACCTTGTACCTGGATCCGGCGCGCCGGCGGCTGGCGGGGGTTCACGTCGAGCCCGTCACGCGCCGGAGCGCCCGGCACGTGCTCCGCACCACGGGACGCGTCGCACCGGACGAAAACCGCGTGTACCGCATCAACGCGTCCACGGAAATGTGGATTCGCAAGATCTATCCGCCGACCACGGGCGCGCGGGTCGCGAAGGACGAGCCGCTTTGCGGCTTCTACACGACCAACTTCCTCACGGCGGCGCAGTCGTACATTTACATTTTGAACGCCGGCGACGCGCTCGCGGCCGCCGGCCAGAACAGCGCCCCGCAAAAGGCGTCCAACGATCTGCAACTTCGACAGGCCGCCGAGTTGCTTCAGAACCTCGGCGTTTCCGAGCCGCAGATCGCCGAGATGGCAAAGACCCGCAAGGCGAGCGCCCTCGTTGACGTTCGCTCGCCGGTCTCCGGCTACATACTTTCGCGGAAAATTACGCTGGGGCAGTGGCTGGGGCCGGGGACCGAGATGTACGAAATCGCGGACCTGAGCGGCGTGTGGATCTACGCCGACCTGTTTGAGAACGAGGCGCGCGCCTTCCACCGCGGCGGCGCCGCGCGCGTGTGGTCGCCCACGCTGAAAATGGCTTTTACGGCGGCGGTGAGCGATGTTCCCCCGGCCTTTGACCCGGCCACTCGCCAGTCCCGCGTGCGGCTGGACGTGGATAACCCGCAGCGCGCGCTGTGGCCCGGCATGTTCGTGGATGTCGAACTCCCCGTCGAGGTCCCCGCGGGAATTGCGGTGCCGGCCGACGCCGTCGTGTATTCGGGCAAGCGGAAAACAGTATACGTGGAACGCGAGGACGGCGGTTTCGAGGCGCGGGCGGTCGAGACCGGGTGGAACATGGGCGACCTCGTGCAGGTCACCCAGGGACTGCGCGAAGGCGAGAAGATCGCCGTTTCCGCCAACTTCCTGCTGGATTCCGAAAGCCGGTTGCAACGCATCGCAGAAAGCACCGCGGCGGCCCCGTATGAGGCCGCGGCAGGCGCCACCCAGACCGCCAAAGACCTGGTTTGCGGCATGGATGTGGACACGTCCCAGCCGGGAGTCCTCAGCTCCGAATACCAGGGCGTCAAATACTATTTCTGTTCGAAACACTGTAAGGCGTCGTTCGATAAGGACCCCGCCAGGTACATGCCCAAGAAGGAGAAGGGGAAGGAGAAAGAGAAGGACAAGGACAAGCCGGCGCACAGCGCGCGGCTCTCGCCGCCAGGGGAAAGGGGATGATCGAGCGGATCATCGAATTCTCCGCACGCAACCGGGCACTGGTTCTCTCGCTGGTTGCCGCCGCCGCGATGCTCGGCTGGTGGTCGATGAAGAACTCCGCGCTCGACGCGATTCCGGACCTGAGCGACACGCAGGTCATCGTGTACTCGCAGTGGGACCGGAGCCCCAATGTCATCGAGGACCAGCTCACGTATCCCATCGTTTCCGCCATGCTCGGCGCGCCCAAGGTAAAGGCGGTTCGCGGCTTCTCGGATTTCGGATACTCGTTTGTCTACGTCGTGTTCGAGGACGGCGCGGACATCTATTGGGCGCGAACGCGCACCTCCGAGTACCTCGCCCCGATCCTCTCCACGCTTCCCGAGGGCGCGAAGACTGAAATCGGGCCCGACGCAACCGGGCTCGGCTGGGTATTTCAATACGTGCTGGAAGACAGCAGCGGCAAACACAATCTCGCCGAGCTGCGGTCGTTGCAGGACTGGTATCTGCGTTACCACCTGAAGTCCGTTCCCGGTGTGGCGGAAGTGGCGCCCATCGGAGGTTTCGGCGGGCAGTTTCAGGTGAACGTGGATCCCAACCGCCTGCGCACTTACGGCATCACCATGAATCGCGTGGTGGAGGCCATCCGCACGAGCAACAAGGAAACCGGCGGGCGCATGATCGAGTTCGGCGGGGCCGAGTACATGGTGCGCGGCCGGGGCTACGCCCAATCGGCGCGCGACATCGAGGACGTGGCGCTGGCAGCCACGGAAAACGGCTCGCCGGTGCGCGTGAAAGACGTCGGCCACGTAACGTTCGGTCCGGACATCCGGCGCGGCGCGGCCGACCTGGACGGGCAGGGCGACGCCGTTTCAGGCATCGTGGTGATGCGCCAGGGCGAGAACGCCCTTCACGTGATCGATCGCGTCAAGGCCAAGATCCGCGAGATCGAACCGGGGCTGCCCGCCGGAGTCAGGATCGTTCCAGTCTACGACCGTTCGCAGCTCATCCGGAATTCCATAGACACTCTGCGGGCCACCGTAATCGAGGTGGTGGTGACGGTTTCGCTCATCGTGCTGGTCTTCCTTTGGCACGCACCGAGCGCCCTGATCCCGATCCTCACCATTCCGGTTGCGGTGCTCATCGCGTTCATCCCGTTCCGCGGCATGGGCCTGACTGCCAACATCATGTCGCTCGGCGGCATAGCGATCGCCATCGGCGCCATGGTGGACGCTTCCATTGTTCTGGTCGAGCAGGCCCACAAGAAGCTCGAAGTGTGGCAGGCGAACGGACAGCGCGGCGATTACCGCGAGGTGGTCATCCAGGCGGTGAAAGAAGTCGGGGCGCCGAGTTTCTTCGCGCTGCTGGTGATCGCCGTGGCTTTCATCCCGGTGCTCGCGCTGGAGGCCCAGGAGGGGCGCCTTTTCAAGCCGCTGGCCTACACCAAGACCCTCGGCATGGTGGTCGCGGCGGTGCTGGCGATTACGCTCGATCCCGCGCTGCGCGTCTCGCTGACGCATGTTCGCACCTTCGTCCTGCGGCCTGCGTGGTTCAGCCGCATTGTCAACGCCCTGCTCGCGGGGCGCGTGCATTCGGAGGACCAGCACCCGGTCAGCCGCGCGCTCATCCGCCTTTACGAGCCCGCGTGCCGGTGGACGCTGCGAAACAAGTGGACCGTCATGGGGGCCGCGGCGGCGCTGATGGCCGCGACCGTGCCGGTGTATTTTGCGCTGGGCTCCGAGTTCATGCCGCCGCTGTACGAGGAAGCCCTGTTCTACATGCCTTCCAGCATGCCGGGGATTTCTATCGGGGAAGCGCAGCGCGTGCTTCAGGTGACCGACCGCGTGATCAAGTCCTTTCCCGAAGTGGACCGCGTGCTGGGCAAGGCGGGCCGAGCGCAGACGGCCACCGATCCCGCGCCGCTGTCCATGTTCGAGACCGTCATTACCCTGAAGCCGCGTTCGCAATGGCGGCGGCGGTCCGTGTGGTATTCGTCCTGGGCGCCGGAATGGACCAGGCCCCTGTTCCGCCGCATTACGGCGGACACCATCTCGCCCGAGCAACTGGTGGAGGAGATGAACCGGGCGCTCAACGTGCCGGGACTTTCCAACGCCTGGACCATGCCGATCAAAGCTCGCATCGACATGCTGAGCACGGGTATGCGTACGCCGGTGGGGGTGAAGGTCCAGGGCGACGATCTCGCCGTGATCGAGAAGGTCGGGATGCAGGTTGAGAGCGTTCTTCCGTCGGTGCGCGGCACGCGGAGCGTGTTCGCCGAAAGGACCGCGCAAGGCTACTTCCTGGATGTGGCCTGGAACCGCCAGGCGCTGGCCCGCTACGGAATCTCGCTGGAGGATGCCCAGGCCGCCGTACAGAATGCCATCGGCGGCGAGAATGTCTCGACCGTGGTGAGCGGCCGCGCCAGGTATCCCGTGAACGTTCGCTACATGCGGGACTTCCGGTCGGACTTCGCCGCGCTCGGGCGCGTGCTCGTGGCGGCAGGCGGCGACCGGCAGATTCCTCTCTCGGACCTGGCCGAGATCCGCCCCGCGAACGGTCCCGCCATGATCCGCAATGAGAACGGGATGCTCACGGGCTACGTGTACGTCGATGTGGCGGGACGCGATCCCGGCGGCTACGTGCGCGAGGCGCAACAGGTGGTTCGCGATAAAGTCAAGCTGCCGCCGGGCTTCGCCATTATCTGGAGCGGACAGTACGAGGCCATGGAGCGCGTCAACAACCGGCTGATGCTCGTGCTGCCCGTAACGGCCGCCTTGATCCTTCTGCTGCTCTACCTGAACACGCGTTCGGCGGTCAAGACCGCCATCGTCGTTCTGGCGGTGCCGTTCTCCGCCATCGGGGCGATCTGGTTCCTTTACCTGTTGGGCTACAACCTCAGCGTGGGCGTGTGGGTCGGGTTGATCGCGCTGCTCGGGGTGGACGCGGAGACCGGCGTCTTCATGCTGCTGTACCTGGACCTCTCGTATGAGGAGGCGAAACGCCAGGGGCGGCTGAACGGGATTTCCGGCCTGCGCGAAGCGATCGTCCATGGGGCCGTGAAGAGGATCCGGCCGAAGTTCATGACCGTTGCCACGGACTTTATCGGGCTGGTCCCGATCCTGTGGGCCGCCGGCACCGGCTCCGATGTCATGAAGAGGATCGCCGCCCCCCTGGTGGGCGGCGTGTTTTCGTCATTCCTGCTCGAGCTGCTGGTGTACCCGGCAATTTACGAGCTGTGGAAGTGGCATTTCGATTTGAAGAAGCGTGTGGGCGCTGCTCCGGCGCCGGCATCGCTGGCGCCGTCCGTGATCGCGTGATCCCGGATTCTCTGCACGCTCAGCGCCGCAGCCGCCGGTTCATCTCCGAGGCGACCCATTCCGCCTCGCCCTTGTCGCCGAGCATGGCCAGAACACATAGCGGCCGGGCGTTCCGGCGCCGCAGCAGAATCGCGTACGATGGGCGCCGGCCGGACTGCGGGACCGAAATGCCGGCTTCGAGCACATCCGCGGCGGCGGCGATCCAGGACTTCCGGAAGCCCGGCGCCGAGTAGGTCACCTTCACCGTTTGCGAGCCGATCAGGACGCGCACCTCGCCCGCCGCGGACCAGAGAAAGGCGAACGCCGGAATCAGCCCGAACACCCCGATGGCGAGCGGGAAGATCACCGGCGCGCCCGCGGTGGAAATGCCCGAAGCAATGCCCGCCGTAACCGCCGCCACGATGAGGAAGCCCAGCAGGCTCTTCAAACCACCCGCCGGGGGAAACACGAATTCGGCGCCTTCGGCCGCGGCTTCGATGCGCCCCCGGAACGAAGCCGGCGCGGGCGCGTGCTCGGGCGCGCGAATAAAGCCGTCCGGAAGCCGTTCCCGGGGGCGCGACGGGTCTTCCGGATGGGTCCGGAAAACGGGCACCGGAAAGGCCTGGTCCAGGCCGCCGCCCGGGACCTCCGCGGTCACCCGCAGTTGCCAGATCACCCGCCGCTCCGGCGTGTCCTCGTCCCAGGGTTCGCACTCCGCCGGGATCGCCATCGAGACCGGGATGGCGGTGGCGGCTTCCGGCCAGGAGCCGGCCGGCCCCGGCACGTGCGCGCGCTCCTCCCAGAGTACGTCGTGCGTGTCGCTGTCCGAACCGCGCCTGCGGCGCAGGCAACTGAGGGTGAGGTCGAAACCCTGGTCCGGATCGAGGCGCCGCGGGATGAGCACGGCGCCTTTCAGCCAGCCTCCGATTTCCACGGGTGTGTCTTCCAGGCGCAGCACAGCTCCGCGGTACCGCAACCAGGGCCGCAGTTGCCGGATCGACCAGCGGAGCACCAGCAGGCCCGCGGCGGGAAACGCGAGCACGACCAGCATTCGCGGGTCGCCTCTCTGCTGGTACTCCCGGATGGCGGCCCACGCGCCCAGCATTGCAAAGGCGTTCCACACGATCAGGAACACGGCGGCGAACACCGTGCCCCTGGCCCCCTCGGGGTGAAGCACGCCCGACGCGAAATCCTCGCGCCACATCCACGGGCGGCCGGGATTCGCCGCTCGGGCCTTAGCCTGCCGGAGCTTCTGCCAGCCTGTTTCGCGGTTTGACGCCATGACACCGCGCGTCTTCGATTTTTTCACAATCCCCCGTGCAATGCATGCCGGTTAAACTGTTCCCTCGGAGGCGGATTGAAAAAGCTCGCGGCGGTTGTTCCTCTTGCGCTGTGCGGCTGGTTCGTGCTGGCCGGCTGCCTGTTCGTGCCGCGCCTGGGGATTCAGGCCGATGAGGTCTACTTCTCGGGCGGGCTTTATGAGCCGGCCGCGTACCGCTACGGCGTGCGGATCTTTCACCGCCGGGTTCCGTTGATGCTGCTCAACTATCTGGGCGCCACCAAGACCTGGTTCTATGCGGCGCTGTTCCGCGTGTGGCCGCTGTCGTTGAACTCGCTGCGGGTCCCGATGCTGGCGGGCGGGGCGGCGGCCGTCGCGCTTTTCTGGCTGCTGCTGGCGCGCGTGGCGGGGCGGCGGGCGGCTGTGATCGGAGCCGTGCTGCTGGCCACCGACGCGGTGTTTCTATTGGTCACCCTGTGGGGTCCCGTGCTGTTTTATCACCTGCTGCTGCTCGGGTCCCTGCTGCTGTTCGTGCGCTTCCACCGCACGGGCGGGCGCGGGGCGCTGGCGGCAGCGGCGTTCTGCGCCGGGCTCGGGCTATGGGACAAGGCGCTGTTCCTGTGGGCGCTGGCGGGGATGGCGGCGGCGGCGCTGGCGGCCTTCCCGCGTCCGGTGCTGCGGGCCGTGACGCGGCGCAACGCGGCGGCGGCCGCGCTCGGACTGTTGGCCGGAGCGCTGCCGCTGGCGATGTTCAACGTGAACTCGCGCGGCGAGACCCTCCGGGGCAACAGCAGTTTCACACTCACCGAAGTTGCCGGCAAGGCCGAGGTGTTGCGCGACAGCCTGGATGGCTCGTTGCTTTTCGGCTGGATCGTGGCGGAGGAGGGCGTGCCGCGCGCCCCACGCGGGCCCGTGGAGCGCGCCGCCTGCGCCCTGAGCGACGCGTTCGGGCAGCCCACCGGGAGCCCCGTCTTTTGGGCCTATGCGGCCGCGTTCGTGCTGCTGCCCCTGCTGTGGCGCACGCCCGCGCGCAAGCCGGTGCTCTTCGCGCTGGTCTTTTCGGCGGTCACCTGGGTGCAAATGGCCGTGACCCGCAACGCGGGCGCGGCGGCGCATCATACTCTGCTGCTCTGGCCGATGCCCCATTTGGCCGCGGCGGTGGTCATCGCCGAGGTCTCCCGCCGGGGTCGCAGGACGGGAGTGGCGCTGGCGGCGGCGGTGGTGCTGGTGCTCGCGGGCGGCAATGTCCTGGTCGCCAACCAGTACCTTGCACAGGCGGTACGTTACGGGCCCGGCCCCGGATTCAGCGACGCCATTTTTCCCCTGGCCGATTACCTGGAGCGGCTGGGCGCCCGGCCCGTGTTTCTGGCGGATTGGGGCATGCTCGATCCGCTGCGTTTCCTGGGACGGGGAAAGCTGCCGCTGCGCGTGGTGACGGACCCGCTGGTGAAACCGGCGGACGGCGGCGACCGGAAGAAAGTGGCGGAGTGGCTGGCCGAGCCGGGCCACGTTTTTGTGAGCCACACCAAAGACCGCGCCGTCTATCCGGCTGCGCGAGCCCGCCTCCTGGAACTGGCCGCAGCCTGCGGCTACCGGCCGGAACCGCCGCGGGTGATCGCGGACGGGCGGGGGCGGCCGGTGTTTGAGGTCTACCGCTTCAGCCGGATAGGGGGGCGGTAAAGGGAGGGCGAGTCCCCGCCCGATTCGCTTCCGAACGGCAAGTGCGGGCGCCCTGGACGTCGCACCGGGACTCCGGCATTACCGCTTGGACCTGCGGCGCAGCAGCAACGGTCAGCGCCGTGGACGCTGCCCGATTCACCACGGCGAGAGCCGCGGCGCCTTCCACGCGAATATGGCTCGCAAGACAGGTCTCTCCTGTTTTGGACAGCATGGGTTGGTGATAGACTCTTGCTCGATGGCTGACTCACAAGGCGGACGGTTGCTCTGCCGCCGCGCCGCATGGAAACCGATTCTGTTCGCGCCTGGCGCATTGAAGGCCCTCACGGCAAGCGGCGGCCTCCGATTTCGTTTCGAAGCGGGGGAATACCGCTTCGACACGGGCATGCTGCGCGGCACGCTGCGGGCGGGAGGGAAATCGTACGGCCTCTCGGAGGTCTTCCATGTTCCGTCCGGCAAGATCCTGTCCCGCGCGCCCGGATGGGCCGGTCTGTATCGCGTGTTCGCCGCGAACAAGCGCTTCATGCCGGACACCTGGTACAGCCCCAGCGAGGCGGAACTACGGGAGGACGGGTCCGTGGAAGCCCACTGGCCCGCGTCCGACGACCGCCCGTTTGCGACCTGGGCGTCGTACCGGTTGCCGGCGCCCGCCATGCTCGATTTCGAGATCAGGGTGCGGCTGCAATCCGATGTGGCGGCGTTCGAGTCCTTTTTCGCTTCGTACTTTGCGGAACCGTTCACCGTATCGAAAGTTTGCGTGAACCGGAAGAAGCCGGAGTTTCTCGCCGCCGAGCAATCGAACGGCGCCTGGCAGATGTTTCCGCGCGACCGGGCGTCCGTCCGCATCATCCAGGACGGCCGGTGGAAACACCCCCCAAACCCGGTTGACTGGCGGATCATGCCGGAATTCGCCATGCCGCTCGCATTCCGCCGCGATCCCGCCTCCGGGCTCACGGCCGTGGTCATGGCGCGTTCGAGCGACTGCATTGCGGTCTCGACGCCGTTCCAGACCGATGCGCACAGGTCTCTGTACTTATCTCTGTTTGGACGCGATATGAAGGCCGGACAGACGGCGCGCGCGGCGATTCGGATTGTTGTCGGGATGTTCAGCGAGGACGCGGAAATTTTCCGCGCTTATCGCGAATTCGGCAGTTGATTGCCGTATGTGGGCGCGCGGGCCCTCTCTACGCTGGGCCCGCGCCTCGACTTACCAGTTCAACCGGAGCGTGAGCTGCAACTGTCGCGCCGTATTGCCGGAAGTGCGGGTACTGACTACCCCGTCGCTGCCGACTCCGGTCGGCGTGCCGGGCATGTTGAAGGCATTGAACAGGTCCACGTTCAGCCTCAGCGCCACCGCCTCCCGGATACGGAATGTCTTGAAGAGCGAAGCATCCACGGTCCACGTGCGCGGAGCGGGAAAGTACTGATTCGACCATGGGTGCATGTTGGCGTCGTAGGTGGTGCGCTGCAAGGTTCCGTTGTCCAAGGGAATCCAAACCGTGTTCGTGCCGTAGTAGGCGTACATGGGGTCGTTCCGGTTGGGGGATGCAGGCCACGGGATCAGCGGCTGGCCGGCGGGTTTGTAGCTGTCGGGAACCCCCATTACCCCGTTCGGCTTTCCGCTGGCGTCGGTACTGTTGATCTGGTTGGCCGGGATGTAGCCGTTCCACCATAGGTAGCCCGGGTAGCAGGTCCCGCTCCGGCAATCCTTGATGGGGTACTTGTAGCCGTACACCTCGATCTTGTTGCCCGAGATGGGATAGACGCTGGTAGGCAGGGAAAAATACCCCCGGCGCAGTTGCCCGATGCCGGCCAGTTGCCAGCCGCCGATCAACAAGTCCTGCCACCGGCTCGCGCCGCTTCCCCAGCGCCGGCCGCGTCCGAACGGCATATCGAACAGCCAGTTCCACTTCACCCAATGCTTGGGGACGCTGGTATCCAGGCCGTACATCAGCAGGCGCATGCGGTCCTTCAGATCCGTGGGAACCGTGCCGGGAAGGAATTGACCGGTGTTAGGCACCCGGGCGCCGTACCCGTTGCCGCCGGCGCGCAGAGCGTTGCCGACGTTGTAGGAAATCTGGTAACTGAAGCCCTTGCTATACCGCTTCTCCAGTTCGAATTGCATGCCGCCGTAGTTGCCCCAGCCATCCTTGCGAAACTCTTCGATGCGGCCGTACACCGTCTGATCATAGGGGCGCACCAAGGCGTTCGCGTAGTCGCCCGTGGGAAGCGGCTGCTTTCGGGTGGTGTACCAGATGTAGGAGTTTGGACCGTCGTTGTAATTGTCGACCATATCCTGGTAGGCCAGGTGGTTCCCAACATACGCCACCCGCGCCAGAGTGTCGGCCATGACTTCCTTCTCCAATGTCAGGTTCCAGTCATGCACGCGCGAGGTCGGCTGGTGCGGATCCCAATACGCCACCGTGAAAGAGGAACCTCCGCGAGTCAGTCCCCGGGGAGTATCCACGGTCAGTGCGTTCTGGCTGTTCGCGCCGGCGATTATCGACGGCACCGACCGCAACGCGTAATTCGCCAGGCCATCGGGCGACTGCGCGGCGTCGGTCGACGAATTTGTGAACGTCGCAGTGAACGGAATATTCTTGATGAACTCGTCGTTCCACGACCACAACGGCATGGGGAAGTAGGTCAGAGCATAGCCGCCCCGGATCACGAAGCTGCGCCGGCCATCCATGGCGCGGTAAGCGAAACCAAGCCGCGGGCCGTAGTCCCTCCAGTTGTTGTGTACCAGTTTCCGCGGCAGTCCCACCTGGTCATAAGTCTTGAACTTGACTCCCATGGCCTGCATGGTGTTCACCAGCGAAGGCACCGTCGCACCCAGTTTGTACAGGGTCTCGAGCGGCTGGCCGAGGATCACGGTCTTGGTCGCGCGGTCGAAGCTGGTGAGTACGCCGTTCTTCTCGAACGGGTAGGGAGTGAACTGCCAGCGCAACCCGAGGTTGAGTGTCAGGCGCGGCGTGACCCGATAGTTATCCTGGAAATAGAGCGCGAACTCCCGCTGCCGGATGTAGTACTTTCCTTTGGCCATGTTGATGCTGTAATTCGCCACTCCAATGAACAGGTTCGCAATATTCTGCCCGGTAAGCGGCGTGACGCCGGGGTTGGCGCGCGAAGTGGCGGGGTCGTACAGTCCTGTTGCGTTGGTGCCGAAATCGACCACGCCGGAGGTGTTGGTCTGCTGGGGCAGCACGGTCAACTGGTCAAAGCGCGCGTGGGCGCCGAACTGGAACTCGTGCTTGCCCGCGATTTTCGTCATGTTGTCGTCGAAGATATAAAAGTTGAAGTAGCGGTCCCGGCGTTGGGTGGGCACCATGTAGTTCGTAGGGCTCAGGCCGATATTGGTGATCCAGGGATAGCCCTCCGCACGAAGCGGATTGGGAAGGCCCAGTTGGGACGAATAATCGACCCCCGGGGCGCCGGTCATAATATAGCCGCTCTCGCGTGAGGCGCTCGTCAACAACTCGTTATAGAAAGTCGGCGAAAAGGAGTGATTCCAGTTCGCCGAAAGACTGATGTTGGGGAAGTAGCGGTCCAGTGTGTTGGCGATATTATCCGTAGGAATGATATTCCCGCCGGAGATCTGCTGATGGCGCCGGAAAATGCCGCGGGTAAAGCGCGAGTAGAACGGGTCGCGGCTGGTGAACTGGTGGTCGAATCGCGTCGTGACGGTGTACTGATCTTCCTTGTAGTACGGCACCGAGCCGACCCAGTTGGCATCCAGCAGCGGGTTGGTGGGATTGTTGGGGGCGGGGATGACGCTGAAGACGTATTTCGCCAGCGGGCTCATGCGCGAAACGGGAATCTGATTGTTCGGATAGGGCTGACGCGCCCAGGTAGTCCCGTCCGTTGTCCAAGGGTCATAGAGCCGCGAAAGCTGCCCTTGCGAATTCACCAGGCCGCTGAAATCGCCCTGGCGCATGGCGGCCGTGGGCACGCGATAGAGGCCGGAGAGGGCCTGCCGCAGTTTGAGCCCTTCCCAGGCAAAGAACCAGAAGGTCTTGCCCCGGCCGTTATAGATTTTGGGGATATAGACCGGCCCTCCCGCGGAGGCGCCGTATTCATTCCGGATATACTGCGGCGGCTTGCTGAAATAATCCTGACGGCGCCGTGCGGCGCCAACATAGTTGTCGCGATTGGTTTCAAAAACAGAGCCGTGTATGTCGTTGGTGCCGCTCTTACTGCTGATGACAATGTTCGTCATGCGCGGGTACTTTGCCGATACCGCGTTGACGGCGACGTTGAACTCCTGCACGGTATCGAGCCCGGGCGGACGGAACAGCGTCCCTTCACCATCCAATGCGTCCACCAGCGAAGCACCGTCGAAAATGTAGTCATGGGCGCCCTGACGCACGCCATAGGCCCTCGATTGCCCAGGGTCCATGCCCGGAACCGTCACCAGGAGCGTCGCCAGCGCGCGGCCGTTGATAGGCAACTGCTCAATTCTCTGCCGTTCGAGCACGTGTCCCAGAGTCGGCCGGTCCGTGGTGATCAAGGGCGCAACGTCCTGGACCGTAATCAGGGTCTCGGTTGCTCCGACTTTCAAGGTGACGTCCACCACCTCGGAGGATTGCACGCGGACGGTCAACAGGCCCTCGAACTTCGACATCCCGGGGAACGTGACCGCGAGACGGTAAGGTCCCGGCACCACGGACGGGAAGACGTAGGCGCCGGCGGCGTTGGTCACGGTCTTCTGCACGACTCCGGTGCCGGTGTTGGTCAGCGCCACGTCGGCTCCGGGAATCAGGCCCTGCTTCTCATCCTGCACGGTTCCGCGCACACTGCCCAGGCTGGACTGTGCGTAGGCCGTGGCTGCCGCCGCGGCAAAGATAAGAACGGCCAGCGGAACGCGGGCCAGAACGCGTTTCGAACCCATGTAAAGCCTCCTGAATCGGATGTGAAAATTCTAGTCGACTCCGTGCTGGATTGCAACCGACACCGGCACGGACTGTCGCTAGCATGTGATTTGTCCGGTCCGATTAGCACGTGAATTGTCCGGTTCGGGGGGGAAGCGCAGTATCCACCGGATTCCGCTGGCAACGGCTGAACGGGTACTGGCGCTGTATCAGGAGAAGTACTTCGATTTCAGCGTGCGGCACTTCCACGAGAAGCTGCGGGAGGAGCACGAGATCCGAGTGAGCTACAGTTGGGTCAAGCAGGCGCTGCAAGGGGCGGGGCTGGTGGCGCGGCGCAAGAAGCGCGGTTCGCATCGTCGGCGGCGGCCGCGGCGGCCGCTGCCGGGGATGCTCCTCCATATCGACGGAAGCAAGCACCGCTGGTTTCAAGACGACCGCTACTACGACCTGATCGTCATCCTGGACGATGCCACCAGCGAGATCTACTACGCCCAGTTGGTGGAGGAAGAATCGACCGCGACGGTGATGGCCGGTCTGCGGGAAGTGATCGAAACCCAAGGTGTGTTTTGCTCGCTGTACAGCGACCGGGGAAGCCACTTCTTCTACACGCCGTCGGCAGGGGGCCCGGTGGATAAGAGCCGGCCGACGCAAATTGGCCGAGCGATGCAGGAACTCGGTATCCGGACGATTGCGGCGTACTCGCCGGAAGCGCGGGGCCGCTCGGAGCGGAACTTCGGGACGTGGCAGAATCGGCTGCCGCAGGAGCTGCGGGTGGCGGGGATCACCACCCTGGAGGGTGCGAACCGATTCCTTCGGGAGCACTACATTGGCGAGTTCAACAGCAAGTTTTCGGTGCCGGCCCAGGAACGGGGGACGGCTTTCCGACCGTGCTGCCGAAGGGACCTGGAATGGATATTCTCGGTGCAGACCGAGCGGGTAGTGGACAAGGACAATACCGTGGCGATCGGGGATCGCTGGTGGCAGATCGAGAAGTGCCGGTGGCGGTACAGTCTGGCTAAACAGACGGTGACCATCCATGAGCACCTGGATGGAACGGTGTCGATCCGTTTCGGCCCGCACGTAGTGGGGCGTTACGACAGGATGGGGAACCCGCTGCAGGTGGCTGCGAAAGCCAAGCGCGGTGGAAAAGACGGGAGCCTGGAAGCCGGCGAAAACCAAAAGCGGGTTTTCACCGGCTCCCACCCTCCCTTGGAAATCTCGCCGAAGGCGCGAGATTCCCACTTTCCCACCGCGCCGGCGGCGAATCTTCCCCCACCGGGAGCAAAGAGGAAAGCCAGAACCGTGGGCCATGGAAAAGTGGAAATCCAAAAACCGGATTCCCACTTTTCCACGGCCCCGGCAGCCTGCGGCAGCAAGGAAGGATCCCCACTCCCAACATCGACTCCATTGCGAAGAACGGCGTGCGTTTCACCAGCGGCTACGTATCCGGCCCCTATTGCAGCCCGACGCGCTCCGGGCTGATGACCGGCCGGTATCAGACGCGCTACGGCCACGAGTTCAACCAGGGTCCGGGGCGCATGAAGTTCGGCCTGCCCTTGACCGAAACCACCATCGCCCAGCGTCTCAAGGAGCTCGGCTACGCCACCTACGCCGTCGGCAAGTGGCACCTCGGAGACGATCTCGAATACCGTCCCATGAGGCGCGGCTTTGACGAATTCTACGGGACCGTTGCCAACACAACCTACTATCACCCGCCTCAATTCGTCGATTCGCGTATCGGCCCTGAGGCCAGGCGCGTGGAAGATCCGGCGTTCTATACGACGCGCGCCTATGCCCAGCGAGTGACCCAGATCATCGAGGCCAACAAGGATCGCCCGTTCTTCATCTACATGGCCTGGAACGCGGTTCACGGGCCCTCCCAGTCTCCGCAGGAGACACTCGACCGTTTTAAGAACGCCAGGTCCGAGGTGCGGCAATACCAGGCCGCAATCACGGCCGAAATGGACGCCGGCGTCGGCAGGATCCTCGCCAAGCTGCGCGAATTGAAGCTCGAGGAGAACACCCTCATCTTCTTCCTGAGCGACAACGGCGGCCCGCAACCGGCCGTTCGCACCGACAACACGCCGCTCAAGGGCTACAAGTCCTCAACCTGGGAGGGCGGCATCCGCGTCCCCTTCCTCATGCAGTGGAAAGGCCGCCTGCCCCGCGGCAAAGTATACGATCACCCGGTAATCCAGCTCGACATCCAGCCGACTGCCCTGGCGGCGGCGGGAGGTTCCGTCCGGAGCCAATGGAAACTGGATGGCGTGAACCTGCTCCCCTATCTGGAAGGCAAGGCCTCCGGCCGGCCGCACGAAACGCTCTACTGGAGATTCGGTCCGCAGTGGGCCATCCGCAAGGGCGATTGGAAGCTGGTCCAGGCCCCGGAAGAGAAGCTGTTACCCAACGTCGCGCTGCCCGAGATGCCGGTCGGGCCGGTGCACCTCTACGATCTGTCCAAGGACATCAGCGAGTCCAATGACCTGGCTGGCCGGTACCCTGAGAAGGTCAAAGAGCTCAGGGACGCATGGGAGGCGTGGAATAAGGAACTCGCGCCTCCGGGTTGGCTCCCGGGACGAACCGGCGGCCGGCAAAAGAAGAAGAAGAGGTAGCTAGTTCAGCTTCACGGGCGGAATCCGCATCAGGTCGCTGCGAGTATTGCCCGGCTCCGGTCGCGCCACCGCGTAAAGGGCTCCGTCCTTGCCCACCGCCAGCGTGTTCACGTAGGTGGGGATGTTGCCGTTCTCGAAATACACCGCGCCGTGATCCATGTATCTTCCGGTGGGGATGTCGTAGGTCACCACGTGCAGGTTCTCCAGGCCCTTGGCTTCCCCCTTCGCGGTGGTGGCCTTGCCTTGGACGCGCTTGCCGTCCACATAGACTGGGCCGCCGGTGAGGTAATACAGGGTGCGTCCGTCCGGTCCCAGGGTGAAGCCCAGGTAGCCGAAACTGAACTGGTCGTACATCCCGCTGCGCTTGGAGGGCAGCGACGTGATGCGCTCGAGCACCTCGATCTTCGGCCCGCGCGGATCGAACCGGAACAGGTATCCTGAGTTGCCGTGTACGCCGTAGATCATGCGCTCCGGCTCGTACCACACGGTCTGCCGCCAGTTGTACCCCATGTGGCCGGGTTTCTCCGGATCGTAGACGCCGAAGTAGTCCTTCTTCATGTCCTCGCCCGCCACCACTTCGAGCGCGTCCTTTTCGTACACGTAGCGAATGATGCGGCCGTAGACCGTGGTGAAGTAGACCGAACCGTCGGCCGGGTCCACCGTGGGCGCGCGGCACAACGCGCGGAAGACGCCGGGGTCGGAGGGATAGTCCGGAATAAGGCCGATATCGCGCAGTTCCTTCTTCGCCAGGTCGTAGCGCAGAAAGTGGTTGTTGGGCCATGCCAGACCGTACAGCCGGCCGCGCTTCGTATCCATGGTCATCGAGATGATGCCGCCGCCGTTGGGATCGACGCCCAGGTTTTCAAACTTGCCCGAGCGCATGTCGTAGGAGAGGAAGTGCCCGCCGGGATACTGCTTCATGCCCGGAGGCGGCGGGCCGAAGCCTTCGCGCCCCCCCACGTTGGAGTAGTAGCCGAGGTGGGTCGAGAAATACAGCTTCCCGTTCGCTTCAATGAAGTTGACGTGCGACTTGCCCTGGCAGACCGCGCCCAGACCCTTCTCCCCGCAGGCTTCCGTGAGGTCGCCCAAATGCGCGATCTTGTCTGTCGCGGGATCATAGGAGTACATCTGCGCCCCTATGTCCGGCACGCTGGTGCACAGCACGTAGTAGATCTTGCCGTCGCTGGCGCAGGAGACGCCGTTGTAACTGTCGTGCGCCAGCGGGAACTTGGAATTGAAGGAGCGCGCCACGAGTTTGCCCGGACTGGCAGCCGGAACCGCGGAGCGTTTACAGGCCGCCGCGAAACACACCAGACTCGCGATGCACAAC
Source organism: Bryobacteraceae bacterium (assembly GCA_041946965.1). GTDB lineage: Bacteria > Acidobacteriota > Terriglobia > Bryobacterales > Bryobacteraceae > JBHGBM01. Next base: position 19,222 of record JBHGBM010000042.1, read on the forward strand.
ACGTGTAGGGGTTTTCTCAAGATCATTCTCCTGTAAGGCGAACAAGTTCGCGGACCTTTTGAATCGGGTTCTCTTCCGAAGGCCGCGCCGCGCCGGTGTGAACCACAACTTCGGTTTCGAAGTTTCTTGTAACTCGGACATAGACGCGGACCCCTTCGGCGGCCTGCAACGGCCCCTCGGCCAGTTTGCGGATGAAGGCGCCGTCCGTCCGGTATAACCTGCCCGCCCTGTAATAGGCGTGATAGAGGTTGTTCCAGTAGGACTGGCCGGGGTGTCGGTCGGTACACGTGAACTGGATGGTATCGGCGCCGTTTGAGTCGTACTTCGTCGGATTGCTGCCAACCACCGGTTCGGCTGCGAGAACGGAAGAGCAGGCCGCGAACGCCGGCAGCGCACGGTTCCGGAACATGATTGGTGATGTCTACGATATCACGGAAAACCCCATCCCCTCTGCCGAATGGCGAACGTGGCGCAACCGAACACGCAGCATCCCGCGCTGCGTACAATAGCAGCGTGACCGAACGGCGCCGCCAACTCTACCGTCTTCTGGGCGACCTGCCGCCCCGCGAGCGCCCGGTGCGCGCCCGCCGCCTCGCCGTGGAGGAGCGTACCGGGTATGTGCTGGAGAAACTGGATCTCGACCTGAACGGCCTCGAGCGTGTGCCCGCGTGGTTTGCCCGCCCGGCGGCCGGCCATGGCCCCTTCCCGGCCGTGCTCTACAACCACGCGCACGGCGGCAACTACACGCTCGGCAAGGACGAGCTGATCCGGGGCCGCGGCTCGCTTCAGCGCCCGCCCTACGCCGAAGCGCTCGCCGCGCGCGGCATCGCCGCTCTCGCGATCGACGCTTGGGTCTTCGGCGAACGCGCCACCCGCACCGAGATGGATGCCTTCAAGGAAATGCTTTGGCGCGGCCGCGTCCTGTGGGGCATGATGGTTTACGATTCGCTGCGCGCGCTCGACTATCTCTGTTCGCGGCCCGACGTAGACGCCGCGCGCATCGCCACGCTGGGCATGTCCATGGGGAGCACCATGGCCTGGTGGACGGCGGCGCTCGACGAGCGCGTCCACGCCTGCGTGGATATCTGCTGTCTCACCGACTACGACGCGCTCATCGAAACCGGCCGCCTCGCCGGCCACGGCATCTACTACTATGTCCCCGGCCTGCTGAAGCATTTCACCGCCGCCGACATCAACGCGCTCATCGCTCCCCGCGCGCACCTGAGCCTGGCGGGCGAGCGCGACCCGCTCACGCCGCCCGCCGGCCTGGACCGCATCGATTTCGAGCTGCGCCGCGTCTACTCCGCCCGCCGGCGCCCGGAGAACTGGAAGCTGCTGCGCTATCCCGGCGGACACCGCGAAACCGCGGTCATGCGGAAGGAAGCGCTGGCCTTCCTCGCCCGCCGCCTTGACTGTGCCTGAAGCGGCATTCTACCCTGTGGATAACGCTGCACGACGCTGGCGTAGCTCAGTCGGTAGAGCGGCAGTTTTGTAAACTGCGGGTCGGGGGTTCAAGTCCCTCCGCCAGCTCCACATCCGGTTCACGGCCCATGAATTTCCGTCACCGCCGCGTGTGGCTGGCCGCGCTTGTCTGCGCGGCCGGCGGCCTGCGCGCCGAGGTCACGCTTCCCTACATCCTTGCGGACCACATGGTGGTTCAGCGCAATCTGCCCGTGCACGTGTGGGGCAAGGCAGCGCCCGGCGAGCATGTCTCGGTGGCATTTCGCGGCCACCGCGCCGGCGCCGTGGCCGGCCGTTTGGGCGCCTGGAGCGTTTACCTGCCGCCGGGTCCCGCCGGCGGACCGTTCGAGCTTGCCGTTTCCGGCTCGAATGCCATCACGTTGCGTGATGTGCTGGTGGGCGACGTGTGGATCGCCTCCGGGCAATCCAACATGGAATGGCCGCTGGCCTGGGCCGCCAATGCCTCCGCCGAGATCGCCGCGGCGAACCATCCTGGCATCCGCCTGGTACGGGCCATGCACAAGGTTTCCGCCTACCCGCTGGACAACCTCGTCGGCCAGATGTGGGCGCCGTGCACGCCGGAATCGGCGAAGAATTTTTCCGCCGCGGGCTATCACTTCGGCCGCCTGCTGCACGAGCGGCTGGGCGTGCCGCTAGGGCTGGTCCAATCGGCATGGGGCGGCACGCCTGCCGAAGCCTGGACCAGCCTGCCCGCGCTTTCGGCGGATCCCGCGCTGGCGCCCGTGTTCGCGGAGTGGCCCCAAGTGCAGCGCCGCTTCCCGCACTGGATGCCCGGAGGGCTTTACAACGCCATGATCGCGCCGCTCACCAAAATGCCCATCGCGGGCGTGATCTGGTATCAGGGTGAGGCCAACACCTCCGACGACCGCGCGCCCTACTACGGGCGGGTTTTCGAAACCCTGATCCGGGACTGGCGCCGCGCCTGGGGCCTGGGCAACTTCCCCTTCCTGTTCGTGCAGCTTGCCGGCTTCCGCGCGCCGGAGGAAGCCATGTGGCCCGAAGTGCGGGAGGCGCAGCGCCGCGCGCTTTCGCTCGTCAACACCGGCATGGCCGCCGCCATCGACATCGGCGATCCCGCCAGCATCCACCCGCTCGACAAGCGCGAGGTGGGGCGCCGCCTGAGCCTGGCCGCGCGGGCGCTGGTCTATGGGGAGAACATCGAGTACTCCGGGCCGTCGCTGCGGCGCGTCACGGGCGAGCCCGGAGCTCTGCGGGTATGGTTCGATCACGCCGCGGGCCTGCACGCCGTGGGCGGCCGGCCGCGGGCCTTCGAGATCGCCGGACCGCGCGGCGGATTCGTACCCGCCGAAGCCGCGGTGGAGGGCGAGACCGTGGTGCTGCGAAACCCGGCCGTGCCCGCGCCCTCGCGGGTGCGTTACGGGTGGAAGGACGATCCGGGCTGCAATCTCTACAACGCCGCCGCACTGCCCGCCCCGCCGTTCACCGCGCCGTAGGGAAAGGTGCTGAAATGTTGGAAAGAACTTTTTTACAGCTTCCCGTCGTGGAATGTACACCGCATAGGAGCCCAAAATGCGCCGTTGTCTGATAGCCGCGTCTGTTGCCCTGCTGCTTGGGTCCGCCGCCCGGGCGCAGGAAACCCGAAGCATGATTCTGGGACGGGTGCTGGATCCATCCTCCGCGCCCGTGCCTGGCGCCAGGGTGACCCTCGTGAACACCGCCACCAACGCGGCCACCCGCCTGGTGACCAACGCCACCGGCTACTACCAGGCCGGCCTGCTGCTCGCCGGCAGCTACAGCGTGACCGCGGAAGCTGACGGATTCAAGAAATCCATACGCGAGAATATCGAACTGCCGGTCAGCACCCAACTTCAGGTGGACCTGCAACTGGAGCTGGGCGCGGTGAGCGAAAGCGTCTCGGTGACCGCCGAAGCGCCCCTGCTGGACGTGAGCAGCATGTCCTCGGGACGCGTCATCGACACGCGCAACATGATGGACACCCCCATGCCGGGCGGCAACGTGGTGCTGCTGACCAAACTCGCGCCCGGCGTCCAATCCTCGGACTCGTTTTCCGATAAGACACAAAGGCTGCACAGCAACGGCGGCGGCTCCACCTACAACACCGCGGGCGGCGTCGGCGGCAACGAGTGGTCCATAGACGGCACGCCCGATAACGGCAACGGGCGCAACATCGCCTACATGCCGGTGCCGGAGGTGATTCAGGAGTTCAAGGTCGAAACCGGAGGCTTCGATGCGTCGCTCGGCCATTCCACCGGCATCAACGTGGCCATGATGACCAGGACCGGCGCCAACGCCTTCCACGGCACGCTGCGCGAGACCCACCACCAGTTCAGTTGGGACGCGCTCTCGTTCTTCACCAAGCAGTCCTACTACCGCAGCATCGCGCAGGCCAAGGCCGCGGGCGACGAGGCCCGCGCGGCGAGCATCCGCAAGACCTCCCCGCAGGCGCCCGGCCGCGAGAACAACTATGTGGCCACGCTCGGCGGTCCGGTGATCCTGCCCAAAATTTACAGCGGCAAGGATAAGCTGTTCTTCTTCTTCGGCTACGCCGGCTTCCGCGTGGGTTCACCGCGCTCGGAAACCGTCACCATACCGACCATGGCGGCCCGAGAAGGCGACTTCTCCAGCCTGCTCAGGGTGGACGCGACCCGTTACCAGGTCTACGACCCGCTCAGCGTGCGGCCCGACCCGGCCCGGCCCAGTCACTACGTCCGCGATCCGTTCGCCGGGAACATCGTTCCCCAGTCGCGGATTTCAAACCCGATGTACAAGTTCTTCAAGGATGTGCTGCCGGTTCCCAACGACGATCCGCTGGATCCCAAGGCCGAGCCGCTCCGCAACTTCATCGGCTTCGCCAACCCGTATGAAGAGAAGTATTACGCCATGAACAACCGGGTGGATTACCGGGTCAGCGACGCCCACCGCGTATTCGTCCGCTGGAGCGCCAACGAGTGGCGCAACGTGAACAAGACGTACATGTACGCCAGCAGCATTCCGGACCTGGCCTCCAACAGCCAGATCCGGAACAACGTCGGCGCGGCGGCGGATTGGGTGTACGTCGTCAACTCCAGCACCATGCTCAACGCGGCCGCATCCTTCAACACTTATCGCGTGGAGAATTACGCGCTCGGCGCGCTGCGCTACAAGCCGTCGGACCTCGGCCTGCCGAAGTACCTGGACGCCAAGGCGGGCAACAACCCCATCCTTCCGAACATCACCTGGTCGGGCTACGACCAGGTGCGGCCGGGCGGCCGCAACGTGACCCGCTATCGCTTCGTGGCCGGCAAGGCCGAAATCTCGCACGTGCGGGGGACGCATTCGGCGCGGGCCGGCCTGGATTTCCGCGCGCAGGTCTACACGGCTTCCGACCCGGGAAACAACTCAGGCGCGTTCGGCTTCAGCAACACCTACACGCGGCGCGACGACGACGGCTCGGCGCCCGCCGGCAGCCTGGGCCTCAGTTGGGCCGCCTTCATGCTGGGCATGCCCAACTCCCTCTCGGTGGATACCAACGACAGCGCCGCGTTTCTCAACCCGTACTACGCCTGGTTCGTGCAGGACCAGTGGCGCGTGACTCCCCGGCTGTCTCTCAACCTCGGCCTGAGGGCCGAGTTGGAGATGGGTCCCACCGAGCGCTATAACCGCGCCCTCGGATACTTCGATCCGCAGGCCGCGCTGCCCATCGCCGCCGCCGCGCAGGCGGCCTATGCCGCCAGGCCGCTCGCCCAGTTGCCCGCTTCGCAGTTCCTCGTGCAGGGAGGCTCGATCTATCCGGGTGTGGGCGGCGCGGGCCGCAAGCTCTGGAACAACGCGCTGATGTGGCAGCCCCGGGTTGCCGCCGCCTACCAGTTGAATTCCAAGACCGTCCTGAGGGGCGGCTATGGGGTTTTCTACGATACCCTCAATGCCCTGAACCAGTCCTTCGACCAGACCGGCTTCAGCCGGAGCACTTCCAGCATCATGACCACCGATTACGGCGTGAACTGGCTGCTCGGCAATCCCAAAGCGGGAATCTCGCCGCTCACCGATCCCTTCCCGGTACGGTCCGACGGCGCCCGCTTCGACGAGCCCCTGCGCAGCGCCCTCGGCGTGATGGCCAAGGCCGGCCGCGGCTGGACGTTCAGCCCCTACGACCGGCCGCATGCCCGCCAGCAGCGCTGGCGCGCGGGAGTGCAGCGGCAGATCGGCGGCACGCTGGTGATCGACGCCTCCTACTCCGGGTCCTATTCCAACCACACCGAAATCACCCGCACCCTCCAGCCGCTGGCCGCGCAGTACTGGGCCACCGGCATGGTGCGCAACAACGCGGTGGCGAGCGATCTCAACAGCAACGTCCCCAACCCGTTCAACATCGCCAATTTCGCCGCTTTGAAGAACACCCAGCCGCAGGTCTACGCCGACATGCAGACCAATTCGTTCTTCACCAGCTCGACCATCCGCAAGAACCGCCTGCTGCGGGCGTATCCGGCCATGAATGGATTGAGCGCCAGGGACGCCGCCGGCGAAGTCAAGACCCACGAATTCGATCTGCGTGTGGAGCGCCGCTTCTCCAAGGGGTTCAATCTCAACCTGGCCTACACGCGCCTGTACAACGTCAATGCCGATTACTACGCCAACGAGTTCGACGCCAACCCGAGCTGGCGCCCGAGCGACAGCGGCCGCCCGCACCGGCTCACCGCCTCCGGCATCTACGAGTTCCCCTTCGGCCGCGGGCGCGCCTTCCTGAAGAAGGGGCCGGGCGCGTGGGTCCTGGGCGGGTTCCAGCTCAGCGCGACGTATATCTACCAGCCTGGCGAACTGATCGATTTCGGCAATTTGTTCTTCTACGGAAACCTCGCCGATATCAACAAGGGACCGCGCACGCTCGACCGCTGGTTCAACACCGACGGCTTCGAACGCACCTCCAGCAAGACGCCGGCCGAGTACCACGTGCGGGTCTTCCCCACCCGCATCAACGGCCTCCGCTCGGACATGATGAACGAGTGGAACAGCGCCGTGCAGAGGGATTTCCGCATCCGCGAATCCGTCTCCCTGCGGGTGCGCTTCGACGTGATGAACACCTTCAACCGCTCCTGGTTCAACGGCCCGGGCGCCAGCCCGGTCTCGAGCGACTTCGGCAAGGTGACTTCGACCTCCGGCAGCAACCGGTGGGTCCAAATTATGGCGCGGCTCGAGTTCTGACGCCGGGCGGTCCTACCGCACGCCGGCCTGCTCGATCACCAGCCGCCCTTTATCGGCGTCCAGTTCGGCCATCACGCCCAGCGGCAGGGTGAGCTGATCGTCCGTGTGCCCCACGGTGAGGCCGGAGAGCACGGGGATGTTCAGCGGGCCGAGGATATCGTCCAGCACCTCGCCCAGCGAGAGCGTGGAGTCGAAGGAGGGCTGGTACTCGCGCGGGCGGCAGCCGCTGCACTCTCCGAAGACGATGCCTGCCGCCTCTTTCAGTTTCCCGGCCAGGCGCAACTGCGTCAGCATGCGGTCCACCGAGTAAGGCTGCTCGTCCACGTCTTCCAGGAACAGGATGCGGCCGCGGGTTTCGATCTCGAAAGGCGTTCCCATGGTGGCGGCGATCAGCGAGAGGTTGCCGCCGATAAGCGGTCCGCGGGCGCGCCCGCCGCGGATCGTGCGCAGCATGTGGGCCGGGCGCAGCGGGTCGGAATCGGGCGGATTGGTCACCGCCCCGATCGGACCGGTGGAGAACAGCGCCTTGCGGAACGACGCCTGCGTGTAGTCGTTGAAGCGCGAGAGCACCACGGGGCCGTGGAAGGTGACCATGCGGGCCATCTTCTGGATCGCCAGGTGCAGGGCAGTGATGTCGCTGTAGCCCAGGAAGACTTTCGGGTTGTTCCGGATCAGAGTGTAGTCGATGCGGTCCAGCAACTGCTCCGAGCCGTAGCCGCCCCGGATGCAGAAGACGCCGCTTACCTCCGGGTCGCGGAACATGGCGTGGAGGTCTTCAAGCCGTTCCTCGACCGTGCCCCCCAGGTACCCGCGCCGCTTCCCCACGTTACGGCCGAGCTTCAGCCTCAGGCCGAAGTAGCGGATGGTGCGGGCGGCCAGTTCCAGGCGGTCTGGATCGGAGACGTAGGTAGAAGGCGTGATCAGCCCGGCGGTGTCCCCGGGGCTGAGCGCCTTCGGGCGGACCAGGTCCGTGGACGAAGGCGCCGCCGCGGCGCTGAGGCCGGCTAAAAAGGACCGGCGCAGCATGGCGTCAAACCTGTAGGATTTCCTTTTCCTTGACCTTCGAAGCCGCGTCGATCTTCTGAATGTAGTTCTCGGTCAGCTTCTGGGTCTCGTCGAGCGCGCGCTTTTCCTCGTCCTCGGTGATCTTCTTGTCCTTGAGAAGCTTTTTCAACGCTTCATTGCCGTCGCGGCGGATGTTGCGCACGGCTACGCGGTGGTGTTCCGCGTCGTGGTGCAGCCTCTTCACCAGCTCCTTGCGGCGCTCCTCGGTCAGCGGTGGAATGGGCAGGCGGATGACCTTGCCGTCGTTGGCCGGGTTCAGCCCAAGGTCGGAGATGCGAATGGCCTTCTCGATGGGTCCGATCTGCGACACGTCGTACGGCTGGATGGTGATTAGGGACGGCTCCGGCACGTGCAGATTGGCCACCTGGTTGAGCGGCAGGGGGGTGCCGTAGTAATCCACACGGATGTGGTCCAGGATGCCCAGCGAGGCGCGTCCCGTGCGGATGGCGGCCATGTCGTGCTGGAAATCCGAGAGCGCTTTCTCCATGCGCGACTTCAAACTGTTCTGAACGTCTTTGACGGAAGCGAAAGCGGTCCCGCCGGAGGCGGCTGTCGATTCGTTCTTCATAAGGGCGTCTAGTGAATGAGCGTGCCGACGGGCTCACCCATCGACATTCGCATTATATTGCCTTTGACGTTGAGATTGAACACGAGGATGGGAAGCTTGTTGTCGCGGCACATGGCGACCGCGGAGGCGTCGATGACCCCCAGGCCCTTGGCGAGCACGTCCTGGTAGGAGATTTCCCGGTACAAGACCGCATCGGGGAACTTCAGCGGGTCCTTGTCATAGACGCCATCCACGCGGGTGGCCTTGGCGATCACCTCGGCGTGGATCTCGAGCGCGCGCAGAGTGGCGGCGGTGTCGGTGGAGAAGTACGGGTTGGAGGTGCCGGCGGCGAACACCACGATGCGGCCTTTTTCGAGGTGCCGTATGGCGCGCCGCCGGATGTACGGCTCGCAGACCTGCCGCATTTCGATGGCGCTCATCACGCGCGTGGAAACACCGATGCGCTCGAGAGCGTCGGAAACCGCCAGCGCGTTGATCACGGTGGCCAGCATGCCCATCTGGTCGGCGGTCACGCGGTCCATCTCACGGGCCGCGGCGGCGACGCCGCGGAAAATGTTCCCGCCGCCCACCACCAGTCCGGTTTGAACGCCCGCGGCCGCCAGTTCCGCGGCCTCGCCGGCGAGCTCCGCGACCCTCTCGCCGTTGATGCCGAAACCGGCGCCGCCGGCCAGGACCTCTCCACTCAGCTTCAGCAGGATGCGCTTGTACTTGGGCATGAAACCACCATGTGGGGCCGGGCTTTCAGCCTGCCGCCGGGCTTCGGCCCGGCGCACACAGCATTTTACTCCGCCGCGCCGGCGGCCGTGGCGTCGCCCACCTTGAAGCGGACGAAACGCGCCACGCTCATGTTCTCACCGAGCTTGGCGATCCTGGTCTTGATAAGCTGGCCGACGGTCAGCGTCGGGTCCTTCACGAAAGGCTGCTCCAGCAGGCAAACCTCTTCGTAGAACTTGCCCATGCGGCCTTCGATGATGCGATCCACCACGTTGGCGGGCTTGCCCTCGGCCAGCGCGCGGGCGCGCTGGATGTCCTTCTCCTTCTCCAGAGCCGCCGGCGTCACGTCTTCCTTGCGGATGAACTGCGGGTCGGCGGCGGCGATGTGCATGGCGATGTCGTGGACCATCTGCTGGAAATCATCCGTACGGGCCACGAAGTCGCTTTCGCAGTTCACTTCCACCATCACGCCAAGCTGGCCGCCGTGGTGGATATAGGAGCCGATCAGGCCCTGGCGCGTGGCGCGGCTGGCCTTCTTGCCGGCCGAGGCGATGCCCCGCTTGCGCAGGACCACTTCGGCTTCGTTCAGGTCGCCCTTGGCTTCGGTCAGGGCGCTCTTACACTCCATCATTCCGGCGCCGGTGCGTTCGCGGAGCTGTTTTACGAGTTGAGCAGAGATTTCAGGCATAGACAAAAGAAGGGGGCCGGCTGATCCGGCCCCGAATGTTCCCTAGTTTGTTCCTTCCGTGGCGGCGGGCTGTTCGGCGCCCGGCTCGGTCTCCGAAGCGGGGCCCTTGCGCTGGGAAGCGGCGGGAGGCTCCTCGTCCTGCATGAGGCTCTCCGCCATGATCTTCTCGGCGTACTTCGGATCCACGTATTGCGTATACTCGACCACTTCCTCGGCCGGGCTCTCGTCGCTGACGATCTTCTCGCTGGCGAACTCCTGTTCGGTGGCCAGCGCGCGGCCCTCGATCACGGCGTCGGCGACCTTGCTGGCGAACAGCCGGATGGCGCGCAGCGCGTCGTCGTTGCCCGGAATCACCCAGTCCACTTCGTCCGGATCGCAGTTGGTGTCCACAATGGCCACCACCGGGATGCCCAGGCGGCGGGCTTCCTTCACCGCGATGGCTTCCTTGTTGGAGTCGATCACGAACATGATATCCGGCAGCCCGGGCATGTCCTTGATGCCGGACAGGTTGGTCTCCAGGTGCTTGCGCTCGCGCTCCAGGCGGATGATTTCCTTCTTGGGACGCCCGGCGTAGCCCTCGCCCTCCGGACCGGAGGCCATGGCTTCCAGTTCCTTGAGCCGCTTGATGGAGCGCTGTACGGTGGCCATGTTGGTGAGCAGGCCGCCCAGCCAGCGCTGGTTGATGTAATACTGGCCGCAGCGGGTGGCTTCCTCCGCGATGGCTTCCTGCGCCTGCCGCTTGGTGCCCACGAACAGCACCGTCTTGCCCTGCGCGGCCATCTCGCCCACGAACCGCATGGCGTCTTTGAAAAGTTTGAGCGTCTTTTGCAGATCTACAATGTAGATCCCGTTGCGTTCGCCGAAGATATACTCTTTCATCTTCGGATTCCAGCGCTTGGTCTGACCGCTTGCGCGCGCCCTTTTGGCCGTACTTCTTGCGCTCGTGCGCACGCGGGTCGCGCGTGAGCATGCCGAGCTTCTTCAGGCGCGGGCGCAATTCGGCGTTGAACTCGATCAGCGCGCGGGCAATGCCCAGCCGCGCCGCGCCGGCCTGGCCCAGCAGGCCGCCGCCGTTGGCCAGGATGAGGACATCGAACTTCTCCGCCGTCTCGGTGGCAAGAAGAGGCTGGCGCACCGGCGCCCGCATCGACTCGGTCACGAAGTACTGCTCGACCGGCCGCCCGTTCACCGTGATGTCCCCCTTGCCGGGGCGCAAAAAAATGCGAGCCACCGCGGACTTGCGGCGGCCCGTTCCCAGATATTGAACCATCGTCGCTGCTGCCACGAAATCGAACCTTTCCTTGGTTACTTCATCGCCAGCGCCGCGGGCTTCTGCGCCGCGTGCGGGTGCTTGGGACCGGCGTAGACTTTCAGCTTCCGGTACATCTGCTTGCCGAGCTTGGTTTTCGGCAGCATCCCGAAGATGGCGTCTTCGATCATCCGGGTGGGCTTCTGCTCGCGCACGGTCCGGGCTTCCTTCTCGATCAGGCCGCCGGGGTAGCCGGTGAAGTGGCGGTAAACCTTGGCGTCTTCCTTGCGCCCGGTCATCACGACCTTGGCGGCATTGATCACCACCACATGATCGCCGGTGTCGAGAAAGGGCGTATACGAGGGCTTATGCTTTCCCATCAGAAGCATGGCCGCTTTGCTGGCAAGCTTGCCGAGGACGATGCCGTCCGCGTCGATCACGTGCCACCGGCGGGTTATCTCATGCTTGGATGGGAATTGGGTACTCATGGGCACACACGTCTCCAGTGAAGTCTCTACGAAATATTTAGCTTAGCGAGCGGGCGGGCGCCGTGTCAAATCGATGACAGCTCTCAGCGCAGGCTTCCCATGATCTCTTCGAGCGCGTCGCGGCCCGGGCGGGTCTTCGCCTCCGGCAGTGTCGCCAGCGGTTCGTCCGCCATATTCAGCATATCAAGGAAAGTGGGCTTTCCCGTGTTTACGTAGAGAAGGCCGGTCAGCACCTCGCCCTGGGCTTCGGCCTGCTCCAGCGCCGCCATAGCGCCGATCTTCGAGGTCGGGTCGTAGTCGCGCTCCAGTTTGCGCAGGCGGAGATGGGAGCCGTCGTGCATGCGCACGTCCTGCACCTCGCCCTCGGGGATCTCCACCGAGATGTCCTCGTAGGCCGGGACGAAATCCAGCTCGTGCAGCGGCTCGTCGTGGTCTTTCATGTAGCCGTAGCTCTTGGTGGAGCCCTCGTGGTCGTTGAAGGTCACGCAGGGTGAGATGATATCGATCACAGAAAGGCCCTGGTGGGCGATGGCGGCCTTGAGGATCGCCTGGATCTGGCGCTTGTCGCCGGAAAAGGACCGCGCCACCAGGGTCGCGCCCCACTTGAGCGCCAGCGCGCACACGTCAAACGGAGGCAACTCGTTGACCACGCCGGTCTTAAGCTTCGACCCCAGGTCCGCGGTGGCCGAGAACTGGCCCTTAGTCAACCCGTAAACCCCATTGTTTTCCACAACGTAGATGAGGGGCAGGTTGCGGCGTACGAGGTGCATGAACTGGCCGATCCCGATGGAGGCCGTGTCGCCGTCGCCCGTCACCCCGATGCCCACCAGGGTGCGGTTGGCCAACAGCGCGCCCGTGGCAATGGCCGGCATGCGCCCATGTACCCCGTTGAATCCATGGGACATGCTGAGGAAATACGCCGGCGACTTCGAGGAGCAGCCGATGCCGCTGAACTTCGCCACCCGCCACGGCGGAACCCCCATCTCGTAAAAGCACTCGATGATGCGCTCGCTGATGGCGTTGTGGCCGCAGCCCGCGCACAGGGTGGTCTTGCCGCCCTTGTAATTCAGAATCTCGAGCCCTATGCGGTTGAGTTTTCTCGGCGTAGGCGCGGTGCTCATTTTCCCTCCAGCCGGACGATCTCGTCCGTGACCGTGCGGGCGTCCAGCGGCAGCCCGCCATAGTAGCGCACGCTTCGTAGTTTCACCGCCTCGGCCGGCGGCAGGTCCAGGCGCACCAGGGTGTTGAGTTGCGCGTCCCGGTTCTGGTCCACCACGTACACCCGCTGGTGGCGGCGCACGAAGTCCGCCAGGTCGGCGGCGAACGGGTAGGCCCGCGGGCGGTAGTAGCCCACCGCGATGCCGTACTCCTGGCTCAACTGGTCCAGGCTCTCCCGCACGGCGTCGTCGGAGGTGCCCACGGCGATCAGGCCGACCTCTGCCCCGGGCACCTCCCGCACCTCCGCGGGCGGAACGTGCCGCCGCATGGCTTCGAACTTGCGCGCCAGCCGGCCCATGTTGTTCGTGTAATCGTCTTCGCGCTCGCTGTATTGCGCCTTGTCGTTATGGCCGCTGCCGCGGGTGAAGTAGGCCGCGTTGGGGTGATCGGTGCCGGGCAAGGTGCGGTAGCCCACGCCGTCGCCATCCACGTCGCGATAGCGGGCGAACCCGCCCAGGCGGTTCAAATCCTCCGCGGTCAACACCTTGCCGCGGTCGAGCGGCTCCTCCGGGTAGGGGAAGGGGGCGGACATCCAGTTGTTCATCCCCAGGTCCAGGTCGGTCATCACGAAGACCGGGGTCTGGAAGCGCTCGGCCAGGTTGAAGGCGTCGATGGTGAGGGTGAAGCACTCCTCCGGGCCATTGGGGAAGTACATGGGGTGGCGGGTATCGCCGTGGGAGAGGATGGCGGTGGAGAGCAGGTCGCCCTGCGCGGTGCGGGTGGGCAGCCCGGTCGAGGGACCCACCCTCTGCACGTTCACAATGACCGCGGGGGCTTCGGCGTAATACCCCAGTCCCACGAACTCCGCCATGAGCGAGACGCCCGGGCCGGAAGTGGCGGTCATGGATCGCGCCCCCGCCCAGCCCGCGCCAATCGCCATCCCGACGGATGCCAGCTCATCCTCGGCCTGCACCACGGCATAAGTGGCCTTGCCCGTCTCGGGATCGATGCGGTAGCGCTTGAGATACCCGCTGAGCGATTCCACCAGCGAGGAGGAGGGCGTGATTGGGTACCAGGTCACCACCGTGACGCCTGCGAACATGGCTCCCAGTGCCACGGCCGCGTTGCCGTCGATGATGATCTTGCCCGCCGTTTCGTTCATACGTTCCACGTGGAACGGGTCGGTCTTGGTGAAGGTTTTGGCGGCGTAATCGTAGCCGGCCTGCGCGGCGTTCCAGTTCAGGTCCGCGGCCTTGGCCTTGCGCTTGCCGAACTGTTTGACCAGGGCCGTGCGGATCTCCTCCATGTCGATCCCCAGCAGCCAGGCCAGGATGCCGTCGTAGATCATGTTCCGCACCAGCTTGCGGAGCTTGGCCTCGGGGCAGACTGGCGCCACCAGTTTGTCGAACGGCGCGGGGTAAAAGTGCAGATCGGAGCGCAGGGCGTCGAGCTTCAGCGGCTCGTCGTAGACCACCGCGGCGCCGCTTTCGAGCTTCATGACGTCTTCCCACCTGGATGCTGAAATCGTTGACGGCGGAATGCGCCTCAGGCGCGGCTGCCGAGCCGGCCGGCGATACCTCGATCGTAGCCATGTCGTTTGAATCCCCGGAATCCCAGTGGAGTGTCCCGATTCTATTTGATTATAAGCGAACGAAAAAAGTTGCCGCGCAACGGCGTAATATAGGGATTTCGCTTCTATGACTCTGAACCAACACCTGGTGAGAAGCACGGTGGTGGCCGCATTGGGCGGGCTGCTGTTCGGTTTTGATACGGCGGTGATCGCCGGCGTCACGCGCGCGCTCAGCGAGACTTACGCACTCACGCCCGCGTCGCTGGGCTTTACGGTCTCGGCGGCGCTGTGGGGCACGGTGATCGGCTCGATGTTCGCGGGCATCCCCGGCGACCGCTGGGGGCGACGCGACTCACTGCGCCTCATGGCCGTGTTGTACTTCGTCTCCGCGGTGGGCTGCGGACTCGCCTGGGACTGGGGTTCGCTGGTGTTCTTCCGCTTCGTCGGGGGCCTGGGCATCGGCGGCTCGTCCGTGCTGGGGCCCATGTACATCGCCGAAATTTCGCCGGCGCGCTGGCGCGGCCGCCTGGTGGGCTTCTTCCAGTTCAACATCGTGCTGGGGATCCTGCTGGCGTACTTCTCCAACTACGCCATCGGGCTGGCCGGGTTGGGGGCCGCCGAGTGGCGCTGGAAGCTGGGTGTCTCGGCGGCGCCGGCCGCGCTGTTCTTCGTCATGCTGTTCGGCATTCCGCGCAGCCCGCGCTGGCTGGTGAAGAGGGGGCGCGTGGCGGACGCCCGGAAGGTGCTCGAACTGACCGGCGAGGAGAACGCCGAGGGCCAACTCCAGGAGATCGTGCAGTCCATCGACGCCGAGCACGGCCACGCCGACGAGCCGCTGTTCTCGCGCAAGTACCGCGTGCCCATCTACCTGGCCGTGGTGCTGGCGATGTTCAACCAGCTTTCCGGCATCAATGCGATCCTCTACTACCTGAACGACATTTTCGAGCGCGCCGGCTTCAGCAAAGTCTCCGGCGACCTCCAGGCCGTGATGGTGGGGTTCGCCAACCTGGTGGCCACCATCGTCGCCATGTCGGTGATCGATAAACTGGGCCGCAAGGCCATGCTGCTGGTCGGCTCGGTGGGGTGCGCGAGCTGCATGGGCGGGGTGGCGGCGGTTTTCCTTACGGGCCGTTATGAAAGCATGCTGGCGTGGCTGCTGGGCGGCTTCACCTTCTTCTTCGCCTTCTCCCAGGGCGCGGTGATCTGGGTCTACCTGAGCGAGGTTTTCCCCAACCGCGTGCGTGCCAAGGGCCAGAGCCTGGGAAGCTTCACCCACTGGATCATGAACGCCATCATCTCCGCCGTGTTCCCCCTGATGGCGGCGTCTTCGGGTGGCGTGCCCTTCGTGTTCTTCTCCGGCATGATGGCGTTGCAGTTCTTCGTGGTGCTGTTCACCTTCCCGGAGACCAAGGGCCTTTCGCTCGAAGCCATGCAGAAGAAGATGGGGATCAGCTAGTTCGAGGGCCGGCCTGGCGTTTTCACGCACCAGATCATTCCGAGCTAGAATGTCGGAAATGAGATAGGGGACTCAGGTGCGGCACGCCATTTATCTTCTTGCGCTGCTTCTTATTCCACCGGCCGTCCGGGCGCAATCGAGCGCCGGCGGCGGCTCGATCCAGGGCACGGTCAAAGACCGCTCCGGCGCGGTGATCCCGGGCGCCAGAATCTCCATCGTCAACACCTCCACCTCCGTCGCCACGAAGACGGAATCGAACTCGGAGGGGTTTTACGCGACCCCGCCGATGATCATCGGCCCGTACAAGGTGCGCGTGGAGGCGGCCGGCATGAAGTCCTGGGAAGGGACGCTCACGCTCGAGGCGGGCAAAGTGGCGGTGCTCGACGCGAGTCTGGAACCCGGAGAGGTGACCGAGACCATCCAGGTGACCGATTCCGTTCCACTGGTCACCACCACCGACGCCACTGAAGCTTCCACCCTCGACTCCCAGCGCATCAAGGAGATTCCGATCAACGGCCGGAACCTGAATACCCTGATCGAGGGCGTCACCCCGGGCATCGAGAACATCGGTGAGGTCAACACCGGCTTGCGAGTGGCCGGCCTGATGACTTACTCGACCGATTATGTGCAGGACGGAGCGGCGGCGAACAATCGCGAGTTCGGCGGCTCGGCCAACCTGCAAGGTCTCGAGTCCGTGGGCGAAGTGCGCATCGAGACGAGCTCCTCCTCGGCTAAGTACACCCGCCCCACGTCGATCATCGTGACCACCAAAAGCGGCACCAATCAACTTCGATTCAGCCTGTTCTGGACGCACCGCAACAACGCCTTCGGAGTCGCCCGCGCCCGCCAGGACGTGTTCCTGGACGGCCGGCCGTACGAAACGCCCAAGCTGATCCGCAACGAGTTCGGCGGATCCGTGGGCGGTCCGGTCATCCTGCCCGCTTTCGGCCTGAACGGCAAGGAATTTTACGATGGCCGGGGGCGCACCTTCTTCTTCTTCACCCGCGAAGGGCAGGAACTGGTGCAGGGACTGACGCGCGAGTTCAAGGTTCCGACGGCGGCCATGCGCCAGGGGGATTTCAGCAGCCTGATCGATTCCCAGGGCCGCCGCATCACCCTTTACGACCCGATCACCACCCGCATCGAGGAGTTTCCCAACGGCCGGCTGGTTTCGGTTCGCGACCCGTTCGAGAACAACCGCATCCCCGTGGACCGCATGAGCCCGCTTGCGCGGCGCATCTACGCGATCACGCCTCTGCCGACCGATATCACCAACCCGGTGGTCGCCAACAACCTGAAGATCGTAGTTCCGACGACGCAGGCTCCGAACGTCAGCGACAACCCCACGACGCTTCGCGTCGATCACCGTTTCACCGGCAAAGACAACGTCTTCGTGAAGCTCAACGGCGGGACGCGGCTCGCCAATTTCATAGCCACGGCAAGCACCACGGGCGCGCCGACCGCGAACTGGGAAGCGAACACGACCTATTTGCCGGTGAAGGGACGATCGGCGGCCTTGAGTTGGATTCACACGTTTTCCCCGCGGCTTTTCGTCGAGACCCTGGCGAACCGGACCTGGCAGTTCTCACAGACGGTGACCGGGCCCGTGCAGAAGGATTGGGCCAAGGAACTCGGGCTTCCCAACCCGCTGGGCGAGATCGGCTGGCCGAACCTGGTGAGCACCGGTTTCATGGAGTATCGCGAGGGGGACAACCGCCGCCAGCTCTACAGCATGATCTCGAACCTGGAGCAGAACTACACCTTCATCCGCGGCACCCACAACGCGCATTTCGGCTTTCGTTATCACGGCGAGAAGCATCACCTGCTTCCGGACCAGGGCGACATCTCGGGCACCGCCGGTTTCAACAGCCTGGCCACGGCGCTCGAGTCGTCCACAACCGGCTCCACCCTCTCGCCGGGCACCACCCCGCAGACCGGGCACGACGCGGCGAATTTCTTTCTCGGCTATGCGCGGACCTACAAAGTAGGCCTGAAGCGCGGCATCATGCGGGTCCGCGATGAGAACTGGGGCCTCTACCTCCAGGACAACTGGAAAGTGACCGGCCGGCTGACCCTCACACCCGGCGTGCGGTGGGACATCAATCCGGCTTTCACCGAAGACAACAATCTTCTCTCCGCCTTCGACGTGAAGACCCACTCGATCGTCTTTCCGGAGCCGATCGAACATTACTACAAGCTCGGTGCGACTACGCCGCAGGTGGTGGCGACCTTCGAGCGCGTGGGGGTGACCTTCAAGAGTGCGGAGGAACTCGGCAGGTCCAAGCAGCTTTTCCCCTCGAACTACTTCGACATCGGCCCGCGCGCCGGCTTCGTGTACGTCCTGAACCGCGGCGACCGCCCGTGGCTGGTCCGCGGAGGCTACGGCATGTTCATTTCGGCCGTGCCCATGCGCACGCTCCTGGCGCAGTTCTCCGGCCTGCCTCCGTTCCGCCTCGATTACACCTACGACCCGAACAGCGCAAACCAGAGCCCCGACGGCATTCAGAACTACCTGCTGCGCAACGTTCCTCATATCCAGGCGGGAGTCAACAGCGCCAACGTGATCGATCTGAACGATCCGACGGCGGTGTCGCGCGGGAGGAGCGTCATCGGCATGGACGGCGCGCAGCCCAGCCTGAAGATCCACGAATGGAATGTCGCGATCGAGAGGCAGCTATCCGATTCCACGGTCGTGCGCCTCTCCTACAAGGGCAAGCACGGGGTCAACGCGGACCAGTTGCTGAACATCAACGGCACCCAGACCGACTACGTCTGGTATCTGACCACCGGGCGGGCCACCCCGACCGGAGAATTCAGTTCGGTGCTGCGGCGTCCGTTCGACCGGAACGCCTACACCGACGTGCGGATTCTCCAGCGGAGCGGCTACATCAACTCTTCCACGTGGAGCGTGGAAGTGGAGCGGCGGTTCCGCCGCGGCCTCCAGTTTCAGGGCTTTTATACGCTGACGAATGCGCTCCGGCTCGCGGGCAACTCGTTCCGCGACGATGTCCTGAGCCCCGCCGCCTACCTCCCCGGCACGGTCCCCACGGACCTGAAGGAGCTCAACCGGTTTCTCTTCTACGATCGGGATACGGCCATCCCGAAGCATCGCATCCGCTGGAACTGGATCTACGATGTGCCGGTGGGCAGGGGCCGCCACTTTCTGCGGCGCGCTCCGAAGGCGGTGGATGCCGTGCTGGGCGGCTGGCGCATCTCCGGGATGGGGACGCACCTCAGTTCCTGGTACTCGATGCCGACGGGTGACTGGGGAGAGATGGGAACCTTCGAGGTCTACCGCAACAAGTACCGCATCCTCGATTGCCGCAAGACGCCGGCGCTGGCGACGGATCCCCGCGATGAGCGCTGCGTGGAAGGCTACCTGTGGTTCAACGGCTATATCTCCCAACGCTTCATTGAGAGCCGCAATGAAGCGGGACTCCGCAACGGCGTGTTTGGGCTTCCGCCGGACTACAAACCCGCCATCAAGCCCATCAACCCCTGGCCCAAGGGGGGGTGCCGGACGACCTGAACGCGAACGACTACGATACCGATGTCGTCTACCTGCCTCTGATCACCGGCGGCGTGGTCCGCGTCAGCTACGACACCGGTCTGCATCCATGGCGCAACCAGCACCTGCTCGGGCCGTTCAACTGGACCATGGACACCTCGCTGATGAAGTTCTTCCGCTTCGCCGAGCGCGCGCGCCTGCGCGCGACAGTCGATATCTTCAACGTCTTCAACCTGCACGGCCTCAACGTGCCGGGTTCGGACGGCATTGCGAGCCTGGAGCGGTCCTTTGACCGCTTCGGTTTCCGGCCGCGCCAGGTGCAGGTTTCCCTGCGGCTCGAGTTTTGAGGGGCATGATGAAGCTGCTCGCCATTTTCCTGAGCGTGACGGCCTACGGCCAGGAATGCCGGATCACCTCCGTGAGTCCCGCGCAGCCCGAGCCCAGGATTGAGGATGGCGAGAACGCGCTCGAATCGGAGACCTTCCAAACCTCGGTATTCGCGCTCTCGCCGAACGACATTCCGTACTTCGTCGACAGCGTCAACCGCATCCGCCGCATCGATCCGGACGGACGCGTGCGGACGGTTGCGGGAAACAGTTTTCGCGCCGATGTCGCGCGAGCGGGTCCCGCCCTCGAGACCCCGCTGCCCCCGGTGACGCAACTCGCATTCTCTCCCTCCGGAGTGCTGCACTTCGCTTCGGCGGGACGCGTGCTGCGCGTGGTGGACGGCATGATCGAAGTGGTTGCCGGGACGGCGCAGCCCGGATTCAACGGCGAAGCGGGCCCGGCCACCGAAATCAATCTCGGCAACCTGGTGAGCATCGCGTTCCAGCCCTCGGGCAGCCTGCTGGTGATCGACGGCTTTGCGCGCGTGAGGCGCGTCGATCCCGACGGGACCCTGCGGACGGTAGCGGGCTGCGCGCGGCCCGCGGCGTCCGGCGGTTTCACGGGTGATAACGGACCCGCCGCCGAGGCGTCGCTGTCGAGCCCGCGCCAGGTGGTGGCGTTTGCCGACGGTTCGTTCTGGATCAAGGACCTCTCCGGGCGCCATCTCCGCCTGGTGGCCGCGGACGGAATCATACGGACCCTCAATCCGAATTTCGAGTCCTCGGTGAACATCCTAATGATGCCGGACGGGACGCCCGCGGCCGGCACGTCGAACCGCGTCTACCTCCTGCGGCCGAACGGCGCGTTTGAGACCGGCGTCAACCCGTTCGCGCCTTTCACCGGCACGCCGCGCGGCGTCGCCTCCGACGGTTCGCTCTTCTACCAGGGATCGACGCGCCCCGAACAGAGCAACCCGCTGATCCGCATGACCGGCCGGCAGCAGACCGTAATCGCCGGCGCCCCGGTTGCGGCCACGGTGGACGGCCAAGCCCCGCCGTACGGAATCTGGAACCCGCGCACGAAGTCGCTGTTCTATTCCGCCTCCCAGGGGGGCAAAGCCGGAATCCTGGAAGTGCAGGCGGGCCAGGCGCCCCGCTTCGTGGCCGGCGGCGGCGCGGACATCGGCGACGCGGAAGGCAAGACGGCCACCAGTCTGAATCTTTTCGGTCTCACCATGTTCACGGTGGACAACGAAGGCCGCATCGTCATTCTCGATGCGAACCGCCGCCGGATTCTGGTTGTGGGGCAGGATGGCAAGGTGTCGGTGCTGAGGACGCAGGGGGGCGAGCCGGTGCTCTATGCGCCGCTCGGCGGCCTCTCCAACTGGCAGCGCATTACCGTGGACAACGCCGGCAACATCTACTGGTTTTCGCGCGGCGCCACACCCACCGGCGGCGTCTTCACCGCCGACATCGCGGTCTGGCGCCGGGATACATCCTCGCTCAGCGCCTTCACCGTGGCGGGGCTTTACGCACTGACGCGGCTGGAAGACGGCAGCGCGGCGGTGCTGGCGGGCAACAGCGCGAATTTCCGCTCGCTCTACCGCATCAGCCCGGAGGGTCTCGGGGAGCCCCAACCGGACTACCTGATGCTGCCGTTTCAATCCGTGGCCCAGATTCAGGGCGAGCCTTATTTCACCACCAGCGGGGGACGGCTGTTCCGCGGGGGCGCGGACCGGCGGCGGTTCTTCGACCTCCAGCGGCTGCCTTCCGGGACCGCCTGGTCGCCGGATTTCGTGGCGGCCACGCCCTCCCACGTCATGGTGCACATGGCGGACGGCGGTTTCTACCGCATCGAGAACATCGACTCGTGCAAGTGGCTTCCTCAGCCGCGGCTGGCGCCCGGCAGCGTGGTGAATGCCGCCAATCCGGAGTTTGTGGACACGATTTCGCCGCGGCAGTTGATCACGGTGTACGGCTCGGGCCTGGGCCCGCCGGAAGGCCAGGGTTACGTGCTCGACGGGCTTCTGCGCGCGACGGGCCAGCCTGCGCCTTATCCCAACGTCACCATGGGGAACTTCTCCGGGTCGATTCCCAATGCGACGCTTTCCGGCAACGCGCTGCCGGTGGTCTACTCGAACAGCTCGCAGATGACGCTTCAGGTGCGCACCGACAGGCCTTCCTCCGGCCAGTTCCTGCTCTACTTCAACTGGCAGGGCCTGTACCTGATCTATCCGAACCGGATCCGCGTGCAGGCGGCCACGCCCGGCCTGTTCACGGCGGAGGGTTCCGGGGACGGCCTCGCCATGGCGCTCAACGAAGACGGCACGCGGCACAGCGCGTCCAACCCGGCCCGGCCGGGTTCGCTGGTGCATCTCTACGGAACGGGCTTCGGCGCCATCAGCACAAACCTGCCGCTCGGTGAATTCTACAGGGCCGACCCCCGTGTCAGCGTGACGCAGCCGGTCGCCGTGTGGATTGGAGACCGGCCGGCGGCGGTGGAATTCGCGGGCGGCGCGCCGGATACGCTGGGCGTCATCGAGGTTCGCGTGCGCGTTCCGGAAGACCTCCCCGAGGGACAACACCCGGTGAGGGTCCAGGTGGGAGAAGAGGCCGGCTCGTCGCAGAAGGTGACGCTGAACGTACGCTGAGGCGGAGGATCGCGTAGTCGAAAACGCCCGCCCAGGGGTCTTAGAAGTGAATGCGCGCGCTGTGTCTATTGCTGGCGGCCGCCGGGAGCGCCGCCGGTCAGATAAACCTCACGGATCTGGCCATCACGGGAGATGGCGGCACGGCGTATTTCACCTCGGCCCTGCCCCTCAAGGATGAGGCCGTCGAGCCGGGGTTGGCGCCCGGCCGCATTTTCCGAACCGGCCCGGCGGGGTTCGAACTTTACATGCAGCGGCCCCGGATCGATCCGCCGCCCGCGGGCCCGGGTCTCGTCCGGCTGACAAACTACTTCCAACTCTCCCGCGCGCAGGCCAGCCGCGACGGCGGCATCGTGGCCGTCACCGGCGCCCGGGTGTGCTCCGGCAGCTCGCGCTGCGCTTCCGAGACCACCCTGCAAACCACGGTCACCGGCCTCCCCGGCGGACCGGTCGAAGTGACCGGCTCCGGGCGCCTCAGCGGGAACGGGCGCTACCTCCTGATCACTTCCAATGGGTCGATCGGGGGGAACTGCTCGTATGTGGCGGACCTCCTGCAACCCGGCGAGAAACCGTGCGTGGCGCCGGGGGATTACGCCGCGCCCACCGGCCGCGCGGTGGCCGACGATGGCACCGCTGTAGTGGCCTCCGGGTCGCTGTATATCCTCCAGAGCGGGAAAGCCATCGAGGTGCGGGCGCCCCCGGGTTCGCCCGGAGAGGCCGTGATCGACTCGTCGGCAACCGTGATCGTCTACTCGTTGCTCGACTGGCGCACCAATCGCCGTTCGATTCGCATCTACCGGGTGGCGGAGGGGCGCGACGCCGCACTCGCCGCGGTTTCCGGCGAGGACAGCCATGCCCCCTACGTCACCGCCGACGGCCGCCGCGTCATGTTCCTCTCCGGCGGCCAGATCTACACGGTCCCGGCCGCCGGCGGGACGCCCCGGCAGGTGACGCGCGACGCGAGCGGCGTGCTCTCGGCGGCCATGTCCGACGACGGCAAAGCCGCCTGGTATTTCTCCGGGGCCGGGCGCCTGTATTCGGTGAGCCTGGACACAGGCGAGACCCGTGAGCGCCTCGGCCGCACGCCGCAGATCGGGTTTGTGGCGCGCATGACCGCCGGTTCGATCTACTCGCTCCCCGGCGCCGGTTTCGCCGACGTCACGTCCGCCGCGGCCTCCTTTCCGCTGCCCCGTTCGCTCGGCGGCGTGTCCGTGACCGTGAACGGCGTGGACGCCCCGCTCGTCTGGGTCGCCCCCACGGAGATCCTGCTCCAGGCGCCCTACGGCATCGAAGGGGAAACCAGGGTGCAGGTCAACACGGAGGACGCCTCGCCGTTTATTCCGCAGCGGAGCTTCGCCGGCACCGCCCTGGCGAGCCTGGGGGCGTTCCTCTACAACCCGCGGTCGCCCTCGGCGTACGGCGGGTGGGACGCATTCGCCATTCACGAAGACTGGAGCGCGCTCGTGACCCAGGAGAACCCCGCACGCCCCAGTGAGATCGTTCACCTTTACGGGACCGGCTTCGGCCGTGTAGACCCGCAACCCGCCGACGGCGAGCCCTCGCCGTTCGCCCCCACCCTCACACGGGTCACGTGCTGGGCATGGGGAGCCGACAACGCGGCCAAACTCGACATCCCGGTGTTTTACTCCGGCCTCGCTCCGGGACTTGCGGGGATCTACCAGCTTGACGTGCTGCTGCCGGCCTCGAACCTGCGGCCTTCGGTGCAACTGAACTGCGCCGGGGAAGGCGACAGCAGCAACTTCTATGGCTCGTTCGCCGTGGGGATCAGGTAGAAACCTCTGCCTGCTGCTTGCCGCCGGGGATGTGGATGGTGAACGTGGAACCCTGCCCCGGCCGGCGGTCCACGGTGATGTGCCCGCCCATCATCGGCAGGATCACCGGTCAGCCGGTAATCGCCGCGGCGTCGATCAGGTACACCTGCCGGCCGCCGTTGTGCACCAAATCGACCGTCACCATGCGGCCGTCGCGGCTGATTCTCGGGTGCGTGTCGCAGCGCCATTCACCCGTGTACTCTTTGGGCGAGAGAAAATGCCCCAGCGGATGCCGGGCGCCCGAGCGGGTGTCGAACAGGTACGGGTGCTGGTAGCGTTCCTTGTCCGGGTAGGTGTCGCACACGATCCAGCGGTTTCCGGGCAGGTAGGTGCAGTGACCGTCGGAGACCATGACGCCTTCCCCCACAACTTCCACCCGGTCCGTGCGGTCTTCGTAAAGATAGAATCTGCCGCCCTTGGGCGGGCGTCTGGCCCAGCCGAGAATGTGGGTGGCGTCGCGCCAGATGAAGTGCGACATGCCGCCGAAGTCATCGACCGTGTGAACGTTCTTCCCTTCCAGGTCGGCGGTGAACATGCGCGTGTACCAGCCCTTGCCGGGAGGCCCGCAGCGGTGCAGAAAAATGAAGCGCTTGCCGTCCGGCGCGAACAGCAGGTGGTTGAACCAGTGCTTGGAGCCCGTCCAGTCGTGGCGCGCGCAGGGGATGCGGACGGCATCCGCGAAAGAAAAGATCAGCTTGCGCGCACCGCTCTTCAGGTCCATGCGCCAGATGCCGGCATCCTCGGGCGCGGCCACGTCGCGGTTGGGATCCGGAATGCCGTTGTAGCCGTAGCCGGGGCGCGTGTCGGCCAGGCGGCGGAAATCCGGCGCGACGGCCCAGCGTCCGTCGGGGCTCACCGCATAAATCGGTCCCGGCAGCGTGCGCAGCTTGCGCGACTTCACGTCGAGAATGCGGCTGACGTAAGCGCCGCCCTCGCGGTCGTTGAAAATCACTTCCGACTTCGACCCCGGCAGCCATTGCAGCATGCACCCCTGCTGCCAGCACCATGCGGTTGAGCGGCCAAGCGGAATCCAGCGGTCGCCGTCCTTGAGGTCGATCATGCCGAGCGTGATGGCATCGTCGGGACGCGGCGAGCGGTGCTCGAAATCCACCTCCATGGCGAGCGCGTAGCGGTTGGCGGGATCGAACTGGAGCTTATCGTAATAGGCGAACCAGTGGAACTTCGGCCCGCGGGTGATGGCGCGCACCGGCGGCAGCTTCTCCTGGCCCGCCAGCGGCGCGGCGGCCAGGGCGGTAATGAAATCGCGTCTGCGCATCATTTCCCCACTATACGCGTGCGGAACCAGTCGAACCAGGCGGCCTCGTCCGCGTAGACGCCGAACGTCGCGCCGGTCCATGTATTTTGCTTCTCGAAGCCGATCCAGCCGAGATCCGGCCGCCCGCCGTTGCCGAAGTAGACCTCCTCGCCCACGGGTTCCCACGTGCGGCCATCCGCGCTGCGGTACCCGCGCGCGCGCTCGTTCTCCACCCGGACCCGCAGGTACGGCGCGCCGGAGGCGGCAAAGCGGACCACGCGCGCGGGATCGTGATACAGGTGCAGCCCGCCGCGCCCTTCCACGCGCGTGGTGAACTCGAAGGCTTTCTCCATCATCCGCTGAAGCAGGTAGCCCGGCCCGAGCCGCAGCCATCCGGGGCGCGCCGTCAGCGAACAGTCCACGCGTCCGTGAAAGAACCACTGCAACCCGAGCCGCGGTCTGTCGAACTCGTCCGAGGAGGCCAGCTCGTAACGCGCCTCCGGCAGGTTTGGGCGCCTCGCGCGCGCTGCCGGAACGCGCCCGCCGACCGCGCGCCACCAGCCTTCGGGCGTCCACTCGATCGGCTCCAGCCACATCGAGCGCCCCAGGGTGTAATGCGCCAGGTCGTAGGCGTGATAGCTCACGTACCACTCGCCGCGGTGCGTCTCGATGAGCGTGCCGTGCGCCGGACCGTACTCATCGGCCTGCAACTGCGGGTTGGCGGGATCGCGCTCCCAGGGACCGCGCAGGCGGCGCGACCGTGCCGTATTCACCGCGCTGTTCTGGTAGGGCCGCGTGCCCCCGGTAGAGTACACCAGGTAATACCAGCCTCCGCGCTTGAACAGGTCCGGCCCCTCGCAATCGCGGCCGCGGCCGAGTTTGGTGTCGCAGACCTCGCCCTTGACGCTCAGGCCGTCGCGCGCCAGCTCCACGATGCGGCCCCAGTCCCACACCAGGTACAGCCGGCCGTCGTCATCCGCGAAAAAACCCGGGTCAATGCCTTGCAGTCCCAGTTCCACCGGCTGCGAATAGGGTCCGCCCGGCGATTTTGACGCCATGGCCCAGATGCGGTTCCCTATGGGCGCGTAGAGCAGGAACATGCGCGTGTTCGGGTTGTAGCCCATCTCCGAGCCCCACACGCCGCCGCGCGTGGTGCCGGGCTCGATGCCCGCATGCTGCCTGATGCCGAACCCGATGTAGCGCCAGTGCACCAGGTCGCGCGAGTGCGCGATGTGAAGCCCCGGCGTCCAACCGAAGGTGGAGCGCACGGAATAGTAGTCCGCGCCCACGCGGATCAGCGCCGGGTCGGACCAGTCCCCCGGAATCACCGGGTTCAGGAATTCGCCCGCCAGCAGCAGGGCGGCTAGGAAGTTCATGCGGCCTTCCGCTATAGTACAGGGTTTGGGCGCGACACTGAATTGGATCGACGGCGCGATGTTATTCGCCTACGGCGTGATGCTGGCTGCCATCGCGCTCTATCACTCCCGCAAAATCCGGGCGCGCGACGACTTTCTGCTCGCGGGCCGCTCCATGAGCCGCTGGCCCATCGCGCTCAGCATGTACGTGGCGCTGTTCAGCACCAACACGTTCATCGGCATGATCGGATGGGTGAACCGGCCGGACGGGACCATCTGGATCGGCCTGCAAACCCTAGGCATCATGATGGGCGTGCCGTTCGTGGTAAAGCTCTACCCGGACATCTTCTTCCGCCTCCGTATCACCACCGCCTACGAGTACCTGGAGCGCCGCTTCAACTACGCCGTGCGCGCTTTTGCGACGGTGTTCTTCATCGGCTCCCGCATCATGTGGATGGCCACCATGCTCTACGGCGGGTCGCTGGTGATCTCGCAGATGCTCGGCTGGACGGCGGAGCGCGGCGTGCCGCACGGGCAGTTCTACGCCATCGTGCTGCTCGGCACGCTGGGCATGTTCTTCGGCCTGGCCGGCGGCATGCACGCGGTGATCTGGACCGACGTGGCGCAGTTCTTCGTGCTGTTCGGCTCGGTGGCGGTGATGATCCACCTGGCGGTGACGCTCTCGGGCGGCCCGGCCCAGGTCCTGGCGCTGGCCGCCGAAGCCGGAAAGTTCGCCCCGCCGAAACTCTTCAGCGCCGCCGACGACCTCAGCGTCTTGAGCGGCCTCATGCTGGGCTTTATCGGCATGCTCTCCAGCGCAGGCGCCGACCAGGTGGTGCTGCAAACCTACCTCACGGCCAAGAGCGCGGAGGAAGCCAAGGCCTCGCTCTGGCGCAACGGCCTGCTGCTCAAGCCGCTCAGCCTGCTGTTCCCCACGCTCGGCGTGATCATCTTCGTCTACTTCGGCCGGCATCCCGGGCAGGCCGCCCTGATGCGCGTCAGCGACGACGCGCTGCCGGTCTACGTGCTCAACGTGCTGCCGGCGGGCGTGCGCGGACTGGCCATCGCCGCGCTGATGTCGGCGCTGCTCACCAGCCTGGAAGGCGGCATGGCGGCGCTATCGGCCAGCATTCAGGTGGACTACGTGCAGCGCTGGATCCGCCGCCCGCTCTCCGACCGCGCCACCGTGCGGCTGGGACGCGCGCTCATGTTCGGATGGG
The DNA here is from genome assembly GCA_041946965.1 of Bryobacteraceae bacterium. Classification (GTDB taxonomy): domain Bacteria; phylum Acidobacteriota; class Terriglobia; order Bryobacterales; family Bryobacteraceae; genus JBHGBM01. The sequence goes on from JBHGBM010000042.1 coordinate 46,964, forward strand.
GCGTGCTCATCGTGTGCGCGGCGCTGTTCGTGCTGCGGCTGGGCAAGGACCACAACATCATCCAGATCCTGAACATGGTGATGTACCCGTTCGCGGGCGTGCTGCTGGGTCTGTTCCTGCTCGGACTGACCACCTGGCGGGCCAACGGCTGGGGCGCGCTGGCGGGCGGCGTGGCGGGCTTCTGCCTTACCGTGAGCGCCTCGCTTGCGGGCGCGAAACTCTCCAGCTTCTACTACGGCGCGCTGAGCACGGGGACCACTTTCGTCATCGGCTATCTGGCAAGCCTGCTCTTTCGCGCGCCGGAAGAGCGACAGTTGAAGGGGCTTACGCACGCGCGCCGCTCGAAATAGTGCGGTGTTTACGCCCGCGCCGCCTGCGCCCGCACGAGCGCTTCGGCCACCGCCTCGGCCATGTCGGTGGTGGCCGCGCTGCCGCCCAGGTCGTACGTGCGCACGCGCCCTGCGGCGATCACTTCCGCCACCGCCGCTTGAATCGCCAGCGCCCGCGCGCTTTCCCCGAGCCAGTCGAGCATCATGCCGGCGGCCAGAATCGCCGCCAGCGGATTCACTTTGTTCGCCCCGGCATACTTGGGCGCCGAGCCGTGCGTGGGCTCGAACACCGCGTAGCTCTCGCCGATATTGCCGCTGTAGGCGAACCCCATCCCGCCCACGAGCTGCGCGCACAAATCGGATAGGATGTCTCCGAAAAGATTGGTGGTGACGATCACGTCGTAGTTGGCCGGATTCTTCAGCAGCCACATGCACATGGCGTCCACGTTCGCCTCTTCGTAGGCGATTTGCGGGAACTCGGCCGCCACCTCGGCCGCGGCCTCCAGAAACACACCGCAGGTGGCGCGCAGCACGTTGGCCTTGTGCACCGCGGTGACCTTGCGGCGTCCGTTCTTCACCGCGTACTCAAAGGCCGCGCGCACGATGCGGCGCGACGCCGCGCGGGTGACGCTGCGTATGGAAATGGCCGCGTCGCGCGGGATGCGATCCATGCCCTTTTGCCGGTAGAAGACCTCCGGCGCGCGGGGGAACTCCACTCCGATGTACATGCCCTCGGTGTTCTCGCGGAACACCACGATGTCGATCCCCTCGCGGTAGTTCAGCGGGTTGCCGGGGAACGCGCGGCAAGGCCGCAGGCAGGTGTAGAGGTCCAGCACCTGCCGCATGCGCACGATGGGGCTGCGATAGATGAGCCCGCGCTCGCGAAGCTCCGGCGCCAGCTCGCGCGCGGCCGCCGCGGCGGGCTTCGACGTGATGGCCCCGAACAGCGCACAATCGGAGAAGCTCAGCAGCTCGAGCGTGCGCTCGGGCAGCGCGTCGCCCTCCTTCTTCCAGAACTCCCAGCCGATGTCTCCGTGAACGTATTCGGCTTCGAAGCCCGCGGCGTCCAGCACGGTGCGCGCGGCTCCGCACACCTCCGGCCCGATGCCGTCGCCGGGCAGCCACGCGATCCGGTGTTTTCGCATTAGCGCTCCCCCTGCACCGCGGCGTATTTTGTTTTCAGATAGGGGATCAGGCCGCCGGCGCGGATCAACTCTACCGCGCGCGCGTCGAGCGGCGCGGCCTGGAACGTCCGGCCGCTGGTGAGGTCGCGAATGACGCCCGCGCCCACGTCGATTTCCAGCTCGTCGCCCGGCTCCACGCCGGCGGCCGCCTCGGGCGCCACCAGCACGGGCAGCCCCAGGTTGATCGAATTGCGGTAGAAGATGCGGGCGAACGAGCCCGCGATCACCGCCCCCACGCCGGCGAACTTCACCGCGGCGGTGGCCTGCTCGCGGCTCGAGCCGCAGCCGAAATTCCGGCCGCCCACCAGAAAATCCCCCGGCCGTATGGTCCCGCGCAGCCCGGGGTGCGCCAGCTCGAACAGGTGCTCCGCGGTCTTCTCGCGGTCCGTGATGTTGAGGTAGCGCCCGGGGTAGATCACGTCCGTGTCCACGTTATCTCCCAGTCTCGCCGCCACCCTGCCCCGCAACACCGTCGTCATTTCATGACCTCCTTGGGATGGACCAGGCGTCCCGCGATGGCCGAAGCCGCCACCACCGCGGGCGAAGCCAGGTACACCTGCGAGTCCTTGCTCCCCATGCGCCCCAGGAAATTGCGGTTGGTGCTGGAGACGCACACCTCGCCGGGCGCCAGAATCCCCTGGTGCACGCCCACGCACGGGCCGCAGCCCGAGGGGTTGATCATGGCGCCGGCGGCGACCAGCGTCTCGATGTAGCCGAGCCGGAGCGCTTCCATGAACACGCGCTGCGAAGCCGGAATAATCAGCAGGCGTGTGCGCGGGTGCACGCGCTTTCCCGCCACGATGTTGGCCGCGATCTCGATATCCTCCAGCCGCCCGTTGGTGCAGCTTCCCAGCACGGCCTGGTGGACCGGCACTTCGCCCGCCTGCGAGAGCGGCTTTACGTTGTCCACCGCGTGCGGGCAGGCCACCTGGGGCTCGGCGATTTCCGCCGCTTCGATGTGCATGGTGCGCTCGTAAGCCGCGTCCGGATCGGGTGTCCACTTCGCGGCCTGCACGTTCCGCCTGGCGAGAAAAGCGGCCAGTTTGTCGTCCACGGGGGTGAAGGCGGCCTTCGCGCCCATTTCCATGGCCAGGTTCGCCAGCACCATCCGGGAAGAGACGGTCATGCGCCGGATGGCCGGCCCGTCGAATTCCACGGCGCGGTAATCGGCGCCATCGGCCCCCAGCTTTCCGATGATGTAAAGGATCAGGTCCTTGGCGGAGATCCATTTCAGGGCCCGCCCTCCCACTTCGATACGTATGGTGGAGGGAATCTTGAACCAGAGCCGCCCTTCGGTCCACACGCCCGCCATCTCGGTCGCCCCGATCCCGGCGGCCAGCGCGCCGAAAGCGCCATGCGTGGTGGTGTGGGAATCCGTGCCCACGACCACCATGCCGGGCCGCACGTGCCCGTATTCGGCGAGCACCTGGTGGCAGATGCCGCCGCGGCCCACGTCGTAGAAATTGCGGATGCCCTGCGCGGCCACGAACTCCCGGATGGCCTTGTGAGTGACGGCGGTGCGCTCGGATTCGGCCGGCACGCGGTGATCCAGGATGATCACGATGCGGTCCGGATTCCACACCCGGGAGACCCCGATTTCGGCGAAGCTCTTGCGCACCAGGTCGGCGTTTTCGTGCGACATGGCGAGATCGATCTCCGCCACCACCACCTCATCGGGCTTCACCTGGGGGCGCCCCGAGGCGCGCGCCAGAATCTTCTCCGCCATCGTCATGGGCATGATTCACCTCCCGGCCGCCGCGCCGTACCGCCGCTCCAGCTCGCGATGTTCGTTGAGCCCCACGAACCCGGTGTATTCGGCGAAGCTCGAGAGCCATTCGGTCTGGCCTTCCAGCAGCCCCGTGGGGGACGCTTTGAGCGCTGTGAAAAACCGCGTCATGGCGCGATGCGCCACCATGATGGACGCCACAGGAATGCTCACCCGCGCCACCCCCAGGCGCGCCAGTTCGGGGATGGGAACGAGTTCGGTCTTCACCCCCGTCACCGCGTCCATCAGGTTCACCGAGAGCAGGCCGCGGATCTCGCGCACCGCGCGTTCTATGTCCGCCCGCGTACCGATGCCGTCCAGGAAAACCAGGTCGGCGCCCGATTCCAGGTACAGGTTGGCGCGGCGTATAGCTTCATCCAAACCGTGAACGGCGTAGGAATCCGTGCGCGCGTTGATTACCAGTTTTGAGCCGGCGGCGTCGCGCGCGTCCGCCATGGCGCGCACCTTGCCCGCCATCTCCCCGGCGGGGATCACCTGCTTGCCTTCCATGTGCCCGCAGCGCTTGGGAAATACCTGGTCTTCGATGTTCACCCCCGCCGCCCCCATGTCAATCAGCCGGCGGGTGATGTCCGCGGCGTTGATGGCGTTGCCGCCGCCGGTGTCGATATCGGCCATCACCGGGATCCCGACCGCCCGCACGATGTTCCAGGTGTGGTCGAGGATGTCTTTCATTTCGACCAGCCCCACGTCGGGCTTGCCCAGCAGGCTGCCCGCCAGGCCGAAGCCGCTCACCTGCAAGGCCTCGAAACCGGCGGCCTCGATCACGCGCGCGCTCAGCGCGTCGTGGCAGCCGGGCGCCACCAGGGCGCTGCGCCGCGCCAGTTTTTCCCGCAGCACCGCGGCTCGTTCGATCATCGGGATTCCTCCGCCCGTCTAGCATACACCCGGTTGTTGCGAGCGCAAACCGTGTTATGTTGAGCTACTCTTCCAATGCGAGCGACTTTCGCCCTGGCCCTGGCGTGCGGCGCCGCGCTCTGTGCCCAACCCCCCGCGGTAGAGTGGGGCTTCGAGCAGCGGGTCCGTAATGAGAACTGGAACAACCTGCTCGACTTCAACGATGGCGCCGATGACCAGCGGGTCCAGGTGCGCTACCGTACCAGGCTCTGGATGAACCTGCCCGTGGCGGAGACCGTCGACATCAACATCGGGCTGAACCAGGAAACCAACCAGATTATTCTGAAGCGCGCTCCCTACCGCATGGACGAGGTGGTGTTTGAGAGCGCCTACGTGGATTTCAAGAAAGTGTTCGTCAAGGGCCTTTCGCTGCGCGTGGGACGCCAGAACCTCATCAGGGGGGAGGGCTTCCTTATGCTGGAAGGCAACCCCTACGACGGCTCGCGCTCCATTTACTTCAATGCCGCCGACCTCGCCTATTCGTGGAAGAAATCCAAGCTCGAGCTCCTGGCGATTTCAGACCCGGTTAAGGACCGTTACTTCCCCCGCTTCAACAACCGCTCCAAGCCCCTCGTCGAGTGGAACGAGCGCGCCCTGGGGCTGTACTACACCGACAAGAACCGCGCGCGGCTGCCCTTCGAGGCTTACTACTTCTACAAGAAGGAAACCGGCGACACGCGGCCGGCTTCCAACATCCAGTACCAGCCCGACCGGCGCCTCCATACGGCGGGCGCCCGCGCGGTGCGCGAGTTGACCCCGCGCCTGAGCCTGACCGCCGAGTGGGCGGGCCAATGGGGACGGCAGCACGGCGGCAAAGACCTCGCGGGATGGGGCGGCTACACCTACCTGAAGCGCACCTTCGCGGGACCCTGCAAGCCCTACCTGCTGGGAGGCTGGTGGGGCTTTTCCAAGGAGTGGGATCCACTTTTCGGCCGCTGGCCCAAGTGGAGCGAACTCTACATTTACACGCAGTGGAAGGAGAAGGGCGTCGCCTACTGGACCAACACCGGCATGTGGCAGGGCGAAGCGGGCGCCACATGGAAATCGCTGGGCGGCCGCCTGACTTACTACCACATGAGCGCGTTCCAGCCCTTTCCCGGCAGCCCCGCGCTGTACGGCAACGGGCTGTTTCGCGGTAACCACTACCAGGCGCGGCTGGACGCCGCCGCGGGCAAACACTGGAAAGGCCATGTGCTTTGGGAGCACCACCTGCCCGGAGATTTCTACGCGCACCGCGACAATGCCTACTTCCTGCGGTTTGAGGTCATCTTCCTGCTGACGGGCAAAGCCAGCCTATAGGCCGCGCCAGCACGGCGTGCGCTTTTCGAGAAAAGCCGCGATGCCCTCCTGCGCATCCGCCGCCAGCGCGTTCATGGACATGACTTCCTTGGCGTAGGCGTACGCCTTGGACTGGTCCAGGTCGATCTGGGCGTAGAATGCCTGCTTGCCGAGCGCGACGGTGAACGGGCTCGCCGCGGCGATGCGCCCGGCCAGCGCGCGCGTGGAGCTTTCAAGCTCCGCCGGCGGGGTCACCTGGTTGACCAGCCCCCAATCGGCGGCGGTGCGGGCGTCGATCGTCTCGCCGGTGAGCAGCATCTGGAGCGCGCGCCTGCGCCCGACGGCGCGCGTGAGCGCCACCATCGGAGTGGTGCAGAACAGCCCGATCTTCACGCCGGGAGTGCCGAAACGGGCCTCCTCCGAAGCCACCGCCAAGTCGCAGGACGCCACCAACTGGCATCCCGCCGCCGTGGCCACGCCCTGCACCTGCGCGATCACCGGCTGCGGAATGGCCTGGATCTTCAGCATCAGCCCGGTGCACACGTCGAACAGCCGGCGGTACTCGTTGATATTGCGCCCGGGCATTTCGGAGAGATCGTGCCCGGAAGAAAACACCGTCCCCGCCGCGGCCAGGATCACCGCCCGGATTTCGCCGTCGCGGCCGGTCTCCTCCAGCCGTCCGATCAGCTCCAGCATCAACTCCAGCGACAGCGCGTTGCGCCGCGCCGGGCGGTTCAACGTGAGAACCGCTACATTCCCCTCGCGAGACACCAGAACATTGCTCATGGCCCGCATTGTAGCGGGTAAAGAGGCATCTGTGGCCCTAATTGAACCTCCGCCCACCGTGCGATAATCCCCAACATGTTCCCGGCCTGGGACCAAGCCCCGCTTCCGGAGCCGCCCGCCATGACGCGGCGCTGGAGCGCGCTGCTCGGTCCGGGGTTGCTCATGCTCGGCGCCAATATCGGCGGCGGCGAGTGGCTCTTCGGCCCTCTGGTCACCGCGCAATACGGCGGCCGCGTAATGTGGCTTGCCACGCTCGCCATCCTGATGCAGGTTTTCTACAACCTCGGGGTCATGCGCTACGCCCTGTGGTGCGGCGAGCCGGTATTTGTGGGCTTCTTCCGCACGCGTCCCGGGCCGCTGTTCTGGGCCGCGTTCTATACGCTCATCGACCTCGGCGGCATCTGGCCGTACCTGGCGTCGAACGCCGCCGTGCCCCTGGCCGCGGTCATCCTCGGCCGACTGCCCGGCGATGCCGACGCCGTGCTGGTGCGGAATCTGGGATACGTCATCTTCCTCGCCGCCTTCGCGCCGCTGGTGTTCGGCGGCAAGATTTACAACGCGCTGGAGCGCGTCATGGCCGTCAAGCTGGCGCTCGTGCTCGCCTATCTCGGCTTCCTCGCGGTGGTGTGGGTGGGATGGCAGACCCGGTGGGAAATCCTCACCGGCCTGTTTCGTTTCGGGGCGCTGCCCGAAGGCGATTTCAGTTGGGCCATGCTCGCCGCTTTCGCCGCGGTGGCCGGCGCCGGCGGGCTGACCAACTCGCATTTCTCCAATTACGCGCGCGATAAAGGCTGGGGCATGGGCGCGCAGGTAGGCGCCATTCCGAGCGCGGTGGGAGGCCGCGAGATCGCCCTCTCCCACACCGGCAAGGTGTTCGCGCTCACGCCCGAAAACGCGGCCCGCTGGCGCGGCTGGCTGCGCCACATTCGCCGCGACCAGTTGCTGCTGTGGGCGCCGGGATGCGTGCTCGGCATGGCGCTGCCCGCCATGGTGTCGTACCAGTTTCTGCGCGGCGTGCGCGATGTCAGCGGGCACGCCGTTGCCGCCATGACCGCGCAGGGCATCGCCTCGGCCCACGGGCCGCTGTTCTGGCACCTCACGCTCTTGTGCGGTTTCGCCATCCTCGCGCCCACGCAGGTCTCCAACCTCGACGGCATCTCGCGCCGCTGGACGGACGTGATCTGGATGGGCGTCCCCGCTCTCCGCCGCCTGAAGGGCAATCGCGTGAAGTGGGTGTACTACGGCATTCTCGCGGTCTACGGCGTGTGGGGACTGATCGCGCTCCGGCTCACGCCCAACCCCCTGTTCCTGGCGATTGCCAGCGGGGTCGCCATGAATTTCGCTCTGGGCTTCTCGGCGCTGCACACGCTCTACGTGCTGACCCGCCTGCTTCCGGCGCCGCTGCGCCCGGGCTGGGTGATGCGCGCGGGCCTGCTCGGCTGCGCCGTGTTCTACATCGGGATCTCGGCCATCGCGCTCAGCGCGCGGCTTTAGCCTTCCCCGCCAGGTTCCATTCCGTGAACGGCGATCGCACCCCGCGGATGCGCGCATTGATGAGATACGGCGCGCCCGCGGCGAAGGCGCGCTCCACGGCTGGCCGCACCTCCTCCACGCGCTCCACGGTTTCGCCGCCGCCGCCCAGGGCCTGCATGACCAGGTCGTAGCGGGTCTCGCGCAGTTCGCACCCTACCGTGCTCCCGCCGAGGGCCGCCGATTGCAGCTCCCGCTCCAGCCCCCAGCCGCCATCGTTGCCCACGATGATGACGAACGGCAGCCTGTGCCGCACCGCCGTATCCAGTTCCGCGAGGTAGAACCCCAGCGAGCCGTCGCCCGTAATCAGCGCGACCGGGCTCTCCGGGTACGCCAGCTTGAGCGCGATGGCGTTGGGCAGCGCCGAACCGATGGTGCCGAGCGGCCCGAGCCGCAGCCAGCCTCCCGGATGGCGCGCGGGCAGCATGGCGCGGCCCCAATGGGCGAAATCGCCGCCGTCCCACGAGTAGAGCGTCCCCGGCGGCAGCGCTTCCCTCAACTCCGCGTAGAGCGCGGCCGGATGCAGGGGCGTGCCGCGGTCGCACGCCGCCGCGGCCAGCCTGGTTTCCCACTCGCGGCGCAGCGCGCGCAGACGCTCCATCCATTTCGCGGCGGGAGGCCGCACTCTCCCGATCCCCGCCAGCGCCGCCTTCACGTCCCCGCAGACGGCGCACTCGAGCGTCCGGTTCAAGCCCAGTTCCTGCGGATGAATATCGATCTGTATGAATTTCGCCTCGGGCGGGAAGAGCCGCGCCCCGCCCAGCGCCAGCCGGAAATCGATGCGTTTCCCGATCACCAGGAACACGTCGGCTTCGCGGAACGCCTGCGCTGCCGCCCGGTTCAATGACGGGTCGGCGTAGCCCATCACCAGAGGATGGTCATCCGGCACCGCGCCCCGGGCCATCGTGATGGTGTAGAGGGGCAGCCCGGTGCGCTCGATGAAGGCGCGCAACTCCTGCTCGGCCCCGCCCCACCACACGCCGCTGCCCGCGATCGCCACCGGGCGCGCGGCTTCGCTCAGCAGCGCCGCGGCCCTCTCCAATTCACGCGGATCCGGATGCGGCGGCGCGGCGTCCATGGCGCGCGGCAGCGCGGCCGGGGCGGGCGCCTCTTGCTCGAAAATATCCACCGGGACGTTCAGGTGGACGGGGCCTTTGCGCCCCGCATTGGCCTCGGCCAGCGCCCGCGCCACGTAAAACGGGATCTGCGCGGCGTTGGGGGGCTCGCCCGCCCATTTGACCACAGGCCGCACCATGCCCGGCTGGTCGATGTCCTGAAAGGCCTGGCGCGCGGCGAGCTTGCTGGCGCGGGCGCCGCTCACGGCCACCAGCGGGCTCGCGGCCAGGTACGCGGTGGCGATGCCGGTGAGCGCGTTGGTGTGTCCGGGCCCTCCGGTCACCAGCGCCACCGCGGGCCGGCGTGTAATCCGCGCCCACGCGTCGGCCGCGTGCGTCACGCCGGACTCGTGCCGCATGTCGATCACCCGCAGTCCCGCCCGGGCGGCGGCTACGAGCACCGCGTTCAAATGGTCGCCCACCAGCGTGAACACCCGGTCGATGCCCGCCTGGGAAATTGCATTCACGAACAATTCTGCGCCGCTTGGCATGTCGAGATGCCATCCTACTACAATTCATAGAGAGGTCTCGTGAGTCGCAGAATTCTGGTCACCGGAGGCGCCGGCTACATCGGCTCCCACACGGTCAAGCTCCTGCTCCGGCACGGATACGAAGTCACGGTGGTGGACAACCTTTCGCACGGCCACCGCCACAACGTGGAGAAGGTCCCCTTTCACGAACTCGATATCCAGCGGACCGAAGAACTGGCGCGCGTGCTCGAAGGCCACGACGCGGTCATCCACTTCGCCGCCTTCATCGCCGTCGGCGAGTCCATGCGGGCGCCGGAAACTTACTTCGAGAATAATGTGGGCGGCTCGCTCTCGCTGCTGACCGCCATGCTGCGCGCCGGCGTCAAGCACATCGTGTTCTCCTCCACCGCGGCGGTCTACGGCATGCCCGCCACGTTCCCGATCCTGGAAACCTTCCCCATCGCTCCGGTAAACCCCTACGGAGAATCCAAGGTGATGGTGGAGAAGATGCTGCACTGGTTTGACGTGGTGCACGGCATCCGCGGAGTGGCGCTGCGCTATTTCAACGCCTCGGGCGCGGATCCGGAAGGGCTGCTCGGCGAGGAACACGAACCGGAAACGCACCTCGTTCCCCTGCTGCTGCGTGCCGCGCTGACCGGCAAGCCCGTCACGCTGTTCGGCGGTGATTACGACACCCCGGACGGCACCTGCATCCGCGACTACATCCACGTGAACGACCTCGCCGAAGCCCACATCCTGGCGGTGGAATCGCTGCTTGCGGGCGGCGCCTCCGGCCAGTTCAACGTCGGTACCGGAAAGGGGCATTCGGTGCTGGAGATGCTCAAAGCCGTCGAGGAAGTGACCGGCCGGCGGGTGCCGCACACCGTGGGGCCCCGCCGCGAAGGCGATCCCCCGGTGCTGGTGGCCAATGCCGATCAGCTCCGCCGCACGCTCGGTTGGGAGCCGCGCTGCACCGGCCTGGACCAGATTGTAGGTTCCGCCTGGAACTTCATGAGAAGGCGGGCTCTGGTACTCTGAACACCGCCGCATTTTGGGGAAGAGCGCGAATTGCGCTATGTTGTAGATTGCACTCTCGGTAGTATGTCATTTCACATCAGTCCCATCCGTGAGTTCCTGGTGCGCCCCGCGGTTCCCGGCGCGCTGGCGCGGATGCCCGAGTTGGCCTATAACCTCCTCTGGAGCTGGGAGCCGATCATACGGGCCGTTTTCCGGCGGCTGGACCCGACCTTGTGGCGCGACTGCGGCTACAACCCCGTCCTCATGCTCGGCCGCATTCCGCAAGCCTCCCTCGAACGCGCCGCCGCCGACCCGCGTTATCTTGCTCTCTACCGCATGGCCTGCCAGCGCTTCGACGCCCACATGCAGCGCGAGCCCGCGGACGCCGACGGCAAGCTGATCGCCTACTTCTCGGCCGAATACGGCCTGACGGAATGCCTGCCGATCTATTCCGGCGGCCTCGGCGTCCTTTCCGGGGATCACCTGAAATCTTCGAGCGACGAGAATCTGCCCCTGGTGGGCGTGGGGCTGCTCTACCAGCAGGGCTACTTCCGCCAACTGCTGAATCCGGACGGATGGCAGCAGGAGCGCTACCCCACCAACGATTTTTACACCCTGCCGATCTCGCCGGTCTCGAACGCGCAAGGGCAGGAGATCCGCATCCCCATCAAGCTGCCGGGCGGCGCCGTGCAGGCGCAGATCTGGCAGATCGAGGTTGGACGCATCAAGCTGTTCCTGCTGGACACCAATATCCCGGACAACCCGCACCCTCAGGACCGCGATATCACCGATTCGCTCTACGGCGGCGACCATGACACCCGCATCCGGCAGGAGATCGTGCTGGGTATGGGCGGCGTGCGCGCCCTGCACACGCTGGGCTATCACCCCACCGTCTACCACATCAACGAAGGACACTCCGCATTTCTGGCTTTGGAGCGTGTGCGGCTGCTCGTCCAGGAACAGAACCTGAAGTTTGACGAAGCGCTCGAAGCGGCGCGCGCGAATAACGTTTTCACCACCCACACCTCCGTCCCGGCGGGCATCGACCTGTTCGATCCCGGGCTGATGTACCACTACTTCCACGACTACTGCGACGAAGTGGGCATCACCTTCGACCAGTTGATGGCCCTGGGGCGCAACCCGCGCAGCCACGACGACCGCTTCTCCATGGCGATCCTCGCGCTCAACACTTCCGCGCACCGCAACGCCGTCAGCCGCCTGCACCAGAGCGTCTCTCAGGAGATGTGGAGCGACCTGTGGCCGAATCTGCCGAGCTGGGAGGTCCCCATCACCTCCATCACCAACGGCACGCACCTGCCAAGCTGGCTGAACGGCGACCTGGCGGCGCTCTACGACCAGTACCTGCAACCGGACTGGCGGGAGCGCTTCGCCGAGCCGGACATCTGGGAACAGGTGCGCGATATCCCCGACGAGGAGTTGATCGAGGCGCACCGCCGCCGCAAGCGGCGCCTGGTGAGCTTCGTTCGCGCGCGGCAGCAGGCCAGCGCCATTCGCCGGCAGGCGTCCGCGGCGGAGATCCGGCGGGCTTCGGAGGTGCTCGACCCGAACGCCTTCACCATAGGTTTCGCGCGCCGGTTCGCCACTTACAAGCGCGCCACACTGCTGTTCCGCGACGTGGCGCGGCTTAAGCGGATCCTGTTGAACAAGGAAATGCCGGTGCAGATCGTGATCGCCGGCAAGGCGCATCCCAAGGACCACCCCGGCAAAGGACTCATTCGGGAAATCGTGCAGCTTTCCCGCGACCCGGATCTGTGGCGCCACCTGGTCTTCGTGGAAGATTACGACATGAAGGTGGCCCGCGAACTCGTGCAGGGTGTGGACCTGTGGCTCAACAATCCGCGCCGCGGCGAGGAGGCCTGCGGCACCAGCGGCATGAAAGCGGGCCTCAACGGGGTGTTGAACCTCAGCGTGCTCGACGGCTGGTACGACGAGGCCTACGAGCAGTCCGGCGGCTGGGCCATCGGCGACCGGGAACCGTACCACGAAGACCAGGACGCGCTGCACGCCAGCAACATTTACTACCTGCTGGAAAACGAGATCGTGCCCATGTTCTACGAGCGGCGCGACCAGGTCTCGCGCGACTGGATGCGGCGGCTCAAACAATGCATCATGCACATTAGCCCTCAGTTCGACTGCCGCCGCATGGTGCGCGAGTACATGCGCGAGCTTTACGAACCCGCCCACCAGGCCAGCACCCGCATGCGGCAGAGCGAATTCGAGTATGCCCGCGAGTGGGCGCGCTGGAATTCGCGCATCCGCAGCGTGTGGGATCAGGTGCGTTTTGTGGAGGCGGGTCCGGCGCCGGCGGGCGCGGTCACCAGCGGCAGGCCCGTTCCGGTGCGCGCGGCCATCGATCTGGCGGGACTCTCGCCGCAGGACGTGCGGGTGGAAGTGATTATCGGGCGCGTGGGCATCGACGGCGGGCTGGAAGACACCGAGGTCATGGTGCTGCCGCCCATCGAGCAGCAGGGTTCGGTGGCGGTGTTCAGCAAGGACATCATTCCGGAACGGACGGGGCGCCTGGGTTACGCGCTCCGGGTCAGCCCGAATCATTGCGAAGACCCGCTAACGCGGCCTTGTACCAGCCTTTTGAAGTGGAGCGTGGCAGAGGGGCGCTAGCCCCTGAGCGTCCGGGAATGGCCTCTGGCGTGCTGGGATACCGGAGGAGCTTTCGAAAAAAACTCGTAGTGCAATTTCTTGCATTCCGTGGTAAATAGTTGAATTGAGGCGCCGGCGGTGTAAGCCACCCCGGCGCCGGGCTTCGGCGCACCCACAGTCGTTTTCCTCCGGTTATCCAGCGTTTACTGCGATTCCCGCACACTCGCAGGACACGCGGGAGCCCCGGGGAGGCCGGACGCGCCGGGGTTTTCGCCCCCTGCAATTGGAGTAAGAACTCCCATGGACAACGACCGCAAGTACAGACAAGCCGGGTATATGGACTCGGACCGTTCGGAGCGGGGCCCTCGGGAAGAGCGGCCGAAACCGCAGGGGCCGCGTCCGCCCATCGATGTGACAGGCCCGCGCCTGCCGCGCATGGTGCAAGCGGTCGCCGCCGCGCGGTGCTGGAACTGCGCTACGGCCCTGCCCGCCGGCGTCGATTTCAACGCCAACTGCCCCAAGTGCAACTCGCCGCTGCACTGTTGCAAACAGTGCGCGCACTTCGAGCCCTCCACCCGATTTCAGTGCCTCAAACCCGTTCCAGTGCGGATCCCCGTCAAGGACCAGGCTAACCAGTGCGCGTTGTTCTCCGCACGGGTGACGGTGGCCCGGGACGGCGCCCAGGCCAGTTTCGTCGCCGCGCCGGTGGAGGCGCCCCGCAACCCCAACGACGCCCGCCTGGCGTTCGACCGCCTCTTCAAGAAATGAAAAAGCCCCGCCGGCGAACCGGCGGGGCCGTACCCCTCTGAGATTTCCAGCCTCACGCGGCCAGGGTCCTGGTTTGGGTGCCGGAACCGGCCGTGATCTGGACCTCGCGCGGCTTCACGGCCTGCGCCACCGGCACCTGGATGTCCAGCACCCCGTCGTGCAGGTGGGCTTGCAGGTGCTCCACGTCCAGGCCGTCGGGCAGCTCCAGCGAGCGCTCGAACTTCCCGTAGGCTATCTGGTTGTAGACCATGCCCTCTTTGCCGAATTTCTCCGGCGGCCGGCGTTCGCCCTGAATCGTCAAGGTGTGACCCTGGACCGTCACCTTGAGGTCGCTCTGGGTCACCCCGGGCAGGACCACGCGCAGGTTCAGGTTGTCGTCGGTCCAGCCGGTCTCCACGGCGGGGATGAAGGCGTACTCGGGACGCTCTCCCGCGTTGCCACGGCGAGAAGCATACTCGTCGAACACGCGATCGAAAGTACGGCGGAAATCGTTCAGTTCATCGAAGATCGTTCTGGCAAACATGCTCATTCAACCTCCAAACTTGATTTCAGTTTAGCTGATTATATGAGCATAGTCAACTAATATTTTCGCACTATAGTTAAATCATATGTTGACTTGATCACGTTTCGCCAGTGCCATCACGTTCCGCATCAACCGCATCCCGACACCCTCCTCCGCCGTCAGGATCGACTCCGGGTGAAACTGCACGGCTTCGATCGCCAGCGTCCGGTGCCGCACCCCCATAATCACGCCATCTTCAGTCTCCGCAGTCACTTCCAAGCACTCTGGCAGCCTTTCCCGAAGGGCGAACAAAGAGTGATAACGACCCACCGCAAACCGTTCCGGAAGACCTGCGAAGATGCCCGTCCCACAGTGTTTCACGCGCCCCGGCTTGCCGTGCTGCGGATAATCGAGAACCCCCAGTTCCCCGCCGAACGCTTCCACCGTCCCTTGCAGTCCCAGACACACTCCAAACAGCGGGATCCCTGCCTCGGCCGCGTGCCGCACCAGCGCGGGAACGCCGAAATCGGCGGGGCGTCCCGGACCGGGCGAGATCAGGATCAGGTCGGGCTTGTTTTCGCGGATCAGCTCCAGAGGGAAGCCCGCCCGGTAGGTGACCACCTCGGCCCCGGTCTGGCGCGCGTAGTTGGCCAGGGTATGTATGAAGCAGTCGTCGTTATCCACCAACAGGAGTTTCAGTCCGCGACCCTCCTCCGTAATGACGGGCCCGGCGGCCGCCGCCGGGCTGGGTCCTTCGAGCGCGCGGAAGAAGCCCGTAGCCTTGAGCCGGGTTTCGCGCTCCTCCATGGCCGGCACGGAGTCGTAGAGCAGCGTGGCGCCTACCGGGTAATGCGCCATGCCGTTTTTGAGGTATGCCGTGCGGATCAGGATGCCGGTATTGATATCGCCGTTCATGCCGATCATCCCCACGGCGCCGCCGTACCAGCCGCGCGCGTCCTTTTCCAGCCGCTCAATGGCTTGGGCGGCGGCCTTCTTCGGCGCGCCGATCACGGTGACGGCCCACATGTGCGTCAGGAACGCATCCAGCGAGTCGAACCCCTCTGCCAGGTAGCCTTCCACGTGGTCCACCGTGTGGAAGACTCCGGCGTAGGACTCGATCAGCCTTCTGCCCAGCACGCGCACGCTGCCGGGGACGCAGACCCGCGATTTGTCATTGCGGTCCACGTCCGTGCACATGGTGAGTTCGGATTCTTCCTTGGAAGACTTCAGCAGCTCGCGGATGTTCTCCGCGTCGCGCAGCGGGTCTCCGGTGCGCTGCGCGGTGCCAGAGATGGGACAGGTTTCCACCCGCCGTCCTTCGATGCGCACGAACATCTCCGGCGAAGCCCCCACCAGTTGCTCGTCGCCGAATTGAAGGAAAAATTCGTAGGGGCTCGGGCTGGCCTGCTGCACGCGCGCGAACAGGCTGGAGGCCTTGCCCGAATAGGGCGCCCGGAAGGTCTGGCGGAGCACCACCTCGTAGAAATCGCCCTGCCGCATCCCCTGGCGCACGGTTTCCACGTTGGCCATGTACTCCTCCGGCGTATGGTCGGAGACGATGGGGCCGGGCTCGAGGACCGGCGGGGCCGCCACCGGTTCGGCGCCGCGGTGGATCGCCAGGGTTGAAAATTCGTCGCGTTCGAAATCGTACTGGTACCGCAGGACCTGTTCCTTCTTGCGGTCCATGAACCAGATGTCGTCGCAAAGGTAGAGGTGCAAGTCCTTGTGGCCGTCGCGGGGAAGCCGCTTCTCGATAGGCTCGAATTGCAGCAGCAGGTCGTAGCCGAAAGCTCCCACCAGCGCCAGGCAGGGGTCTTCCGGGTTGCCCAGTTCGGCCACCAGCGCCCGGATGACGGAGAAAGCCGATGGCTGCTTGCTGCGCTGCTCTTCGGGGAACAAGGCGGGCAAAGGTTTGAGCCGTCCCCAGAGCAAGCCGCCGGGGCCGGGGCCGAAGTCTTCCCAGTGCGGGTGTTCGGCGAGCACGGGGTAAAGGATCTGGTTGAGGATCTCGCCCCGCAGGTTCAGCGGGCGCAGTTCGACCAGGCGGTCATGCGCCACGATTTCGAGCGGCGGGCGCACGCTGGCCACATCCCAGCGCGAGTACCGCCCCGGGTACTCATAACCGGAGGAGAGGTAGATGCCGCGGTGCTCGTCCAGCTCGCAGACCAGGTGCTTCAACCCGCGCCGGAACCCGGCCCGCGAAGCGGTGCGAACCACGGCGATGCCGTGGGGGGTCGTGTAGCGTAATGCCCGCATGGTGGCCTCTTGGGATGTGGGATGTCTTCAGGATAACACCCGGCGCCTGCGGTCCCTCGAACCGCGCGCTATCCTGACCCTATGGTGCGCAGACAGTTCCTGGCGGGCGTGGGCGGGTTGGCTGTGGCCCAGGCGCCACAGGTCCCTCCCCCGAAGGCGAAAATCACCTCGTCGGTCATGTTGTGGACCCTGAAGGGTTCGCTCGAGGAGAAACTGGAGGCCGCCGCGCGTTCCGGGGTGCAATCGGTGGAACTGGTGGCCGAGTACGCGGAATGGAGCGACGCGGATTTCGAGCGTTACCGCAAGCTTTGCCGCGGATTCCGCCTGGTCACCGACTCCATTGCGGCGTGCCCCAACTGGGCCAGGCGCCCGGTCTCCATGCTCGACCCGGCCGAGCGCGAGGGTTTTCTCGCCGATCTGCGCAACGCCATTCAGGTGGCCCGGAAGCTCGAAGTCCCGCAGATCATCCTGATGAGCGGCAATACCATCGCGGGCCGCACGCGCGAGGAGCAGCGGGCCAGTCTGCTGGAGGGCCTCAAGCGGGCCGCGGACCTGGCGGCCGCCGCCTCTCTGGATGTGATACTTGAACCGCTCAACTCGCTGGTCAATCACAAGGGGTACTTTCTGGATTCCTGCGTGGAAGGGCTCAGGCTGGTGAAGGAAGCGGACAATCCCCATTTGAAACTGCTGTTCGATATCTATCACGAGCAGGTTCAGGCGGGAAACGTGATCCGCACCCTGACCGAGGCCGCGCCGCACGTAGCCGTTTTCCACGTGGCTGACAACCCCGGACGGCACGAGCCCGGCACCGGCGAGCTGAACTGGCCGAATATCTACAAAGCCATCCGCAAGACCGGCTTCGCCGGCTACGTGTGCATGGAGTTCCTGCCGCAGGGTGAGCAGGTGGCCGCGCTGACCAAGGCGCTCAACGAATTCCGGGCGGCATGATCGCCGACAGCCGCGCACAGGCCGTGCGGTACTTGCGCGCCGCGCCCGCCAGCAGCACCAGCCGCGTATACAGGGCGGTGAGTTGGGCGAAAGTGGTGGCCAGCGAGCGCACGCGGAAGAACTGCGAGCGGCCGTGCAGCCGGGGGTAATGGTGCACCCCCACTTCGGCCACGCCGCAGCCGCTGAGTTCCAGTTTCCGCACCAGTTCCACGCAGATGGTGCCGCTGGTGCACGTAAGCTCGATATCGTCCAGCACCGCGCGGCGGATCAGCCGGTAGTCGCAGTCGATATCGCGCAGCGTAATCCGGAACAGGGTGCGGGCGAACCAGTTGTACGCGCTTCCGATCCAGACGCGGTGCCGCGGGTCCTGGCGCTCCAGCTTGTAGCCGTTCACCAGGCCCACGTCCGAGCGCATGCGCCGCAGCAGCGAGGGCAATTCGCGCACATCGTACTGCCCGTCGCCGTCGGTGTAGAAGACGAATTCCCTGGTAGCCGCGGCGAAGCCGCTGCGCAGCGCTCCGCCGTATCCGCGGTTGACCTTGTGGGTGACGATTCGCAGCCGCGGGCCGTACTGGGCCTGGAGCCGCTCGAGTACCGCTCCGGTGTCGTCGCGGCTGCCGTCATTCACCACGATGACCTCGAAATCGGGCACATGCTCTTCGAGCACCGCGAACGCGTTCCCGACCAGCGACGGCAGCGAGGGCGCGTCGTTATAAGCCGGAAAGAAGACGCTGAGAGAGTGGACCGAGCTCATGTTTTTTCACCCACCAGGACCAGAGACTGCCCGAGCGGAGAGTCGAATCCGGCGCGCAGCCACACGGATTCCAACGCCAAGGGCAGGTACAAAAGCCGATCGAGCCACCCCGGCACGGGAGCGACTCCGGATGCGGGCGGCTTGCGCCACAACGGCTCCCAAATTCTGAATTTGGCTAGCGCCACCGGAAGCAGCAGCGAGTTGGCGTAGGTGCAGCGCAATACCCGTACGCCCTGGCTCTTCACCGTTTCCATCAGGCGGCGGCGCGTGAAGCGCTGGCGCTCGCAGGCGAACTGGGAGTGGCGGCTGCGCAACGCATTGAGCGCGGAGACTCGCAGCACCAGCAGGCCTTTCGGCTTCAGCACCCGCACCAGCTCGCGGGCGGCATTCACTTCCTGCCCGCGGGGGAAATGCACGATGACATCCAGTGAGAACACCGCGTCGAAAGATCCGGATGCGAATGGCAGCCGCGCGATATCGGCCTGCGCCAGGCGATCGAGCCCCATCTGCCGCGCGTAGCGCAATCCGTTCCAGCCGAGGTCGACCGGGTACAGGCTCCAGCCACGCTCGCGTTCGAACAGCAGCGCCTGGTAGCCGGTGCCGCAGCCGGCCTCGAGGGCGCGTCCGATAGGCCGTCCATCCAACACCGGTTCCAGTACTCCGGAGAGAATGCGCCGCATCCCGCGGTACCACCAGAAATCCCGTTCCGCGCGGGCTATATTGTCGAACTCGGCCGCATTCATCATGTCCGCAAGCAGTAGATCATGTTAGCGCGGGCTTTCGGAGCGGGCCAATACAGCATCGACAGTATGGGTCCGGCCGGGCGCCCCCCGCTACAATCGTGTCGCATTGCGGGAAAAGGTGCTGATTGGCGCGTTGTGCGCGGTCCTGCTCGCCGCGCTCGTCGTGCAGGCGCGGCGGCTCGGCGTCACCGTGGATGAGCCGAGCCACCTGATCTCGGCCTGCCTGTACTGGCAGGGCCGCGACAACCTTCATCCGCACGACATGCCGCCGCTCATGAAGTTGCTGGGCGGCTGGGCGCCGCGGATGACGGGCCTGCCGATGCCACCCGACCTCGGACACCAAGGCGACCAGCGCCACGAGTGGGACGCCGCCATCGCCACCATGGAAAGGATGCGGGCGGCCGAGATCGAGCGGGTGTTCTTCCTGGCGCGGCTGCCGATGCTCGTCTTCCCGCTGTTGCTCGTACTGCTGGTGTGGCGATGGGGGCGGCAGTTGTTCGGCCCCGCGGTGGGCGTATTGCTCGCGGTGGTCTGCGCCGCCGAGCCCACCGCACTCGGCCACGGCGCGCTTTTCAAAAACGACATCGCCGCCACGTTCGCCTATGCCTTGTTCTGGTTCATGGCCTGGAAATACTGGCGGGATCCGCACCCCTGGCGCGCCGCGGCGCTCGGCGGCGCCACGCTGCTCGCGATGTCGGCGAAGCTGTCGATGCTGTTTCTGGCCGGCGCCGGACCGCTGGTGATTCTTCTGGCCGCCCGCCGCGCGGGGTGGCGCCGCACCGCGGCCGGGCTCGCACTCGCGCTGCTCATCCCCTATCTGGGACTCGTCGCGCTTTACCAATTCGAGACCCGCCGCATTCCCGTATTCGAGCTTCAGGCCTACGCCAGGAATCCTCACCTGCCGCGCTGGTTTACCCTGGCGGGCTGGATCTTTTACTTGCTTCCCGTGCCTTGGCACCTCTGGGAAGGCTGCGTCACGCTGTTTGAGAATAACGCCTATCCGGGTGCGATATACCTGCTCGGGCGCGTCTACCCGCACGGGACGCCGCTCTATTTCCCCTTGGCTCTGGCGGTCAAGATTCCCGCGCCGCTCCAGTTTCTGCTGCTGGCCGGCTCCGCCGCCCTGGTGGTCTCCGCCGTGCGGCGCCGTTTGAGCGCGGCCGACCTGTTCTGGATCGTCCCCGGGTTCCTTTACATCGGCCTGGCTTCCACCAGCGCGTTGCAGCTTGGCGTGCGGCTCGTGCTTCCGGCGCTGCCGTTCGGCATCCTGTTGTGCGGCGCGGGAATTGCGTACCTTTGGAGCGGATGGCGACGCGCGCTGCCCGTCTCGCTGGCCGCCTGGCTGATGGTGCAGAGCGCGGTGGTTTATCCGCACGGCATCTCGTTCATGAACCTGTGGTCCGGGGGTTCGGACGAGGCGCTCAAATACCTGGCCGACAGCAATGTCGATTGGGGGCAGTCGCTGCCCGAACTGCGCGAGTTCGTCAGCGAGGAACACATAGGGAAATTCCGGCTCTCCTATTTCGGCAACGACAACGTGTTCCGCTACTTCGGCGAGAACGAGGTCGAACTTGTGGCGCCGCCATGGGACGATAAGCTGGCATTGGGCCGGCGGCTAACCCCCAAGCCCGGCTACTACGCCATTAGCGCCTCCCTGCTGCCCGGGCACTTCTTCGCGCCAAAGTATAGAGACTATTACGCGGCCTTCCGCGAGATCCAGCCGGTTGCCAGAGCGGGCGATTCGATCTACATTTATAGAATCGGGTTGTGACTCGGTTCTTGTTTGCCCTCTTCTTGACGTCCCTCACCGCGGCCGCTCAGTTCCGGTTCGCATACAACCGCGCTGCCGGGACCTGGACGCTGCAAAACGATGTCGCCCGCGCGGTGTTCGCGCTGGACGGCTCGGGCCTGTTCAGCTTCCGCTCATTTGAAAACCTGGTTTCCAACGAGATCTGGACGGCCCCTTCCGGCACCTCCCCGATTCGCCTGCAAGCGGGGGCTGAAACGCTGGATGCCGCCACCGCTTTCCGCATGACGGCGCAATCGGCGCGCTCCATCTCGCGCAACGGCTACCGCCAGACGATCGTGCTGGAAGACCTGCGCGCCGCCGGCCGCATCCAACTGGAGCTGGAGATGTACGCGGGCCAGCCGGTGCTGCGCTATCGTGTGCGGTTCCGCAACCTCCACAACACTCCCGAGACGGTGCGCTCTCTCAGCCTGTTGAACTGGAGTTTCGAGGCCGCGGATCAGACCCTCCGGCTGTTTCGGGTGAACCAATGGGTCCGGGGGGGCAAACAGGGGAATTTCGAAACGCTGACCTCCACGCTGAATACGCGAGGCACGGCGGTGAATATCTTGAGCGGCGCTCACGCCCAGCACTGCGCCTGGTTCGCCCTGCGCGACCAGAACGACCGCGGGCTCTTCGGCGGCCTGGAGTTCGACGGCCGCGCCACCACGTCGGTCAAGCACAGCAACGGCGTCTTATCGATTTCGACCCAGATCCCCGAGATGAACCGTGTGCTTGCCAACCAGGAAGAGCTGGCGGGTCCCTACGCGTTCATCGGCCTGTTCCACGGCGATTGGGACGACGCCGGATTCCGCACCCAGCGCTTCACCGAGGCCGCCATCGCCTCGCCCATGCCGGATGCCGGCTTCCCGTACGTGATCTGGGATTCCTGGAAATACCAGCAGAACATCACCGAAGACCTGCTGCGACGGAACGCCGAGCTGGCCGCGCGGATCGGCGTGGAAGTTTTCGTGGTGGATCTGGGCTGGGCGCGCCGCATCGGCGAATGGCGCGAACACCCCGGGAAGTTCTACCCGGGCGGGCTGCGCGCGCTCTCCGACTTCGTGCATTCCCTGGGCATGAAGTTCGGCCTGCACTTCGCCTTCGCCGAAGCCGCTGCGGACTCTCCCGTGCTGCTGGCCAACCCCGACTGGCGCTCCTCGGAAACCTACGGCTACTTCGAAGCCGATTCGATCTGTCTCTCCCACACGCCCGTGCGCAACTGGGTGGTGGCGGAAGCCGTCCGCATAATCGACCTGTACGGCGTGGACTGGATTCTCCAGGACGGCGAGAACATGGTGAAGCGCTGCACCAAGACGACCCACACCCACCACGCGCTCGACAGCAATTACGCCAACGCCGTGGACGGGTTGAACTACGTGGTGCAGACCGTGCAGCGCCGCAGGCCGAACGTGCACTGGGAAAACTGCGAGGACGGCGGCAACATGATGACGTTCAACATGGTGCGGAACTACGTCACGTCTATCGCCGCCGACGACTCCGGGCCCATGACCACGCGGCAGGCGATCTTCGGCATCACCTACCCGTTCTCTCCGCGCTACGCCGACCGCTACATGCCGGACGAGGAGCTGAACACTTACATCACCCGCAGCTTCATGTTCGGTGGGCCGTGGATTTTCATGAACCGGCTGGAACGCATGACCATGGAAGACCTCGCCATCGCGGCGCACGAGATCGGCATCTTCAAGCGCATCCGCGAGCACATCCGCGACGGCCAGGTGTTCCACCTCACCGGGCGGCCCGCCGAGAACGGGATAGACGCGATTGAAAGTTACGATGCCGCCAGCGATCGCGCGCTGGCGTTCATCTTCCGCGCGGAATCACCCACGGCCCAGCGCACCTTGCGGTTCCGCGGCCTCAAACCCGAACAGCGCTACCGCGTGACCTTCGAGGACGATCCTCTCCGCGTCTACCAGCTTACCGGCGAGCAGTTGGCGCGCGGCTTTCTGGTGCGGATGCCGGACATGTGGTCCACGCAGCTCATCTACGTGGATCCGATCCCGCAGTAATCGCCTCAAATCATCTCGTTGAACAGCTCGGGGCGCGGGTGGGGGATCACGACGCGGTTCACCAGGAGTCCCCGCTGCGCCACGACCTGCGAGCCGGCCTCGACGGCGCTCTGGACGTCCGCCACGCTGCCCGTCATGGTCACGAACGCCTTGCCGCCCAGCGCCATGGCGAGCCGGAGCTCGATGAGCCGCACGTTGGCCGCCTTCACGGCGGCGTCGGCGCCTTCGATCAGCGAGGCCACGGAGAAGGATTCGATCACCCCGAGCGCTTCCAGGCTGTCCACCTTGTTGATGCCGCTGATGGCGGGGAACACCGACTCGTGAACGTTCGGGATGACGAAACTGTCGATCACCGAGAAGCCGCCCGCCGCCAGACCGGCTCCCACGCTCGCGTCCACGGCGGCCACGTCGCCGCGCACCAGGACAATGTACTTCCCGGAGCAGACGGTGCGCGCGAGCACCAGCTCGACATCCGAGGCTTTCAGCATGGCATCGCTTACCTGAAAGCCGCCGGCGATGCTCGATAGCTCAATGAGTCCTATGGAATTTCCTGCCATGTTACGCCACGATCTCGATGTAGTCGGCCGTCACCGCCCGCACCTTGCCGTCGATGGGGGCGTGAATGCCGGCGCCCAATTCGCCTTCCGGCACGCGCGCCACCGTCTGGCCGCGCTTCACCTTGCGTCCCGCCGCGACGCAGGCCACCGCGGCCTTGCCCACGTGTTGCCGCAGTTTGATGCGCACCGAGGCCGGGCGCGGCTCGGCATCCTCGAACGGCGTGGGAACATCGTATTCCTCAATCTTGAGCCGCTTGCGCAGCATGCTCTGGGGCACGCGGCGATATTCCTTCAGGGGGTGAACCGTCACGGGCCGGTCTTGCGTGAATTTCAGCCCCGCCGAGCGCCGCTCCACCTTGGCCTGGTCGCAGGCCTCCTTCGGGTACAGGTCCTCGGGGCACGCGTACAGAGTGCACAGCCCGCAGGCGCAGCACAGCTCCGACCACTGGTTCCAGTGCTGCGCGCCGGTGGTGGTGAAGCCCAGGCTGCGCATGACCTTGTGCGGCATGACCTCGTAACCCAACAGGTAACGCGGGCAGAACTCCGTGCAATAGCTGCACTGGTCGCACGCGGACTTCCCGATCCTGTTCTGCGCTTGCTGGGTCCGGTCCCTGCGCGTGATCAGGTAATGATTGCGCGGCAGAATAATCAGGCCGGCGGTAGTCTTGGTCACCACCTCGTCCAGGTCCCAGGTGAATCCGCCCATCATGATGCCGCTCACGAAGATTCCGAATTCGGGGACGGCGGCGCCGCCCGCCGCGGCCAGAAGATCGCGAAACGAGGTCCCTACCGGCGCCCAGAACGTCTTGGGCTGTTTCACCGCACCCGCAATGGATACCAGCTTGCGCGTGACCGGCGTCCCCTGAAGCGCGAGGTGGACGTTGTACAGCGTCTCCACGTTGTTCACCACGCAGCCCACCTGGAGGGGGATGCCGGCCGGTGGAATCAGCCGCCCCGTGGCGGCGTAAACCAGTTCGTACTCGTCGCCCGAAGGGTAGAAATCGCCCAGTTCCACGATTTGTATGCGGCCGTCCCGGAGGTGGGCGCGCACGGCCTCCAGCGAGTCGGCGTTCTTGGATTTCACGCCGAACCTGCCTGTACGGGATTTCACGGATTCCATCATGGCCGCCATGCCCGCCAGGATTTCCCCCGGGTAGCGCTTCATCAGCTCGGCATCCTTGTGGATCAGCGGCTCGCACTCCGCGCCGTTGGCGATGCAGTACTCCACCTCGGATTGGGCCTTGACGTATGCGGGGAAACCCGCACCGCCGGCGCCGACTACTCCGCATTCGCGCAGTTTCTCAGCCAGCATGAAGAGACATGATAACAATCCACCGGCCACGCTTGCCGGATTGTGCGACAATGGGAAAATTCGCCAGAGCAGCAGCTCGGAAAGGGGGCGTAGTGGACTATCAATCCGAGACTCCGTTCGATAGCATAGAAAGCTCGCAGGAATACGTGACGCTGCTCGCCGAAGCCATTGCAGAGGCCAGGCGTGAGGTGGATTCGGACATCGCCCTCGCGGAGGACGAGAAGGCGGAGCGGCGCAAGCAGGCGCTGCAACTGGTGGCGTACAACCTCGCCAAGCTGGAACTGCACATCACCACCAGCCGCCGCATTCTGAACGATTTGCGCTCGCTACGCAGGCTATTGCTGGCCGAGCGTCCGGTCAGGTCGGAATAAAGGCCACGGATGGCCGCGGATGAAGGCGTGAATCCGGGGCCCTAAAGTGCTTCCAGTTCGATCCGCTTGCCGGCCGCGTCGAGTTTCGTGATGCGGAACGCGCGGATCTGGCCGCCCTGCACGGGCTCGCCCTTGCCTGAGCGGCCGGCACCGCCCTTCCACCTGGCTTCGAGCATGGAGGTGAGCGCCGAAAGGTCGGGCCGCTCCTCCGCGGCTTCCGTTTCGGCCTGCCCGGCATCCTGGGAAAACGCCGCCTGCCCGTAGACGCCCTCGCCCAGCTCGACGCGAACCCTGCCCCGTCCCACGTCCGCCACGCGGCCGGTCACGGTGTCGCCTTCCTTGTGCTCGGCGATATATTCGTCCAGGCTGGTGGGCACAAGCTGCTTCATGCCCAGCCGCAGGCGCCGCTTGCCCTTGTCCACTTCGAGCACCGCGGCTTTTACCACTGCGCCCATCTTGAGCACGTCCTGCGGGTGATTGATGCGCCCTTCCGCGCTGATATCGCCCACGTGGATCATGCCCTCGACGCCTTCTTCCAGCTCCACGAACGCGCCGAATTTCTGGAGGCTGACCACTTTGCCTTCCGCTGTGGAGCCGAGGGGGTACTTCTTTTCGATCTCCGCCCACGGGTCGCCCAGCGCCTGCTTCAACCCCAGGGAGATGCGCCGCTCGGCCGCCTTCACGCCGAGGATCATCACTTCCACGCTGTCGCCCGGCTTGACCACGTCGGAGGGCTTTCTGGCCTTCTTCGACCAGGACATCTCGGAGAAGTGGATCAGCCCTTCCACGCCCGGCTCGAGCTCCACGAACGCGCCGAAGTCGGTCACGCGCGTGACCGTACCGCGCACGCGCTCGCCGGCCGTGTACTTCTCCGCCGCCAGTTCCCACGGATGCGGCTGGAGCTGCTTCAAGCCCAGCGAGATCTTGCGTTTCGCCGCGTCGACCTTGAGAACCTTGACGTCGATCTCCTGGCCCACGCTCAGCACGTCGGCGGGCTTGTTCACGCGCGCCCAGGAGAGGTCGGCCACGTGCAGCAGGCCGTCGATGCCGCCCACGTCCACAAAAGCGCCGTAGTCGGTCAGGCTGCGCACCGTGCCGTGCACCACGGCGCCTTCCTGAAGCTCGGCGACGCGGCGGTTGCGCGCCTCGGCCTCCTCTTCCTTCAGGACGGCCAGGCGGTCCACCACCACGTCTTCCTTCCCGGTGTCCAGCTCGATGATCTTGCAGCGGATCTCCTGGCCCACCAGCTCGTTCAGGTCGCGGATGCCGCTGCGGGACGCCGGCAGGAACGCGCGCACCCCGATATCCACGCTCAACCCGCCTTTTACCGCTCCGGTGACGGTCCCGCCGATCACGCGCTTCTCCTCGAAGGCGTGCTTCAGCCCGGACCAGTCCTTGGGGCGCTCCACGCGGATCCGGCTGAGCAGGTAGTAGCCTTCCGGCGCGCGCCCGGTGACCGAGACCTGCACCTTGTCGCCCGGCTTCACCGTGAGCTCGCCCTTTTCGTCGCGCAGGTCCGCAACCGGAATTACGCCTTCGGTCTTGCGGCCCACGTCGAAGATCACCGACTCGGGACCCACGCTGACCACGGTGGCTTCAATCCCCTCCGTGCTTTCGCCGCCTGCGTGCGTCTGTGACTGCTCAAATTGAGAGAGGATGTCGCCGAAGGAAGCGCCTTGGCCGGGGGTGGGTTGGGACTCGGGGTCGAAAGGACGGTCCTGGTCCGTGGTGAGTGGATTGGGCATGAGACTACATCTCCATTGTGGCATAATCCCGAGTGGGTTTCAGGTGTGGAGCGCCCACGCTCTGTGATGAAAATGTTTCGTGCGCAGGACGCCGCCTGGCTGCTCCTGTTCGCCGCCATGGCCGCGCTCAGTGACACGCGCGACGCCAGCGAGATGACCCTGCTCGGCGTGCTTGCCGCCCTTCAGATCTCCGAGCCGAAGGTGCCGCTGGCTGCTTCGCCGAACGGCACCCTGCTGTGGATCGGGCTCAAGCTGGTGACCGGCTACCTGCTGATCGGCTACACGGGAGGCCTGGCCAGCAGCTACTACCTCGTGCTGTTGCTGCCGGTGCTCTCGGCGGCCACCTCCCGCGGCTTCGGCTCCACGCTGCTGTTCACGCTGCTGGCGTGTGGAGCGTATCTCTCCTTCCTGCTGTTTGTGGACTGGTCGCGCTGGATGATCGGCCCCGAGGAAACCCGCGAGCTGGTGCTGCGGGTGGTGTTCATCGCCATGGCCGGCAACCTGGCCAGCGTGCTGGCTGAAGTGGTGCGGGTGCAATCGGGCAACTACAAGGCCATCGCGGAGCAGCTTGCGGAGGCCAACCGCAGCCTGCGCGAGGCGGAGGCGGCCATGCGCCGCGCCGACCGCGTGGCGGCCCTGGGGAAGCTCTCCGCCGGCCTCGCGCACGAGCTGCGCAACCCGCTCGGCACCATCAAGGCCTCCGCGGAAATGCTGGAGCGCAGCGTGGCGAAGGAGAACGAAGTGGCGCGCGAAGTCGCCGGGTTCATCACCTCCGAAGTGGACCGCGCCAACTCGCTGGTGACGCGCTTCCTGGAGTTCGCCCGCCCGCTCAAGCTGCGCACCGCGCCCGCCGATCTCGGGCAGACCATCGATCGCGCCATTGACCACCTGGAGCGCGAAGCCGGCGCGCGCGGCGTGGCCGTGTTCAAGAACTACTCGCCGGATCTGCGCCCGTTTTCGTTCGATGCCGAGCTGATCGAGCGCGTGTTCTACAACCTGCTGCTCAACGCCGCCCAGGCCACCGCCGAAGGCGGCGCCATCACCGTGAAGACCCGCCTGGTGGACGGCATGGCCGAAGCCGCCGTGATCGACCGCGGTTCCGGCATCGATCCCGGGCTGATCGAGACCATCTTCAACCCTTTCTTCACCACCAAGCCGCAAGGCGTAGGGCTGGGGCTCGCCATCGTCTCGAAAATCGTGGACGAGCACGGCGGTAAGATAGCGGTCGAGAGCGAGCCCGGAAAGGGGAGCATCTTCCGGGTGTTCCTGCCGATGCCATGAAGCCCCGTATCCTGATCGTCGAAGACGAGGACAAGCTGCGCCGCGTGATCGAGCTTCAGCTCGCCGGCTCCGGCTTCGAGGTGGACAAGGCCGCCAGCGCCGAGGAAGGCATCAAGCTCGCCGAACGCGCCGACCTGGTGATCACCGACCTGCGCCTGCCCGGCATGGACGGCCTGGAACTGCTCGAGCGCATGCGCCGCCAGAACATGCTGGCGCCGGTGGTCATCATGACCGCGTTCGGCACCATCGAGACCGCCGTGCAGGCCATGAAGGCGGGCGCCGTGGATTTCCTGCTGAAGCCGTTTTCGCTCGATCACCTGATGACCGTGGTCAACAAGGCGCTCGAGGTCCGCGCCCTGCGCGACGAGAACCGGCAGCTCCGGGAAGAACTCGGGCGCCGCTACCAGTTCGATAACATCGTGGGCCGCAGCGGGCCCATGCAGGAGATCTTCGCCACCGTGGCCCGGGTGGCGCCCACCCGCGCCACCGTGCTGCTGGCCGGCGAAAGCGGGGTGGGCAAGGATCTGATCGCGCGCGCCATCCACTTCCACTCGCCGCGCCGCGGACGGCCGCTGGTCAAGATCAACTGCACCGCCATCCCGGAAAACCTCATGGAAAGCGAGCTTTTCGGATACGAAAAGGGAGCTTTCACCGGGGCGGTGGGCGCCAAGCCCGGCAAGTTCGAGCAGGCCGACACCGGCACCGTGTTCCTGGACGAGATCGGCGACGTGCCGCCCTCCATCCAGGTCAAGCTGCTGCGCATCCTCCAGGAGCGCGAGTTCGAGCGGCTGGGCTCCAACGTCACGCGCCACATCGACGTGCGCGTAGTGGCGGCCACCAACGTGGACCTGCGCGCCGCGCTCGAGCAGGGCACCTTCCGCGAAGATCTCTACTACCGGCTGAACGTGGTGCCCATCAATATCCCTCCGCTGCGCGAGCGCAAGGAGGATATCCCGTTCCTGGCGCAGCACTTCATTCAGAAGCTGGCCGCCGATTCCGGCAGCCGCGTGGAAGGGCTCACCGGCGCCGCGCTGGCCAGGCTGATGGCCTACCACTGGCCCGGGAATGTGCGGGAGCTGGAGAACGTCGTCGAGCGCAGCCTGGTGATGTGCTCCGGGTCCATGCTGGACGCCGCCGACATCAAGCTCGATACCAGCGAGCGCCCCCGCAATCACGGCTCGCCGGCCTTCCTGCCCGACGGCGTCACGCTGGACCAGTACGAACAGGAGATCATCCGAGAAGCCCTGCGCCGCGCCGGCGGCAACAAGAGCCAGGCCGCGCGCCTGCTCGGGCTCACCCGCAACGCGCTGCGCTACCGGCTTTCCCAGATGGGTATGGAAGCATGAACCTGACACGCCGCGATTTCCTCTTCTCGGCCGCCGCCGCGCCCTCGGCCGCCGCGCCCGCGCGACGGCCCAACATCGTCTTCATCGTCTCCGACGATCACGGCTACGGAGACGTGAGCTGCTACCCGCATCCCAGGGAAGTGTCCACGCCGAACATAGACCGCATCGCCCGGCGCGGCATCCGTTTCGAGCAGGGTTACGCCAACTGTTACGTCTGCGCGCCCACCCGCGCGGCGTTGCTTACCGGCCGCTACCCGCAGCGGTATGGGTTCTATACCGCCTCCGATTCCCGCGCGGGCCTGCCGCTGAGCGAGACGACCCTCGCCGGCGTGCTGAAGCAGGCCGGCTATGCCACCGGGGCATTCGGGAAATGGCACCTGGGCATCCAGCCTCCGTATCATCCCATGAAGCGGGGTTTCGACGAGTTCTACGGCTTTCTCGGCCACGGCGGGCACGACTACTTCGATCTGAAACCCACCGGCGAAATTTTTACTTCCATCCTGCGCGGCTACGACCCCATCGAGGAAACCGGTTATCTCACGGATAACATCGGGCGGGAAGCCCTGTCGTTCGTCGCCCGCAACGGGCACAGACCATTCTTCCTGTACCTGGCATTCAACGCGGTGCACTTCCCCATGCAGGCGCCGCGGGAACTCATCCGCAAGTACGACACCGGCAAGCCCGATCGCGACATCCTGATGGCCATGCTGGAGGCCGAAGACCGCGCCATCGGCCGCCTGCTCGACGAGTTGGACCGGCGCAGGCTGAGCGGCGACACGCTGCTCTTCTTCATTTCGGATAACGGCGGCGCCCGGGCGAACTCCTCCAACAACGGCGCCCTTCGCGACTACAAGGCCAGCGTATATGAGGGCGGCATCCGGGTTCCCTTCCTGGTGAGCTGGCCCGGCCGCCTGCCGGAAAATACGGTCTCGCGCGAGCCCGTCATGTCCATGGACCTGATGCCCACCGCCGCCGCGGCAGCCGGAGCGCCGCTCCCCCGCGAGATCGAGGGCCGCGACATGCTGCCCGTCCTCACCGGCGCCTCATCCGGCCCGCTGCACCAGGCGCTTTTCTGGGACGCCTCCGAAGGCCGGACCGCGGTCCGCTCCGGCCCCTGGAAGCTGGTGGCCAATAACGGAAGGACCGAGCTTTTCAACCTGGAGGAGGACCTCAGCGAGAAGCGCGACCTCTCCGCGCAGCGGCCCGAGACCGTCACCCGCCTGCGCGGCCTGTTTGAGGACTGGAGCCGCCGCAACCTTCCACGCATCCGAAAGGGCGGGGAAGAGGGCAAGGGCGCCTCAGGCCGGCGCGAGGGGCGCAAAAGAGCGAAGAAAAGCGGGCTGTAGTGCAATAGAGGGAATGGCGGGGACGACGGGGCTCGAACCCGCGACCTCCGACGTGACAGGCCGGCCGCCGCCGCCGCGCCCAGCGTATGCCCGTGCATGGACTTGGTGGAACTCACCGGCAGCCGCTCGGTATGCGCGCCGAACACCGTGCGGATGGCCGCGGCCTCCACAGGATCGTTGATCTGCGTGCCGGTGCCGTGGGCGTTGATATACTCGACCGCCTCCGGCGGCACCGCGGCATCGCACAGCGCGGCGCGCATGGCCTTGGCCGGGCCTCCGCTGGAGGGCTGGGTGATGTGCGAAGCGTCGGACGACATGCCGAAGCCCACGATTTCCGCGTAAATGCGCGCGCCGCGGGCGCGGGCCCGTTCCAGCGGTTCCAGCACCAGCATGGCCCCGCCCTCGCCCAGAATCATGCCGCGGCGGTCGCGGCAGAAGGGACGGCACGTGTCCGGCGCGATGACGCGCATCGCCTCCCAGGCTCTCAGCAGCCCGTAGCTGAAGGGCGCCTCGCTGCCTCCCGCCAACGCCAGTTCCGCCATTCCGGAGCGCACCATCCAAAACGCCTGCCCGATGGCGTGCCCCGACGACGCGCACGCCGTAGAGACGGTATACACGGGTCCGGTGATGCCGAATTCCATCGAGATGTGGCTGGCGCCCGCGTTGGACATGGTTTTCGGAATGGTCAGCGGGTGGACGCGGGGGATGCCCATTTTATACACATTTACGAAACCGGCGTCTTGCGTGTCCTGCCCCCCGATGCACGCTCCGGTCACGATGGCGGTCCGCTCGCGCAGGTCCGCGGTCCACTCGATGCCTGCCGCCGCCGCGGCCTCGCGCGCCGCGATCACCGCGAACTGCGCGAAGCGGTCCATGAAATCCGCCTTGCGGTCGGTGAAATACGGCGCGTGCGAGTACCCGCGCACCTCCGCCGCGTTGCGGAAGCGCAGGCCTAAGCCATCGGCGCATTCCAGCGGTCTAATGCCGCTGCACCCGGCCGCAAGGGATTGCCAGAATTCCTCCGTGTTGCGGCCCAACGCGCAAATCACACCGACCCCCGTGACCGCGACCCGCCGCATGGCTACCTCCCCACCGCCGCGGCGGCGATCACGGTGAGAAGACGTTTGGTCAATGCGTCGGGCATAGTAGTTGGCTCAAGGTTACCAGTTTAAGGCCGCGCGCCCGGATTTCGGGGAGAATTCGCCGCGCGGCGTCGAGCGTGTTTGCGATGCCGGCCGCGGGGTCGAGCCCGCGGCCGTCGTGCAGGCAGACGATGGCTCCGTTGGCGAGCCCGTTCAGAACGCGCCGGGCAACCACGTGGGCGGGATGCTTCCAGTCCAGGCCGATCACGGTCCACATCACGCCGGTGAGTCCCAACCGCCGCTGCGCGGCGCGCAGGCCGAACCACCGCACTCCGTAAGGCGCGCGCACAAACCGCGGGCGCGCTCCGGTGGCCGCCGCGATGGTCTCCTGCGCCCGCGCCAGCTCGCTCTCGATGCCGCGCGGTCCGAGCATGTGGAAGCAGGGATGGGTGTGGCTGTGATTGCCGATTTCGTGACCCGCCTCGCGCACCGCGCGCGCGACTTCGGGCAGGCGCTCCACGTTCGCGCCGATCTGGAAGAAAGTGGCCCGCGCGCCGTGCTCCGCCAGGATCTCGAGCAGGCGCGGCGTACCGGCGCCGGGACCGTCGTCGAAGGTGAGCGCCACCGCCGCGGCATCGCGGGGCCCGCGCCACACCGAGGGCGCAAAGACTTGCGAGGAACGGCCGCGTACGGCCCATGCCGCCGCCGCCACCCCGCCGGCCGCCAGGGCGGCCCGCATCAGCATCCTTCGACCATAGCACGGGCGCGGCGGAAGGCGGCCGCATTCTGACGCAGATGTTCGGGCGAGCGCGTACCCGTGAGCACCACGCCCTCGAAGCGGCGGCGCAGCGTGAACGCGAAGACCGCGGCGAGATCCTCCGGACCGCGCGGCTGCCCGTCGTCATCATAAGCCAGCGCGCCCATGGCGAACGGCCGGTTCACCAGCACCCGCTTGCCGAGGCCGAACACCGGCTCGAGCTGCGGGCTGCGCGGATGAAAGAAGATCTGGATCCAGCCGAAGGCAGGGTCGCGGGCCGCCGTCCGCGCGGCGTCCAGGTCCGTAACGCTCGCCCCGAATTCACGCACGCCGCAGCTTCGCGCATATTCGAGCGCGCGGTGCAGGTCGTCCCGCGCCAGCACGCCCGTCGTCGCCTTGTGGATCTGTAGCAGGTCGATGCGCGCCAGCAGCGCCAGGCTGCGGTCGATGGAGCTCCGCAGCGCGTCAAAGCTGTGATCCACGAACGGGCCGTTATCGCTCCAGTGCTCGCCGCACTTGGTGGCGATGGTCAGGTCCACCGCGCCGTGCCCGCGCAGGAATGCGCCCAACCGCTGCTCGCTGAGCCCGTAAGAGGGCGCGGTATCGAAGAAGCGGATGCCGCACTCGAGAGCGGTTTCCAGAAGCTTCTCCGCTTCCGTATCCGTGGGCAGCGGCGCGGGCCGCACACCCCAGCCGCGGCCGATCGAAATCAGCCCGAGACCGAGTTCGGCCGCCACGGGCGCTATTGCCTCGAGCCCGCCTGCGGCCCGGCGTCGCCGCCGAGCGGCGCGCGGCTGGTCCACGCCGCCTTGAGGAAGTCGTGGTTCATGCGCGCGATCACCTCCAGCCGGATCTCCTTCGGGCACACCGCCTCGCACTCGCCGATGTTGGTGCAACTGCCGAAACCCTCGGCGTTCATCTGCGCCACCATGGCGAGCGCGCGCTGGCTGCGCTCCGGCTGGCCCTGCGGCAACATGCCCAGGTGCGTCATCTTCGCCGCCGTGAACAGCGCCGCCGCTGCGTTCGGGCATTGCGCCACGCACGCGCCGCAGCCGATGCAAGCCGCCGCGTCCATGGACCGTTCGGAGGCCTCCTTCTGCACCGGGATCGAATTGGCCTCCGGCGCGCTGCCCGTGGAAACCGAGATGAAGCCGCCCGCCGCGATGATGCGATCGAACGCGCCGCGGTCCACCGCCAGGTCTTTGATGAGCGGGAAGGGCTTGGCGCGCCACGGCTCCAGGTACAGCTCGTCGCCGTCCTTGAAGTGCCGCATGTGAAGCTGGCACACGGTGGTGCCGCGCAGCGGGCCGTGCGCCACGCCGCTGATCATGAAGCCGCACATGCCGCAAATGCCCTCGCGGCAGTCGTGGTCGAAGGCGACCGGCTCCTCTCCCTTCGCGATCAGGTCCTCGTTCAACACGTCGAGCATTTCCAGGAAAGACATTTCCTGGTTGGCGTTGGGCACCTCGTAACGGACCATGCGGCCCGGCTCGCCCGCGTTCCGCTGGCGCCAGATGTGCAGTACGATCCTCATTACTTGTAGCTCCGTTGCGCCGGATGCACGTAATTGAATTCGAGCGGCTCTTTGACGAGCGCCGGCTGCGCCCCGTCCCCCTGGTATTGCCACGCCGCCGCATAGGCATAATTGGCGTCGTCGCGCAGCGCCTCGCCTTCCGGCGTCTGGTACTCCTCGCGGAAGTGTCCGCCGCAGCTCTCGTTGCGGTCCAGCGCGTCGAGACAGATCAGCTCGGCCAGCTCGAAGAAGTCCGCCACGCGGCCGGCCTTTTCGAGCGACTGGTTGAACTCCTCCCCCACGCCCGGCACCCGCACCTCGCGCCAGTACTGCTCGCGCAGCTCGGGGATGCGGGCGAGCGCCTGTTTCAAACCCTCGGCCGTGCGCGACATCCCGCAGTACTCCCACATCACCTTGCCCAGCCCGCGGTGCAGCGCGTCCACCGACCGCGTCCCCTTGTTCTCCAGCAGCCGCTTGATGCGTCCGGCAACCTGGGCCTCGGCGTCGCGGAACTCGGCCTGCCCGGAATCCACCTTCTCGAACTTAGTCGAAGCCAGGTAGTCGCCGATGGTGACCGGCAGGACGAAGTAACCGTCCGCCAGGCCCTGCATCAGGGCGCTCGCGCCCAGGCGGTTGGCGCCGTGATCGGAGAAGTTCGCCTCCCCGATCACGTACAAGCCCGGGACGTTGGACATCAGGTTGTAATCCACCCACAGCCCGCCCATGGTGTAGTGGATCGCGGGATAGATGCGCATGGGCACGGAGTAGGGGTCTTCACCGGTGATGCGCTCGTACATGTCAAACAGGTTGCCGTAGCGCTCCCGGATCACCTCCTGCCCCAGGCGGCCGATGGCGTCGGCGAAATCGAGATACACGCCCAGCCCGGTTTCGCCCACTCCGCGGCCCTCGTCGCAAACCGCCTTGGCGTTGCGCGAGGCCACGTCGCGCGGCACCAGGTTGCCGAAACTCGGGTACTTGCGTTCCAGGAAATAGTCGCGCTCGGCTTCGGGGATTTGGCCCGGCGGGCGCTTGTCGCCGGCGCGCACCGGCACCCAGATGCGCCCGTCGTTGCGCAGCGATTCGCTCATCAGGGTCAGCTTGGACTGATATTCGCCGGAGACCGGGATGCACGTGGGGTGAATCTGGGTGAAGCACGGGTTGGCGAACAGCGCGCCCTTCTTGTAGGCGCGCCAGATGGCCGTCGCATTGCAGCCCTTGGCGTTGGTGGAAAGGTAGTAGACGTTGCCGTAGCCGCCCGTGCCCAGCACCACCGCGTCCGCCGCGTGCGCTTCAATCTTTCCCGTGATCAGGTCGCGCGTGATGATGCCGCGGGCCTTTCCGTTCACGAGCACCAGGTCCAGCATTTCCGTGCGTGGATGCATTTCCACCGCGCCGGCGCCCACCTGCCGCAGCAGCGCCTGGTAGCAGCCGAGCAGGAGCTGCTGTCCCGTCTGGCCCCGCGCGTAGAAGGTGCGCGAGACCTGCGCTCCGCCGAAGGAGCGGTTGTCGAGATACCCGCCGTACTCGCGCGCGAACGGCACCCCCTGCGCCACGCACTGGTCGATGATATTGAGGCTGAGCTGCGCCAGCCGGTAGACATTGGGTTCGCGGGCGCGGAAATCGCCGCCCTTCACCGTGTCATAGAACAGGCGGTAGACGCTGTCGCCGTCATTGCGATAGTTTTTGGCGGCGTTGATGCCGCCCTGCGCCGCGATGCTGTGCGCGCGCCGGGGCGAATCCTGGTAGCAGAACGCCTTGACCTGGTAGCCGAGCTCGGCCAGGCTCGCCGCCGCCGAGCCGCCGGCCAGGCCCGTTCCCACCACAATGATGGTGTACTTGCGCTTGTTCGCCGCGTTCACCAGCTTCAGGTTGAATTTATGCCGGTCCCAGGCCGTTTCAATGGGACCCGATGGCAGTTTGGAATTAAGTTCCATCCGCCCTCCCTAATAAGTCAGCACCCCGGTGAGCACCGCAACCGGGATCGATACGAAACCCGCCGCCACCACGATTGCCGCCGCCGCCGAGAGCCGCTTCAGCACCGGCGTATAGCGCGGATGGCTGATCCCGACGGTCTGGAACATGCTCCACACCCCGTGGTACAGGTGCAGGCAGAGCATCAGCACGGCCACGATGTAGGCGATCGAGACTGCCGGATGCCGGAAGCCGTCGATCACGTTTTCGTAGACGTTGTAGAACGGCGTATCGCCCACGTGCTTCAGCGCCAGTACGTCGCCGGTGGTCAGGTGCAGCACGTGGAAGATCACGAACGCGGCGATGATCAGCCCGCCCCAGCGCATGGTTCGCGCCGCGTACGCGCTGGGCACGTCGTTCTTCCTGTAGTAGCCGATGGGCCGCGCCGAGCGGTTCAGCGCCCAAAGCTGCAAGGCCGCCGTCACGTGCAGTCCGACCGCCGCCAGCAGAATGGCGCGTACGAACCATAGCATGGTTTCGTAGGAGTGGAGAAACTCGGCGTACCGGTTAATCTGCCGCGGACCCAGAAAGATCTGGAGATTCCCCAGCATGTGTCCCACTACGTAGCCGAACAGGAGCACCCCGGTGACGGCCATCACGGCCTTTTTCCCGTTCGTTGCCTCATAGAAACGGATGACCCTGTGCAGAGGGCCTGCCGTTGCGATTGCGCTCATAATGTGGATTTCCTGGTTGGGGCGAAGACGATCTCCCCATCGAGATTTTCCGGTCTGATACCCAGTTTGGCCGCGAGGCGGGATCCCATGCCGCCGTTGTTCATAGAACTCCGAATTCAGGCCAAGTCCCAGTATACACACGCGGTCAAGCCGCGGACGGGAACCGGGCGGGCCTGGGCGGTGTCTGTTCTGGCATGCTGGCAAGAATCGTTCTCGCGGTTGCGGCGATGGCCGCGGCCGCCCTGGCGCAGGATCACAAGCCCGCGCCGATAAACAAGGTCCGTCCCGCCTACCCCCCTGAAGCCAAGGAAGCCCGGATCACCGGCCTGGTGACGCTCGCGGCGGATATAACCCAGGAAGGCAAAGTGGCGGATGTGCGCGTGCTGAGCGGCCACCCGCTGCTGGCCGCATCGGCGGTGGATGCCGTGCGGCAATGGGAGTTCGAGCCCGCCGAAAAGGACGGCAAGCGCGTCCCGGCCACTACGGAAATCAACGTCAACTTCACGCTGGAGGAGGCCGCCTCCTCGTCCGCCATGCGGGTGTCCGGCTCGGAGCAGCAGCGCCGTTTGGTGCACGTGGTCAGACCCGTCTATCCGCTGGAGGCCAAGGCGCAGGGCATCAGCGGGACCGTCAAACTGCGGGCCATCGTGGATAAGGCGGGCATGGTGCGCAGCGTCGAGGTGGTCTCCGGCGAACCGGTGCTGGTGGAGGCCGCCGTGGAAGCCGTGCGGCAGTGGCAGTACGAGCCCATGCTCGTGAACGGCGAAGCCGTCGAAGTGGTCACGGATATCGACGTGAACTTCACGCTGTCGCGGTAGCGGTCCGCACCAGCAGGTCGATGAACTGAATCCAGGGCGCTTCGGCGCGCGGCAGCCGCCGGTAGGCGGCCAGCAACTCGCCGGAGCGCAGCCCCAACCCCGCCAGACCTGGAAAAATCACCCGGTCCTGTTCGTACCCGGTGATCTGCGGTTTCTTCCATGTGGCCGGCTGCAAGACGTAAGGCAGCAGGTAACGGTACGCTTTCTCCACCGGCGAGCGCCACAGGTCCACGCCGCTGACCTCGGCCAGGCGGCACAGAGTGGAAAAGCCGTCCAGGTTCATGGAGGAGTAACTGAGCGAGCGGGTGCGGGCCTCCTCGGCGGGACAGCTTCCGTCCGGCCGCACCTGCTTGGGGACGAGGAACTCGCGGTAACGCGCGTAAGCCATGTTGCGCGCCTCGTCATTGCCGGTGAACGCGCCGAAGGCGGCCACCTGCGCGGTCCACCAGGTGGCATGGTTGTTGGACGCCTGTTTCTCCGCCAGCCCTTTTTCGCTGGTGGTCATCCATTTCAGATAGGCGGCGAACCAGTCGCGCAGGCCTGTGTCGTACGCGCCGAGGAGCGTGATGCCTTGCGCGGCCTGGATCAGCGACACGGTTTCGATCTGCCCCGCGCCGCGGCCGGTGTTGCGCCCGATGACGGCCTGGCCGAACTCCAGGTGCGGGTTCATGCGCGTGCGCGGATCGAGGAACCAGGCGTCGAGCACCCGCGCGGCGCGGTCCGCGGCGCGCCCGTCCTTGAAAAAGTGCGCGGCGATGCCGAGCGCCAGCACGCACTCGCTCATGGCGGCGATGTCGAGCCGGTTTTGCACGAAGCGGCCGGGGTAGCGCTCGCCGTCCTTGCGGATATACGGCCCCGAGGGGTTCTTCGGATCGGGCCACCAGTAGGGGCCTTCGCTGTAGTAATCGTTCGGCTTGAGATCCGGCGGCATGCGCCTGGGGCGATGGCTGGCGACACTCCACGGTCCTTGGCTCATGGCCGCGGCAGCGGCTTTGCGCAGCGGCGCGGCGGCGCGGTCGTTCTTCGCGAGCGCGGCGCGCATGCGCGCGGCGTCTTCAGGCGTCAGCATCAGCAGCGCGCGCGGCGCGGCTGCCCGGAGCGGCATGGCGGCCGCGGAAATCAGAAAGGTTCGCCGCTTCATTTGAGGTGCACCGGTTGTGTAAACGCGCCGTTGCCGGCCGAGTCCCACGCGGCGAACCGCACCCACTTCGCGCCCTCTTTGAACGGGATGCGGAAGCGATGGGAGCCGAACGGCGGCTGGGAGGCAGCCGGGACCACGCTGCGCTCCACTTTGTCGCCGTCGCTCCACACGGCTTCCACAAACTCCAGCGGGAAGGTCCATTCGATCTCGGCGGAGATGGCGTTCCGCTCCACCGCCGAATCGCGAATCAGCACTTCGCCGGAAGTGACGAAGTAGTCGCCCGCGCGCAGCGCCTTCACCAGCGGCGCCCAGCCCTCGTCGAAGCGCGGGACGCGGTCGAGCTTCACATAGTTCACCAGCAGTTGCGGGTAGGTTTCGTCCTCAGGGTACTTCATGTAGGTGTCGCCTTCGGCCAGCAGGTACTTGGGGCCGCCCCAGTTGTTCATGTCGTCGAGCACGCTGAAGCATCGCTTCTCGCACAGGCGGCTTTCGGAGAGGTCCACCGGGATGGACTGGAACGCCCCCCCGAGAAACTGCTCGCTGCGGAACGGCGCAGTCTCCCGGATGGCATCGGGGTACGCGGTGGAACTCTTGGCGCGCGGGTGCGCCTGCCACACCAGCCCGCCCACCTCCCGCAGCATGGCGAGCTCGTCCTCGGCCGAGCCCACGTGGTACACCGTGCCGTACTGCGGGTGCCGCTCCTTGAAGGGTTGCCCCGGCTGGCGCACCTGCGTCCAGTAAACGGCGTTCGGCAGCAGCATGGTATAGTGCCCGCCGAAGTACGCGTTGGGTTCCTCCGAGGGGACGATCAGGAAGTTGCGGTCCGAGTGCCGCCGGCAGCCTTCGTAGTAAGTGTTCTGCTCGCGCAGCCGGATGGGGCCGGGGTCCTTGGGGTGGCTGTCGGAGTGGAAGTCCGACATCATGGCGATGTTCACCCCCAGCGCGCGGAACACGGGCATCCAGGTGGGTTGCAGGTCGAGCGTGCCGGCGTCGGCAAGTTGCTCGGCGAAGTGGGTGTGGAAATGGCTGATAGCCACCTGCCGGTTCGGGAGCGGCTTGAAGCGGTCGCCGTGGGTGTATTCGAGCACGGCGGCGTGCGTGGCGGGAGCGTCGGCCGCGCTCAGGTAGAAGTACACCGGCATGCGCTGCCACGTGCCCGGCGGGGCGTTGTAAAGCGCGAAGTTTGCCAGGGCGAAGTGGCGCGACTGCTCGGAGCGCCGCTTCCACAACTCGTCGGAGACGCCGTAGGGGCGGTACATCTCTTCGCGGTCACCCTGCCGCACCCCCACGGCGAAGGAGCCGTCCTCCGCCTGCCGGTACCACACGTAACCGAGGTTGAGTTCGATCTCACGCGCGAAGAAAAACTTGTGCGGCGGCGGGAAGAAAGCCAGCGAGCCGCCTTGGGTTTCGAGCACCGCGATACGGTTGCGCGCGCGCAGCGCCACGGCGTCCTTGTTGGCGGCGCCGCCGAAGGCGTATTCCTGCCAGGCGCGGGCGGTGTCCAGCCAGGCGAGCCTCCCGCCGGTCCGGAATCCGTTCAGTCCGGCCTGGTACTTGTAGGCCACCGAAGGCTCTTCCGTTTTGGCGATCAATTCCTGGCGAAGCAGGTTCGCGCCCTTGTAGAGGGTGAAACGCAGGCGTCCGGCGAAGATACCGGCCGAAGCTCCGCCGAACTCGATCTCCAGCCGTGCGCCGTCGGTTTTGACCGCACAGCCGGCGGATTGGAACGATGCGCGGGCGCGGCGGATCTCCTCCGGACGGCGCGGCAGGTCGAGATTCGTCCCGGCCAGTCCCGGGACGCTCAGCGGCGCGTCCCAGAACGCGTTCCACTTCTCCCGTTCGATGAGTTCGGGCGTGAGCGGGATGCCGAGTTTCTTCAGCGGCCCCACCTGCTGGTTCGACATGCGCCGCCGCCCGGAGGTGATCTCGAACTCCGGCTGGAGGTCGCGCCCCAGCACGGCCCACGGTCCGCCGGCCTTGCGCACCGCGAGTTCCTGCACCACGCCGGGCTCCCGGAAGGCCGCGCGGTTTTCCTGCCCGCGCTCTCCCTGCCAGGTGACGCGCAGCGCGCCGCCGCTGTTCTCGGCCGCGAGGCCGGGCTGCGGCTTATATTGACCCAGGTCGCAAGCGCCCGCCCCGGCGCAGAAAAACAGAAACGCAACCGCCGTTCGCATGGAAACCTCCTTACGCCTGCCCTGTCCTGATCAACTGCTCCGCGTGTTTCAGGGCTTCGGGCGTCAGCTTCTGGCCCGACAGCATGCGGGCCACTTCGCGCGTGCGGCCGTCGCGGTCCAGTTCCTCCACCGACGCCACCGTGCGCCCGCCCGCTTCGTGCTTCTCCACGCAATAATGATGATCCGCGAAGGCCGCGATCTGCGCCAGGTGGGTTACGCACAGCACCTGGTTGGCCGCCGCCAGCTTCTTCAGCCGCCGCCCCACGCCTTCCGCCGCTGCGCCCCCGATGCCCGCGTCCACTTCGTCGAACACCAGCGTGCGCATGGCCGCCCCGCGAGGCGCAGCCAGGCAGGTTTTCACCGCCAGCGCGATGCGCGAGATTTCCCCCCCGGACGCCACCTTTTCGAGCGGCTTGGGTTCCTCGCCCACGTTGGGCGACACCAGGAAACACACCTGGTCGGCGCCCTCTGGGCTCCACGGACCGGCCGCGATCTCGACGCGGAACACGGTGCGCTCCATGGCGAGCGAGGCCAGTTCGGCCTCCACCTGCTTTTCCAGGCGCCGCGCCGCCGCCTGCCGCGCCGCCGTCAGCTCCGCGGCGCTCTGCTCGTACTTCGCGGCCAGCTCCGCGCGGCGCTTGCGCAGCGCCTCCATGCGCTCGCCCGCGTGCTCCACGGTATCGATCTGCCGCCGCACGTCTTCCAGGAACGCCAGCACTTCCTCGATCGAGCGCCCGTACTTGCGCTTGAGCCGGTCGAGGGCGGCCAGCCGGTTCTCGATTTCCTCCAGCCGCCCGGGGTTGGACTCCAGACCGCCCAGGTAATCGCGCAGCGCGTAGCTCGCCTCCTGTAGCGCGAGATCGGCGGTTTGCAGATTCTCCCGCACGCCGTCGAGCGTGGGATCGATGCGGCAGACATCCTCCACGCGCCTGGCCGCGGTCCGCACCAACGCGGCCGCCGATTCCGGAGAATCGTAGATGGCCTGGTAGGCGGTCCCCGCGCTCTCCTGCAAGCGGCCCAGGTTCTGCAACACCCGGCGCTCGCCCTCGAGCGCGGCATCCTCGCCCGGTGCGGGCCCCGCCGCTTCGATTTCCTTGCGCTGGAACTGCCACAGGTCCAGCAATTGCAATTTCTGCTGTTCGTTCCGCTCCAGCTCGGCGAGTTCCTCGCCCGCCGCCCGCCACTCGCGGTAGAACTCGCCCGCGCGGCACAGCAGTTCCGGCCTGGCCGTGAACGTGTCCAGCATGTCGCGCTGGGCCTCGGGCGAGAACAACAACTGCTGATCGTGCTGTCCGTGAATGTCGCCCAGCCACGGCGCCAGCTCGCGGAGCAGTCCCGCGGCCGCCGGCCGGCTGCCGATAAAGGCGCGCGATTTGCCGCCCGCCAGGATCTCGCGCTCGATCAGCAACTCGTCCTCTTCAATGGAGAAGCCCGCCGGCTC
This sequence comes from Bryobacteraceae bacterium, assembly GCA_041946965.1. Lineage (GTDB taxonomy): Bacteria > Acidobacteriota > Terriglobia > Bryobacterales > Bryobacteraceae > JBHGBM01. Next base: position 89,288 of record JBHGBM010000042.1, read on the forward strand.
GAGCAGCGCCCGCACCCGCGGGTGGTCGCGTACTTCAAATATGCCGGCCACGCGCGCGCGGTTTTCTCCCGAGCGGATGGCCTCGGCCGACGCCCGCGCGCCGAACAGCAGCCCGAGCGCGTCCACCACGATGGATTTTCCGCTGCCCGTCTCGCCCGTCAGCAGGTTGAGCCCCGCGTGGAAGCGCACCCGCAGCCGGTCCACCACCGCGTAGTTTTCCACTACCAGTTCCAGCAGCATGGAAATCCCGATTATACAGGGGTTCGAGGCCGTCTTTCGGGGGTGGCCTGCGCGTCATTATGTTAGATTTGAGGATAGGAGATGAGTTGACTCTCACAGCGCCCGCTGCATTCCTGATTCAAGCCAGTTTTTGGGAGATGGTCGGCAGGGGCGGCCCGCTGACGGTCGCCGTCCTGATCATTCTTCTCCTGTTTTCGGTGCTCTCCTGGACCATCATTTTCTCCAAGTGGAACACCTTCCGCGGGGCCCGCGCCGCCAATGCCCGGTTCCTGCGCGCGTTCCGCAAGGCGAACGGCCTGGAAGCCGTGATGGTGGCCAGCGAGCAGTTCCGGCCCGCCCCGCTGGTGGCGGTATTCGACTACGGTTACGAAGAGGTCGCGCGCCAGGTGAAAGCGCGCGGCGGCGTAAACAACAAAATCGCGCTGGAACGTTCTTTACAGCTCGGCATCAGCGAGCAGCTCGCCGCTCTCGAGCGCAACATGAACTGGCTCGCCACCACGGCGTCGGTGAGCCCCTTCATCGGGCTGTTCGGCACGGTGCTCGGCATCATCAAGGCTTTCCAGGACCTGAGCGTGGCGGGCAGCTCCAGCCTGCGCGCGGTCGGCCCGGGTATTTCCGAAGCCCTGATCGCCACCGCCGTGGGCCTCGCCGCCGCCATTCCGGCGGCCGTTTTCTACAATCATTTCGGGCACATTATCAAAGAAATGGGCGCCCGAATGGACGATTTTTCGCTCGAGTTCATGAATATGACCGAGCGGAGCTTCGGAGACTAAGGTGGCCTTTTCCGTAAACGGCAACGGCGGCGGGCGGCGCGCTCGCGGCGATCTCGGCGCGCTCGCCGAAATCAACGTCACCCCGTTTGTGGACGTGGTGCTGGTGCTGCTGATCATGTTCATGCTCACCGCGCACGTCATGGAATTCGGCATCGAGGTGGATGTCCCCAAGGTGCGCAACGTCAAGGAAAGCGCCCAGGAGATGCCGGTCATCAATATCACCAAGGACGCGCGGCTGTACCTGAACGACAAACCCATCAACATCAACGAACTGGCGCCCGAGGTGCAGCGCCGCTTCGGCGCCGGCCGCGGCGTCTACGTGCGCGCCGACAAGGAAACTCCCTGGGACGATGTGGCCCAGGTGATGAACGAGCTGGGCTTCGCCAAACCGCCGATCCCGGTCAACGTGGTGACGCAGCCGGAGGATTCGGCGGACAAGAAACGCAAGTAAATGCCGGCGCATGCGGACATCCTCGATCAACCCGAACGGCTCGGCAAGGGGTTTGTCCGCTCGCTCGCGCTGCACCTGGCGGTCTTCGCCGTCATCGTCCTGACTCCGCTGATTCCGGTGAGCAGGAAGCAGCCATGGGGCAGTCCCATGGGCGGCGGCGGATCCGGCGCCATCGCCGTGAACGTGGTGGGCAAGATCCCTCTGCCCGGCTTGAGCGGCCGGGTGAACCCGGTCGCCAACGACACCGAATCGCAGGCTCCCGCTCCGCCGCCGGCTTCCAAAGCGCAACGCAAGACGCGCGCGCCGGAGCCGGACGCCATCCCGCTCAAGAGCCGCAACGCCCCCAACCGCCCCATACCCCAGTCCACCAGCACCAACCGGTGGCGGGCCAGCCAGCAGGACGCACGCAACCAGATGTACAGCTCGGCGGGCCAGGCGCTGGTTTCGCCGCTGGTGGGACAGGCGGGTTCGGGCGGGGTGGGCATCGGCAGCGGCACGCCGTTCGGTGCGCGGCTGGGCAATTATGCGCTCATCCTCAAGCAAACCGTCGCGCGCAATTGGAACACTTCGGATATCGACCCTCGCATCCGCACCGCGCCTCCGGTGATCGTGAGTTTTGTTTTGCTGCGCAACGGGCAGGTGCGCAATGTGCGCGTCACGCAGCGCAGCGGCAACGGACTGCTGGACATGTCGGCGCAGAGGGCGATCTTCGACTCGGCGCCTTTTCCGCCCATTCCCTCCGATTACGAGGGCAATGAGGCGACCATTGAGTTTTGGTTCTACTTGAATCGCTGATCATGAAAAGACTCTGGCTCGGTTCGGGCATTCTGGCGATGCTGGCGGCTCTGAGCGCGCAGCAAAGCGACGTGGTGATCAAGCTCACACAGGGCGAGCGGCCCATCATGGCCATTCCGGATTTCCGGGGCGCGGGCGCCGCCGCCGGGCTGATGGCCGCTTTCAATGAGACGCTGTGGTCCGACATAGAAAGCTCGGGGCTGTTCAAGATGGCGTCCAAAAGCATGTACCCGCTGAACGTCCCGCAGCAGCCCTCGGATCTCACCCAGCCGCCGCCTCCGGAGGCGCCGTCGCGCACCCGCCGCGGCCGCACGCCTCCCCCGCCCACCTCCGGCGGAGGCCGCTGGCTTCAGGACTGGGCCGGACCTCCGGTGAACGCCAACTACCTCGTTATGGGCTACACCGCCGCCCAGAACGATGTGCTCGTTCTGTACGGCTGGCTGCTCAATGCACAGCGGGAAAACGCGGCCACGGCCCAGATGCTGGGGAAGCGCTACTTCGGCTCGCTCGACGAAAACGGCGCGCGCAAGATCGCCCACGAGTTCGCCGCCGACATCATCGGACAGTTCGGCGGCCAGTCGCTGCTGAATACGAAGATCTATTTCATCTCCAACCGCACTGGGCACAAGGAACTCTGGTCGATGGATCCCGACGGGTCCAACCAGAAGCAGATAACCCGCTTTAATTCCCTGACGATACAGCCGGCGGTTGCGCCCGACGGCAGCAAGGTTGCGTGCGTTAGCTACGCTCAGGGCAATCCTGCTATATTTGTTCTTTCGGTGGCAACGGGTGGGCGTCTGCCCTTCTACAACCAGCGTGCTTCGGTGAACGGAACGCCGGACTTCACGCCGGACGGCAAACAGATTGTGTATTCATCCTCGGCAAGCGGATGGACGCAGATCTATGTCGCCAACGTCAACGGCACGGATTTCCGGCGGCTCTCCAACGTGCGCGCGGTCGAGGTGGAGCCTAAGGTGAACCCGAAAACGGGGTCGGAGATCGTGTTCGTCTCGGGCCGCTCCGGTCCGCAACAGATCTATCGCATGAACATGGACGGGGCCAACGTGGAACGGCTGACTCCGGGGGAAGGGGAAGCGAGCAACCCCTCCTGGCACCCGGATGGGCAGATCATCGCGTACTCCTGGACCCGCGGCTATGCCACCGGCAATTTCAACATTTTCGTGATGGACGTCGCCACGCGCAACTATACGCAGTTGACCCACGGCGCGGGGCGCAACGAGAACCCGAGTTGGGCTCCCGACGGGAGGCACATCGTTTTTGCGTCCACCCGCACCGGATCGTCGCAGATCTGGACCATGCTGGCGAACGGCCAACAGTTGCGGCAGTTGACGAGCCAAGGAAGTAACTGGAGCCCCGTATGGGGTAAAACAGCGCAATAGAGAGTTTGGAAGGAAACTTTTCAGGAGGCAAGTTCATGTTGCGAAGCAGGCAGTTCCGTGTCATCTGGATTGTGACGCTGGTGGCGATACTGGCGTTGTTCGCGGTGGGATGCAAGAAG
>JBHGBM010000043.1:0-44139 GCA_041946965.1 Bryobacteraceae bacterium
TTCATGCCCACGCAGGCGCCCACGCTGTCCACGTCGCGGTCGCGGCTCTGCACGGCGATCTTGGTCCGCTCACCGGCCTCGCGGGCGCAGGCCTTGATCACCACCGTCCCGTCGTAGATCTCCGGCACTTCCTGTTCGAAAAGGCGCATCACCAGCTCGGGCGCCGCGCGCGAAACCACCACCCCGGGGCCCTTTCCGGCTTTATCCACCAGCTTGATCACGCAGCGGACGCGGTCGCCCACGCTGTAGCTTTCCAGCCGCGACTGTTCCTTCTTCGGCAGGCGGGCTTCGGTCTTGCCCAGGTCGAGAACGTACTCGGGGCCTTCGATGCGCTTGATGGCGCAGTTCACCAGCTCCCCGGCACGCCCCGAATACTCCTGGTACACGGTCTCCCGCTCGGCTTCCCGGACCTTCTGGAAGATAACCTGCTTGGCGGTCTGCGCGGAAATGCGCCCGAGGGCGTCGGCGTTCTTGCGAATGCGCACATCCGAGCCGATCTCCGCCTCGGGGTCGATGCGGCGCGCCTCGGCGAGGGTCATCTCCTTGGCCGGATCCTGCACCTCTTCGGCCACCTTCTTGACCGCGTAAAGCTCGAGCGCCCCGGTTTTCGAATCCAGTTCCGCGACGTAATCTTCGTTGGTGCGGAAGTGCTTGCGCGCCGCAATCAGCAGCGCATCCTTCACCGCATCCACGATGATCTGCGGATCGATCCCTTTTTCCTTGCTGAGAATCTCGATGGACTGATAAATCGTTTCCAAAATCGCCCTCGTTGTGTTTGCTGAGTTTTACGCCGGGACGGGTTACCACTCGAACTTCAGGTTGGCCTTTTGTACCTGCTCGAAACGGAACTGCACGGTTTTCCCCTTGTCGGCATCCAGGCTGATCACGCCCTCCCGCACCCCGGCCAGCGTTCCTTCCCAGTAGCGCTGGCCATCGGCGGGCTCCCGCAGGGTGACCTTGGCCTTCTTTCCATGAAAACGCTCAAAATCTTCCACTTTCAATAACTTGCGTTCGACGCCCGGAGAGCTGACCTCGAGCGTGTAGCTGCCGCCCGGCACGACGTCTTCCACATCCAGAATGGTCCCCACCTGCTGCGATACCAACTCGCAATCCGCGTGCGAGACGCCGGCAGGCTTATCGATATAGATGCGCACCACACGGTTGCGGCCACCACCCAGGACCTCAACCTCGACGATCTCAATGCCTTCGGACTCGGCTACGCGCCGGGCGATTTCTTCAACTTTGGCGTTAACGGGCTGCCGCATCTTAAGCATGAAGCGCGCAACAAAAAAGTGGGCTTTCGCCCACTGTTCCAGTTCGACACTCCAATCTCTATTGTAGCGCGGCTGGAGGAAAACGCAACGTGGCTAATGCCTGCGAGAACTCTTCACCCCCGCGGCGGCAGGTTCTTGCTCTTGTCGGCGTGCAGCATGGCTTTCATCTTTTCCAGTTCGGCGCTCTGCTGCGGGGTGCGGGTGCGTTTGGACCAGGCCACGTTGGTCCACTCGTTGGGGTCGTGCTCGTGGTCGTAGAACTCCACGCCGGACTTGCCGTCCTCCCACTCGGTATAACGGTAACGGTCTGTACGGACACTGCGGCCGAACCGCCCGCGGCCCCGCGCCACCATGGTGTAGGCCGCGGGCTTCCACGGCCGTTGCGGGTCTTCCAGCAGCGGCACGAAGCTGGTGCCCTCCAGCCCGGGCGCCTTCGGCAGGCCGCACAGCTCCGTGAGCGACGGGTAAATGTCCACGAACTCCACCAGCCGCGGGCAGCCCACGTCCTGCCGCTTGCCGGGCGCGGAGACGATCAGCGGCGCGCGCGAGGCCTGCTCGAAGACGGTCATCTTGCGCCACAACTGGAGATGGTCGTAGAGGTGCCACCCGTGATCGCCGAACAGCAGAACCACGGTGTTGTCCCAGAGTTTCTGCTCGTCCATGGTGTCGAGCACCACGCCAAGCTGGGCGTCCATGAAGGACGTGGCGGCATGGTAAGCCAGCGTCGCCTGCCGCCGCTGCTCGTCGGTCATCTCATCGTCGCCCTTCGTCGAGGTGAGAGCGAGCGGCGGGATGTCGTCGCGGTCGTCAGCCGGGGTGTTGGGCAGCTTGATCTGATCGAGCGAGTACATGTCGAAGTACTTGCGTGGCGCCACCCAGGGCAGATGCGGCTTGTGAAAACCGCAGCCGATGAAGAAGGGCTTGTTCTTGTTTTCACGGATGAGCTGCGCGATGCGGCGGGCGGTGGCGCCGTCGGGCTCCTGCGCGTCCTCATGGTTGGTCGGCGTCCAGGAAAGCTTGACTCCGCCCGATTCGGCCCTGGCTTTCTTGCCCGTCTTTGCGCCGGCGGCCGCCTGCCGGCGCTGGCGCCTGGCGCGGTCGAGCGCGTCGTCCTCGTCCCGCAGCCGGCGCATGCTGGCGATGGGAATCCCCGCCTGGCTTTCGGAAATGTCCCAGCTCACGAAGTGCTCGTAGGAGCCGTGCGCGATCTTGCCCACCCGCGCGGTGAAGTAGCCGTTCGCCTTGTAGTATTCGGGCAGAAACACGACGTTGCCCAGCGTTGTGCGCGGCGGGGTGTTGTTGTCCCAAACCTGCGTGACCTCCGGACGCCGGCCGCTCAGCAGCGAAGTGCGCGTCGGATTGCACAGCGGGTAATTGCAGTAGGAGTGGTCGAAACGCACGCCGCGGCGGGCGAGCCGGTCGATGTTCGGCGTCTTCACCACGGGATCGCCGTAGCAGGCAATGCGGTTGTTCAGGTCGTCCACCGCGACGAACAGGACGTTCATGCGCCGGTTCCGCTGCGCCAGCGAGGCGAGCGGCCCGGCCATGGGCATCCACAACAGATCTCTGCGCGTGATCATGTTCTCAGCTCCTTTTTCGAACACCAAGATACTCCAACAGAAAGTCAACCGGGCTGGCTTCGGGTCCCGGCCGCCCTTCCACGATCTTCAGCACCGCGTGCACGCCGGCCTGGTCGCAGCGCTTCTTGATCTCGATCGAGTGCTGGGGCGTGTGGTACACCGCTCCGAGGTTCACCAGCTTGCTCTGCGCGCGGCTGGCGATCAGGATCACCGGCGGGTCGTCGCCGGTAATCATGCCGAGCATGTCCACGTCGGCGCGAACCTTCCTGCCCTCGGGACCGCGCAACTCCTCCATGGTCTTCAACCCGTAGAAGGAAGGCCGGTCCGCGCCCCTCGAGTAGCGTTCGGCGGCGTCGCCGAGATATTCCTTCCACCTCAGGATGTCGTAAGTGGCCTGGCCGGCGGTAGAGCCGGCGGCGGCCAGGCGCGTGGACTCGCGCAGCACCGGGTCGGCGTTGTCCGGGTCGGCCAGATCGTCGTGGAAGGCCAGCCAGAGCGAGGCGCCCGCGCCCGCCGAACCGCCCATGGCGGCGACCCGCGTCTTGTCCAGGTTATAGTCGTTGGCCTTCCAGCGCAGGAACTGGATGGCCCGCGCGCAATCGCGCAGCACCACCTGAATCGGCGCCTGGGTGCGGAAACGATAGTTGATGGCCGCGAACGACGCCCCGGCCTCGAGCGCCCTGCGGATCGCACCGGCGTTGGCTGCGCTCTTATCGCCGCCCACGAATCCGCCGCCGTGGATGAATACGACCAGCGGCGCGGGCCGCGGCGATTTCGCCAGCCACAGGTCGAGCTTGTTGCGCGGGTAGGGGCCGTAACTCAGGTCGGCGATATCGGGCTTGATCGTGTACGGCCGGACGGCTTTCTTAGACTGGCACGGCGCCAGCGCCGCGACCAGGAGAAACGCGCTCAGCACACGCCCGAAAGCGCTCATAGCGTCTCCCGTTTTAGCACTAATGCGGGGTCGGGTTTCACGGTGGGCTTCCCCCTCAGGTAACCCAGGGATTCCAGGAACAGATCGGTCCGGCAGAGAACCGCCTGGTGCCAGCCCGGTGCTCCGCCGGTGAAGGTCGCGGTGTCATTGAAGAAGCCGTGCTTCTGTCCCGGGGCCAGGTACAGCTCCGTACGGTTCCCCGCCCGGGCGTAAGCCTGGGCGAGCGCGCGGCCACCGGGCAGCCAGGTTTCGTCAGCGGTGCCGAAGAAGACCAGCATGGGCGGGCCGCCCGGGACTGCCTTCCAAGCCCTCACGACGGTCGCGGGGCTGTCGGATTCGCCTTCGTGCGGCCGCACTGCGGGGTTGTATAAGACGAGGATATTGGGCCTGGAGGAAACCGCGAGGTCTTCGCCCTCCGCCTCAAAGCCGCCGTCGAGCGCGGCGAGCACGGCGCACGTGCCTCCGGCCGAGCCGCCCGACCCGGCGATGCGGGCCGGATCCACCCCGAAGGCCGCCGCATGCGTGCGAACCCAACGGATGGCGCTCCTGGCGTCTTCGACGCTCTTCTCCGCGGTGGTGCCGTGGCGCGACTTCACGCGGTACTCCGGAGTGAACGCGACCATGCCGCGGCTCGCCAGGTACTCGGCTTTCGTGCGGAACTGTTCGGTCCGCCCGCCCACGAAGCCGCCGCCGAAAAACATCAGGATCGCCGGGCGCTTCTGGCCCGCGGCCCAACCGGGAGGCAGATACACCTGGACCTTGAGTTCGCCCTGAGGGGTCTTCTTGAAAACGAAGGTCCGCTGTCCCGGCGCGGATTCCACCGGCTTGCCGGGGGCCAGCAGTTGCCCGTACACAGGACTGAAGGAAAGGGCCAGGGCCGCCGCGTAAGCTGTGCGCATGGTTAACTCCCATGAAAGCACGAATCGGCGCGGGCCCGCCGGGCGTCTCGCAAAGTGCCGCGAGGGAACCATGAAGGCCGTGGTTCGCCTCCTGGCCGGCGCCCGCCTGTTCGGGATCCGGCGGCCGGGCATCCAAACCCGCGTGGCTGTTGTTCCAGTAAGCGCCTGAAACGACGCTATACTGCAAGATTAAACACAATGAGAATACCCGAGTTCCTTTCCCTGTCTCTGGCGCTGGCCCTGACCCTTTCCGCGGGCGAGCCGAACAAAACCAGCGAGGAGTTCCGCAAGGCGTTCATCGACGGCTTCAAGCGCACGGGCCTGAACACCACGCCGGGCGATGCCATGATGCTGCGCATCCTGGTGGAAAGCCGCGGCGCCAAACGCGGCATCGAGGTGGGCACGGCCAGCGGCTTCGGCGCCATCAACATGGGCATCGGCTTCGAACGCACCGGCGGCAAGCTCTACTCGCTCGAGATCGATCCGGCGCGCGCGGCGGAGACCCGCTCGAACCTGGAGAAGGTCGGCCTGGAGAACACCGTCACCGTCGTGCAGGGCGACGCGCTTCAGATCCTTCCCAAGCTCGAAGGCGAGTTCGATTTCATCTTCATCGACGCCGCCAAGCCCGATTACCTGAAGTACCTGAAGGCCATCGAGCCGAAACTGAAGAAGGGCGCCGTGGTGGTGGGGGACAACGTGATCAAGTCCGAGAGGGCCATGGCGGATTTCCTGAGCTACGTCCAGACCAGCCCCAACTACGAAACCGTGATCATACGGTCGTCCCTGGAAAAGGGCGATGGGATGTCCATCAGCTACAAGCTGCGGTGACGGCGCAGCGGCCGGATGCGGACCGGCCCGAGCAGCCCGGCTTCCCGCACCGGCCATCCGGATGCGTCCAGGGGCTTGTAATCCAGGTTGACGATATTGATATCGCGGAAGATCTTCCACTCCACCTTGCGCCGGTCGAGATCGCGGATGCGGTTGGCGGAGACATTGACCACTTCAACCTCGAGCCGGTTGCCCGTGGGTTTCAGCCTGCCGGCGATCACCCGGAACGGCGGCGCGATCAGGGTGCCGAGGTCGAGCCCGTTGAGCGTCACCCGCGCGCTTTCCTTCACCGCTCCGAGATCGAGTTCCCACGCGGCGGCCTGGCCCGGCGCATCGAACGCGAGCGAGTAAGATGCCGCGCCCGCGAAGCGCTCCCCCGCCTCGCCCGCGAGGCCGGTCCATGAACCAAGCTTCGCGGTCTTGAAAGGCGGAGGCAGATCCGGCCCGCCATCCACGAAACGCACGTCCCACTCTCCGGCAACAGGCGCGGCTTCCCCGGCGGGTTGCCAATACTGCCACCGCGGGCCGCGCGCACCCGCCGCAAACACGCGCACGAAGATGGATTCGCCCGGAGCGAGTTGGAGGTACGCTTCGCCGTTGCGCCACGCGGCCATTCCCGCGCGGCCCGTCATCGGGTCGAGCAGCGCCGCCGAGCCGCCCGCGCTGGCGAGCGGCACCCAGCCCGCCACCGCCTGCTTGCCGCGGTTCACGATGAAGTAATACCGGCCGCGGGCGTCCGCGCGCCGGATGAATTGCAGGCCGCGATCCACCATCGGCTCGCGCGCGATCCCCGCGCGAGCCAGTTCCGCTTCCACATCGCCCGCCCGCAAACCCGCCAGAGCCTTGCGGAATGCCGCGCGGCGGTTCTCCAGATCGTGCCAACCGGGGACATCCGAGGGCAGGCGATCCTGGAAGACCACCGGGGTCCCGCCGCGCGCCAGCGCCGCGAGCCGCTCCAGCGTGGCCACCGGCATGTGGTCGCAGGCGGGCACCACGACGGCGCCGTACCGGCCCGCCACCTCTCGATCCAGCAACTGGCGGTCCGAGATGAAATCCATTGTGTAACCCCGCGCCAGCAGCCGCGCCGCCAGGTTTCCGAAAGCCGTCCCTTCCACCCAGTTGCGCGTGTGCACGGTGAAGTTCATGGCCAGGCCCTTGGGGTTGTGCCACACGTCGTACACCGGCCAGTAGACCAGCAGGTCGTTGGCGGGACGGCCCTCCTGAAGCATCGCCTGCGCGCGCGAGATGTAAGCGTTGAGCGCCGGCACGTGCCGCCAGATCGCGTTGCGCGGGTTCATCTCGGTGGAGGCGTAGAACAGCCATCCCGGCCACGGCGCGTCATCCGGCGAGTAACACGTGCCGTGGTAAAGGACGTGGTTCACGCCCGCCAGGAACAACTGGTCCACCAGTTCTTTCAGGTCCGCGAGCGTTTCGTTGAAATGCTCCTTGAGCCACGTCCCCGTCTCGCTCGCGACCAGCTTGCGCCCTGCCACGTGCGCGGCCGAGGAGGCGAACATGCTCACCAGGCTGCTGCGGTCGCGGTTGAACATCTCGGTTTCGGGGATGTCATTGGCGGCGTAAAGGTCCAGCAGGTTGCCGGGCGAGCCGTGCGCCTGGTCGCGAGTGACGAAACCCTGCCGGTGCGACCACTCCACCCAGGGACGCGTGAAGTTATCGAGCAGCGCGTCGGAAAGCGTCTCCCGGTAATCGCACTTGACCCGCGCGGCGCGGTCGCCGGCGGCGTCGCCGAACAGGGCGTCATAGTGCGGCTCCAGGCGGTAGCCGCGCCGGCGCGCAAACTGTTCCGGCAGATCGGGCGCCCAGTTGGCGCCGTACTCGAACGAATCGTGGTACTGCGCGCGCGGGCGCGGCCCGACATAGCCCTCGAATGCCTTGGTGAAACGTTCCAGGTAGCCGCGAATCGCCGGCCCATGGAACGGGTTCAGCATGTAGCCTTCGCCGCCGGGCGCGGGCCGCTTCACGCGCGTGCGGGGCCGGAACGTCACCGTATACGGCTCGCCGCGCGAGGGCTCCGCCACGCCCGCCGCCCATTCCGGCGGGATGTTCGGCCCGCCGAAGCACCAGCCGGTGCCGGTGGTCATGTCCACGCCCATGCCGAGGCGCCGCGCCTCTGTCACGGTGTGGCGCAGCATGGCCATCCAGCGCGGGCTGAGATAGTCGATATAGCGCGACTCGTAGCCGCGCACGCCGTAGATGGGGATGATATGCACTCCACCCCATCCCGTCCGCCGGTAGCGTTCAAGCTGGCTGGTGATGTTGGCCTCATCCACCGCGCTCGCCGGCCACCACCAGTAGCTCCAGGGCCGCGAGACGGAAGTTTCCGCCGGCCACCCGAGCGGGTCCGGCGAAGCGGCGGCCAGCGCGACCGCGGCCATCAGGGCGAGAAGCATCGCGCGCATGACCCCCTCATCATATCTTGCGGATAGAATAGTGGATCTTATGCAGAGACGCTCGTTTCTCCGCATGGCGGGTGGCGCGTGCGCATCTTCCATGCTTCCGCTCGCGGGCGCCGCGCGGCGGCCCAACATTGTCTACATCCTGGCCGACGACGTCGGTTATGGAGATCTCGGCTGCTATGGCGCCACCTGCGTGAAGACGCCCAACCTCGACCGCATCGCGCGCCAGGGCATCCGTTTCACCGACGCCCATGCGGGCTCGGCCACCTGCACGCCCACTCGCTACGGGTTCATGACCGGCGAGTACGCGTGGCGCAAGAAGGGCACCGGCGTGCTGCCGGGGAACGCGACCCTGATCGTCGAACCGGGCCGCCCCACCGTTCCTTCCATCCTGAAGGAGGCCGGATACACCACCGGCTGCGTAGGGAAATGGCACCTGGGCCTCGGCACGAGCGAGGTCGATTGGAACGGCGAGATCAAGCCCGGACCCCTCGAGGTCGGTTTCGATTACTCCTTCATCATCCCCGCCACCGGCGACCGCGTGCCGTGCGTCTACGTGGAGAACCATCGCGTGGCCGGGCTCGACCCGAAGGACCCCATCTACGTCAGCTACGGCAAGAAGATCGGCAACGAGCCCACCGGGCGCGAGAACCCCGAGTTGCTCAAAGTGAAGCCCAGCCACGGCCACGACCAGACCATCGTCAACGGCATCAGCCGCATCGGCTACATGATGGGAGGCAAGTCCGCGCGCTGGGTGGACGAGGTCATGGGCGACACCATCACCGATAAGGCGATCTCCTTCATCGAGGGCAATCGCGCCAAGCCGTTCTTCCTGTATTTCGCCACCCACGACATCCACGTCCCGCGCGTTCCCAACGACCGGTTCCGGAACAAGAGCTCCTGCGGCATTCGCGGCGATGCCATCCAGCAGCTCGATGCCTGCGTGGGGCGCATCCTCGATACGCTCGACCGCCTGAAGCTGACCAACAACACGCTGCTGATCTTCACCAGCGACAACGGCCCCGTGGTGGACGACGGCTACGCCGACGGCGCGGTGGAAACGCTCGACGGCCACAAGCCGGCCGGCCCGTTCCGCGGCGGCAAGTACAGCCTCTACGAGGGCGGCACGCGCGAGCCGTTCCTGGTGAGCTGGCCAGGACGCATCAAGCCGGGTGAATCGGCCGCACTCATCTGCCAGGTGGACATGGCGGCCACGCTCGGTGCGCTGGCCGGAAGAAAACTCGCCGAGGGCGCCGCGCCGGATAGCATCAACGTGCTGCCCGCGCTGTTGGGCCAGTCGAAGGCCGGCCGCACCCGCCTTGTAGAACACGCGGGCCGCAATATCGCCCTGCGCAAGGGCCAGTGGAAGTTCGTGCCCCCCATCGGGAACAACGGCCCCGAGCTGTACAACCTGGCGGCCGACGTGGCCGAAGCCAGGAACGTGGCGGCGGAGAATCCCAAGATCGTCCAGGAAATGTCCGCCCTGCTGGAGCGTCTGCGCCACACCGGCGACCGGCTGCTGCCCCCGGCGTAGCGGCGGCGTATAATTCGGAATTCCAGGAGGTGTTATGCCCAATTGCGCCCTTCCGCTCAGCCGGAGGGAATTCGGACTGGCCCTGTGCGGCCTGCCCTTCTCTCTTTCCGCGGCGGACTACAAGTCCATGCCTTGGGATGAGCCCGCGAACATCGCCAAGGTCTACCTGGCTTCGCCGCGGGTCCACTGGCCCAAACCGACGCTCGACAGCGCCCAGGACATCAAGGAGGTGGAAGCCCGCCTGGCCCAGGTCCAGCGCATGCACGCCGCGGAGGTGCGCTTCACCGGCGGCGACGTCATCGCGAACGATGAGGACGCGCGCAAGTGGCTCGCCAAGACAACCGATGCCGACGGCGTGCTCATGATCCCCATTACGCAGCCCACGCCGGCGCTCGGCCTGCTCACGCAGTCGCTCGACTTGCCGGTGCTCTATTTCTCGCGTCCCTATGCCAGTCATACGTGGGGCTCCATCGCGGGCATCCGGAAGGGCGGCAAGAAGATCGAGGTGGTCGCCACCAGCAGTTACGGCGATCTCGACCCGTACATGCGCATGTTCCGCACCGCCCGGCACATGCGCAGGAGCAAGGTGCTGGTGGGCGTCGCCACGCCCAACGCGCGCCAGGCGCAGGCCGCGGCCTATAGCAAGTACTACGGCACCGCGTTCCGCTTCGTCTCCGGGCCGGAATTCGTGGACGCCTTCCGCGCCGCCGACGAGCGCGAGGCCCGCAAGCAGGCCGACGCCCTGGTGCGCGGCGCGCTCCGGGTGATGGAGCCGACGCAGCAGGAGATCCTTGCCGCCGTGCGCTTCAGCATCGCGCTCGCCAACATGCTGAAGAAGGAACAGGCCAACGCGGTCACCATCGACTGCTTCGGCTCGCTGGCCGCCAATACGCTGCCCGGCTATCCGTGCGTGGCGTGGTCGAAGTTCAACGACGCCGGCCTGTACGGAGTCTGCGAGGGCGACCTGGCCTCCACCATGACGCAGTTGCTGATCACCTCCTATTCCGGAGTGCCCGGGTTCGTCTCCGACCCGGTATTCGACCTCAGCCGCAACGAAGTGATTCACGCGCACTGCGTCTCCGCCACGAAGATGAAGGGTCCGAACGGCCCCGCCGCCCCCTACATTCTGCGCAACCACCTGGAGACCAACGAGGGCGCCGTGATGCAGGTGCTGATGCCGAGCGGCGAAACCATCACGGTGGCGCGCTACACGGCCCCGAACCGGCTGCTGATCTCAACCGCCGAGGTGACCGGCGCCGTCGAGAGCGATCGCGGCTGCCGCACCCAGATCCGCACCCGCGTCTCCAACGCGGAGAAGTGGCTCAACAACTACAGCGCGGGTCTGCATCGCGTGATCTTTTACGGAGATCACGTGCAGGCGGTGGAGCGCATGGGCCGCCTGATGGGCTTCGAGGTCGCGCACGAGATGTAGTGAGATGGGAGGCTACGCCGGCGCCTTGCCGTAATCGCGGATCTTGAGCGTCTCGCCGCCGCGCAGCGCCGATTGGTGCGCGATGATGCCTGGCAGCGTGTACGCCACCGCCTCCCACACGTTCACAGCGGGGTGCCGTTCCTCGTTCACCGCGGTGACAAACTCGTGGGTCAGGAACGTGTGAGAACCGCCATGCCCGCTCGGAACGCGGAGCGATTCCGGCAGACGTTCCCGATGATCCGGCTGCCTGAAGGCCTCGATGCGCACTTTGCCTTCCGGATAGCCGTTGGCGTCCAGAACCGTGCGCCCCTCTTTATCGATGCTCACCACGGTGTTCGGCGAGCCCTCCGGCCGCTGCATGATGTAGGACATGCGGTCGCCATAGAAGGCGCCGCGCTCGGTGCCGCCCGCGGCCACGTGCCAGTAGACCGAAATGCGGCTGGCGTGCCCGCCGGAAGTCTTGAACAGGGCGGTGGTGTTCCAGAACGGGTTGCGGTATTGATTCGTGCGCAGCACCTCGTGGCTGTCGCCCCAGCCCACCGCCGTCACTTCCGAGAGACGCTCGCCGGTGACCGGCACCACGATGCCCGTGCAATGCGTGGGGTAGTGCATGGGCGGGAAACCGTGCCGCCAGGTGGGGAAGCCGCGATCGTCGTACATCAGCGGCAGCAGGCCCTCGTGATGGTATTCGGCCTCGGAGTAAAAGATGGTTCCGAAACGCCCTTCGCGCGCCCACTCGCGGCACGTCACCACTTCCGGACGGTAGTAACTGGTCTCGGCCATCATGTAGCGCATGCCGGTGCGCTTCACGGTTTCGAGCAGCGACTCCAGTTCCTCGACGGACATGCCCGCGGGCACGGCGCTGATCACGTGCTTGCCCGCCTTCATCGATTCCGTCGCCATCCACACGTGAAGCGGCGCGGGCGTGAACACCCCCACGGCATCCAGCCCGGGATGCCGCAGCATGTCGCGAAACGAGCGGTAGCCCTCTTTCGCGCCGTAGACTTTGCCCAGCCGCTCCAGGCGGTCCGGGCGGAGGTCGCACACCGCGGACACCTGGCAGCCGGGATGCAGATGCCACTGAAACGTGCTGCCGAAGCCCCCGCCAACGATTCCGATGTTCACGGTCCTGGCGGAGGGCCGGGGACCGGGAACTTGCGAAACGAGCGCGCCGCCGGCCAGCGCGCGCCGGGTGATCTCGTGCGCGGACATCCCTCTACTGTACGCTAAGTAAATGCTCGATTCCGTTCGCGCCGCCGCCATTCCGCTCAACTCGCACCCCGGCTGCACCCGGCGCAACCTCGAGGCCGTGGCCGGGGCTTGCGCGCGCGCCGCCGCCCGGCGAGCCGCGCTCGCCCTCTTCCCGGAACTCTCCCTTACCGGCTTCCTCCCAAACCATCCCGTGGGCGACCACAATGCGTGGCTGCGCGAGGCGTTGCGCACGGCGCGCGCCATTGCGGAACCGCTGGACGGGCCGGCCGTCGAGGGCCTCATCCGCATCGCGCGGGAGTGCGGCATCGCCATTGCCGCGGGCCTGCTCGAGGACGCCGGCAACGTCCTCTACAACACCTGCGTGCTGGCGACCCCGGCGGGCCTCGCCGGAACATGGCGCAAACTGCACGTACCCATGTTCGAGATGCCGTTCTATAACGGCGGCCCCGCGCCGCACGTTGCCGCCGCGCCGCTCGGCAGAATCGGGGCGAACATCTGCTTCGACGCGCTGATGCCGGAGTCCACCCGCCTGCTGGCGGTCGAGAACGTGGAAATCGTGCTGTTCCCCTTCGCCGCGGATCCGCCGCCCGGCACCGCCGAAGCGTGGGCCGCCTGGGCCGGACCCGCGCTGCGCGCGCGCTGCGCGGAGAACGGCGTTTTCGGAGTGGCCTGCAACTATGCCGGGCCGGTCGCGTGCGCGGGCGCACAACAGGAGTTCCCCGGCGGGGCCATGATTGTCGGCCCGCGCGGAGAAATCCTCGAACAGACCTCAGACATGGCGCTCGCCGAACTGCGCGCGGAGGACTTGCGCGCCGCGCGAGCCGAGCCCGAGTACCTGTTCCGCTTCCGCCGTCCGGAGATCTACGGCCCGCTGGCTTCGTGATCCGCCGCCGGCGCGCTCAGTGCGCCAGCCAAAAACCGCCGTCCACGCGCAGGCAACTGCCGGTCACGTAGGAGGAATCCTCCTCCGAAACGAGAAACAGAACGCCCTTGGCGATCTCCTCCGGCCGCGCCAGCCGGTCCATGGGGCAGACGCCCGCGCCTTTGCGGAGTTCGTCTTCGCTGTGGTAGTAGCGCTCGCCGGGCGTATCGGTCCAGCCCGGCTCGAGCACGTTGACGCGGATCCCGTACGGAACCAGTTCGGCGGCCCAGGTATACGCCATGTGGTTGACGGCGGCCTTGGCGCCATTGTACGCGCTGCAACCGGCCCAGGGCCGCAGCGCATGTACCGAGCTGATCACCACGATGCTGCCGCCGCCGCCCTGCTTCACCATCTGGCGCGCGGCGAACTGGCTGCAATGAAACACACCGTAAAGGGATACTCCCCAGGTGATCTCCAGGTCCTCCGGCTGCATCTCCAGCAGCGGACGGCGAACGCTGAAGGCGGCGTTGTTCACCAGGATGTCGAGGCGGCCGAAACGTTCCACCGTCTTGCGCACCATGTCCTCGCAGCAGCCGCGGTCCGCGATGTCGGCCTGAAACGCCATGGCCCGCCGGCCCATGGCTTCGATTTCCCGGACCACCTCCGCCGCTTCGCCGCCGTGCCTGGCGTAGTTCACCGTGACGTCGGCGCCGTTGCGCGCCAGTTCGACGGCGGCCGCCCGGCCGATGCCGCGCGACGCTCCCGTCACGATCGCCACCCTTCCTGCCAGTTTCACGCTGCCTCCGTGTAGACTGATATGTCTGCGGTGCGTTTATGAAGATTACCAAAATCCGCACGCTGGTAGTGAATGCGCGCATGCGCAACTGGGTGCTGGTCAAGGTGGAAACCGATCAGCCCGGCCTTTACGGTTGGGGTGAGGCCACCCTCGAGTGGAAGACCAAGGGAGTGGTGGGCAGCATCGAGGACCTTGCCGTGCTGCTCATCGGGCAGGACCCGCTGCGGACCGAGCACCTCTGGCAGACCATGCACCGGCAATATTTCTGGCGCGGCGGCATCACCAACTACACCGCCCTCAGCGGCATCGACCAGGCGCTCTGGGACATCAAGGGCAAGGAGTGCGGCAAGCCCGTGTGCCAATTACTGGGCGGGCCGGTGCGCGACACGCTGCGGCTCTATGACCACCTCGGCGGCGGGACCCTCGAAGGCATGTACCGCACCGGGGCGCCGGAAGCATTCGCCGAACTCGCGCTCAGGAGCGTCGCCAACGGGTTCACCGCCTTCAAGGCCATGCCGATTCCGGTCTCCGAGCTCATCGAGAGCGCCGCCACCCTGAAGAAGGCGGCATGCGCCGTCGCCGCCATGCGCAAAGCCGTGGGCGACGGCGTGGACATCCTGCTCGACCTGCACGCCCGCGCCACGCCCGCCGCCGCCATACAGTTCGGCCGCATGCTGGCGGACTATGACCTTTACTGGTACGAAGAACCCTGCTGGCCCGAACACATCGACGCGCTGGTGGAGGTCTCGCGCGCCCTGCCCTTCCCCATCGCGACCGGCGAACGGCTGGTGGGGCGCTGGGAATTCCGCGAGTTGTTCGAGAAACGCGCGGTCTCCATCATCCAGCCCGACGTGACCCACTGCGGAGGCATCAGCGAAGCGCGGCGCATCGCCGCCATGGCGGAGACGTATCTCATGCCGGTGGCCTGCCACAATCCGCAGGGACCGGTGAGCACCGCGTCCTCGCTGCACGTGGGCTTTGCGACGCCCAACTATCTCATTCAGGAGGTGGTGCGCAACGACGTACCGTGGCGCAATGACGTGGTGGTGGAGCCCATCGACGTGAGCCGCGGAATCGTCACCGCTCCCACCGCGCCCGGGCTCGGAATCGATATCAACGAGAACGAAGCGGCCAAATATCCGTTCCAGCCCGAAGTCACCATGGAGCACTTCCACCGCGACGGCTCCGTGGCGGACTGGTAGGTGCTGGCCGTTGCCTGTGCGCCTCTGAAACCTGTCGCCGGAGCCGGCATACCCAGTTGTTTCCGGACTTAAGCCTCGCATTTTCTCAATCTCAGACCGATTTCCCCAACTTTTGTGCACAGATGCCAAACTTTGGTACCCCCATCACGGCAGCAGTCGCTATCCGCTTGAAAACACGATCGGAACGAATGGCAGAAGAAATGCGAAGCGGCCCAGATGCCATACCCCAGATTGAGAGGAGAGCAAATGCGCACACTCAATACCGGCTGCCGGGTGGGAATACTCTTATTGATGCTCGCCCTAGCCTGCTTCGCAGATAACGTGGTTTACGACCCGGGAACGACGTATATCATCGACCCGGAGTTGACCGGTTACTCCACCTACGGTGACCAGATGGCCGGCATGCGGGTGACCGCGTGGTGGCAGAGCGGCGCTTCCGTTACGGCGATATGGACGGCCACAGGTTCCGGAGCGGGAGCGGCGGCCGCCGCTGATCTGTTTTCGGTCAGTTTGAGCGGCGATAGCTGGAATTCGCCCTGGAGTCTGACAAACCTGGCCGCATCGCAACTGACGCGCCTGCTGCTCGACGGGCCCCCGGGCCTCACGGTGTTCGACACGGTTCCCTACATAGACGGGACGCCCGGCTCGGCACAAGGCTGGGCCTTCCAAAGACTTAGCGGCGCCAGCGACGTCGTCGCCACCTACCGTAATAAGGCTGCGGTTATAGGTAACCCGGTGCAAGGTGATCTTTACACCCAACTCGATCTGGCAATCACCGGCCTCGATTCGGGCGACATAATGACGTGGAGATCGGATACGGATTCGGTTCCCTCCGGGGGCAGTGTCAACCCTGTTCCGGAGCCGGCCACCGTTGCGCTTCTCGGGTTCGCGGTCGCTACACTGGGAGTTCTCTCCCGCCGCAAGCGCGCCTGACCCGTTGTCCGCCCACGGCGCCGCGCACCCTCGTGCGGCGCCGCTTCACTGTCGCGCCGAGGGAGCGGGGAGTGTTGCCCGTGGTCGCGGGGTGTTAACCTCCGAAAACGGTCTGCACTGCCGCGAGGAAGTGCGCGACTTTCGACGCTGGATCGCCCGGCCCGAGCGTTTCGATCGGCACCCAGCCCCGGTAGCCGGCCTTCTCGATGATCGCCTTCACCCGCCGGAGATCCGTCGGCTTGTCGCCGATGTTCTCCTTGAGTTGCCACGACACCGCGTAGGGCACCAGCTTTTCGATTTCCGCGTAGGGATCGCTCTGCCGCAGGCTGCCGACGTCGAGGATGACGCCGAACCACTCCGAGTTCACCGCCTCGACCACCCGGATGGTCTGGTCTGCGGTCTTCAGAAAATCGTTGTGGTTTTGCAGCCCGACCACCACGCCGTGGCTGCGGCCATACTCGGCGCAGGCCTTCAGGTCCGGCGCCATCCACTCCAGCACCTGGTCGAAGCCGTACCCGGGCGGCAGGCTGCGGCCGCTGAACACCCGGATTACCGCCGCTCCCAGCGTGGCCGCCGCCTCGATCCAGTCCTTCACAAGCTGCACGTCCTTCTTGCGCGCGGCGGCATCCGGCACGGAGAAGTCGTTGCGCACGCCGGTGCCGAAGACAGTGACGCCATTCACCAGCGCCTCGCGTTTCAGCGCGCGGAGCACGGCGCCCGCAGGCACGGCGGGATAGCCGGGAAAGTAATAACCCGTGGCGTCCAGGCCCTCGATTCCGTGTTCGGCGCAGTAGCGGACCAGGCCGGAAAGGTTCATCGAGCCCGCGCGCAACGGCCGGTCGAAAGAGTAGGCGTTGAGCCCGATACGGACGTGCGTGCCGGGAAGGCGGGCGATGCGAGGCTGCGCCACCAGGGCGGGAGCGAGCGAACCGAGCAAAGTTCTGCGCGTCATGCGCAGCCAGTATAACGCAGGCTTACCGCGGCGGGCTAGAAACGAGATATCCTGCGGATTCATGCCAGGTATTTTCGCGCTCAGCATCCATCCGGACCGGTACCAGTCCGACTTTCTCCAGGATCTGTTCCTGGGCACCTTCTATCACCAGCACCTCGGCGAGGCCTATGCCGGCTTGTCCACCTGCAACGGCGGCAAGTTCCAGATCCGCACGCACCGCGGGTTGTTTCGCGCCACGTTCAGCCATGACCTGGAGGGCCTGGAGGGCACGCACGGCATCGGGTATTGCGGCTCGGTCAGGGAACCGCATTTTTCCGATTCGCGGCTGGGCGAATTCTCGTGCTGCTTTTCGGGCAACGTGACCAACCTCGCGCAACTGGTGCAGCGGTTCAAGGACGCCGGCGACAGCTTCACCCGCGGCGACGATATCGAAGTCATCTCCAAGCTGCTGGCGAAGGGAGAAACCGTCGTCGAGGGCATCCGCGGCATGACCGCCGAGATTCAGGGAGCGTTCTCCCTGCTGATCCTCACGCGCCAGGGCGTCTACGCGGTGCGCTGCCCCTCCGGCCGGTGGCCGCTGGTGATCGGAACCAAGGACGGCGCCGCCGCCGTGGCAACCGAATCGGGCGGCTTCACCAACCTGGGCTTCAAGCGCGTGCGTGATGTCGAGCCGGGTGAAATCGTGCTGCTGAAGGACGGCGAGTGGCAAAGCGTGGGGTCGGTCGCCGGAGCCGGCGTGCAGGTTTGCAGCTTCTACTGGGTCTACACCGGCTTCCCCAACAACATTTTCGAGGACGTGCCCGATTCGCTGGTGCGCAAGCGGCTGGGCGCCGCGCTCGCCCGCCGCGACATCGAACAGGGATTCGTGCCCGACGTGGTTATCCCGGTGCCGGACTCCGGCCGATTCCACGCCATCGGCTATCACCAGGAGTTCTGCCGCCAGATGATGAAGGGCAGGATCTCGAAGATGCCGGTGTACGACGAGTTGCTGATGAAGTATCCGTATTCGGGGCGAAGCTTCATCCCGCGCGACCAGAAACTGCGCGACCGCGAAGCCCGCATCAAGCAGTTGCCCACCGGCGAGGACTGCTCCGGCAAGGTCATCGCGGTATGCGACGACTCCATCGTGCGCGGCACGCAGACCCAAACGCAGCTTGTGCCGAAGCTGCGGCGCACCGGCGCCAAGGAGATCCACTTCCGCATCTCCTACCCGGAGCTGCGCTCGCACTGCCGCTGGGGCAAGACCACCAAGAAGGGCGAGATTCTGGCGCCGCGCATCCCCGATATACAGGAGCGCGCCCGTTACCTGGGCGTGGAGAGCATCCGGTACAACAACATCCAGGACCTGGCCGAAGCCATCGGGCATCCACTCGAGAAGCTGTGCGTGGACTGCGCCCTGGACCTACGCGACAGCGAGCGCTGAAGCCGCCGCGGCCAGCGTGCGGGCGATGTCGTCCTCCGTGTGTACGGCGGAGGTGTACCAACGGCCGTCCGGGAGCACGTAGACTCCCTCATCCAGCAAGGCGCGGATGAACCGCGCCAGGCGCGCGGAATCGTCATCGAACAGATCGCGGTATTCGCGTAGCGCCGCCCTTCCGGTGAAGTGCACCGCGAACGCCGTGCCGAAGCCGCACACCACCGCCGGGACGCCGCGGTCACGCAATAGCTGCGCCAGCCCGTCGCGCAGCCGCGCGCCGTTGCGGTTGGCGCGGGCCAGCGCGGCGCCGTCCTCGCGGGTGAGTTCCTCGAGCGTGGCCGCGGCGCCGGCGAGCGAGATCGGGTTGCCGTTGAAGGTTCCGCCGAAGGCCACGCCGCTGCCGAACATCAGGTCCATGATGTCCTTGCGCGCGGCCACCGCGCTCAGCGGCACGCCGCCGCCCAGCGCCTTGCCGAAGGTGGCGATGTCCGGAGTGACGCCGTAATGGGCCTGCGCGCCTCCCAGCCCGATACGGAAGCCGGTGATCACTTCGTCGAAGATCAGCAGCGCGCCGGAGCGCGTACACAGCTCCCGCGCCGTTTCCAGGTATCCGGGCTGGGGCAGGATGCAGCCGCTGTTGCACAGCACGGGTTCCATGATGACGGCCGCCACCTCGCCGGTGAGCCGCGCTTCGAGCGCCGCGGCGTCATTCCAGCGCGCCACCACGACGTTCTCCAGCGCGTTGGCCGCCTGCCCGCGCGATTCCGGAACCGCGGCGGGCGCCTCCGCCGGCCCCACCTGCTCCGGGCGCGGGTGATGGCTGATGAGCGCCGAATCCATCCAGCCGTGATAGTGCCCTTCAAACTTCAGGATCTTCGGCCGGCCCGTGGCGGCGCGGGCCAGCCGCATGGCAAGCTGCACCGCCTCGCTCCCGCTGGAGGTGAACGCCACACGTTCGGCGCAGGGAACCAGCGCGCACACGCGTTCGGCAACTTCCCTTTCCGCGCGGTGCTGCGCGCCGTAGATCAGCGGGCCGGCGGCGGCGCGCTGCATGGCCGCGCTCAAGCGCGGATGGCGGTGGCCCAAAATATTGGGCCCCCAGGCCAGCGTGTAGTCGATGTACTCGTTGCCGTCCACGTCGCGGACGCGGCAGCCGCAGCCGTCTTCCAGAAACAGCGGCACGGGAAATTTCGCCCGGAACGGACTGCTGACGCCGCCGGCCAGCGAGCGCGCGGCTTCCTCCAGCATCGCGCGCGATCTTTGATATCTCATCGGTTTACCAGATGTGATAGTAACCGCGCCGGTGCACGATTTCCACCGGTGTCTCGAACAGCGCGCTGAGCGACTCCGCGGTGAGCACTTCGGTCTTGGGACCGTCCTTGATGACCTCGCCGTTCTTCAGCAGGATGACGCGCCCGATCTCCGGGATGATGTCGGTGAGCGTATGGGTGACCATCACGATGGTGATGCCGGCCTTGGCCAGCTTGCGCAGCGCGGCGCGCAGCTCGTGCTTGGCGCGGAAGTCCAGGCTGGTGGTCGGCTCGTCGAGCACCAGCGCCCGCGGGTTGTGCACCAGCGCGCGGCCGATCACAAACCGCCGCGCCTCCCCGGACGACATTTCGCACGTCAGCCGGTCCGCCAGGCGCTCGATCTCGAGCAGCTTGAGGACTTCCTCGCCGCGCCGCTCCATCTCCGGCGTGAGGTGGTGGTGCGGCCATACCCCGATGCTGCCGAAAAAACCGGAGAGTACGATCTCGCGCCCCGTGTACTGGTAGCGCGTGCAGCTTTCGAGCAGATCGTTGGAGACGATGCCCACAATCGCGCGCAGGTCGAACAGCGGCCAGACCTCCTCGCCCAGGATGCGGATGGTGGAGCCCAGCAGCGGGTAGCATTCCCGCGTGATGGCTTTCATC
The DNA here is from genome assembly GCA_041946965.1 of Bryobacteraceae bacterium. GTDB lineage: Bacteria > Acidobacteriota > Terriglobia > Bryobacterales > Bryobacteraceae > JBHGBM01. The sequence goes on from JBHGBM010000043.1 coordinate 20,186, forward strand.
AGGGACGACTTGCCCGACCCGTTGGGCCCCAGGATGGCCAGGTGCTCGCCCGGCGCGACGGAGAAGCTCACGTTGCGCAGCGCCGTGGTGCCGTCGCGGCTGAGGGTGACGTTTTCGAATTCGATAAGTGGCTTCATTTTCCGATACAGAAGGTGCTAAAGATCCGGTTCAGAATATCGTCGGCGGTGGTGGCGCCGGTCAGGGCGTCAATGGGGTGCAGCGCCGCGTAGAGATCCAGCAGGAGCATCTCGTGGGGGATGCCGTCCACGGCCGCCTGCCGGGCTTTCTCCAGGTAGCTCACCGACTCCCGCAGGAGTTGCTCGTGGCGGAGGCTGGTGAGGAAGCCGGGGTCTTCCTCCGGCGGCAGCAGGGCGTCGCGCAGGGCATCGATGCCCTCGCCCGTAAGAGCGGAGACGCAATGTGGGGTCAGGGTTTCAGCCTGCCGCCGGGCTTCAGCCCGGCGCACAAGATCAAATTTATTCCCCACCAGAATCCAACGCCCCTGCGCCCGAGCCCGCTCGATCAACGCGAAGTCTTCGTCCCCCAACGGTTCCGACACATCCACCACTACCAGCGTCAGGTCCGCGTCCGCCATCGCCTCGTAGCTGCGCTCGATTCCCAGCGTCTCCACCGTCTCCCCGCCCTCCCGGATTCCGGCGGTGTCGAACAGCTTCACCGGGATGCCGCGGATCGAGGCGGTCTCGCTCACCACGTCGCGGGTGGTTCCCGGGATGGGGGTTACAATCGCGCGGTCCTGCTCCAGCAGCCGGTTGAACAGGCTGCTCTTGCCCACGTTGGGCCGGCCCACGATGGCAAGCTTCAACCCGGCGTGGACCAACCCGCCGTAAGCATAGCTGGCGGCGAGCCGGCTTGCGGCCGCAAGCACGGGGTCGAGCCGCGCGAGGATCTCCTCGGCGCCCGCCACGGTCACGTCGTCGTCGGCGAAGTCGATGCCGGCTTCGAGCAGCGCGATCAGTTCCAGCAGCGGTTCCTTGACCGGCGCGAGGCGGCGCGAGAGCGAACCCTCCATCTGGCGCGCGGCCACCCGCGCCTGGTAGAGCGTAGTGGCTTCGATTAGGTCGCGCACGGCTTCCGCGCGGGGCAGGTCGATGCGGCCATTCAAGAACGCGCGCAGGGTGAACTCGCCGGGCTCGGCCGGCCGCGCGCCCGCGGCCATGGCGCGCTCCACCGCCGCGCACAGCACCACCGGCGACCCATGACAGCCGATCTCAACCACGTCCTCGGCGGTATACGAATGCGGGCGTTCGAAGAACGTGACCACTACCTCGTCCACCGGCTCGCCGCCCGTATCGAGCAGCACGGCAAGCTGCGCCGACCACGGCCGCCACTCCGGCGTTTTCCCAAACCGGAGGATGGATCCGGCGATGGCCCGGGCCTGGGTCCCGGAGAGCCGTACCACGCCGATGCCGCCGCGGCCCGGCGGAGTGGAAATGGCAACGATGGTACTGCTGGTGTCCAAACTACCGGCGCGCGCCGCGGGCTCTCCCGCCGCGCCCGCGCATGGGCGGAGGGGGCGGCACGGCGCCGTCGGGCAGGCTCGGCATTCCGGCGGGGTACACGACCACCCCGCGGAACGGCCCGGCCCCGGCGCTCTCGCTCCGTACATCCGCATCGTTGCGGAGCGCGAGATGGATCACGCGCCGCTCCCTGCTGTTCATCGGATTGAACCGGAATGGCTGGCCCGTGCGTTTTACCTTTTCCGCCGCCGTGAGCGCGCTGACCCGCAGTTCCTCGATGCGCAGCAGCCGGTAATCGTTCGCGTCGAAGCACAGGCGCGAGTGGTCTTCCGAGGGCAGCCGCAGCATCTCGGAAGTGAGGTGTTCCAGGGCCAGCAGCAGTTCGGCCTTGTTGGCCAGCAGCGCATCCACATCGGAACCGGAAAAACGCACCACCACGTCCGGCGTTTCGAAATCGTCCGGCCGCGGGTTGCCGTCCGCGATCTCGTAATCGACCTGGACTTCCATCCTGGTCAGCACGTCCCGCAGGAAATCGTCGATCCGGCGGCCGATTCTTGCTACGGAGTACTTGCGCTCGCTCAAGTTACTTTTTGCCGTTCCTCTTCTTCGGCGCCACCTGGACGGAGCGCGCCAGGGCTTCCGCCACCGATGTCCGGTTGAAAAACCACTGCTGCGCGATCATGACCAGGTTGCTGGTTAAATAGTATAGTACCAGCCCGCTGGAGAAGTTGTAGAACATGAACCCGAATACCAGCGGCATGATCAGCATCATGCGCTGCTGGTTGGGATCCATGCCGGTGCTGGGAGTCATCTTCTGCATGAAGAACTGGCTCACAATCATGGCAATGGGCAGAATCTTGATCGGCAACTGCTCGGGCTGCGAGAGGTCCGTCACCCACAGCCAACTCGCCATGCGCATCTCCACCGCCACACTGAACACGCTGTAGAACGCGATAAAGAACGGGATCTGGATCAGCATGGGCACGCAGCCGCCCATGGGGTTCACTCCGTAGCGCTTGTACAGGTCCATCACTTCCTGGTTCTGCTGCGTCTTGCGCGGGTCGCGCATCCCGATGCCCTTGTATTTGTCGTTGATCGCCTTGATCTGCGGCTGGAGCGCCTGCATCTTCTTCATCGACTTCATGTTGGAGAAGCGCAGCGGGAAAAGCGCGAAATTCAGCCCGATGGTGACCAGCACGATCGCCCAGCCGTAATTGTGAACGAAGTGGTCGTTCACCCAGTTGACCATCAGGAACAGCGGCTTGGCCAGAAAGCCGAACCAGCGGCCGAAGTCCACAATCTGCTCCAGCTTGGGGTTTACCGCCTTGAGGATGTCCACGTCCTTGGGGCCCACGAACAGGGCGAAGCGGTTGGCGCCGCCGTTGCCCACGGCCACGCCGGCGAACGCCTCCTCCTTCTCCTGCAACACGGTTCGCGCGTTGTCGCTGAAGGTGACCTGCTGAACGGTGGCGGTCCCCTCGGGAAGGAACGCCGCGGCGAAATAGGTGTCTTCGATGCCCGCGAACGAGTAAGCGCCGGTGGAGGTCACCGGGCCGTCCTTGGCCGCCTTCGCCGCCTGCTTTTCCAGCCGGCCCGAGGCCGTGTCGTAGTAAAGCGTCTGCTGCGCCGAGGCCGGGTTCACCACGGCGAGATCGCCGAAGCCGCCGCGCCAGGCCAGCAGCGCCGGGATGTACTTCCCGTTCTCGGTGACCTGGCTGCTCACCTCGGAGAGATAGCTGTCCTTTTTGAAGCGCAATGTCTTCTTGGCGTAAACCTGGCCGTTGGAGTACTCGTAGGTGATCCCCAGCCCGTCGGGATCGGGCCGCGCGGCGAACAGCGCCTGGTTCAGGTCCACCGAAGGCTTCTGCTTATCGAAGTGGAAGGACATCGGGCGGGCGGTCCTGGCGGCGGTATTCACCAGCTCGAGCGGCTTGCCGGCATGCGTCTTGTACTTCTTCAGCAGCCAGCTTGTGACCACGCCGCCGCGATTGCTGAAGGTGATGTGGTAGAGGTTCGTATCGAGAAAGAAGAGGTCTTCCTTCTGGGCGGCTACGGGCGCCGCGGGGGCGGGCGCGGGCGGCGGGGGGGCCGGCTTGACCTCAGCCGCCTCCGGGGCCTGCGGCGAGGGCTGCTGCGCGGCGGCGGGGGCGGCCTTCTTGGCTGCCTGCGGCGGCGCGACGGACTTGTAGAAGTACGGCATGGTGAACATCACCACCCCCATCAGCACGAAGGCGATGAGGAGCCGTAGTTCCATGGACATCGGTTTCGGCTGTTCCGGAGAACCGCCGCTGTTAACAGATTCGGGCATGCTCGATATATCCAGCGGAATCAGGCTACCGGACGGGGTCGAACCCGCCAGGATGGAACGGGTGGCAGCGGGCCAGGCGCTTCAAACCCAGCCACACGCCCCGCGCGGCGCCGTGCCGGACCACAGCCTGCCCCATGTATTCCGAACAGGTAGGGTAAAAACGGCAGGCGGGGGGCAGCACGGGAGAGAGCACCAGCTTGTACAGACGCAGCACTCGCATCAGGAGCCATTGCAGCGGCGAAAGAGCCGCTCCACTTCCCTCTCCAGCTCCGGAAGAGGGGCGTCCCATGCCTTGCGGCGCGGATTGATGACTATGGACCACTGCGGACTCAATTGATCGAGCCGGAGGCGCACAGCCTCGCGGACCCGACGCTTGATACGGTTCCGCACCACCGCTTTGCCGAGCGCGCGCGGCGCCGTGAAACCGATCCGGGGACATTCCTGGGCGGCGTCCCGCAGGCAGAAAGCCGCGAAATACGGGCATGCGTATTTTTGCCCGTGGTCGTAAACTCTACGGAAATCCGAGGATCGCAACAGGCGGACACGTTTCGGAAAGCCGGCGATGCGCCTACCTCTCGTCGCTTACGGTCAGCTTCTTACGGCCCCTCGCGCGGCGGCGGGCCAGCACCGCACGCCCATTCTTGGTGGACATACGGACCCGGAACCCGTGCGTCTTCGCGCGACGGCGGTTATTCGGTTGATAGGTGCGTTTCGGCATCTGATTCCAACACTTTAGTATAGTTCACCGGGAAGGGTCCGGGCAACGTACACATTCCGGACAGGGGTGTGTCAAAACGGCGCGGTCCCGAAAACTACCGGCCCACTGCCGGCGGGGACGATACCATCGACAACAGCAAGCAAACAATCACCAAAGCCGCCAAACATCCCGCTACTAGCATCTGCACCAACCTCCCGTTGGGTCATCTACGAGCAACTTTGATGCCGCCCGGTGGAGAAGCTCACGGCGTGATACCTTGCCTGTATGCGCATCGAAATGGCGTTCGGAAAAACCGGTCTCACCCTGGATCTGCCCGAGGGTTTTCGCTATCGCGTGCTGGAGGCCCGCTCCGCGACTCCCCTGACCGGCGCGGCCGCGGAGCTTGAAAAGGCACTGGATGCCCCCATCGGGGCCCCGCCGCTGGCTGCGCTCGCGGCGGGAAAACGGAGCGCCGCCATTTCGGTTTGCGACATTACCCGGCCCGCGCCGAACCGCCACGTGCTGCCACCGGTTCTGGCAAGGCTGGAAGCCGCGGGAGTGCCGCGCGAGAACATCCGTATCCTGATTGCCACGGGGCTGCACCGTCCCGCCACACCCGCGGAGATGAGCGAGATCTGCGGCCCGGAGATCGCCGCCAGGTATCAGGTGGCGAACCACGACGCCCGCGACTTCCAGCAGCATCGCTATGTGGGTACTACCGCGGCGGGGACTCCAGCCTACATCGATTCGCGCTTTCTGGACGCCGATCTGCACATCACCCTGGGGTTCATCGAGCCGCACCTGATGCTGGGCTACTCCGGCGGGCGCAAGCTGATCTGCCCCGGACTGGCGGCGCAGGAGACCATCAAGGTGATCCACAGCCCACGCTTCATGCGGGAGCCGAAGGCGGTCGAGGGGTCGATCGAGGACAACCCGCTGCACCGGGAACTGGTGGAAATTTCGCGGCTGGCGCGGCACGATTTCCTGGTGGACGTGGCGCTGGCGCGCAACCGGGCCATTGCGGGCGTGTTCGCGGGCGACCCGATCCAGGCCCACCGGCGGGGGGTGGAATTCGTTTCCAGGGTGATGCTGGAGGAGTTGCCCGAGCCGGTGGATGCCGTCATCACCACCTCGGCGGGGTATCCGCTGGACCTCACCTACTACCAGTGCATCAAAGGCGTGACCGCGGCGTCTCACATTGTGAAACCGGGCGGTAAAATTTTGATACTGGCCGCCTGTACCGAGGGCGCCGGCGCGGCCGAGTTCCGGCGTATGCTGCTCGAATACCCCTCCGACCGCAAATTCATGGACGACCTGTTGGCCCGGTCCGAGGTGGTGGTGGACCAGTGGCAACTGGAGAAGCTCGGGTTGGTGACGGCCAAGGCGGACGTGCTCTGGTACGTGCCCGGTTTGCCGGCGGAGTATCACGCAAACCTGTGGGGGCGGTCCTACCCGAGCGCTGAAGCGGCGGTACAGGCGCTGTCCGCGGGGCTGCCGCCGGCTGCCCGCGTGGCGGTGATTCCGGACGGGCCCTATGTGCTGGCCCGCGCCGCGGGAGCATAACCGTGCGCGCGCTGCTTGCCGTTGCCGCGGTGGCCGTGGCGGCCGCCATCGGGTTCTGGTACGGGCGGGGCACGCCCGTTCGCCGTCCCGATCCGCCTCCCACGCACTTTCAGATCGAGCTGCTGAACCGGCTGCAAGTGGAGCAGCTCGTCAACCAGCTCACCACGGCCGAGACGGCGCGCGATCCGCGGCGGCTGGCGCGGCACGAGGCCAGTGTCTACGCGCAATCGGGCGAAGACGGGGTGCTCGCGGAGATCTTCCGCCGCATCGGGACCACCAACCGCTACTTCGTGGAGTTCGGCTCGGGCGACGGCAGCGAGAACAATACCGTGCTGCTGCTGCAAGGCGGGTGGTCCGGGCTGTGGATGGATGCCGAGCCCGGCTTCGTGAAGACCGCGCGGGAGCGGCGCCAAGGCAAGCCGCTGCGGGTGCGGCAGGCGCTGGTCACCGCGGAGAACATCGAGAGTCTTTTGCGCGAGGAGCGGACGCCGCCGTCGTTCGACCTGCTGGCTATCGACATCGATCGCAACGATTACTGGGTGTGGAAGGCGATCAAGGCCTTCACGCCGCGCGTGGTGGTGATCGAGTACAACGCCATTTTCCCGCCCGGCATAGCCTGGGTGGTGAACTACGAGCCCGGGGCGAAGTGGGACGGCACCAGTCACTTCGGGGCCAGCCTGACGGCGCTGGAGCGGCTGGGGGCGGAGAAAGGGTACGTGCTGGTGGGCTGCAACCTGATGGGGACGAACGCGTTCTTCGTGCGCCGGGAGCTGGCGGGGCGGCAATTCGCCGAGCCGTTCACGGCCGCGAACCACTACCAGCCGGCGCGCTATCATCTTGTCTGGTACAAGTCCGGGCACCCGCGGCGGGTGGGCCCGCCGGGCCTGTTCGCGTGGGAGTAAGATGCGGACATGGTTTGGCTGTTGCTGTTGCTGGCGGCCGACCCCACGGCCGCCCTGCGGGCGCGTATGGTAAAGGAGCAGATCGAGGACCGCGGCATCCGCAACCCCGGTGTGCTGGCGGCCATGCGGAACACGCCCCGGCACCTGTTTGTGCCGGAGGAATCGCGCGCCCTGGCCTATGGCGATCATCCGGTGGCCATCGGGTACGGCGCCACCATCTCGCAGCCCTACATCGTGGCGTGGATGACGGAACTGCTGGAGCCAGCCAGGACGCACCGGGTGCTCGAAATCGGCACCGGGTCGGGCTACCAGGCGGCGGTGCTCTCGCCGCTGGTGCAGCACGTTTACACCATCGAGATCGTGCCGGAGCTGGCGAAGTCGGCCGCGGCGCTGCTGGAGAAACTCGGCCGCACGAACATCACCGTGCGGCAAGGCGACGGCTACAAGGGATGGCCCGACGGCGCTCCTTTCGACCGCATCGTGATCACGGCGGCGCCGCCGGAGATCCCCAAGACGCTGATCGATCAGCTCGCGCCGGGCGGCAGGCTGGTGGCTCCGGTGGGATCGTCGCCGTTCAGCCAGGAACTGGTCGTGCTCGATAAGCGGGCGGACGGTTCCACGCGGCGGCGCAGCATGGGCGGCGTCATGTTCGTGCCCATGGTGTCAAAAGAGTAGAGATTTGCGCCCTCGCCGTGCGATCTGCTATCAAAGCTGCATGGCGAAGACGGAAATCAAGCATCCCGGCAAACAGGTCTCAACCGGCGCGTATTCCGCCGGAATCCTGATGGACGGCTGGCTCTGGGTCAGCGGGCACGCCGCCGAAGACCTGAAGACCGGCGAGCCGGCGCCCGGCGACACGGCCGAGCAGACCCGCGTGGCGCTGCGCAACATCGGCAAAGTGCTGGAAGCCGCCGGAGCGGGCTTCGCGGACGTGGTGAAATCCACCTGTCACCTGGCGGACATCAATGATTTCGACGCCTTCAACGCCGCCTACGCGGAGTTTTTCCCACCGCCGCTGCCGGCCCGCACCACGGTGCAATCCGGGCTGCCGGGGGATTTGAAGGTGGAAATCGACGTGATCGCGCGCGTGAAGGAGAAAGCATGAAACCGGTCGGCATTGCCGGACTCGGCCTGTTGGGGCGCGGGATTGCCGCCAGCCTGCTGGCGCACGGCTTTTCCGTGGTGGCCTACAACCGCACGGCGCGGCGCGCCAAAGCGGCCCAGGAGCACATCGCCGGGGCCATGGAGCAACTGGCGGCGCACAAGCTGCTGGACCGCGCGCGGCTGAAGACATGGCGGCGCGATTTCCGCCTGGTGCGCTCGGTTTCCGGGCTGGCGGATTGCGAGTTCGCCATCGAATCGGTGAAGGAAGACCTGGCGCTGAAGCGCGCCATCTTCGACGAACTGGAGAGCGTGGTGGCTCCGGACGCGGTGATCGCCTCGAACACTTCGAGCATCCCCATCAGCGATCTTCAGAAAGGCCGCAAGCACCCGGAGCGCTTCATCGGCATGCACTGGGGCGAGCCGGCGGAGATCATGAGGTACCTGGAAGTGATTCCGGGCAAGCGCACCTCGCCGGAGACGCTGCGCCGCACCCTGGAGCTGGGGAAGAAGTGCGGCAAGGACCCCTCCGCGCTGAATTACGACATCCGCGGTTTCATCTCCAACCGGCTGATGTACGCCATGCTGAGGGAGGCGCTCTACCTGGTGGAGGCGGGCGTGGCGGATATCGAAACGGTGGACCGCTCTTTCCGCAACGACATGGGCTGGTGGGCGACTCTGGCCGGGCCGTTCCGCTGGATGGACCTGACGGGCATCCCGGCTTACGCCGTGGTGGCGGAAGGGCTGTTCCCGAAACTGGCCAACACGCGCAAGCTGCCGAAGACCATGCGCGACATGGTGGCGAGCGGCGCCAACGGCATCTCCGGCGCCAGGGGTTTCTACAAGTACAACCGGCGCACGGCGAAACAGTGGGAGCGCGCCTGGGTGGAATTCACCTACGACATTCGCAAGCTGGTGGAGAAGTACGAAGCCCGCGTGAAAGCCTGACGGCATGCGCTCCTGGGTGTTCCTTTTCCTCTGCAACCTGATGTGGGCTTTGCAGTTCACCTGCGTGAAGCTGGTTCAGGACCAGGTGGGGGCGCTGTTCACCGTGTGGGGCCCGATGACGCTGGCCACAGTGCTGCTCTGGCCCTTCATCCGCGCGGAGCGGCGCACGGGCAAGCGCGACTGGCGGCGTTCCGATATCTTCATGTTCCTGGTGCTGGCGGCAGCCGGCGTGTTTCCCGGCCAGGTTGTGGTCACCTGGGGGACGCGCATGAGCACGGCCAGCAACGCGGCCATCATCATGCTCGCGCTGCCGGTGCTCACCGCGGTGCTGGCGTACGTGTTTCTGGGCGAGCGCATGACCGCGGTGCGCTGGATAAGTTTCGCCGTGGCGATGGCGGGCGTGCTGCTGTGCTCCCAGACGGACCTGCGCCGGATGGATTTCGGCTCGGCCTACCTGGCAGGCAACCTGCTGGTGCTGGCGGGCACGCTGGGCAGCTCGTTCTACAACTCCTACGGAAAAAAAGCGCTCGAGCGCTACACGCCGATGGAGATGCTGTTCTTCACCTACGCGGCGATGTTCGTGATCATGACGCCGCTGGTGCTGGCGCGGGAGAGCGACGTGCTGGCGCGGGCGCCGCAGTTCACGGCGGGGACCTGGACCGGGCTGCTGCTGCTCACCCTGCTGCACAACTGGCTCTCCATGGTGCTGTTCCTGAAAGCGCTGCACACGTTGGACGCCACGCAGGCGGCGCTTTCCAATTACCTGATCGCCATGTTCGGCGTGCCCATCGCGGCCATCTGGCTGGGCGAACGGCTGAGCGCGGCCGGGATCATCGGCGGCGCGATGGTGCTGGCGAGCACGCTGCTGATCACGGTGCGGGACGCGCGGCGGGCGGGTTCGTAGCGGCTATCAGGGGACCTGGAACATGGCGATGTACTGCCGCCCGGGAGCGTGCTCGCGCCGCCAGAGCAGCCTGAAACCGGCCGCCTGCACCTCCTGCGCGACCTGTTCGCCTCCCGCGCGGATGTGGGTGAGCGCGAAATCGGAACCGGCTTGGATGTCCTCGGCGATGACCTCTCCGGCGGGTCCGACGGCCGCGCTCAAGTCCGGCAGCAGCGTGCCGGCGCCGGCGCCCTGCTATTCTGATGCGGATGACCCGGCGCACTTTCCTCCAATCGCTGGCTGCACAGGCCCCGCCGCCGAGTGTCCTGGTGCTGATCTCCGACCAACTGAACGCCGGCGTCACCAGTGTCTACGGCGGTCCGGTTCCCACGCCGAACCTGGAACGCCTGGCGCGGCGCGGGCTGGTGTTTACCGAGGCTACCTGCCCCGCTCCGTTCTGCTCGCCCTCGCGCGCGTCGCTGGTGACCGGCCAGTGGCCGCACGCGCATGGCATCGTCTACAACTGCATGCGGAAGGATTATCCCGCGGCGGGCGGGCCAGCGACGGAAGAAGGCATTACGGTGTCCGACACTACCTATGACAGCGTGCTGCACGCGCGGGGCTACCTGACTCGCCAGTACGGAAAATGGCACCTCTCCGGCGACTCTCTCCCCTATTACGGCGCATGTTACGGCGAACATCGCGAATATGCGCAAGAGATGGCTTCGGTATTCGCGGAGGTTCGCCGCCGTCCCCGGGAGCAGTGGATGGACTGGTATGGATGGGCTCTGCCGGTCACCATTGACGCCCGCTGCCGAAACGCATTGGCGCAGGCCGCGCGCTTGAAGAACGAGAGGATTTCCGATTTCATCGGCAAAATCGGATGTCTGGATCTGAAACCTCAGCAGACCTTTGACTACCGCGTCGCGGATCATGCCATCGCCGCCATCGGCAGCGCCGGCAGCCGTCCTTTCTCGATTACCTGTTCGTTCAATTGGCCGCACGATCCGAATGTGATCCCGCGGCCGTATTACGAGCGGTTCGACCCGGCGCGTGTAAGACTGCCGGACAACCACGACGCGCTGCATCCCTATTTCGAAAACGACAGCAGCCGTGTGTTCGGCAAAGCGGGCCCCGGGGTGATGCGCGAATTCCTGCGCATCTATTACGCCTCGGTGGCTATGATCGACGAACAGGTTGGCCGCGTGTTGGACGCTCTCGAGACCGCCGGGCGCGGGGAGAATACGATCATCGTATTCACCGCCGATCACGGCGACATGGCGGGCGGGCACGGCATGGCCTGGAAATCCACCAGCGCGTTTTACGACGAAATCGTGCGGGTGCCGCTCATCGTTTCCGCACCGGGCCGGGTGGAGCCGGGCCGCTCGGCGGCGGCGGCGAGCCTCACGGACCTTGCGCCGACGATACTGGCGCTGGCGGGCGTGCCGGCGCCCGCCGGGATGCAGGGCCGCAGCCTTCTGGCGAAACCTCGCGAATACTCCTACTGCGAGCGCGTTTCGGCCAATCCCGCTCATACCCGCAGACTCGCCCCGGACGCCAGAGCCGCCATCATGATCCGGGGCGGCGGGTGGAAGTACAGCGAATATCCGAATGGCACGGAGTTCCTCTATCATCTGGCGCGCGATCCGGGCGAGACTTGCAACCTGGCCGCGGAACGGGCGCACGCCTCGCGGAAGGAGAAACTGCGTCAACTCGCACGCCAGTGGCAGGAGACCACTGCCCATTAGAACGCTGACCGAGCTCCCGGCCCGGCGGAAACCAATCGCCTGCTGAGCCGGACGCGCCGCGAGGTTAGGGCCTGCCGCTCGTATGGACCGCGCGGCGGCGTATTATGTTCAGGAGGACATTATGTCCGCGCTAAACCGCTCTCTTCCGATTCGAGCCTTGCCGGTCTTCGCAGTGACGGCTGCCCTGGCCGGCGTCTTGCCCGCGCAGGAATCGCGGGGAACGATCACCGGGCGGGTCACGGACCCCAGCGATGCCGTCGTGCCCGGCGTCAAGGTGACGGCAAGAAACACGGCGACCAACGTAGCGGCGGAAGCGCTCACGAACTCGACCGGGAGTTTCATGCTTCCGTACTTGACCCCGGGAGTCTATGATCTGACCGCGGAGTTGGCCGGGTTTGCCACCCTGGAGCGCAAGGGCGTTGAGGTTCTGGTGGGCGACAAATTGGCGGTCGACTTCCAGTTGAAGCCCGCGGGCGTCACCTCGAGCATCGAAGTGACAGCCGAATCGACGCCGATGCTGAGCACGGAATCCGCATCGACCGGCACGGTTATGGACCGGCGGCAGATCGCGGAGCTTCCGCTGCCGTTCGGCAATCCCTTCATGTTGGCCAGCCTCTCCCCAGGCGTGGTGTTTACGGCGGCGAACATGCTCCAGATCCGGCCGTACGACAACGGCGTGGTGGCCAACATGCGCGTGGACGGCGCGCCCGGGGGCAATGAATTCGCGCTCGATGGCGCTCCCAACAATGCGGACAGCCGCGGGCTACAGAAGGGAATGAACGTCTCCTATATTCCACCCGCCGACGCCGTGCAGGAATTCAAGATGGAGACCTCTTCATTTGACGCGCGGCTGGGGCACTCTCCGGGCGCGGCCGTAAACGTCGTGCTGAAGAGCGGCACCAACGGTCTGCACGGCTCCGCGTGGGAATTCACGCGTTTCCACACTCTGGTGGCCAACGATTTCTATTTGCGGCGGGCGCACGTCAGCCCGCCGGTGCTCAGCCTGCACCGTTACGGCACGACCCTCGGCGGGCCGGTGATTCTTCCGAAGATTTACGACGGCCGCAACCGCACGTTTTTCTTTTTTGCCTTTGAAAAGATGGATACCTACCAGCCGCTCGGCAGCAACCAGACGGTTCCGACGGCGGCTCAAAGGACCGGGGACTTCTCCGCGCAACTCTCTCAGAACATCCTGATTTACGACCCGTTCAGCGCCAGGCGAGCGACCGGGGGAAGGATTCAGCGGACCCCCTTCCCTGGGAATAAGATCGCCGGCGGACTCGACCCGATCGCGCAGAACCTTCTCAAGTACTACCCGGCTCCCAACGCTCCCGGCGACGCGCAGGGATCGAACAACTACGTGGCCAATGACACGCAGACCGACCTCTTCCACTCCGAGATGATCCGGGTGGATCATAACTTCAGCGCCAGGCACCGCACCTTCGCCCGCCTGCTGAATAATTTCCGCGACTCCCCTTCGACGGGCTGGGCGGGAGGAGCGACGTACAACGGAGTCAATCCCTCTCTCGGCCTCGGTTTCCGGGGCAACGTGGGCTTGTTCCTCGATCATGTCTATGTGCCGTCTCCGACCGACGTCATCGACGTGCGCGCCGGCATCACGCGCTACACCGTGGGGAATTACCTCAAGGCTGCGGGGTTCGATCTTGCGTCGCTTGGCTTTCCCACCTCAACCCTGGCGCGCTTCAACGGCGCCCGGTACTTCCCGACTTTCAGCACCACCGGCGTCGCCACGCTTAGCGGCGGCGGCGGAGATTTCGCGGGCCACAACATATTCTTCGTGCAGCCGGCCTACACCAGGATGAAGGGCAGGCACGTACTGAACGCCGGCTACGACGTGAGGGCCTACAGGCTGAACGCCATGCCCGCCATGACCGATGCCGGGACGTACTCGTTCGGCAATGCATATACGAAGGGCCCTTTGGACAACTCGCCCGCGGCGCCCGGTCCGGCGCAAGGACTTGCATCCATGCTGCTCGGACTGCCGACCGGCGGTTCCATCAACCGGAGTGCAAGCTCGGCCATCCAGTCGTTTTACCAGGGCTTCTTTCTTCAGGACGACTTCAAGGTCAGCCGCCGCCTGACCTTGAATCTCGGCCTCCGGTACGAGATCGAAATCCCGACCACGGAACGGTACAACCGCACCACGCGGGGGTTCGATATGGCAACGCCGAGCCCTATTGAAGCGGCTGCGCGAGCTGCTTATGCCGCCAAGCCCGATGCGGCGCTCGCGCCGGCGGATTTTCGTGTTCGAGGCGGCCTGCTGTTCGCCGATAGCGGCCGCCGCGGTATCTGGGAGACCAAGACGAACCTGCTACAGCCGCGGTTCGGCGCGGTTTTCCAGATCACGCCGAGGACCGTGCTGCGCGGCGGCTGGGGTCTTTACATGCTCCCGTTCGGCCTTGACGGCCTGAACCAGCCTGGATTTTCCCAGACCACCAACATTGTGCCGACGCTCGATGGCGGCCTGACGTTCGCCGCCAGCCTCGCCGATCCGTTCCCGAACGGCGTTCTCAACCCGGCCGGGCCAAGCGCCGGACTGTCGACGTTTCTGGGACAAGGCGTCTCCTTCACGCCCCTCCAGCGCAAGACAGGTACCACCCAACGCTGGAAAGCCGGCTTGCAGCGTGAGCTGCCCGGAAGGTGGGTGGTGGAAGTCTCCTACACCGAGACGCGCGGAGGCGACATGGGCATCGCTTTCGATCTCAACGCGATTCCACGCCAGTACCTGTCCACGAGCCCCGTCCGCGATGCGGCAGTCATCAATTTCCTGACGGCGCAGATTCCGAACCCCATGGCCGGCCTGCTGGGAGCGACCAGCCTCTCGGGATCCACCGTGCAGCGAGCCCAGATTCTGCTGCCGTTTCCGCAGTTCTCCTCTGTCATCAGCCAGCGCTACGACGGTTCCACGCGATACCGTGGCATGGAGATTCGGGCCAACCACCGCTTCCGCTCCGGCTTCACTCTCACGGCATCATACAGCCGTTCGCGCCTTCGAGAGCGCTTAAGCCTGCTGAACCCCACCGATGCTTCGCCCGAAGACCGGGTATCGGGCGAAGACCGTCCGAACCACTTCTCCGTCCACGGGATTATGGAACTGCCTTTCGGCAGGGGACGCAGGTTCGGAACGGGATGGAACCGCGTGTTGGACGTCTTCCTCGGCGGGTGGCAAATGGGCGGAGTCTATCTGATCCAGTCGGGCCGGCCGCTGTCTCCCGGCAATCTCTACTTTACCGGCGACCCAAACAAACTGGTGACAACGTACGACAAGAGAAATCCCGGCGCGCCGGTTTTCGACACCAGCGGATTCTATTTTCACGATGCCGCCGTCCAAACCAACGGCGCGGACAACCCCGTGAGACAGCGGACCGATTCGCGGATCCAGCTCGCCAACAACATTCGCACCCTGCCGTCCGTGTTCCCCGATTTCCGCGGAGATCACATCAACCAGATCGACGCTTCTTTAGTCAAGAACGTGCACATCGTGGAACCGCTCAGGGTGCAACTCAGGGCGGAACTGATCAACGTGCTCAACCAGGTCCAGTTCAACACGCCTTCGCTGAATCCAGCGAGCGCCGATTTTGGAAAGATAACGGCCTCCTCCCAGTTGAGCCGTCCACGCACGGCCCAGTTCGGGATCAACATTACCTTCTGAAACGAAAGGGGTGGCTATGGCATTCGATGTCAATCGACGAAAATTCACGAACTCGGTGGTTGCATCCGGGGCGTTCGCGATCGTCCCGAGGCACGTTCTGGGAGGCGCCGGTTACGTGGCTCCAAGCGACAAGATCGCCATGGCCCATATCGGCATGGGAACTCAGGGATTCAACGAGCTCGGCGGCTTGCTGGCCAATCCCGAGATTCAAATCGTCGCGGTCTGCGATCCCAACCGGGAAAGCAACGACTACGTGGAGTGGGGAAAGGGATCGGTCCGCAAACGCATCCGAGCGTTGCTGGGAGATCCCGCCTGGAAAGAGAACGAGCCGGGCTGTCCGGGCGGAAGAGAGATCGGCCGCCAGGTAGTCAACGCCTACTACGCCCGCGAGCGGAAGGCCTGGAAGTACGAGGGCTGCCGGGCGTACTCGGATTTCCGCGAGCTGTTGGCGAAGGAAAAAGGGATCGACGTAGTGAAGATCATGACGCCCGACCATCTTCACGCGCCTATCTCGATCGCGGCCATGAATCAGGGCATCCACGTCCTGGTCCACAAGCCGCTGGCCAATCGCTTGTACGAATCGCGGCGCGTCATCGAGACCGCGCGCAAGACCAAGGTCGTCACCTATTTCCTGCCGTACGGAAGCGGAGAAGCCATGCGGCTGATCGTGGCCCGCATCAACGCCGGCGTTATCGGCAAACTCCGGGAGGTGCACAACTGGTCAAGCCGGCCGATGTGGCCGCAGTACACCGAGATCCCCGCCGACAGGCCGCCCGTGCCGCGGGGGTTCGATTGGGATCTTTGGCTGGGGCCGGAACAGGACCGTCCTTACCATCCGCACTACACCCACGCCGTCTTTCGCGGCTGGTACGATTTCGGAGGAGGATCTCTGGCGGACATGGGCCATTACAGCCTTTGGCCGGTGTTCACGGGATTCCAACTGGGCTCTCCATTCAGCGTTCAGGCCTGGCAGACGCATTTCTGCTCGATCGTTGACCAGGTGAGCAAGCGGGTGAAGAACGATTTCTCCTTTCCGGCGGCCTGCACCATTCAGTTCAAGTACGCTGCCCGAGGCGACATGCCGGCTTTGGATCTGTTCTGGTACGACGGCGGCATGCGGCCGCGAGTCCCGGAAGAGATGGTCGCGGAAGAGCAGGACTTCTCGCCCGAGGGAATTATGTTCATCGGCGATCAGGGCAAGATCGTCGCCGGCTTCACCGGCCAGAACCCGCAGATCTATCCGAAAAGCAGGAGCGATCTGCTCGGGATCTCCCCGGCTCCCCCCTCCGGCGGATCCCGGCGCGGGACGGAGCCGGGCCGCCGCGAGTTGTGGCTCGAAGCCATTAAGGGTGGTCCGCCGTCGCCCGGCGCTTTCCCGAATGCCGCCGCTCTTTCCGATAGCGTCAATCTCGGAGCGATCGCGCTTCGCGCGGGAAGGAAGATCCTGTTCGACAGCGAGAACATGAAGATTACCAACGTTTCCGAGGCAAACAAGTATATGTTTCGCGAGTACAGAAAAGGGTGGGAGCTATGAGTACCCGGCGTTCATTTCTTATGGGAGTCCCGGCCCTGGCGTCCACTGCCGCCTGGAGTGCAGGCGGGCGAGCGGCCGCCGCAACCGGCGCGCCGTCCGAGCCCATGCGGTTGTCGGTTCTGTCCTATTCGTTCCGCGGTCTTTTGGCGGAAGGCAAGATGGACGTGTTCGGCTACCTGGAAACCTGCAAGTATCGTTATCACCTCGGAGCCGCCGATATTTGGACCGGAAACAAGGGCTTCCTGATGAGCACGGACGAGGGGTACATCCGGAAAGTCAGGGACGGGCTCGATGAGCGCGAACTCGTCCTCGCCGACCTCGCCGTCGATTATGCCCAGCTTTGGATGGACGATCCTGCCCAGCGCGAGAAGTACTACCAGAACGGATTGGCGCACCTCAAGGCGAACGCCATCCTGGGGGCGAAGTTCGTGCGCATCGATGCGGGTGGCGACCGCAAAAAGTCCGAATGGACCGGGGAGCAGTTCGACTACATCGTCAAACGTTACAGAGAGTATGCCCAGTTCGCATACGATCACGGTTTCAAAGTAGGCGCTGAAAACCACTGGGGACCGGAAGCGTATTGGCCCTCCATGCAGAAGCTCTACAAGGCCGTGGATCACCGCGGGTTTGGGATCTCGTGCCACTTCGGCGGCTGGGCGGGAAGCCCGGAGGAGAAGGACGCGGCCGACCGCGAGGCGGCTCCGTGGGTCTGCCACACCCATATCCCCTGGAACATCACGGAGGGGCCGCTGGCGGAAAAAATGGGCAACCTGCGGAAGGCCGGCTATCAGGGGTACTACAGCGTCGAGCACCACAGTGCAAAACAGGAATACGCCGAGGTTGGTCTTCAATTGGCGAGGGTACGGGCTGTACTTCAGAACTGGCGTGAGGGAGGAACCGGAGAGCCGTCCGGTACCCGCCCGCGTCAGGCCAAGTAAGGTCTAACGATGACGCGGCGGACACTTCTAGCGGTTCCCGGCTCCGCCCTGGCGGGGCTGTACAACTCCCCAACGAAACTATCCTCGGAAGACGACCGGTTCCTCGAAGACCTTTCGAGGCGCTCCTTCCAATACTTCTGGGAACACACAGACCCCGAAACTGGAATCACGCGCGGCCGTGCGAAGGCGGACGGAGCGCCCTACGATCCCGTCCGGCGGGACATCGGCAGCATAGCCGTGACCGGCTTCGGGCTGGCCGGCCTGTGCATTGCCGCGCAGCGCGGGTGGGTGAGACCGGACGAGGCCCGCACACGCGTTCGCAACGCGCTGCGGTTCTTTGCCGATCATGCCCCGCAGGAGCACGGCTGGTTCTTTCACTGGATGAACGTCAAGACCGGTCAGCGCAGCGGCGTGCTGGAGACCAGCGCGAAGAAGAGCGAACTCTCATCCATCGACACCGCGCTCCTGATGGGCGGCATCCTGACCGCCCGGCAGTATTTCAAGAAAGATTCCGAGATCGAGCGGCTGGCCACCCGTATTTACGGCCGCATGGACTTCCAGTGGATGCTGGCCGGCGATCCGCTGCTGCTCTCCCACGGCTGGACGCCGGAGAACGGATTTCTCAAGGCGCGCTGGGCCAGGTACAGCGAATTCACCATCATCTACCTGCTGGGAATCGGTTCCTCCACACACGCCATCAAACCGGAATCCTGGTACGCTTGGGAACGTCCCATCAACACGTATCGCCAGTACCGCTACGTTGGACTCTCACCGTTGTTCACACACCAGTATTCGCAGGCGTTCGTGGATTATCGGGGACGCCGGGAGCGGCGCGGCTCGCGGATCGATTGGTTTGAGAATTCGGTGACCGCCACGCGAGCGCACCGGTTGTTCTGCATGGATCTGTCCAAAGAATTCCCGGGTTATTCGGAAGACATCTGGGGCGTCACGAGTTCCAACAGCGCCACAGGTTACAAAGCATGGGGCGGACCGCCCCGGCACAAGGCCATCAATGGGACGGTCGTGCCCTGTGCGGCGGCCGGTTCCCTGATGCTCGCGCCAGACATCTGTCTGCCCGCGCTTAAGGCCATGAAGGAGCGTTACGGCGACAGGATCTGGGGACGTTATGGCTTCACTGACGCCTTCGATCCCGCGAGTGGATGGGCTTCGCCGGATGTGCTCGGCTTGGACTTGGGCATCACGCTTTTGAGCGCGGAAAACCTGCGCTCTGGGTTTCTCTGGAAATGGTTCATGCGCAATCCGGAGATCCCGAAAGCGATGCGGCTGGCCGGAATGTAGCCTGCTCCGGGTCATTTGCTGCCTGATGGCAGTGATATACAATATGTCAGCAGCGATGAGCCCTGGCATCGCAGTCTTGTTTTGTATCGGGTTGGCGCCGCCGCCGGTGACCGTGACCCCCGACGTGCGGGCGGCCGGAGTCGAGATCCCCGCCGATTTTTTGGGACTGAGTTTCGAAACATCGAACCTGCTGCCGCAACCCGGCGGAGAACATCTTTTCGCGTCTGCGAATCACGCGCTGATTTCCCTATTCCGGACCTTGGGCATCCGGAGCCTGCGCATGGGGGGAAACACGGCGGACATGCCCCGCTACGCGGTTCCCGGCGAGAGCGACGCCGATCAACTCTTTGCCTTTGCCGCGGCGGCGGGCGTGAAGGTGATTTATACTCTACGCCTGCCGGGAGGCGATCCCGGCCGCAATGCCGCCATCGCGGGACACATCCAGCGACGGTACCGGGAACAACTCACCTGTTTCGCGATCGGCAATGAGCCCGATTACTACCGGAAGGTATACCCCGAGATACCGGATTACGCCGCCTTTCGCGCCGAGTGGAAGAAGATGGCCGCGGCAGTCACAGACGCCGCGCCCGGCGCAAAATTCTGCGGACCGGCCACAGGCGGCATCACCGCCTGGACGCGAAGCTTTGCCGAAGAATTCGGACATATGGGTCTGATTCATGCGATCACGCAGCACTATTATCCCGGCGGCGACGGCACGCGCGTGACCGATGCCGCCGGGGCCCGCGAACAAATGCTTTCGCCGGCCTGGATCGAGCGGCACTACGATGCCTTTTACCGGGCGTTCGCACCCGCCGCGGCGTCGAGCGGGTTGCCGTATCGCCTCGAGGAAACCAACAACTTCACAGGCGGCGCCAGGGACGCCAGCGATACGTTCACCTCCGCGCTCTGGGCGTTGGATTATCTGCATTGGTGGGCGGCGCACGGAGCTGCCGGGATCAATTTTCACAACCGCCGGTGGATTCTGAACACCACCATATATCCCGGCTCGACGCGGGACGACGGCCTGAAGAGCGGCTACAGCGTCCATCCCATCGCGTACGGCATCAAGGCGTTCGACGTGGGTGGCCGCGGAGCGGAAGTGCCTGTGGCGGTCGCCAATCCGGACGTACTCAATTTATCCGCGTACGCCGTCCGGGACGCCGGGAATCTCTTCGTAACGATCATCAACAAGGACGCATGCGAGGCGGATGTCACGATCGCGGCGCCGGGCATCTCCGGGCGCGGCGCGGTGATGTACATGAGGACCGGAGAAGGCGACGTTGCGGCGAAGGCCGGAATCACGCTCGGCGGCGCGCCCATCGAGAGCGGCTCGTGGACCGGCGAGTGGTCGCCCCTGCCGTCCGCGGCCGGCGGCCGTCTTGCCTTGAAAGCGCCGCCCGCCTCCGCGGCTATCGTCAGGCTGCCCAGGAACCAGGCGGGCCGGTTGGCCGGCCGGCGCAACCCCCAAGAGGGAAAACGATGAGAGCTTCACTTTTCACCAGATCCGTCATTCTCGGGTGCTTGCTTTGCCCGGCTCTTTTGGGACAGGGAAACCTGGCCAGCGTGACCGGGCTTGTTGTGGACTCGAGCAAGGCCGTGGTTGCGGGAGTCAGAATCGGCGTCCGCAATACAGACACCAATATCGAACAGACGATCCAGACCAACGAGAGTGGTCTATTCGCCATCACCGGACTCGCGCCCGGAGTTTACGAACTGACCGCCTCGAAACCCGGATTTGAAACCTACCGCAAATCCCAGATCGTCCTGGAGACCGGGCAGCGGCTCCGGGACGACATCGTGCTCAGGGTCGGCGCCGTCAGCACGACGGTCGAGGTGACCGCCGAGGCCGCCCCTTTAAACACCGAGGATGGCGCCATGAAGGGTGCCGTGATCGGGCAGCAGGAAATCCAGGAGGTGCCGCTGAACGGGCGCGATTTTACCGATATCGCGCTGCTGGTTCCCGGAGTGCAGCGGCTCGCTGAGGGCGCCGCCGGTTCCGGCATGACCGTGAATGGCGCGCGCGGCGACAACACCAACTTCTATCTGGACGGCTTCAACGACCGGAGCGCGCGCGGCGCCGCGGCACAACTGCGGCCGAATCTCGACGCTCTCGAAGAGTTCAAGATGGAGGTGAGCGGGTTCTCCGCACAGTACGGGAAACTGGCGGGCGGCATCATGAACATGGTGCTGAAATCGGGAACCAACCAGCCGCATGGAACCGTGTTCGAGTACCTCCGCAATGGCGTGCTGGATGCCCGGCCGTTTTTCGACCCCGTGAAGTATCCCCTGCACCGGAATCAATTCGGCGCCACGGTCAGCGGTCCCGTGGTCCTCCCGGCAATTTACAACGGGCACGACAAGACGTTTTTCATGGTGAGTTGGGAGAGCTACCGCGAGACCAGCAAGGCAACCACGTTGAACAACGTCCCGACACCGGCCCAGCGGGCCGGGGATTTCTCCGGAATGGTGAACAACCGCGGCCAGCGGCTTACGGTTGCGGACCCGTATGCGGGCAATGCGCCCTTCCCCGGCAACACCATCCCCGCCAGCCGGTTCAGCCCGGTGGCGGTGAGGATGATGGAGTTCTTTCCCCAACCGAACTACATCAGTATCGGAAACAACTACCAGGCGGCGGCCACCCGCTGGTCGAACTGGACCAGCGTGGTCGGCAAGGGCGATCATCGCTTCTCGGAAAAGGACAGCATCTCGGTCCGGTATGGTTATCGCTGGAATTCCTCCAATTCGCCGTTCGCCGGAACCAATCTGGGAACCTTCGCGAACGTGGGCGACGATGGCCGGTCGCTTGGCGGCATCACGCACACGCACTTGTTTTCTCCGGCGCTGATCAACGAATTCCGGGTGGGCTTCAGCCGCAACGCTCTCAACGAGCACATCGATGATTCACAAGGCCAGCCGGACGCCGCCCAACTCGGGATGGCCGGCTCGGCCACCGACCCGGCGCTGGCCGGGTTCCCGAAGGTGAACGTCACAAACTATGCGGGTCTGGGGTTCGCCGTGAACGATCCGCTGGCGTATTACGCCACCGATTATCAAACCGGCGACGTCCTCACGTGGATAAAAGGCAAGCACATTCTGAAATTCGGAGCGGACGTCTCGCTGGGCCAGTATGACCAGCCGTATTACAACAACTCCCGCGGCACGTTGACCACGAACGGCGTGTGGACCGGCGCCGGAAACGCGAGCAATGGCGACGCGTTCGCCGATCTCCTTCTAGGACTGGTCAGCAGCTCGAGCATAACCGCCGTACCCACGCGCTGCTATTTGCGGTGGAGGAGCTACGGCGGGTTTGTGAACGACGATTTCAAGGCCACGCCCAACCTGACCCTGAACCTCGGGTTGCGGTACGAGATCAATCCGCCTCCCCACGACAAGCACGGCCGCATGATCAACTTTGTGCCGGAGCTGAACAAGATCATCATCGCCAGCGACAAGACCATTCCGGACTTGGATCAGTTGCTGAAACGGTCGAATCTGACCGGCCGGGTTGGACTGGCCGGCCAGTATGGCCTGCCGGACTCGCTGGTGTTTACCGATTACAACAACTTCTCTCCCAGGCTCGGGTTTGCCTGGCGGCCTGGTGGAACCCGCAGGAGCGTGATCCGCGGCGGCTACGGCTGGTTCTATTCCGGCAGCATGTTGAGCGATATCCGCTACGATCTCGGCACCTCGTTTCCTTTTGCCGTCAATTACAACTTCAATCGCCTGTCGAGCGATCCGAACGCGCTGACCCTTGCCAATCCCTGGCCCCTCGCTCTGGCCGCGCTGGGTGGCGTGAACACTTCGAACGGGTTCCAGACCCATGCTCCGGTCGGCTATCTGCAAACCTACAGCCTGACGGTGGAGCGCGATCTCGGCCGCGGCAACATCCTCGAGATCGGCTACGTGGGATCGAAGGGCACGCATCTGGGCCGGAAATACGACATCAACATGCCGTATCGCTCTATCGAGAACTACATGGCCTACGGCACCGCTTTTCCGGTGAACTATCCCGGACTCAACACGATCAACTACTACGACTTTGGCTCCAATTCGATTTATGGTGCGGGTCAGATCATGCTTCGCAAGCGCGGCGGGCGCGGGCTTTTCTACCGGCTGGCGTACACCTGGAGCAAGTCCCTGGACACCACTTCGCAGATTTCCGGCAGTTCGTCCGGGGGTGTCTCAGGGGCATTGGACGCGAGGAATCTCGGCCTGGAGCGCGGCCGGTCGGATTCCGATAAGGGCCACGTCTTCACGGCGGTCTTCAACTACACCCCCCCGATAGGCCGCGGCAAGCCCCTGCTGCACAACGCGCGAAAGATCGTGAACGGCGTCTTCGGCGGATGGCAGCTTTCCGGAACGGTAACGGCGTCGACCGGGCCGCCCTTCACGATTCAGGACTCCAGCGTGAACGCCAGCATCGGCGAATCCACGCGGCCCAACCGCATCGCCAGCGGCAAGGAGACCTCCGGAACCGGCAGGCGCGGTTTGGGCTACCGCTGGTACGACCCGGGCGCCTTCGTAGGCGTGGCCGGTTGCGCCAGCCGGACCAGTTGCCTGCCGGACCGCTACGGTTTCCTGCCGTTCTCGCCAGGGAATTCCGGGCGTAATATCCTGGACGCTCCCGGCATGTTCGTCACCAACGCGAACCTCATGAAGAATATCCAGCTTGGCGAAGGGCGGAGAATCCAGGTCCGTTGGGAGTCGTTCAACGCGTTCAACACGCCGAACTTCCGGTTGCCGAATCGCAATTTCGACGCGAACGCGGCCGGCATCATCACCGGCGTGCAAAGCCCGAGGCAGATGCAGTTCGGACTGAAATATATCTTCTAGTATGGGGCGACTCTGTCAAGCGTCACGTACAGCCGGGCTGAGTTAAGCC